>SVGT01000019.1 GCA_015056175.1 Clostridiales bacterium | reverse complement strand
ATTTTGACTTTGGCACCGCCGTGGTGGGCAACGAGGTATTGGACGGCGACCGCATGGAATTTTACAGGAGCCAGTTCAATATTTTTACCTACGGCAACGAAATGAAGCCGGATTCCCTGCTCAACGTGGCGGGCTGCAAAAAGGCCGTCAAGGATACGGGGGACGAAACGCAGGTGGTGGTGCAGTTTGACAAGTGCATCCCGCTGCTCAAGTGGGCCAAGGCCAATGACGTGAAGGTTCACGGCCATGTGCTGGTGTGGCATTCCCAGACGCCGAAGATGTTCTTCCACGAGGGTTATTCCACCACCAAGCCTCTGGTCAGCCGTGAAATCATGCTGAAGCGCATGGAAAACTACATCCGTCAGGTGTTGGAGTGGACAAATGAAAACTACCCCGGCGTCATCGTTTCCTGGGACGTGGTCAACGAGGCCGTGCAGGACGGCAGCGCCCAGTTGCGGGATTCCCTCTGGACGCAGGTGGTGGGACAGGATTTTGTCAACCGCGCCTTTGAGTACGCCCGCAAGTATGCCGCACCCGGCACGCTGCTCTACTACAACGATTACAACAGCGAGCAGACCATGAAAAACCTGGGTATCAGACGGCTGCTTGAAAGCCTCATCGCCGACGGCACCGTGGATGGCTACGGCTTCCAGAGCCATTACACCCAGGGCAGCACTAACATGTTCTTTGTGGAGGTGGCGTGGAAGGAGATCGCCAAGTTCACGTTGAACGATGGCACGCCCATTCGCCTGCGCGTCAGCGAGCTGGACGTGGGCATCCCCTCCAATACCGGATTCTACTGGAAGGAGCAGGCGGCGTTCTACAAACAGCTGATGGATTTGTACGTAAGCTATGCGGATCAACTGGAGGCCGTGCACACCTGGGGCACGGTGGATAATCTCAGCTGGCGCAGGGAAAACTACCCCCTGCTCTTTGACGGCATGAGCCAGCCCAAGCCCGCGTTCTACGCCATCACGGAGTAAACCTGCAAAAATCTGCAAAACAAAAAAGCCTCCCGTCGGGGGGCTTTTTGATTGCGGCGTTACAGGGCGATCATATCGTCCATATTGTATTCGCCGGGGGCCTGATCGCAGATGAAGCGGCAGGCGCGCATGGCGCCGTGGGCAAAGATGCGGCGGTTCTGGGCGCTGTGGGAGATGAGTACGGTTTCCTCTTGCCCGTAGAAGCCCACCTCATGCTCGCCCGTCACCGTGCCGCCGCGGACGGAAAGCAGGCCGATCTCGTTTTTGTCCCGGCGCTGGGTGCGGTCGTGACGGCCGTAGACCGGCACGCTTTGGGCATTTTTGACGGCGTCATAGAGCATATTGGCGGTGCCGCTTGGCGCGTCCAGCTTCTGGTTGTGGTGCTTTTCCACGATCTCGATATCAAAGCCGGGGAGCAGTTCCGCAGCCTTTTTGCTGAGCAATTTGAGCACATGCACGCCAAGGCTCAGATTGGCGCTGCGGAAAATGGGGATCACTTTGGCGGCGTCCCGGATCATGGAAAGATCCTTTTCCCCGTAGCCGGTGGCAGCAAGGAGCAGGGGGAGCTTGTTTTTGACCGCAAAATCCAGCACGAAGGGCAGGTTTTCCGCGCGGGTAAAATCCACCAGCACCTGCGCATCATGAAGCGCGCACAGATCAAAGGAGGGGTACACGGGGAAGGGCATATCCGAAACGTTTACGTCCACGCCGGATACGATCTTTACGTCATGCTCGCAGGCGATATGGGCAATTTCCCGTCCCATGCGGCCGCATGCGCCGCTGAGGAGAATGTTCAGCATCTTACGTTCAACCTTTCCATTTCGGCGATGAGTTTTTCTTCGTTGCTCTTTTCCATGGGGGTGAGGGGCAAGCGCAGCACGTTTTCACACAGCCCCAGGTGGTGACAGGCACTTTTCACGGGGATGGGGTTCACCTCGCTAAACAAAAGGCGGATCAGTTTCATGGCGGCAAGCTGATATTGGCCTGCCTCCTCCAGGGGCTTATGGCAGATATCCAGCATCATCCGGGGCGCCACGTTGGAAAGCACGGAGATCACGCCGCTGCCGCCGATTGCGCGAAGGGGCAATGTGATTTCGTCCGACCCGGAATACAGGGGCATATCCTCCCCGCACAGGGAAAGGATATCGCCGGCCAAACCTGCATCGCCGCTGGCTTCCTTGATGCCCGCAATGCGGGGCAATTTGGACAGGGCGTGCACCGTTTCCGGCTTTACCGTCATGCCGGTGCGGGAGGGCACGTTGTAGAGGATGATGGGCAAATCGGTCGCATCATGAATGTTGGTATAATGGGCGATGAGCCCCTGCTGGGTGGCCTTGTTGTAGTAGGGGGTCACGCACAGCTGGCCGTCCGCGCCGATCTCCTTTGCGGCTTTGGCCTTTTCGATGACGGATTGGGTATTGTTGCCGCCTGTGCCTGCGATGACGGGTACGCGGTGATTTACTGTTTCCACCACGCAGGCAAGCACGTCGCACCATTCCTGATGTGTCATGGTGGCGGCTTCTGCCGTGGTGCCAAGTGCCACCAGCGCATCGATGCCGCAGTCGATCTGCCAATTGACAAGGTTTTTCAGCGCCTGATGGTCCACGCTGCCGTCCTTTTGAAAGGGGGTGATCAGCGCCGTTGCGACGCCGGTAAACAATTTCTGCTTCATGGTTTACTCCTTGGGGGTAATATAGCCCTGGGCGCAGAGCAGCTCTGCGGAGAGCACGGCGCCGCCCGCCGCGCCGCGGAGGGTGTTGTGGGAGAGGCAAACGAACTTGTAGTCAAACAGCGGATCTTCCCGGAGCCTGCCGATGGTCACGCCCATGCCGCCTTCAAAATCCCGGTCCAGACGGGTCTGGGGGCGGTTGTCCTCCTCAAAATAGCGGAGGAAGGGACGGGGCGCGGAGGGAAGGCCCAGTTCCTGCGCAATGGTGCCACCGTTTTGCCACAGTTTGAGAATATCTTCCTTTTCGGGCTTACGGGTGAATTTCACCGATACCGCCGCCATATGGCCGTCCTGCACGGGCACGCGCAGGCACTGGGCGGAAATGACGGGGGCTGCGGCGGGGACGATCCTGCCGCCCTCCTGGCTTACCTTGCCCCACACCTTGAGGGGCTCCTGCTCGCTTTTTTCCTCTTCGCCGGAAATAAAGGGGATCACGTTGTCTTCCATTTCGGGCCAGGTCTTAAAAGTCTTGCCTGCGCCGGAAATGGCCTGATAGGTGCATACGCTGATCTGTTCGATGCCGTAGGGCATCAGCGGCGTCAGCGCCGGCACATAGCTCTGGATGGAGCAGTTGGGCTTGACGGCAATGAAGCCGTGCTGGGTGCCCAGACGCTTTCTCTGCGCGGCGATCACCCTGGTATGGTCGGCGTTCACCTCGGGGATCAGCATGGGCACGTCGGGCAGCATGCGGCAGGCGCTGTTGTTGCTCACCACGGGAATTTCGTGACGAGCGTAGCTTTCTTCCAGCTCCCGGGTGGCCTTTTTGTCCATGCTGACGGCGCAGAACACAAAGTCGCAAAGGGGTGCAACGGCGTCGATATCGGCGGCATCCATGACGATCATATCGGCTGCATAGGCGGGAATGGGGCAGTCAAAGGCCCATTTTTCGCCCACGGCGTCCCGATAGCTTTTGCCGGCGCTGCGCTCGCTTGCCATCAGGCAGGTCACGCGGAACCAGGGGTGGTTTTCCATCAGACGCACAAAGCGCTGGCCCACCATGCCGGTAGCGCCCACGATGCCTACACGGTACATCTTTTCCTTCATCAAAACACATCCTTTTAAGGTACAGGGTATGCGCACGGGACGGGAAAAATGACAGCCTGCAAAAATATCCCGGCGCACGGGAAAATAACGGAATCGGGCAATTATAACATGTTCCCCCACAAATGGCAAGAAATACGCCTGACAGCAGCAAAAACTGCCGGTATTTGCTGTCGAAAAACGGCGCATACTGTCGAAAAAGGGGGAATGGGCATGCTGACGGTGTGCATCCGCGCGGTGATATTGTATCTGGTATCGGCGCTGGCCATGCGTTTGATGGGAAAAAGGCAGCTGGGGCAATTGCAGCCCTATGAGTTTGTGATGGCGCTTCTGATCGCGGATCTGGCGGCGTCGCCCATGGAAAATGTGGAAACGCCATTGCTTTACGGCATCGGGCCTATATTGGCGCTTGTGTGCCTGCACGCGCTCCTTACCGTGCTGGACGTCAAATGCCCGGGGGTGCGCAAATGGCTGTGCGCAGCACCAAGCGTGGTGATCCGGGACGGCGTCATCCAAAGGGATGAAATGAAGCGGCTCAACTACACCCTTTCCGATCTGTGCGAGGAGGTGCGTGCAGGGGGCGTGCTGGACGTAAACCATGTGCAGACGGCTATACTGGAAACCAGCGGCAAACTGAGCGTGTTTCCAAAGGCCGGGGAGGAAAGCGTCAGGCGCAGGGATGTGCATATCCAGGCGCAGGAGGAAATGATCCCCCTGTCGCTGGTGATGGACGGACGGGTGCAGAGGGAGCATCTCAAGGTGATCGGCCGGGACGAAAAATGGCTGCAGGCGTTGCTTGCGGATCTGTCGCTTACGGCGGAATGGGTGTTTTACGCATCCCTTGATAGGGACGGCTTTGTGTCCCTGCACACGTCGGACGGCGCGTTTATGCGCATCCGGGGGATCGATGGGGAAGGGCGTGGGCAGTGATATGAAAAAGACGCTGATCACCCTGTTTTTATCGCTCTTCCTGGTGCTTGCGATCGGCCTTGTTTCAGGCGCCGTCAGCAAAAACACGGCGGACAAACTGTGCAGGCAGGCAGAATGCGTGCAGGAATGCGCAAGGGCGGGCGATTTTGCGGGCGCGCTGCGCCATTGCAGCCTTGCGGAAGAGATCTGGCAAAAGCGGGAAGGGCTTTTGCAGATGTGGACCGTGCACGAGGATACGGATGCGGTGGGGCTGCTCATCGCAAAGACCCGGGCGGCCGTTGAGCAAAAAAGCTCCTTGCACACGCTGCTTTTGTGCGAGGAAATGCGCATGAGCATGGAGCATCTCTACCACAGGGACGCCCCCGGCTGGGAAAATATTTTCTGATTTTTTTCACTTTGTCGATTGTAATAAACCGGCTTTGTGATATAATACTTGGGTATTATGGGAGGAACTGCGATGAACAACGGCAAGCTGAACCTGAGAGAAAACGTGTGGAACGTGCCCAATGTGCTCACCATGGTGCGCATGGCGCTGATCCCCGTGTACTGGGCGCTGATGCTCAAGGGTTTTAAGATGTACGCCCTGATCGTGTATATAACGGCAAGTCTGACCGACCTGGCCGACGGCTATATCGCCCGGAAATATAACCTGATCACCGACTTTGGCAAACTGATGGATCCCACGGCCGATAAGCTGATGGTGGTTTCCGTGATGCTCAGCCATGTGCTGACGGGCGTCATTCCCGTACTGCCCTTTGCCATCCTCTTTGCCAAGGAATTTTTGATGATGCTGGGCGCGGGCTATATGCTCAAAAAGGGCGTGGTGGTGTACGCCAAGTGGTCGGGAAAACTGGCTCAGACGGTGGTGGTGGCATCGCTGGTGCTGTGCTTCTTTAGCGAGTATTTCAGCCATCCCGTGCACCTGTACCTGATCTGGGCGGGCGTGGCGCTGGCGGTGCACGCCTTTGTGTACTATGTGCGCATGAGCATGAAAATGCTCCGCGAGCAGGAGCCCGAAGCCGCCTGAACGAAAGAAAACCTGAAATTTGACGCACAGGGGAAACTGTGGTATAATTTCAAGGCTATAGATACTTTAAGCGTACTTGGAGGGGTTTTTCAATGTCCGGACATTCCAAATGGCATAATATTCAGGCGAAGAAGGGCAAGACCGACGCTGCCCGCGGCAAGATCTTTACCAAGATCGGCCGAGAGATCGCCATGGTGGTGCGCGAAGGCGGCCCCAATCCCGAAAGCAACAGCAAGCTGCGCGATGTGATCGCCAAGGCCAAGGCCAACAACATGCCCAACGATAACATCCAGCGCTCCATCAAGAAGGCCAGCGGCGAAGGCAGCGGCCTGGAATATGTGGAACTCAACTACGAAGGCTATGCCCCCGGCGGCGTGGCTGTGATGGTGAAGGCGGTTACCGACAACCGCAACCGTACCGCCAGCGAAGTGCGCCACATCTTTGATAAGAACGGCGGCAGCCTGGGCACCACCGGCTCCGTGGGCTACATGTTTGACCACAAGGGTCTCATCGTCATCGAGCGCGAGCCCGGCATGGACGAGGACGAAATGATGATGACCGCGCTGGACGCCGGCGCCGAGGATATGAAGGTGCTGGACGACGCCTTTGAAGTGTACACCGAGCCCAACGATTTTTCCGCCGTGCGCGAAACGCTGGAAAAGGCCGGCTATGCCTTCCTCTCTGCCGATACCCAGATGATCCCCCAGAACACCGTGGCTCCCGCCGATGAAGAAACCCTGCAGAAGATCCAGAAGCTGCTGGACATGCTGGAGGACTTTGACGACGTGACCGAGGTGTACCATAACGCCGAATTGCCCGAGGAGGAAGATGAGAACTAAAAAGTCCTTGTTTCCGCCCCGCCGGTTTACGGAGGTTACCATGAAGCACAGACTGCTTGCCGCATTTTTGACCATCGTTGTGATGTTCGCCGCGCTGCCGTCTGTGCTTTTTTGCTGCGCGGAAAGGGATATTTTGGCAACGGAGGCGTATTTTGACGGCGGCTTTTCCCTAAGCGGCGTCAAAAACGTGCCGGGCAGGGGAGACATGATCTACTACGCCCAGAATGACGCCCTGTGGAAGGATTTTGTCTACGAGAGCCGGGAGAGCAAAAAGAGCCGTCCCTTTGGCGACGGCGGCTGCGCGCCTGCCGCGGTGGGCATGGCCATCGCGGCCATGACGGAGAGGGAGGAGATCACCCTCATTGTAAACGGCGCCAAAACACCCTACAGCATCTGTCCCTGCTCCGTAACGGCAAGTAAGTGCCGTCAGCATCATGCCCGCTATACCCTCACCTCCGTGCGGGATTTTGAGCGCTTCCTGCCCCTGGCCATTGCAGAGTTCGCCGCCGGGAACAATATATACGGCGTGCTCTCCCGCACCGAGGACAAGGGTACGGCCACCGGCTTTATCCACCATCTGGTCAAGCCCTATGGGCTGAACGTGACCATCGTCAGCGATTATCAGACGGCGCTGGACGCCATGGCCCAGGGCTGCGCGGTGGTGGCCCATTCCAGAGCCGGCTCCGTGTTTACCAACACCGGGCATTATGTGTTCCTGGCTGCGGCGGATGAGGAAAGGCTGTATGTGATGGATTCCCTTTGCCGGGAAAGCTACGATACCACCGGCGCAAGCAAGCTGACCGTGCTGGAGCCGGGGCTTGTCACCTTGCGGCATGAGGATATCCGCATCGCAGGCTTTGGCAGCTATATTATTTTTTCCAAAACCCAATTCAGCCATACGGACGAACCCTTCATGGACATCTCCGAATCCACCCTGGAAGAAGAGCCCGCCACGGACGGGGAAAGCGTAGAGTAAACCGCATGCGCCCATCCTATAAAAGAAGACCTGAAAGCCTCCCATTTCCGGGAGGCTTTTTTGCTTGCCCACGGCGCGAAATATGTCGCACGAATGGGTATAAAGCGACAAATTCCGAGGCAGGATAAGCATAGGAAAAACTGGAAATGTACGTGCACAACAGCAAGGGGGTGAAGGGATGCGGCATGAAAGGCTGCGGGACGCGGTGGTGGTGTATCTGCAGGGCGAACTGGATCACCACTGCGCCCAGGGCGTGCGGCGGGAAATGGACGCGCTCATTGAGGACAGACGGGTCAAAACCCTGATCATCGATATGGAGGATATGGCGTTTATGGATTCATCCGGCATCGGGGTGATACTGGGCCGCTACCGGGCGCTCCGGGAGCGGGGCGGCAGGGTGCAGGTGCGCAGGATGAACAGGCAGGTGCGCAGGGTATTCAATTTGTCCGGCATGGGGCAGATCATTGAGGTGATTGACGGATGAGAAACGATGCGAACATGGACGCTTTCAACAGCATGGATTTGTGCTTTGACAGCCGGGGCGAAAACGAGGGCTTTGCCCGCGTGGCCGTCAGCGCTTTTGCGGTGCAGCTGTCGCCTACGCTGGAAACGCTGACCGATATCAAGACCGCCGTCAGCGAGGCGGTGACCAACTGCGTGGTGCACGCCTACAGGGAAAAAACGGGCAAGATTTGCATCAGCTGCCGCGCATACCAAGACGGCAGGTTCTTTGTCACCGTGCGGGACGAGGGCTGCGGCATTGCCGATATTGCCCGCGCCATGGAGCCCTTTTACACCACCCAGCCCGAGTGCGAGCGCAGCGGCATGGGCTTTGCGGTGATGCAGACCTTTATGGACGAGGTGCAGGTGGAATCCCGGGTGGGCGAGGGTACCTGCGTGACCATGATGAAGCATGTGCAGCCCCTCAGCTGACGATTTTGTGGCAGATGCAAAGCTGGGCGATCAAAAGGCGCTGGAGAAGCTGATGGAGGCCGTGACGCCGCTTTGCATTTCCCTTTCCCGCCGCTTTTCCTGGCAGGAGGATGCAAGGCAATCCGGGTTTGAGGCCGTTCTGCACGCCCTTGCCGCCTTTGATCCCGCCCGCGGCGTGCGCTTTGCGACCTATGCCGTGCCCTGGATGCTGGGCGCCATGAAAAAGGCGGGCAGAAACGGATCCTGGCGGATGCAAAGGGATCTGCACGCCGTGATGCGGGTGGAGGAACATATCCGCATGCGGGAAATGCGCCCCGCCACTGTGCAGGAGCTTTCTGCGGAAACGGGATTGCCCCCTTCCGATATTGCCTGGCTGACGGAAATGAATCAGGGGAAGAGGCTGGGGGACGATGTGATCGGGGAAGTACCGGATACGGCTCAGGACAAGTGGATGGACCGCTTTCTCCTCCGGGACATGCTCGCCCGGCTCCCGGAGGGCGAAAGGGCGCTTTTGCACCTTCGGTACGTAAAACAGGTTAAACAAAAAGAGGCGGCAGACTTGCTGCACACCTCTCAAAGCGGCATATCCCGCATGGAGCATCAGGTTTTAACGCGCCTGCGTGCCATGTGGCAGGAGGATATTTAGCTGGCGCTTCTTTCCAGCGCGTCCAGCTCCTTGCGCCCCGCCGTCATGATCACAAGACCTACGATGAAGAGCACGATGAGCCCCAGCACGCCAAAGGAGGAGCGGCCGGTCACGCCGCCGACGAAGGAGTAGAGCACGGGGCCGATGACGGAGGCAAACTTGCCAAAGATATCAAAGAAGCCAAAGTATTCGTTGCTGCGGTCCTTGGGCACCAGCTTGCTGAAGTAGCTGCGGGACACGGCCTGGATGCCGCCCTGCACGGTGCCCACCATGAACGCCATGCACCAGAAGAGCACGGAGGAGCGCTTGACGGCGGCGTTGAAGGCGGTGATGATATCCGCTTCTCCGGCTGCGGTATCCTTGGCCAGCGCGCGCAGGTTTTCGGCAGCGCCGTAAAGGGCCACGCTGCTGCCTGCAGGCGCCGCAACGGCGTCCAGCGCGGTCTGCGGATCCTCTGCAAGGAACGCTGCCTTGCAGTCCTCCACGAGCGCGGCATAAATTTCAGCGTCCGTTTCATTTTCGGGCGCCAGGGCAAGGGCGCTTTCTGCGAAATTGTCTTCCGCCGCCTCATAGGCAAACTGATGGGGCTCCAGGGAGAAGCCCATGTAGAAGCCCACCATGCAGATCACCGTATACACGCAAATGGCGGCGATCAGCGCCTTGCGGGCGGTGATCTTTTTAGCCAGACGGCTGAACCAGATGGAGCAGGGCACGGCCACGATCTGGGTGACCAGCAGCGCCAGGATCATGCCCACAGAGCCAAGCCCCAGCACGCTGCCGTAGGCGGTGGATACGCTGATCACCGTGCCCACGCCGTCAATGTAGAAGAAGTAGGCCAGCATGAAGATGAACAGCCCCTTGTTGTGGAAAATGTCCATGGCGGTATGGAGCATGTTGCGGAAGGTGTGGCGCAGGGAATTTTCCGCCGTGCGCTCGATGTAGTGCTCCTGCTTTACGTTCTTGAGGAAGGGGATGGAGAACACCAGCCACCACACGCTGGTGATGATCACGGAGAATTTCTGCGCAACGGGGCTGCCGTAGCCCAGCACCAGCAGCATGACGATGGACAGCACAAAGGGAATGGTGCTGCCGCCGATATAGCCCATGGCGTAGCCCCAGGAACTCACCTTGTCCATGCGCTCGTTGGTGGTCACGTCCGTCAGGAAGCTGTCGTAGAACAGATTGCTGCCCGAGAAGCCGATGCGGCTGACGATGTAGCCCACCAGCATGATGCGCCAGTCATTGGTCACGGCGATGAGGGCGGTAAAGACGACGCCCAGCAGCATGAAAACGGTAAACAGCTTTTTCTTCATGCCCTTGAAATCGGCAACAGAGCCCAATACAGGTGCCAGAATGGCAATGAGGAAGGTGGCGATGGACGTGCCGTAGCCCCACCACTGATCGCCTGCATCGCCTGCAAAGGCCACGAAGATGGTGGGGAAGATGGCCGCCATGATGTTGGTGGCGTAGACGGAGTTGGCCCAGTCGTACAGGATCCAGCTGCGCTCCTTTTTGGTAAAGCGCTTGTTTTCGTTGGTGCTCATAAAAACCTCCCGATGGGTTTGTATTGCAGTGTTTTTAATCATTATATACTATTTTGTATGCTTTGAAAAGAGAAACTTGTTTTTCCCCGATTGAATGCAAAGGAAGAATATGGTATAATCCGGAGGGGATGCATGCATTCCGACTACATCCGAAGGGGAATCTGTATGAAAAAATTCTCACTGGCGCTCCTGTGCCTGCTGCTTCTTTCCGTGTGCATCGCATTTGGCGAGGACGTGCCGGAAGTAAGCTTTCAGGAAACCAAAGGCGAGATCAACGGCGGCATTCAGTACGAGCTTACGCTGAAGGCCGATAAGCCCTTTGCCCGGTACACCGTGGTGGCCATCGATACCCGGGACGGCGTGCTCAACTGCGCCTTTATGGAAGGCGAAGCGGAAAAAACGCTGCGCATCGAAACGCCCCGCGTGGATAAAAAGCAGGAGTATGTGCTCACGCTCCAGGAGAGCGAAAATTACACCGTGGGGGCAAACGGCTCCATGCAGCTGCAGCTGCTGACGCTGCCCAGGGTGGAATTTTACAAGCCCATCCACATTGGCTATGTGGATAAGGAGCTGAACGTGATCCTGGAATGCAAGAACCCCGCCGCCGTCATGAAGGGCATGAACACCTTTGAACTCCGGGACGAAAGCGGCCGGGTGTACGGAACAAGGGAATGGAAGAATCCTTCCAGCCGCACTAATATCTCCTTCCACGTTACCGAGGAAATGATGGGCCGGCACAACCTGTCCGTGTGGTATAACGGCGTGTGCGTCACCGATCCGGAGGACGGCTACTGCGCCATTTCCCGCCACGGGGAAAAGATCATTTCCACCTTTGAAACGGACGAGCCCTACATGAGCATCACCCTGGACTGCGCCTACAGCGATGACCAGACCATCGAGATTCTGGACATTCTGGACAAGTACAACGTGAAGGTCACCTTCTTTATGACCGGCCATTATGTGAACACCTTCACCGAGACCGCCAGGGAAATGGTGCGCCGCGGTCACGAGATCGGCAACCACAGCCTGAGCCATCCCAACCTGTCCACCCAGTGCACAAAGGTGCACAAGCGCCTGGAGCAGATCCGCACCCCTGTGGATGATATCCAGAACCTGCTGGGCGTGCGCGTGCGCCTGTTCCGTCCGCCCTACGGCGCCTATGACGGCGAGGTGCTGGCCATGGTGCGTGCAGAGGGTATGGAGATGACCAAGTGGACCATCGACAGCCATGACTGGGATGAAGACTACAAGACCAGCCCCGAGCGCATCGTGCGCCGCGTGACCAAGGACGTAAAGGGCGGCAATATCATCCTGTTCCACATCGACGGCTTCAATACGCCCAAGGTTCTGGACGAAGTGATCCCCTACTACCAGAACGAGCTGGGCCTGAATCTGGTTACCGTGTCCCAGCTGTGTGAGATCGTGGGCCGCGAGCTGCCCCCGCTGCCCTACGCCGAGCGCTGAAAATGCCACAAAAGCACATTATTTTGATCAAAAAGCCGTTTTGTACTGGTCAAACCCCGTTTTGTCTGGTATAATGGCTTTGTGAGTACATATCAAGGAGGGTATTATTATGCCGCTTGTTACCACCAAAGAAATGTTTAAGAAGGCCTATGAAGGCGGTTACGCCATCGGCGCTTTCAACGTGAACAACATGGAAATCGTGCAGGGCATCACCGAGGCCGCCCAGCTGGAAAAGGCCCCCGTCATCCTGCAGGTCAGCAAGGGCGCTCGCGCCTACGCCAATCACACCTATCTGGTGAAGATGGTGGAAGCTGCCATCAAGGAAACCGATCTGCCCATCGCGCTGCATCTGGACCACGGCCCCGACTTTGAGACCTGCAAGGCCTGCATCGACGGCGGCTTCTCCTCCGTCATGATCGACGGCAGCCACCTGAGCTTTGAAGAAAACATCGCCCTGACCAAGAAGGTTGTTGAATATGCCCATGACCACGGCTGCGTGGTGGAAGGCGAACTGGGCCGTCTGGCCGGCGTGGAAGACGACGTGAAGGTGTCCGCTGAGGATTCCTCCTACACCCGTCCCGAAGAAGTGGAAGAATTCGCCACCCGTACCGGCTGCGATTCTCTGGCCATCGCCATCGGCACCAGCCACGGCGCTTACAAGTTCACCGCCGCTCAGTGCACCCGCAATGAGGAAGGCATCCTGGTGCCCCCGCCCCTGCGCTTTGACATTCTGGAAGAAGTCTCCAAGCGTCTGCCCGGCTTCCCCATCGTGCTCCACGGCGCTTCCTCCGTGCCCCAGAACTTCGTGAAGATCATCAACGAAAACGGCGGCAAGCTGCCTGACGCCGTGGGCATTCCCGAGGAACAGCTGCGCAAGGCCGCTTCCATGGCTGTGTGCAAGATCAACATCGACAGCGACCTGCGTCTGGCCTTCACCGCCATGCTGCGCAAGCACTTCAACGAGCATCCCGATCACTTTGACCCCCGTCAGTATCTGACCGACGCCCGCGCCTCCCTGAAGGAAATGGTGCGTCATAAGCTGGTCAACGTGCTGGGCTGCAACGGCAAGGCCTGATAAATCCATTGCAAACAAAAACGACCCGATGAAAATCGGGTCGTTTTTTTACGGGTGGCGAGGGCCGCCTGCCACTTTCGACCGTGTTGACCTTTATTATTTCCCCGTCCCGCGACAGTTAATTTGTCGCCGGACGGCGTTTTTATTGTAGGATGGCGAGGTCTGCTGGTCTATGTCGACGATGTTGACTTGGGCAAACACCCCGTCCCGCGACGGAGAGCGTACAGGGTGCGCCAATGAAGGAATGAAAAATGAAGTGTGCCTGCGGCGCATGAAGCACGTTCCTTCGGAACGCATGGCGGCTGAAAGCTGCGGTAGGGCGCTTTCTTGCTCCCGCTGTAGTAACTTGCTGACACAACAAACTTCGATTCATGAAGAAACACATCTAACCAAAAGGCTCCTTTGGCAAAGGAGCTCCCGCGCAGCGGGTGAGGATTGCCCTGTGCCGTAAACTGATCCGTGCAGGAAAGGACAATCCCCAGTCACTTCGTGACAGCCCCTTTGCCTAAGGGGCCTTTGTGTAGGTTGATGATTGTGTATGCGATGTTTGGGTATGTAATCTTATTGCGGCGGCGGGAGCAAGAAAGCGCCTTATAGAATAACGTTTGATCGGACAACTCGTTGCAGGATGACGTTCAGGTTCTCTTGTGAAAGGGCGACAAAGCCAAAGTGCGCCCGGTGGGAAACGAGACGGAGGAATCAACCGAAACAAGCAATGCACCGGCACGTCAGGGCAATTGCAGCAGGCTGTCCAGTGCGGAGGCGGACAGGTAGAAGGCGGCGTGGCCGTTCACGGAAAGGGCGTCGTGCAGCGGATCGATGGGCAGGAAATGGGCGGTACGGACAAAACCCTCGCCCTCAAAGGTGAGGGAAAGTACGCTGTCTGCCGTTTCCGCTCCTTCGGGCAGTGTGCTTTCCGGCGCGATGCGCTGCAATTGGGCGTACCAGTTAAGAAATGTGTCCGCATCCATGCTTTCGCCGTTCTTGCGCACATGCACGTCCCACAGCACGTTGCCCGCGCCGTCCGTTTTCAAATCGCCGTTCTGCTCCAATTGCTCGGTGAGGGCGAATGTGTACACCGTGTCCGCGCCGTCCCTTGTGACGGTCAGCGCTTTTAGCTGCGTGATGGGCACGTCAAGGGGCGTCCTGTCCAGAAGCGATGTGATATCTTCATCCCACAGAAAGCCGGTCTGGAACAGCGTTGCGGTGTACACCGTGTCCAGATACAGGCAGTACACATAATAATCGTCGATCTGCGTGCCAAACTGCAGCGTGATCTCCTCATCCGGCAGAAAAATACTGTCCGTGATGACGCCCGCTTCATCATAATAATCCACCCGGGAGGCGGCTTGCTGAAGGGTTAGCGTCAGCCTTGGCGCATCCAGGCCGTACAGGGACAGATCAGCCGTCTTTGCATCTGCCACGTAATTGGCAAAGCCGATGCTCTCCACCGCGGCAAGGAAGTTGTCTGTTTCCGTGCTGTCAAGCGGGTAGGAAAAGGGAGCGGTCAATTGCCAGCCAAGGTCGGTGCGAATAAGCTGCCGCCTGTTTTCGCCGCTGATCTCCACGCGGTCCCATAGCTCTGCATCCCACACGGGCTGCGTGACGTCCCGGAGCGCGGCAAGCTCATAGGAGAAGGCGTCATGCACGTCTGCGGAGATCAGGTAGATGGCAGGATCCTCGTCCCACAGCATGTATCGGTAGGGGATGCCAAGGGGCGTTGCGGAGCCGATGAACATCCGGTGCGTATCGCCGTTTGCAAGGGTGAAGCTTGCTGCGCACACAGGCGTTTCCAGGCCGAATGCGGCAAGATCGGCGACGGCAAACGATGTATCCAGCACCTTGTCCTCCGCGATCACCGTGCACAGGGCGCTGAGGATATTTTCTGCGATCAAAGCGCGGACGGGCGCGGAAGGATCGTGGGGCAAGACGAGCGAGCCGTTTTTAACGTCAAGCGTGTAGCTTTTGCCTGATGGCGGGGTGACAGTGACGGAAATCAATTCCTCCCGCGCACAGGAAAAAAGTGTTGCTTTGGCAGGCGGCGTTTCGGCGCCCGGCTCCTGGGCATCCTCACGGCTCAAATAATACAGCGCGCCAAGCAGCGCTGCGATAATCATCAGCAGCGCCAGCATCAGGTATGCGGTTTTTTTGCGCGTGTGTTTCATATTACAGGTGTCTTCTGGGCAGCAGTATGCAAAGCGCCCAGGCAAGGATGGCAAGGGGGAGCAGCGTGATCACGAGGATGAGGGGCGCAAGCGAATACAGCGTCAGCCCCTGACGGACGGCGGTTTTGCCGGTGATATCCAGATTGATGGGGCTTTCGCCCTGCAGATAGGAGATGCCGCGGAGCAGATAATCTGCGGAATAGGTGTTTTCCTCGATCCACCAGTGGGTGAACATCTCCGCGTTGCCGGTGACAAGCGCACGGGATACGTTGCCTTCCTCCGTTACGCGGGAGGAGAGCACGGACAGGGCAAAATAGCCTTCCTCATCGGTGGGCTGCTTGGTGACCATATCCGGCTCCGTCGCCACATAATCGCGGATGTAGCTGCGGCCGGTGACCAGCTGGGTTTCCAACGTTACACCCTCGGGCAGCGTTTCCGGAAGACGTACGGCGCGGCTGCCGGGCAAAAGCAGGGTATCCCGGCTTTGCTCGATGAGCGGACGGGTCAAAGCCGTTTCCTCCATGCGGGGCATGAGGAAGGCCTGGCCTTCGTCGTAATAGCTTTGCCGGTCGTCCGCCTCCGCCATCACCAGCCCCTGATAGAAGCTGACGCCAAAGGTGCGGAGGAAAGCGTTGTAGTTTACATTGTCCAGCGGATCGGTATAATCCGAAATGATGAAAAAGTCGCCGCCTGCGTTGGCAAATTCCAGAAGCAAAAGCAGCTCCTTTTCGCTCAGGTCTGTCTGCGGGCAGAGGATGAGCAGGGGAGATGCGATATCCAGCGCGCCGCCCTTGAGCAGATCCACTTCCTCCATGCGGTAATTGGCCTGGGTCAGCACCTTTGTGACCGTTTCCAGGTCCTCGCCGTTTGTTTCGCCGTGGCCGCGGAGCAGTTGCACCGTCATGGGATCGCTCTGGGCGGTGTACACAATAGCCTCGATGAGGGGTTTATCGTAATTGACGCCGGTGGGGATGTAATAGCCGCTTTCCGTATCGTACTGATAGGTGACAAAGCTTTCCGCCGTCAGCACGCGGGCGCGGTCGGTATCCTTGCAGTGGATGATCAGGCAATCGCTCTGCACCTCTTGCTTTGTGAGCACATCCTCAAAGGCGGTGAGCAGCATGGGGTTTTGCGTCGCGCTTTCCTCGGAAAAGGTCAAATGGGGGGTGACGGCGGCGTAGCGGGTGAGGAGGGAAATGAGGGTATTATCCCTGCCGCCTGCGGACATGAGCACGTAGATATGCACGTCCCTGTCTAGCGCCTCAAGTTGCTCGGTGGCGATTTTGCTCTGGGTGGTGGCGCCGTTGAAGGAAAAATCCTTCTGCAGGGCGTACCTGCTTTCCAGCCTGTCAAAGAGCAGCGCGGTCAGGAACAGCGCAAGCAGCACGAGCAGCGAAAGCACAAGGGCGCAAAGGCGCTTCAGCGCGCGGGGAGAAAACAAAGCAGGCATGTTCTTTTTCATATCACACCTCGCCGTAGCGCCGTGCATCCAGCACGCGCACGCATACAAACAGCATGGCTGCCATGAAGATCAGGGCATAGCCCATGTTGGCAAAGCTGAGCTGCCCCGCCGCAAAGGGCGTAAAGCGCTGGTTGAGGCTGAAAAAGGCGAGCACCCTGGCGAGCGCATGGGTGCCAAGCGCCGCCGATACCGCATCCGACAGCCAGATGATCAGGTTCACGCCAAAGGCCCAGATGGCTGCCGTCACCTGGGAGCGGGAGGATGCCGTCACCGCCATATCCAGCGCAATAAAGCAGCCGCCCTGCAAAATGAACCCAAGGTAGGCGACCAGCGTTTCAGCAAGGTACAGTTTTCCGTAGATCGCAACCAGTAGGGGGTACACAAAGGTACATACCACCGTCAGCAGCATGACCAGCAGGGCGGAAAGAAACTTGCCGCCCACCACCTGCGCCATGGATACGGGAGATGCATACCAGAGTACGTCCGTGTTTTTTACCCGCTCGCCGGCAAAGAGGCGCATGGTGAGCACGGGGCAAAGCAGCATCCACAGATAGCTCATGTTGCGCAGCAGATAGGTCATATTGCCGCTGCGCTCCGCCAGATTGCCCGCACCGAAAAAGATGCTGCCCAGCATCAGAAACACACCCATGAACACATAGCCCACGGGCGTGTGGAAATAGCCTTCCAGTTCGCGTTTGAAGATGGCTTTCATAGGGTCTCCTTTTTATCTTCCGGTGATGGAAAGATACAGATCCTCCAGAGAATCCTTTGCAGGGTTCAACCGCAGGATGGGGGTATCCAGCGCCCGGAGGAGGGAAAACAGTTCCCGCTCGATGGGCGCGTCCTGCGGGCAGCAGAGTTTGACGCGGGTCTGTCCCTTTTCGTGGGGGAGCGCCTCCACCCGCAGGCAGGAGGGCAGGGAGGAAAGCGCAGGGAGCAATTGCTTTTCGCTGCCTGAAATCAGCACGTCCAGCTGCTTTTGCGTTTCGCTTTTCAGCATCCGGTCCGCCATGATCCTGCCCTCGTGCAGGATCACCGCACGGTCGCAGATTTTATCGATATCGCTTAAAATATGGGAGGAAAAAAGCACGGTGTGGGTTTTGCCAAGGGATGAAATCAGCGTGCGGAATTCCCTGGCCTGTGCAGGATCCAGCCCCTGGGTGGGCTCGTCCAGCACGATGATATCGGGATCGGCGCACAGCGCCTGGGCAAGCCCCGTCCGCTGGCGGTAGCCCCGGCTCAAATGACCGATCACCCGGCCGCGGACGTCAAAAAGGCCGGTGCGCTCTTGAAGGGCTGCGATATGGGCGGGGATCTCCCTTTCCTTCATGCCGCGGAGCCGGCATATGAAGGCAAGGTAGCTTTCCACCGTCATTTCATCGTGCAGAGGCGCGTTTTCCGGCAGGTACCCTATGCGCTTTTTGCAGGCGCGGGGGTCCAGGTGGATATCCGTGCCGCACACCTTGACACTGCCCGCATCCTGGCTCAGACACCCCGTCAGGATGTTCATGGCGGTGGATTTGCCTGCGCCGTTGGGGCCCAGCAGCCCCACGATCTGCCCCTTTTCGATATGGAGGGAAAAATCCCTGAGCGCGGCATGCTGCCCGTATTGCTTTGTGATGCGGTCAAACAGGATCATGCCACCGCCGCCTTTCCGTACGCTTTATCAATTGATTATACCATGCTTTGCGCCTTCTGTGAATGAACAAATTGTAAACCAACAGGCGCCCCAGGGGGGCGCACTTTACGAATGGGCAAAAATGTGGTATAATCTTTCTGTCAACCGCTTAAGGTTAATCGATTGATGTATTTAAAGGAAGTGAAAGGATATGAGCCGTTACACGCAGGGGATGCAGTCCGTCCCGCCTGTGATGAACCAAAAAGGGCAGAAGGTGCTTCTGATCGTGTGCGCCGTGCTGCTGCTGGGGTGTGTCGCCCTTGGCAGCGTGGTGGGGCATACTGCGGTGTTCAAATCCAACACCGACAAGCAGCTTTCCCAGCGCATGCTCAATTGCGTGTCCGACGCCATCGCCGAGGTCAACCGCATGTCCAGTGTGGTATCCTCCGGCACGGCCACCAGGCTTGGCGTGGTGCGCCAGTATGTGTACTGTATGGATCAGATGAACCAGATCTCCATTTCGCTGCACGGAAGCAGCGGCCGTCTTGCGCCGCAGGAGGCGTTTGACGCACTGTACAACGATATTGAAGCCTTTGAAACGCTGACGCAGACGGCCACCAGCTCTACGCTGGACGTGCGCACGCTGCTGCTCACGCACCTGACCAATCTGCAAATGCTGCTCAGCGAAGGCCGGTAAAAAACCGAATCAGCCCATGAAGCCATGGGAACACCACCTGCATATCACCCTGGGCGGCGCACGTCAGCGCGCCGCTCTTTTTTTGCGTCCAAAGGAAGGAAGCCTGCGCAAAATCCCGGCACAGAACGCCAAACCAATTGCGCCCCTGCCCTTTGCCCAGGGTGATCACCAGCGTGCTTTGCAGGGGATACGGCGCGCCGGGGGAGTAAGATTGCACATGCAGGGCGTATGGAATGTGCAGACTGTCCAGCGCGCTTGCGATCTCGTCCCTGCCGCCGCCGGATTGGAGCGCATCAAGCGCCCTTTTGCGCACCAGCAGCTTTTGCGATTGCATCAGGGCGGTATCGTCATGGGCGATGACGCGCAGGGCGTCAAATGCGTCCTCCGCCCGGGAGGAAACGGATGTGCACAAACAGCACAGACAAAGAAAAAAACACGTAAAAACGCGAAAAAAGCGGGCCAAATAAATACGCATGCCATCTCCTTTCGGGATCAGCATGCGCAAAATGCGGTGAAAGTATACAGTTACAAAAGCGTGTGGCACAGAATGCAGGGGGAAAAGCGGGAAGACAGCGCCTGATGGGCGGCTTTTGCCTCCTCCTGTGTTTCGTACACGCCGTACACCACGGAGCCGGAACCTGTCATCTGGGCAAGGAACGCGCCGGATTCATGCAGCGCACGGATGGCATGAGCCATTTCGGGGCGCAGAAGCTCGCTGGCGTGCTGCATCACGTTTTTGCAGGCGGCGGCAAGCAGTGCGCTGCTGCCTTCCGCAAGGGCGCGGCAGGCGGCGTCGTTATCCGGATGCAGGATGCCCTCAGTTTCGTCAAAGTGGCGGAAGGCCTCTTTGGTGGACAGTGCATCGCAGGGCTGCAAAAGCACCATGGGATAGCTGCGCAGGGCGTGAATGGGCTGCACCCCTTCGCCGATGCCCGTAACTCTGGCGGGCACGCCGTGAAGGCAGTAGGGCACGTCGGCGCCAAGCGTCAGGCCAATCCTGCATTTTTCCTCAAGGGACAAATGAAGCTCCCACAAATCGCACAGCGCATGGAGGGTGCAGGCTGCATCCGCGCTGCCGCCGCCCAGCCCTGCGCCCATGGGGATATGCTTTTCCATCACGATATCCGCGCCATAGGGGCACTCAAAGTGCGATTGCAGTGCTCTTGCCGCACGGAGCACCAGGTTGCTGTCGTCGGCAGGAAGAGAACTTCCCACGATTTTCAGCGTGATCACGCCGTCCTCGCGCCGGGTAAAGCGCATATCGTCATACAGGGAAAGCGACTGCATCACCATATCCATCAGGTGATAGCCGTCCTCCCGTTTGCCCAGAATATCCAGCGTCCAGTTGACCTTGGCGCAGGCCTTGCGTTGAAGGGTCATAAGGCACCTCATCTGGCTGTCTCCAGCGTGATCATAAATTCTGCGCCCGCATCGGTGGGCATAAGGCGGATCTCCTGCCCGTGACGCTCCATGATGCGCTTGCAGATGGCCAGCCCAAGCCCCGTGCCCTTGCCGGTGGTATGGGCTTTATCCGCCTTGTAAAAGCGTTCAAAAATGTGGGGCGCATCCTGCGGCAGGATGCCGCTGCCCGTATCACGGACGGATACGCAGGTGGCTTTGCCATCCTCCCGCACCTTCAGGTACAGTTTGCCGCCCTCATGGGAAAATTTCAGCGCGTTATCGATCAGGTTGATGAGCACCTGCTGGATCTGATCCTGATCGGCAAGCACGGGGAAGGGACGATCCTCCATGTCAAAGCACACGTCGATGTTCTTTTCCTCAATGGGCGTCATGCGGGAGATCAGCACCCGGCGCAGCGTTTCCGCCACGTCAAAGCGGGTGATGTTCAGCGCCGCCTGATCGTTTTCCATGCGAGAGAGGCTGAGCAGGCTGTTGATCAGTTTGCTGAGCCTGCGGGTCTCATCCACCACCACGGAAAGGTACTTGTCCCGCTCCTCCTCCGGAATGGTGCCGTCCAGCATACCCTGGGCAAAGCCCTGGATGGAGGTGATGGGGGAGCGCAGCTCGTGGCTCACATTGGCCACAAAATCCCGGCGGGATTCTTCCAGCGAGGACAGTTGCTCCGCCATCAGGTTAAAGGAGGAAGCCAGCTCCTGTATTTCGCTGCTGCCCTCCTCCGGCGCACGGGCGGAAAAATCGCCCTTGGCCATCTTGCCTGCGGCGCGGGCCATGTAAGTGAGCGGGCGGGTGTTCTGCCTGGTGAGGAAGAAGGCGGCCAGGCCTGCCAGCACGAACACAAAGAGCGCCGCCAGCGCCACCTGGATGAGCAGACCCTTGTAGCTTGCGTGGATGGTCTGCGCCGCCGTCTGGATCATGACAAGCCCCATCACGGTATCCTGCTGGGAAAACTGGCTGGCTCTTTTCCAGGGCACGATGACGGTAAACAGCGGGTTTTTGTCGCTGCCCGTGCGCACGGTGATCTCCTCGCCCCGGGCGGCGCGGCTCAGATACTCGTTCATCTCGTCCTTTCCCGGCATCTGGGACAGGCTTTCGTCCATGAGCGTCGCTTCGTTATAGTAGGAATAGCTGCGGCCCGAGCGCTCCACGATGACGGTGTAGGCGTTGTATTCGTCAAAAATGCGGCCCGTTTTCCAGTACATGTAATCTTCCGTGGAGCTGCGTCCCAGGGAAAGGGGCATATCGTTTTGCAGGCGGGAAGCCAGATACGCCACATCCCTTGCCTGGGTTTTCAGCGCGGCAATGCGGGCGTCCACGCTGTTATCGCGCAGATTGACGTACACCAGAGAAAACAGTACGCCCACGCATACCAGTATCACGGCCATAAAGACCGACAGCAATCGCGCAAACATGCTGCGCATACGGTTTATTTCACCTCGAATTTATAGCCCACGCCCCATACCGTGCGGATCTGCCAGCCGTATTGCTCGCTGTCCGTCAGCTTTTCGCGCAGACGCTTGATGTGCACGTCCACCGTGCGACTGTCGCCGAAGAAATCAAAGCCCCACACCTGCTCAAGCAGTTGCTCCCGGGTGAATACCCGGTTTTTGTGGGAAGCCAGGAAGTGGAGTACCTCCAGTTCCTTGGGCGGCATGTCGATGACGCTGCCCCGGTAGATCACTTCGTATTGCTCGATGGAGATGGAAAGCTCAGGGAAACGGAGGGTGGTATCCTCCGGCATATCCGGCACGCTGCGGCGCAAAACGGCCTTGACACGCGCCACCAGCTCCTTGTTTTCAAAGGGCTTGGTCACATAATCGTCCGCGCCCAGTTCCAGCCCCAGCACCTTGTCAAAGGTATCGTCCTTGGCGGTGAGCATGATGATGGGGGTCTTGCTGGTGCGGCGGATCTGCCGGCACACTTCCCAGCCGTCAATGCCGGGGAGCATCACGTCAAGCAAAATCAGGTCTGCGCCGTCCTTGTGGAATTCGTTCACCGCGTCATCGCCGCGGGCGCAGGTCTTGACGGCGTAGCCTTCTTTTTCCAGATACAGTTTTACAAGCTGGGCGATGTTGGGATCATCGTCCACCACCATGATGAGGGTTTTGTCTTTCATAGCTGCTCCTTATTTGAGGGTGACCACCGTCACGCCGTCCTCGCCCTCGCCGTATACGCCAAGGCGCCAGGAATCCACATGGCGGTAGTGACGGAGGTCCTGATGGATGCCGCTGCGCAGAATGCCCGCTCCCTTGCCGTGGACGATGGTCACTTCGTGCAGGCCGCTCATGACGGCTTCATCCAGATATCTCTCCACCTCCACCAGCGCTTCCTCCAGGTTCATGCCGCGTACGTCGCAGGACAGGGAAATGCGCCGGGTCATGGCGTTGGTATTGGCGGTGACGTGAGATTTTTTCTTTTCCTTGGGCTGCTCCTTGAGCAGGCGCAATTGGGCGATATTGGCCTTGGTCTTCATGATGCCGGCCTGCAGCTGCACTTCGCCCTTGCTGTCCGGCGCGGTAAGGACGGTGGCCTTGACGCCAAGATGGGTGATCTCCACTTCATCGCCGGGCTTTACCGTCTTAGGCGCTTCATCCATGTTCTGGGAAGGACGCAGGCCCTCCGCCATTTCGTCCAGAGAATTTTCCAGACGCTTGCGCAGGGCGTTGGCGTCGCCGGACTGGGCGTTTTTCTTGATCTTTTTCAGCTCGTTAAGCACCTGCTCGCTTTCGCGGCGGGCCTTTTCCAGAATGCGGCGGGCGTCCTCCTTGGCCTTGCGCTCGGCATTCAGACGCTTGTCCTCCATATCTCGGTACAGCTTTTCCGCTTCGCTGCGCAGGCGCACCGTTTCCTGACGGGCTTCCTCGGCCAGTGCTCGTTCCTTTTCCGCCACCTGACGGTGATATTCGGCGTTGGCGATCACGTCCTCAAAGCGGACTTCATCGTGGGAAAGCAGCTGCTTTGCGTTTTCGATGAGATAATCGGGAAGCCCCAGCCTGCGGGAAATTTCAAAGGCGTTGGACTTGCCGGGCACGCCGATGGACAAGCGGTAGGTGGGGCGGAGGGTGCTTACGTCAAACTCCACGGAGGCGTTTTCCACCCCGGGGGTGGTCAGGGCGTAGGCCTTCAGCTCGCTGTAATGGGTGGTGGCGGCGGTGCGAACGTGGATCTTGCACAGCGCGGACAAAATGGTCTGGGCAAGGGCTGCGCCCTCGGTGGGATCGGTGCCGGCGCCCAGCTCGTCAAAGAGCACCAGATCCCGGGGCGTCACGTTCTCCATAATGGACACGATGTTGGTCATGTGGGAGGAGAATGTGGAAAGGCTCTGCTCGATGCTCTGCTCGTCGCCGATATCGGCATAGACTTCTTCAAAGGTGCTGACCTCCGTGCCCAGCGCGCAGGGAATGTGCAGACCGCTCTGCGCCATCAGCGTCATCAGCCCGATGGTTTTGAGCGTGACGGTCTTGCCGCCGGTATTGGGGCCGGTGATCACAAGGGTGGTAAAGCTGTCGCCCAGCCAGATGGTGGAGGGCACCACCTTGTCCCGGTCGATCAGGGGATGGCGGGCGCGCACCAGACGGATGCGGCCCTGATCGTTCACCTTGGGGAGGATGCTTTCCGTTTCCCGGGCCAGCATGCCCTTGGCAAAGATGAAATCCAGCACGGAGAGAATCTCGCTGTTGCGGGAGATCAGATCGGCATAATCGCCCACCTGGGCAGAGAGGGCAGAGAGGATGCGCTCGATCTCCGCCTGCTCCTTGATGCGCCATTCCTTGAGCTCGTTGCCAAGCTCCACAACGGCAAGGGGCTCGATAAAGAGCGTGGCGCCGGAGGAGCTCTGGTCGTGTACAAGGCCGGGCACGCTTCCGCGGTGCTCGGCCTTGACGGGCAACACGTAGCGGCCGTTGCGCACGGTGACGATGGGCTCCATCAGGTACTTGGAAAAAGCGCTGCCGTGAGCCATGGAATTGAGCTTTTCACGGACGCGGTCGTTGGCCTGACGGATGTGGCGGCGGATGTCCATGAGGGCGGGGGAGGCATGATCGGAGATCTCCTCCTCGGAGATGATGGCGTCGGTAATATCCTGCTCCACCGAGCGCAGGGGCTGCAGAAGGGAGGCGCGGGCGGTGATGAGGGGGGTATTTTCCCGCTCGGTGACCAGCGCGCTTCTCACGCTCCTTGCGGCGTGCAGATTATCCGCTACCATCAGCAGCGCCTTGGGGGAAAGGGTGGAGCCCTTTTTAGCCAATTGCAGATATTCGTCCACATTTTCAAAGGCGTGCATGGGGTTGCCGCCCTGATAGGTGAGGATGACCACCGCTTCCTCGGTTTCGCTCAGCGCCGTTTCCACATCGGAAAGGGCTTCAAGCGGTGTAAGCGCAAGGCAAAGCGCGCCGCCTGCGCCGCTCTGGGCATAGGAGCACAGTTGCTCGCGGATCTTGGTAAATTCCAGCACACGAAGTGCACGTTCGTTCATAAAAGAGACCTCCTGCCAAATCAAGTGTAAGCAAAGAAGGGGAAAAGCGCAAGAAGCGCGCAAAAGGGTTTATAAAAAGTTTACAGCCGGATCAAAAAAGGAGGGGACGCAACAAAAAGCTGCAATACCCCTCCGGATCGCGCCGCGGGGCACAGCCCAACAAAGCCGCTTTTTGCGGCAGGCGCGTGAATGTGCAGGCAAATTTGCCCATGTTATGTTTCGGATGTTTTTGATTCCGCCAGGCTGTTTTTCAGCTGCCACAGTTCGCGCCTGAGACGGGTATTATCGTCCTGGGCGGTAAACAGCTCATCCGCCAGCGTCAGCGCTGCGATGACGGCTGCATCCTCGCGGTTCACAAAGCCGCTGCGCTGGGTCTCGGTGATCTTCCGATCCGCGTAGAGCGCCATGCGGCGCACGTGGTCCTGATCGTCCGCGCTGCGGATGGTATAATCCTTCCCTGCGATGCGCAGGGTGTACACACGGTCATTTGCAAGCTTCATATCAATACTTCGTGAAGGGGTATTCCAGGCCCTTCGCATCCACGCGGATCTCCTTGATCTTCTGGGGCTCCAGGGGCTTGTCGTTCCAGTCGCGCTTGACGGAAACCACCTTGTCGGCATGCTCCATGCCGGTAAGCACCTTGCCAAAGGCGGCGTAGGCGCCGTCCAGATGGGGAGAGGTGCTGACCATGATGAAGAACTGGCTGCCGGCGGAATTGGGCATCATGGAGCGGGCCATGGACAAAACGCCGTAGGTATGCTTGAGGGGGTTATGGTGGCCGTTCTGGTTAAATTCGCCCTTGATCTGGTAGCCGGGGCCGCCCATGCCGGTGCCACTCGGGCAGCCGCCCTGGATCATGAAGCCCGGAATCACGCGGTGGAAGGTGAGGCCGTCATAGAAGCCCTTGTTGGCCAGGGAGATAAAGTTGCCAACGGACTGGGGCGCATGCTCGGGATAAAGCTCGCCCGTCATCACGCCGCCGTTTTCCAGGGTAATGGTAAAAGTGGGATGGTTGATTTCAGACATGGTCATGTTCCTCCGTAAATGATCGCATTTTTGAGAAAAAAGGACGTGCTTTTGCGGCACGTCCTGAGAGCATCGGAAACATTTATGCTGCAAGAAGCATGGATTTGAACAGAAAACAGGGAATCCGCAGCGGCGGCATGTACGCCGCGAGGAGAAATTTTCAGAAGGCGAGCTTGTCCCGCCGGATGAAAATTTCATTCCTATCAGATTTTCCGGCCGTGACCAAAGGTCACAGGAAAATCTGCAGAATAGACAAAATGAATTTGTTCATTTTGTCTTCCGGTATCGACGTGTCGATACCGATCAGTAGATCATGCCGATGATGATGCCGCCCATGTTGTCGGTGGAGATGATGGCGTTGAGCGCCGTATTGGAGATCTGCACCGTTACGTCCTCTGCGGTATTGCCGCCCTCCACGCGGAGGATCTCATACTTGAGGACGCCGTTTTCATACACGGCCAGATGGGGATGCTCCATTAGGTACTCCACGTATTCTTCCATGCACAGGT
The DNA here is from genome assembly GCA_015056175.1 of Clostridiales bacterium. Taxonomy (GTDB): domain Bacteria; phylum Bacillota; class Clostridia; order Christensenellales; family Aristaeellaceae; genus SVGT01. Next base: position 11,581 of record SVGT01000019.1, on the reverse strand, counting down.
TCAGGGTATGCATGACGGCGGCGTTGGGCTTGCCCACATAGCGGTAGATGTCCATCTTCTTGCTTTCGCCGGTCTTGAAGGACTTGTCCTGCGCCGTTTCGTTGGGGTAGCCGGCCACGGGGAAGCGGTGGATGATGCCGTACTTCCAGCCGTTGGCAAGCAGCCAGTCGCTGTGCTCGGTTTCGTGGAAGGCGGGATCGTTGAATTCGGCGTCGCCGCTCTTCCAGCGGTAGATGCTGAAGGCAAGGCCGCTCTGATATTCGCTGGTGCCGGGGTAGTTGACGCCGCCGCGGGTGCGCACCACTTCGATGAGCGCCTCGCCGGAGTAGCTGTCCTGATACTTTTCGGCCTGCTTCTGATAATAGCCCGTCTGGGTAGCCATATCGCGGTAGCCTTCGTTGATGACGAAGTTTTCAAGCCCCTCCGCCTTGGCGGCTGCGAGCATCTCCTGCAGCGCGGTGATGGCGCTGGGGAAGAGCTTTACGCTGTAGCCGGAAACGGGGATCTCCTTATCCACGGAGGAAACGGATACCACTTCCGCTTCCGGGAAATCGCCGGGCAGCTCATGCCAGCGGTTGATGAGCATCATGCCGGCAGAGATCAGCTGGGTGCGGCTGACGCTCACTTCGCGGATGGAGGAAAGGGGGAAGAGGCTGACGTCCACCACGTCCCAGCCCTCTGCCTTGGGGGCGGGCCACTGAGGGCTTTCGCCCTTTTGCTGGGAGGCGTTGTATTCCTTCACAGCCTCGTTATACTGCTCGGTGAGCTGGATGTTTTTCTGTGTGGCTTCGTTCTTGAGGCGTTCCATTTCGGTATCCTGCAGTCTGCCCGCCATCACATAACCCGCGCACAGCACAACAAGCGCCACAAACAGCAGCACCGTGGCGCGGATCAGCTTTTTGTAAGCATCGGTCTTTTGCTTCTTAGCCATATTCTTTCACCTTCCATAATGCGCATATTTCGCACAAGGGTATATTCGCCTGAAAGTTTCACATATCCTCTATATTTATAGCAGAATAAATGTAAAAAGTCAACGTATTGCTTTTGCGGGAAAAATGGAGTACAATGGATACAGCAAAAAAATCAACAGAACATAAGGAGGCTACCCCTATGAGCAAGCTCATCGGCCCCGCGCTGCCCAATATTCCGTGGCAGGATAAGCCCGAAGGTTGTCAGGATCCGGTATGGCGTTACAGCAATAACCCCATCATCGGCCGTCACCACACGCCCATTGCCAACTCCATTTTCAACAGCGCCGTGGTGCCCTTCAAGGACGGCTTTGCCGGCGTCTTCCGCTGCGACGACAAGAACATCTACATGAACATCTACGTGGGCTTCTCCAAGGACGGTATCAACTGGGATATCTCCACCGAGCCCATCAAGTTTGAAGGCGATCCCGAGATCACCCGCCGCGAGTACCGCTATGATCCCCGCGTGTGCTACCTGGACGGCAAGTACTACATCACCTGGTGCAACGGCTACCACGGCCCCACCATCGGCATCGGCTGGACGGAGGATTTTGAAACCTTCCACCAGATGGAAAACATTTTCCTGCCCTACAACCGCAACGGCGTTTTGTTCCCCCGCAAGATTAACGGCGAGTACATGATGCTCTCCCGTCCCTCCGATACCGGCCATACCCCCTTTGGCGATATCTTCTGCTCCCGCAGCAAGGATCTGACCTATTGGGGCAAGCACCGCTATGTGTTCGGCGCTGCCGGCGCCTGGCAGAGCAAGAAGGTCGGCCCCGGTCCCTGCCCCATTGAAACGGACGAGGGCTGGCTGCTGATCTACCACGGCGTTATCAACACCTGCAACGGTTTTGTGTACCGCATGGGCGTGGCGCTCCTTGACAAGGACGAGCCCTGGAAGGTGAAGGAACGCAGCGGCTGGTACATCATGGGTCCGGAAGAGATCTACGAACTGGCCGGCGACGTGCCCGGCGTGACCTTCCCCTGCGCCGCGTTGTGCGACAGCGAGACCGGCCGCATCGCCATCTACTACGGCGCTGCCGATACCGTGACCGGCCTTGCCTTCACCACCGTGGACGAACTGATGAACCACATGAAGAACCATCCCTTCCGCCCCGAAGCGGATCCCGTGTAAAATGAATTGACAGATCGCCCGCGCCCGGTTTATGCGCGTCCGTACAGATCCTGCCACAAGCCCAGCGCCTGGCCGATGGGGTGGGGGATCACAAGATCGGCCGCCTTGTCCATGGGCGTGGGCGATTTGTTGATGATCACGATGCGCCCCCTGAAGGATCTGGCAAAGCCTGCCGCAGGATAGACGGACAGGCTGGTGCCGCCGATCAGCATCATATCCGCCCGGTCAATAAAATAGGAAGCAGCTTCCAGGGCATCTTCCGGCAGCGCCTCCTCGTACAAGGTGACCTCGGGCTTGATCACATGCCCGCAATGGCACATGGGTACAAGGGGCATGTGCATCACATCATCAAGGGAGTAAAATGTGCCGCAATGGGTGCAGCGGTTGCGCAGCGTGCTGCCGTGCAGCTCAATCACGTTTTTGCTGCCCGCCGCCTGATGGAGGCCGTCGATGTTCTGGGTAATGACGGCGGAAAGGAGACCCATTTCCTCCATGCGGGCCAGGGCGAGATGCGCGGGATTGGGTCTGGCGTTGGGGTAAAGCAGCTTTTCCCGGTAGAATTCAAAAAAGCGCTCCTGTTTGTGCCAGAAATACGTGGCGCTCAGGATGGTTTCCGGGTTTTCCTTCCACTTGGTGCGGTACAAACCGTCCGTGCTGCGGAAATCCGGAATGCCGCTTTCGCAGGATACGCCGGCGCCGCCAAAGAAAACGCAGCTTTTGCTTTCCCTGAGCCATGTATCAAGCAGACCGATCTGATTGTGCATTTCTTGTCCCTCCCCAAAAACGTTTTGTGCAGTTATTATGAGGCAGAATTGGTTGACAAGTCAAGCGAATTGGACGAAATGGTCAAAAAAACACCAACTTGAACACAAGGTGCACAAATGCGGCATGGAATATTTGTACACTTTTGCGCTATGCAATTTGGGCAAAAAAAGGTATAATATAGACAACTTAGTTGACGCGTGTAATCCGTCAGCTTCTAAAGATTAAGGAGGATATCTCAATGTCCAGCGTATCTCTTCAGCACATCTACAAGGTTTATGCCGGTGGCGTGACTGCCGTCAGCGATTTCACTCTGGATATTCAGGACAAGGAATTTATCGTTCTGGTCGGTCCTTCCGGCTGCGGTAAGTCCACCACCCTGCGCATGGTTGCCGGTCTGGAAGAAATTTCCGACGGTGAACTCTACATCGGCGACAAGCTGGTCAACGACGTCGCTCCCAAGGATCGCGACATCGCCATGGTGTTCCAGAACTACGCTCTGTATCCCCACATGACCGTGTATGATAACATGGCCTTCGGTCTGAAGCTGCGCAAGACTCCCAAGGATGAAATCAAGCGCCGCGTGGAAGAAGCCGCCCGTATCCTGGACATCGGCTACCTGCTCAACCGTAAGCCCAAGGCTCTGTCCGGCGGTCAGCGTCAGCGCGTTGCTCTGGGCCGCGCCATCGTGCGTGAACCCAAGGTCTTCCTGATGGACGAACCTCTGTCCAACCTGGACGCCAAGCTGCGTGTTGCCATGCGTACCGAAATCACCAAGCTGCATCAGCGTCTGCAGACCACCTTCATCTACGTTACCCATGACCAGACCGAAGCTATGACCATGGGTTCCCGTATCGTTATCATGAAGGACGGTTTCATCCAGCAGGTTGATACCCCCCAGAACAACTACGACTATCCCAACAACAAGTTCGTTGCCGGCTTCATCGGCTCTCCCCAGATGAACTTCTTCGACGTCAAGCTGGAGAAGGAAGATGGCAAGGTCGTGGCCGTGTTCGGCGACAACAAGATCGTTGTTCCCGCCGAAAAGGTTGCCAAGCTGGTTGACGAAAGCTACATCGGCAAGGAAGTCACCATGGGTATCCGTCCCGAAAATATCGACGACGATCCCGAATTCGTGGCCGCTCATGCCGACGCCGCTATGGATGTGCATGTTGAAGTTACCGAATTGATGGGCTCCGAAACCTATCTGTACTTCACCACCTCCGGCAAGGAAGAAAACGTCATCGCTCGCGTTGATCCTCGCACCGCTACCCGCGCTGGCGACAAGGTGAAGGTTGCTCTGGATACCGCTCGTCTGCACTTCTTCGATAAGGACACCGAAGAAACCATCCTGAATCGCTAATTATTGATTCATTGGCTGCCATGCGAAAGCATGGCAGCTTTTTTGATGCAAAAGCGTATATCCTGGAGATCAGAAAGATGAGTCCGGCGAAATGCTTCGGAGAAATATATCTTGGCTATGTGTCATGCGAATGATTTTCTTTTGAACGCATTTGCCAATAATAAAAACAATGCAGGAAGCAGATGCATTCTACTTGCCTGCATTGTTTTTATGTACCCCGCTGGCATACGGGCGGGCAGAAATATAGAATATACAACCAGGATGACTTTCTTGGCGGGCGTGAGGAAGGGGCAAAGAATCTCTCTTAATAAAATGCACCCATCTTTATTCCTTCCCCAGCAGATGCAGAAGATTGCCGGAAAAGATCTTTTGCAGATCGTTTTCGGGAAGCCCCAGGGAAAGTAGCGTTTCCTTTTCCGCCTTCATCTGCCACATGGGATAATCGCTGCCAAAGAGCACCCGATCCGCGCCGTAAAGATCGATCAATTCCCGGACGCGCTCCTTGCCCAGCATGAAAAAGGAACTGGAGGAATCTACATATACATTTTCATCTGCCAGGCATTTGACGGCGTCATCCCATTCGCTGTAGCCGCCAAAATGCGCGCAGATCAGCGTAAGATGAGGATGCTTTTTCATGATGGGCGGAATCAATGCCGGATTGGAATACTGATAACGTTTGTCCCCGGTATGGAAAAGCATGGGGCATACGCCCTCGCAAACGGCAAAGAGCCGATCCGTCCGCGCTTCCCCCAGACTGAATTTCTGCATATCGGGATGCAGCTTTACGCCGCATAAACCGGCCCGCAGCATCCGATCCAGTTCCTTGCCCGGATCTTCCATATCGGGGTGCAGGGTACCAAAGCCCATGAGCCGGTCAGGATGCGCCTGCACGGTGGCAATGACGAAATCATTGATGTGGCGCACATGAAGGGCGTCCACTGCCACCCCGTGAATCAGACACTGATCCACGCCGGCCTGCCGGCTGATATTCAAAAGAGTGTTTACCGTGCCATCCAGTTCCATGGGAATATCATAAAAATGCCCGATGCTTTCCACGGCTTTGGTGGCAATTTTATCTGGGTATACGTGGGTGTGGCAGTCAATAATTCTGTAATTCATGATAACACCTGCGATTTACACATAAATTTCAACAATAGTATTGCATTTTCCCTTCTTGGACAGGCTTTCCACGCCCTTGTATCGCATGCGCCCGTAACCCCGGACGGAAATCAGATCATTTTCCTTGGGCGTATGGCCTGCGCTTTGGCAAAGGCGACCGTTGACATAAATTTTTCCGGCGGGGAACAGGGCCTGGGCATCCCCTCGGGACATTTTGTATACATGGGCGATGAGGGCGTCCAGCCGCTCAGAGGAAAGCTGCACGCCGAGCCGCTGGGTTTTGAATAATTCTCCCTCCGGCAGCGATTCGATCCAAGTGCAGCGCAGCGTGGTGTGCCGGGCCTGGGTGAAATTATCTGCCAGATAGGGGGCAATTTTTTCTTCGCAGAAAAGATAGGCCGCATCCTCCCGCACGATGATATCCCCCAGTAATTCCCGCTCAATGCCCTGGGCCATCAGCGCGCCCAGATAATCACGGTGGGTCAGCTTTTCGGCAAATTTGGGATTGGAGGGGGCGATTTTCAGGCAGCAGATGGGAAAGGGCATATCATAACCGCAATGCTCTTCACTGCCAAAACGCAGCATCTGCCGCTCGCATCCTTCTGCCCCGCCAAAGAGCGTGTAGGGAACGGGGGGCAGGGAAGGCACCAGGGAATGAAATGCGGATAAACCGGCCAGATCCAGAAAATGGGTAAATACATAGCTTCCCTGACTCCAGGCGCGATTGGCCAATTCCCGGAATCGCTTTTCCAGCGCATCATCCATGCTGCTCCCTCCCTTCAATTGGGATATTATAGCACGCCGTTTTCCCTGATGCAAGAAATGAACAGAAAGAGAGCAATCGGCCTGGATGGGGGAAAAGCGGCCAATTTGTTTTCTTGCGCTTTGCCCTGTTTCCTGATAAAATGAAGCAGGAATGATATTGTTAAAGGGGGAATTGGTATGGAAAATTTAAGAAGTAAAAAAGGCTTCCTTTGTGACATGGACGGCGTAATCTATCACGGAAATCAGCTGCTGCCCGGGGTGAAGGAATTTGTTGCCTGGCTGCAGCGGGAGAAAAAACGATTTCTGTTTCTGACCAATTCCAGCGAACGATCTCCCAGGGAGCTGGCGCAGAAATTATCCCGGATGGGCATGGACGTGGATGAAAGCCATTTTTATACCAGCGCCCTGGCAACGGCAAAATTTGTAGCCAGCCAGAGCCCGGGCTGCACGGCCTACGTGATTGGCGCGCCGGGTTTATTGAATGCCCTGTATGAAGCCGGCATCACCATGAATGATGTGAATCCTGATTATGTGATCGTGGGGGAAACCAGCAATTATAATTATGAAAGCATTCTGAAGGCGGTTCATTTCGTGCAAAAGGGCGCCCGGCTGATCGGCACCAATACGGATATGACCGGCCCTTCTGAAAAGGGAATTATTCCTGCGTGCCGGGCGCTGGTTTCACCCATTGAATTGACCACCGGCTGCAGCGCCTATTATGTGGGAAAGCCCAATCCGCTGATGATGCGAACCGGGCTGAAGCTGCTTGGCTGCCACAGCGGTGAAGCAGTGATGGTTGGCGATCGGATGGATACGGATATTGTGGCGGGCGTGGAAACGGGCCTGGATACGGTGCTGGTGCTTTCCGGCGTGACCACACCTGAAATGATGAATACATTCCCGTATCGTCCCCATTATGTGCTTTCCGGCGTGGGAGAAATCTGTCCTGAGGAATAAGAAGATGCAAACGATCTATTATAATGGAAAAATCACTACCATGAATCCTGAGCAGCCGAAGGCGGAAGCAATTCTGATCCGGGACGGAAAGATTGCGGCGGTTGGCGGCAGCGAAGAAATTCTGCCGATGCGGGATGAGAATGCCCGGCTGGTGGATTTGCAGGGCGCGGCGGTTTATCCCGGATTGATGGATTCTCATCTGCATATTCTGAGCCTGGGCGCCAGCCGGCGCGGCGTGGTGCTGGATGGGATGCGCAGCCGGGAAGAAGTATTGGCTGCCATTGGCAGGCGTGCGGCGGAGCAGCCGGAGGGAACGATCATTGAAGCCCGGGGCTTCAATCAGGATTTGTGGCCCGATCGCCGGCTGATTACCAAGGCGGAATTGGATGAAATTGCGCCTCGGCATGGGGTGAAGATGCGCCGGGTATGCGGACATATGGTGATTGTCAATTCCGTGGCCCTGCAGATGGCGGGCATTGATGCGCAGACGAAAGCGCCCGCAGGCGGCGAAATTGATTTTGACGCCGGTATCCTGACGGAAAATGCGCTGAATCTGCTGGATGCGGTTGTTACGGATGAAGGGGTGGAAAGCTGTAAGAAACTGCTGCTTTCCGGCATGCAGATTGCGGCGGATGCAGGATTGACTGCCATTTTTTCCGATGACCTTGGTACTGCCGGTTTTTCCATGCATACGGTGATTCGGGCCTATCGGGAACTGGAAAAGGAAGGAAAAATGCCCGTCCGGGTGGTGCAGCAATGCGCCCTTGCAACGGAGGAAGAGATGGAAGAATTCCTGCGTGCCGGCTATCGCTATGGCCAGGGCAGCGATTGGTTCCGCCTGGGGCCGCGAAAGCTCTACACCGACGGCAGCCTGGGCGCCAGAACGGCCTGGCTGAAGCAGCCCTATGCGGATGCGCCGGATACCAGGGGCGTGCCGGTGTATACGAAAGAAGAATATTTTTCCGTCGCCCTGCAATCCCATCGGGCGGGGATGCCCTTTATCACCCACGCCATAGGAGACGCCGGGGTGGAATTGGTGCTGGACGCCATTGAATATGCCCGGGCGCAAGTGCCGGGAACGGATCATTTGCCTGACGGTATTGTGCATTGCCAGATTACTTCGCGGGCGCAATTGGAGCGCATTGCGAAAATGGGCGTGCATGTATATGCCCAGCCGGTCTTTGTGGAATATGATCTGCATATCTGCGGCGATCGGGTTGGCGAAGCATTGGCAAAGACCAGCTATAACTGGAAAACGCTGCTGGACAAGGGCGTCTGCATTTCTTCCGGCAGCGATTGCCCGGTGGAATCCCTGGCCCCGGCGGGGAATATTTACTGCGCCGTTACCCGGAAGGATTATGATGGTAAGCCGGAAAATGGCTGGCTTCCCGATCAATGCCTGACGGTGGAAGAGGCAATTGGCTGCCATACCCGTCTGGCGGCAAAGACTGTAGGGATGGATGATCGCCTGGGGTGTATCCGGGAAGGCTATCTGGCCGATCTTTCCATTTATCCCCGGGATTTTGCGGAAATGGATCCGATGGAAATTCTGCATCAGCAGCCGGTCATGACCGTGGTGGGCGGCAGGGAACGCAAATGCCACGCATAACGAAAGGAAACAAGCATGGAAATCTGGGATTTATATGATAAAAACCGGAATCTGATTGGAAAAACGGCGGAGCGGGGCAGCAAGCTGGAAAAAGACACCTATCATCTGGTGGTGGATTTATTCTTCCTCAACAGCAAGGGGGAAACCCTTCTGCAGCTTCGTGCCAAGGAAAAAAAGAATCATCCCGATATGTGGGGCTGCGCCGGCGGCGCTGCCGTGCAGGGGGAGGACAGCTTGACCACCTGCCTGCGGGAATGCGAGGAAGAAATGGGCTTTACGCCCGATCTTTCCCGTACCCGTGTTGTTTCCACGGAAACCAACCGTGACGGCTGCTTTATCCGGGATAACTATCTGATTTATCAGGATATGCCTTTGGAAAAAATGACCTACCAGCCGGAAGAAGTGCAATTTGCCCAATGGATTTTGCCGGAAAAAATCCGGGAAAATGAAAAAATGTGGCAGGATATGTGCTCCTGGAGCAATTGGGATCCTATGTATCCCATTCTTTGCCTGGAAAGCATGCGGATCCGGATTCCCAAGGGGATTTATCGCCATTATAAAGGAAACAGCTATCGGGTGGAGGGACTTGCCCTGCATTCTGAAACCCTGGAGCCTATGGTCATCTACCGGGCGTTGTATGGCACGGGAGAAATGTGGGTTCGTCCGGCAAAAATGTGGAATGAAATGGTATCGGTAAATGGGAAAATGGTTCCCCGGTTTGCCTGGTCGGGAGAAGAATGAATTTTACAAGAACGGAGCGCTGCGCCCCGTTCTTTTTTTCTGAAACTATGGTATAATGAATGCGTTCAAGGATTGAATGAGGAAAGGAGGCGGAAAATGGAACTGAAATTATTCTCCCGCAAGCAAAATGCCGAGCATTTTGAACGGCTGGCCGCGGAATGCGAGCGCCAGGTCTATGCCGCCTGCTATCATATGATGGGAAATCGGGAAGATGCGATGGATTGCGCCCAGGAAACCATGCTGCGCGCTTTCCGCGCTTTTGATTCCTTCCGGCGGGATGCTCAGTTTTCCACCTGGATTACGCGCATCGCCATGAATGTGTGCGTGGATGAATTGCGGAAACGGAAGGAGGCCCTGTCCCTGGAAAAAATGCAGGAGGAAACGGGCTTTGATATTCCGGATGAATCCCCGGGGGCCTATGCCCGGCTGGAGGAAAAGGAAAGAATGCGATTGCTGAAGGAGGGCCTTGCGGCGCTTCCGGATGACGCCAGGCAATTGATTGTGATGCGGGATATGCAGGGCATGGCATATGAAGAAATCGCCGGGGTACTGGAATTGCCTCTTGGCACCGTAAAAAGCCGCATTAACCGCGCAAGAGAAAAATTAAGTACAATTTTGAAAAAATCATCGGAACTTTTTTCTTCCCGATCCGTCTAAAGAAATGAGAGGAGGCGAAAACAGGAATGGATTGCAGGGAATTTTCAAATCTTCTCGAGGATTATCTGGATGGCGTGCTTCCTGATGAGGATGCATCCCGTCTGAAAGCTCATGCCGAAAAATGCGCGGAATGCGCCGCACTGCTGGCATTGAGGATGGATTGCCGCAAAATGGATGAAGAGGTCGAGGTACCGGACGAATTTTCCTCAGCCTGGCGGCAAATGATTCGGGAGGAAACAAAAATGGAAAAGCAAATGCAAAAGAAAAAAAGCTGGCAGACCTGGGTGGCGACGGCCGCTGCATTTGTATTCATCCTTGGCGGCACGATGCTGACCCGGGATTCCAGGCCGGAGACGGATCCGGCTGGAGGAAGCGCGGATTATGATGCCGTCATGTATAGAAGCAGCGATTCCTACGATCTGGCGGCGGCCAGCTTAAAAAGAAGCGCGGATAACGGCGTCAATTATGCCATGATGGATTCCGCGCTGTATGGCATGGAAAATGCAGCGGAAGAAACAACGGAAAAAATTATCCGTACGGTAAGCTTTACGATCAAAACCCTGGAATATGACGCCGATCTGCAGGCGATCCAGGATATAGCTGCCGGGATGGGTGGAAGAATGGAATATCTTTCGGCCAACGGAGAAAAAAATAGCACGGTGCTGCGAAATGCTTACCTGACGCTGCGCATCCCTTCGGAAAAACTGGATGATTTCATTGCGGGCGCCCAGGGCGTGGGCGCGCTCACGTCTCTCACGCAGCAAAGCCAGAATATCAGCGAAAGCTATTATGACACGGCGGCGCGCCTGGAAACCCAGAAGCAAAAAATGGATCGACTGAATGTGCTGCTGGCGGAAGCGGAAAATATTGCGGATCTGATTGAGATTGAAAGCGCCATTGCGGATACGCAGTATTGGATTGATCATTACACTGGTCAATTGAATCATTATGATGATCAGGTGGATTACAGCACGGTTAATGTTTCTTTACAGGAAGTGAAAGTGGCGGTTTCTGAAGAGGCATCGCTGTTTCAGCGGATCTGGTCTGCACTGCAGGATTCCTTCACGGAGGGCGTGGCCTTCCTGGGGGATATGGTTGTCTTCGTGATCGCTGCCGCGCCCTGGCTGATTCTGGCTGGCCTGGTGGTTTTCGCGGTGAAAAAGATTTGGAAAAAGAAAAAAGAAAAATAAAAAAGCTTTTGAGAAAATGCGATTTTAAGGGGCGAAAGCCCAGAAAATCCAGAATAATCCGAAAGGAATCTCAAGAAATAAGTTGCAGAAGTTGTGCGCAATGTGCGCAATTCGACCGGGAAGTACAAAAACTTCCCGGTTTTTCGTTTTTTTAAAAAAAGATTCAAAAAAATCGAATTTTTTTCAAAAAAGGTGTTGACAAACGTTTGGTGATGTGTTATTATAATCAAGCGCTCGCGAGAGAGGGTCACGAAAGCGGCCTGAGCGAGAGCAAGAACCTTGAAAACGATACAGAGAGAATTGAGGAAAAAC
>SVGT01000058.1 GCA_015056175.1 Clostridiales bacterium | reverse complement strand
TGATACAGACGACGTGCGGGAAGCACTGGTGGTGCTCTCCTGCGGGCGCGCCCAGGCTACGCTGCATATTTCCCAGCCCCCTGTGTTTGCCGGTGCGGACGTGAAGAGCGTGCGCCTGACGGGGGAAAACGGAGTTGCCTACCGGGATGAAGCGGGAGCATACGTGATCACCTCGGCGGACGCGGAAAAGCTTGTGGTATCCTCCGATAGGTGGCAGGAAGACCTGGTGCTGGAACGAGATCAGGCTACGAGCTATCAGGAAGATGAACTGATCTGGAAGGTGACGCTGCCACTGAGAGGCGAGGGCACGCAGCAGGTGCTTTTTACCGCGCAGGGTGCGCAGGGCGCTCATGTGAAGCAGACGGTTTCCCTGCAGCCGCAGAATGAGGAGGCGGATTTTTCCGGCAGCGTAGACGTGGAAGTGCGGGAGGATGGCGTATATGCGTCCGTCTTTGTCACGCGCTCTGCGGACAGAATCGTGCTGCAGGACGCCAATTACAGCGAGCTTATGGTCTACACCCCGGAAAATGCCTTTGTGGATTATGCGCCGGACGGCGATCGGAACAGCCGGTATGTAAGATGGACGATGAAGCTGCCCGATGAGAGTCATCCTGCATTTCTGGTCATGGGCGAATACGCCGTGGGCGTGGTGCAGGAGGATGAAGCGGAAGCGGGCTTTGCGCTCTACAGCCAGCAGGATACCTTCTGGCGGGGCGTCAAGTACCGTCACAGCGATCTGGAAACGTCGGGCTGCGCCATCTTTGCCCTGTCCCATGCGCTGCAGCTGCTGGGGTATGAGGGGGAGGAAATCCTGCCCGAAAACCTTGCCAGGAAATACGCCTTCTGCCTGGTGGAGGGCGGCACGCTCAACAGCACGCTGGTGGGCAATGCGGGCGATGATCTGGGCTTTAAGACCCGCTACGATCTGTACGAAAACCTTTCCGAGATCGTGGACAAGACCCGTCAGGGCGCCATGTGGAGCTTTATGGTGGCCAAGGGCCATATCGCCGCCGTGGTGGGCATGAGCGAGGATGGGAAAATGTTTCGCATCATCGACAGCGCCCCTTCCGCCACCTTTGAGCGCACGGAAAAGGACACCATGTACATGCTGTCGGATGACGGGGAATATGTGCCCATTCTGGATCTTGCAGACGTGCCAGGCAGCCGTTTTTACCTGGAAAGCAGCGGCTACAACGGCATGGAATACTGGATGACGGCAGAGTATGTGGCCAAACAGGGCGTACGCCTGATCATGCCCGTTGAAAAGGAATAACAAAAAAAGAAACCGCCGGTTTTGCCGGCGGTTTTTTGATTGCTTTTATACTTTTTCGAAGCGGTACACCCAGCTGTCGTAATCCGTCCAGGTGGTGGGGATGGGAAGACCTACGTTCATCAGCGCGGAGCCGGAATAGGTATCGCCGGTATCCGCACGGCGGTAGCGGCTGTCGGCAGGGAGAGAGGCCATATACACCCGCTCGGGCTGGACGTTGGGCTTCACCCGGCGCTGATACACGCAGACCACCAGCTGGCTTTCGTCCTCGCTGAGGAACTGCCAGGCGCATAGATTATCGTGCACGGTGGGATCGATCAGGCGGGAGAAGGTACCCTGCTGCAGCACGGTGCGCAGCTCCTTGACGGTTTTCACGGCGGCGATGGCCTTTTCGGTGTCCTCGTCGCTCAGCTTGCTCAGATCCAGCTCAAAGCCGAAGTTGCCGCCCAATGCCACATTGCAGCGGGTCTCAAAGGGGGTTATACGCATGGTCTGGTGGTTAGGTACCACGCTGACGTGAGCGCCCATGGTGCTGGCGGGATAGACCATGGAGGTGCCCCACTGGATGCCGAGGCGCTCGTAGGCGTCGGTATCGTCGCTGGTCCAGGTCTGGGGCATGTAGCACAGCATGCCGCAATCAAAGCGGCCGCCGCCGCCGGAGCAGCTTTCAAAGAGCACGTGGGGGAAGTGTTTGGTGATGACGTCCAGCACCCGGTAGAGGCCCAGCATGTAGCGGTGCTGGGATTCCAGCTTGCGTTCTTTGGGCAGCACGCAGGAGAAGCCCTCCGTCATGTTGCGGTTCATATCCCACTTCACATAGGTGATATTGGCGCTTTCCAGCACCCTGGACAGGGCGTCGATCAGATAATCCTGAACTTCACGTCTGCCCATATCCAGAATCAGCTGCTGACGAGCCTCGGTGCGGTCGCGGCCGTCCACGTGCAGACACCAGTCGGGGTGTGCGCGGTACAGATCGCTGTCCGGGGAGATCATTTCCGGCTCAAACCAGATGCCAAAGCGCATGCCCAGTGCGTTGAGCTTTTCGCCAAGCGGCTTGAGGCCGCCGGGCAGCTTTCGTTTGTCTACCACCCAGTCGCCCAGGGAGCAGTTGTCCTGATCGCGCTTGCCAAACCAGCCGTCGTCCATGACGAACAGCTCGCAGCCGATCGCGGCGCCCTTTTCGGCGATGGAGAGCAGCTTTTCCTCGTTAAAGCCAAAGTAGGTGGCTTCCCAGTTGTTGACCAGGATGGGACGGGGCGCGTCGCGCCACACGCCTCTGCAAATGCGCTTGCGGATGAAGGCGTGGAAGCGGTGGGACATGCCGTTTAAGCCGTTGGGGGAGAACACCAGCAGCGCTTCCGGAGACTGGAAGGTGTCGCCTGCTTCCAAGTGCCAGGTGAATACGTCCGGGTGCATGCCGATCATCATGGAGGGCCGGTCGTCGATGCTCACGTCGGTGGACAGGCGGAAGGAGCCGGAATAGACGTGGGTCATGGCGTACACCTTGCCCTGCTGCTGGGTGGCATGACGCTCCATCACGGTCAGGAAGGGATTGTTCTCATGGCCGGAGGCACCGCGGCGGCTGTCCAGGGAGAAAAAGCCCCGGGGCAGCGCGGTGCGCAGCTGGTTGCGCTCACGGCAGTGGGAGCCCTTGAGGTGGAGGATATCGTAATCCCCCTTGGGCAGGAACACGCTGGCCTCCTGCACATTGCGCAGGGTGACTGCATCGCTGCCGCCATTTTGGATGCGCAGGCTACGGCACAGCACGTCAAAGCCCTGATACACGGTGTAGGACAGCGTGACGCTGATATGGGTAAGCGGATCGCGCAGGGTGATCTCCAGCGTTTCCGCATCGCCCTCCTCATAGGCGGAGGGGAGCTGGGGGATGGGCTTTTTGCCGGCAAAGATCTCGTGGCCTGCGTAGCGCAGGGAGCACACGTCATCGCCCTGCGCGTTGACGATATTCAGCGCCTGCTGGGAAAAATAGCCCTTTTCCTGGGTGGGCAATTCGTAGGTCAGGCGGTTGAACTCGCTGTCGAAGGATGCGTAAACGGGTACGGCGGGGATCAGGGAAGAGATATCCTCATCCGGCAGGCGGCTGCCCCAGTACAGATGCACAAGCACGCCGTTGCGCACCTGCATAAAATAGCTGTAGGTGTCGCCCTGCAGGTGGAAAAGCTGCTGCTCCGCGTGGTAGAAGATCATGTTATGCCTCCAGAGACTTGAGGTATTCAATGCAGGTATTCACTTCCGTGGGGCCGTCGGGGGTCAGGCTTTCGCTTTCCACCACGATGGGGAGATGGTGCGCAAGGGCATAATCACGCACGGCCTTGACGGGCGCCTGGCCCTGACCCAGCGGGTTGCCTTCGCCGCCGCGCACGCCATCCTTAAGATGCACGGCCACCAGGCGATAGCCCAGCGCTTCCATCTTGGCGATGGGATCCACGCCTGCGTTATAGGCCCAGAAGGTGTCAAGCTCGATGGCGATAGAGGTATTTTCAACCAGCCAGTCCAGCGCCAGGATGCCGTCCTCGTTGGGCATCAGCTCGGAGGAGTGGTTGTGGTAGGCCAGCGTGATGCCGTGCTCCTTCATGACAGGCTGCACCTTTTCAATCAGTGCGGCCAGTTTTTCAAGGTCGGCAAGGTTCTGGTGGGAAGCCCAGGGGATGATGCACAAAGAGCAGCCGATGGCTTTGTGATAGGCGATGGTGTCCATGAGCTTTTCGTCCGTCAGCTGATCCACGCCCGTATGGGTGCCCCAAGCCTTGGCGCCGCATGCGTCCATGCAATCTTTCACAGCCTTGGCGTCGTGGCCGAAGAAACCGGCAAACTCCATGCCGGTGTAGCCCATCTTGGTTACCTGCTCAATTGCGCCCAGCAGATCCTTATCCGTAATATCGCGCACACTGTAAAGCTGAAGACCGTATTCGTACATTTTTATAGCCCCTTTCAAGGTAAATCATCTGTGCATTCATTATATCATACGCCGTGCGTTTTGTACGCGTTCCGGGATGATATTTTTTCAAAAACGGCCTGTTTGTGAACAAAATTTCAATATTTCACGGGAAAAACAGGATAAGGGTGGATTTTTGCGGGAGATGTGTGCTATAATGGGTCAAAATTGTTTAGAGGATGTGCAGTACAATGGCTAACAAACATACCCGTAAGGAACATATTTCCTATCGCCGCAAGCGTGAAGCCGCCGTAAAGGAGCAGAACCGCAAGCATCTGACCAAAAAGCAAAAGGCGCAGCTGTGGACCGCTGTGGGCGCAATTGCGCTGGTGCTGGTGCTGTTCTTTGGCTTTGGTCTTCCCGCCATCAAGGGCGCTGTGCCCACCTGGTTCGGCACGCCCATGTTTGTTTCTCAGGGCGATATGCTGGGCAAGATCGGCAGCTTTTACTACAATCTGGGCACCTGGAACTATGATCTGGAGGGCTATACCCTGAACCCCGATTATGTGATCACCCGCGACGCCAACCGCTTTGAAGCCTACTATAACAGCGATGCGGAGGATAACCCCATTTACAGCGTGTATGTGGGCGTTGTGCCGGAAAATACCGCCGAAGAAATGTATGACAAGGTGACCCCCTGGGTGACCGAGGCCAGCGAGCTGAAGGATTATGAAGGCGCGCCTGTGCCTGCCAAGTATTTTGAAACCCGTTCCCACTTTGGCGAGGAAGAGGGCAAGGCCCAGCGCTCCGTGGTGATGTATCTGGAAACCAGCCACAACGCGCTGATCCACATTTCCATCAACTCCGATTCCGTGCTGGAAACGGAATTGCCCACCGCGGAAGAACTGATGACCGTGGTGCCCGCCGTGCTCAGCAACCTGACTGTCAAGTAATTGCTGTAAATGAAGCCGCCGCTCCCTTTGCGAGTTGTTTTGTCAAGGGTGTTTTCACACTTTTTCACAAAAGGCGTACTGTTAACACCATTGATGTAAAAGACACCTATTTCGGTAACTCTCCTTTCAATTCGCATACAGA
>SVGT01000057.1 GCA_015056175.1 Clostridiales bacterium | reverse complement strand
ATCCGCTTCGACGACGACAACCTGTGCGAAGCCATCCCGGCCTACATTGCCATCATTGCCATGCCCCTGTTCTACTCCATCTCCGAGGGCATCAGCCTGGGCATCATCTCCTATGTGGTGCTCAATGTGCTGACCGGCAAGGCCAGGAAGGTCACCCCCCTGATGTACATCCTGGCGGTGCTGTTCGTCCTCAAGTATATTTTCCTGTGATTTCCTGTCGCAAGCTGAGTGAGTGAGCAGAAATGCAGCATGACCGGCAGATCGTCTCACGACACGCATGGATCATCAGTTGCATTGCGCCCATTCCTGCGCCCAACAGGGTGCAACCGCCCCTTTTATCATGACGGGACGGATCAGCCAGGTACCGCAGTTCCCAGAGACTGCGGTATTTTTGTTTTGCCCGGGAGCCGTTTTCAAAATTTACAATCGCTTCCCTCCATCCCCCGCCTGAGATATGCTATAATACAGAAAACAATGCTTATGCCATGTTCCCGGATCGTCACAGCAACCCGTCAAGCTGACCGGCACAGGCAATATTGATCACGGAGGTACAGTGCATGCGCCGCTTCATTTGTCTGGTGTCCGTCCTCTCGCTCCTGCTTCAAAGCGCTTTTGCACAAATGCCGTCCTGGCATGCAGTGCAATCGGAAGCGTTCCCCGTTGAAGACGTCTCCCTATGCGAAAGCGTCTCTGTCGGGGATCAGGTGCTGTTTTATGGAAGCAAAGGCGCTTCCGCTGTCGATGCGGAAGATCCCAATGCCGCACCCTGGAACGACGCCTTTGCAGCCCTTATGCCGCTTGGAGAAAAAGAGCCGTGGATATATACGTACAATACCACCCTGCCCGGCGGCACGGCAAAATTCATGGGCGGCGCCATATTGGAGGAGCAGATCCTCCTTCTCAAATCCGTGGCAGATATGTATGCAGAGGAAAACTTTTCCGTGACCGTACTGGATCACGCCGGCGAACTCATCTGCGAGCATGCGCTCCCGGCGGAATTCAGACCGGTAGCTTCCTGCGCATCCTCCCACATGCTGATCCTCTCAGGCTTCCGCTTTGATAAAGGCCTCCGTTATCCTGCGCTGATGGCATACGGAACGGATGGTGACATTCTCTGGCAGTTTGTGCTGAAGGAGCACGCAGAACTTGACCCTGCGCGTCTGAATACCTATTCCAGAATCGCCTGCGATGACGAATCCATCTGGGTGCAATGGGAAAATGCAGGCTCCTCCTCTGCTCTGCATCACTTTTCCGCACAAGGCGCTCTGCTCTCCGAGCTTCCTTTCTCCCCTTCCCGCTTTTACGCAAACGAAATCCTCATTTGCGGAGAGTATGTTATGGTGCGGGGCGGCGAGCAGCATCTGCCTTTTGTCCTCTATATGTTTGATCCCGTGATCAATAACTGGAGGATTCTCCGTACCCCGCTTGACGAAAACGAATATGACCGCTGCGCTTTTTCCGACGGAAACAAGGTGCATTTTGTGACGCAGCTGAATCAGCAGCCATGCCGGTTGTTCACCTTTGATCCGTCCGCCTATTCCATGGATGAAGCCTATTTTACCCCAGGCGATCTGTATACCGATATTTCTTACGGCTGCATCCTGCAAGATAGGCAAATGCTGCTTTGCGGACTGACAAAAAACGACGCCCTTCCCGAAACGCCCTGTTACAGCCTGTGGAAACAGGAACCGTAAAAATTTCCGCGCGTCCGGTGCTTGCATCTGACGCGCGAATTATGTATGATGGTAGTTGCAGCGCGTTTGCTGCACACCCTGCACTTTGGAGGAATACCCATGGCCAATCAATCCCAGGCGCTGGCAACGCAAAGCGTGCCCCGTCTTCTTGCAAAGCTCGCCATCCCCGCCGTCATAGCCCAGATCATCAATCTGCTTTACAGCATCGTGGACCGCATGTACATCGGCCATATCCCACAGATCGGCGCATCGGCGCTGACGGGCGTGGGCCTGTTTATGCCCATCCTCATGCTGATCAATGCCTTTGCCCTCCTGGCGGGCTCGGGCGGCGCACCCCGTGCGTCCATCTTTATGGGCAAACAGGATCATCGCACTGCAGAGCGCATTCTGGGCAATTGCTTTTCCCTGCTGCTGATCCTTTCCGTCATTCTGACCGTTGTGTTTTATACGTTTGCGCCACAGCTTTTAACGCTTTTTGGCGCAAGCGATGTGACGCTGCCCTTTGCCGTGGAATACGCCCGCATCTATATTCTGGGCAGCGTGTTTGTGCTCATCGTGCTGGGCATGAATCCCTTTATCTCCGCCCAGGGCTTTGCCAAAGTGAGCATGCTGACCACCGTCATCGGCGCCGTCTGCAATATCGTGCTGGATCCCATCTTCATCTTTGCGCTGGATATGGGCGTTGCGGGCGCCGCCATCGCCACGGTGATCAGCCAGGCCGTCAGCGCGGTGTGGATTTTGTACTTCCTCTCCGGCAAAAAGAGCACCATCCGCCTGCGGAAGGAAAACCTGCGCCTCAGAAAGCAGATCATCCTCCCCTGCCTGGCGCTTGGCATTTCCACCTTTGTGATGCTGTCCACGGAAAGCATCCTGTCCGTCAGCTTCACCTCCAGCCTGGCCAAATACGGCGGCGATATGGCGGTGGGCGCCATGACCATCATCAACAGCGTCAGTCTGCTTGTCACCATGCCGCTGCAGGGCATCTGCCAGGGCGGCCAGCCCATCATCAGCTACAACTTTGGCGCAGGCAACGACAGCCGGGTCAAAAAAGCCTTCTTTACCCAGTTCAAGGCGTGCATTTTCTTCAGCGTATTGTGCTGGGCGCTTTTGATGGCACTGCCGCAGATGTTTGCAAAAATGTTCACGCCCGATCCGGAATTGCTCCGGTACACCGCCTGGGCGCTGCGCATCTACATGGCCGGCATCTTCTCTCTGGGCTTCCAGATCTGCTGCCAGCAAAGCTTCATGGCGCTGGGACAGGCCAAGATCAGTCTGTTCCTTGCCTGCCTGAGGAAGATCATCCTGCTTATCCCGCTGATCTTTATCCTGCCCCTGTTCCTTGAAAACAAGGTGTTTGCCGTATTCCTGGCAGAGCCCATCAGCGATATTCTGGCAGCTGCGGTCACAACGGCAGCCTTCCTGTATAATCTGAACAGGATCCTCTCCCGGGCCAGAGAAAACGCCCCTGCGGCACGCGGATAAAAATGCAATCAAAAAACCGGAAGCATCTGCCTCCGGTTTTCTTTTTTTGCATTCAGTTGCGGTACACCAGCACCGTCAGCACGCCGTTTTGGGCAGTCGCCTCGATGCGAATGGAATAGGGCATCTGATTAAGGAAGGAAAAATCATGAGCGCCCACCGCCGCATCCAGAAACTGCGGCACGTATACCACGCCCTGATACTGGTGGATGCACCAGTCCCGCAGCCTGCACGGAAGGGGCAGTACGGCGTTGTACAGCGTAGTGGTCACCTGGCACACGCCGCCTCCATAGCCAAAGCCGTCGCCGCCGATATTGGGCGCGTACTTGTAGCCGTTGTAGGAGGCGTAGGGCGCGCACAGGCGGTTGAAGGAAAAGCGGTAATCATCCTTGACCACATGGCCGGAAAGTAATTCGCAGCCGCGTAGAATATTGCTTTCCCGTTCTGCAGCCAGGCCCTTGCCCTGCTGCTCGCCGTAAAAGGTAGTGTAACCGCCGATCAGATCGCCGCTTTGGGCGTCCTGCCAGGGTACAAAGGGCGTATAAGCTCCGGCCGATGCATCCAGCTTTGCTTCGCTGCGCCATACGGGCACGGTAAAGTCCGTTTCTCCCTGTCCCGTCACGCAGATCACGCTGCCCGCCGGGGCGTCTGTTCCCAGAAAATCGCCGCCGGAAATGAAAAGCTCATTTTCCAGCGTCACGCAGCCCACGGCAGGTACATGACCGGGCACCGGAAAGTTCATGGGATCATAGGAGCGGAACGCAAACAGATACTCCGTTTTCACATAGCCGCTCTTTTTGTTGTAGGAAATGCGGCTCCATTCCTCGCCGTATTCCTGCACGTTCACTTCGCCAAACCTGGGCACCTGCCCGACCACGGCGCCATTCTCCGTATCGCTTCGCAGATTGACGGCCCTATCCACCATGGCGCCGTACTGGGCGGCCTGGGCGGTTGCGGAAAACAGTATCAAAAACACCAGCCAAACGGCTGCAAACTTCTTCATTGGGGGCATAACTCCTTTGCGCCCGGGTGCGCGGATTTTGTCGGCATACTGTATCTATATTGTACATCCCCGCCCGTTTTCCTGCCCGCAAAAAGCTTTTCCCTTGCATTCTTTTCTCCCAAACGCTATAATAAAACAAAATTGGACAGGAGGGAAAGTATGTACCTCTACGAAATGCATCTGCATACCGCCCCCGTAAGCGCCTGCGCCGGTGCCACGCCGGAGGAAAGCGTGCGCTTTTATCACAGAATCGGCTACGACGGCTTGTTTATCACCAATCATTTTATCGACGGCAATATTGCCATCAACTCCGATACGCCCTACGAAGACAAGATCCGCTTCTATTTTGCGGATTATTACGCAGCCCTTGAAACCGGAAAGGAGCTGGGGTGCAAAGTCTATTCCGGTCTGGAAATGTGCCATCAGGGCACAGAATTTCTGATTTACGGTCTGGAGGAAGATTGGTTCCTTGCACATCCCGAAATTCAGGATATGCCCATTTCGCAAAAGCTCACCTTCATGCGTCAATGCGGCGCGCTGGTCATCCAGGCGCATCCCTACCGGGAGGCAAGCTACATCGACCACATCCGCCTTTTCCCCCGCCAAGTGGACGGCGTGGAAGTTTTCAACGCAGGCAATGCGGAGCTCGCCAACAGCATGGCCAAAGCATACGCAGAAGGCTACGGCCTGCGCCCGTCTGCGGGCTCTGATAACCACATAGCCGCCCGTCAGCGCATGCTGGGCGGGCTGAAAAGCGATGCGCCCATCACCGATATGCAGGATTTCATCACCCGCTTCAAGGCAGGAGATTTTGTCCCCTTTGCCATGAAAAATCCTCTTTTCTAAGCAATCAAAAAAGCCGCGGATTGACCGCGGCTTTAATTTTGCTCCGTTTATTCCAGCGTCAGGCGCACTGTACGCGTTTCAAAGCCTTCTACAGTAATCTCTGCCGTCACGTCGCCCGCTTCCGTACCCGCCTGCAGCATCACCAGCATGTGTCCGTGATCCATGCAGGCCTCCGTGCGTGCATAGCTCTCTTCCTCCATGGCGTTGCCGCTGTCCATCAGCACGCGCACAAAGGCGCCCTTCACACCGACATGCACTTTGCGGTTTTCCAGCATGTAGCGGCGGCCGTATTTATCCTCCAGCCACAGATCGATCATGCACACGCTCTGCCCGTTTGCAGGCATC
>SVGT01000018.1 GCA_015056175.1 Clostridiales bacterium | reverse complement strand
CCATCAAAGGAAGGAGCCGTCACGGTAGTGGTAGCATCCAGAACAGTTTCCTGATTCCAGCTGTACAGCACATTGCCGTTTTCATCATAGCAGATCACAGGAATGCTGGGCGCGGTGTACACAATGGCTTTGTAGCTGAAGGTGATCTCAGCCACATCCGCATTGCCCTGCGCGTCCACGGAGATATACTTTTCGGCGCTGTCATTCAGTTCGTAGCCGTCAAAGGAAGGTGCCGTCACAGTAGTAGTGCTGCCCAGAACAGTTTCCTGATTCCAGCTGTACAGCACATTGCCGTTTTCGTCGTAGCAAATCACAGGAATGCTGGGCGCGGTGTACACAATGGCCTTGTAGCTGAAGGTGATCTCATCCACATCCGCATTGCCCTGCGCGTCCACGGAGATATACTTTTCAGCGCTGTCATTCAGTTCGTAGCCGTCGAAGGAAGGAGCCGTCACGGTGGTGGTGCTATCCAGAACAGTTTCCTGATTCCAACTGTACAGCACATTGCCGTTTTCGTCATAACAGTTCACAGGAATGCTGGGCGCGGTGTACACAACATTCTGCTGATAACGGAACACTACTTCGCTGACCATGGCGTTACCCATAAAATCCACCGCCACATACTGAGTGCGGTCGCTGATCAGGGTGTAGCCGTCAAAATCGGGCGCAGAAACAGCAGTAGACTGACCCAGCGCCGCTTCCACGGACGTGCTGCCGATCTCGTTGCCGTTCTCGTCCACATAGCGAACAGGTACGCTGGGCGCGCGGAAGGAAGGCTCATCCGCCATTTCCGCATCGGTGGAAACGTACAGGTAATACACGGCAGCGCCAAAGCCGCTGTCGTCATAGCCGGTGATGATCACAGGCTGGTCGTGGATGCTGCTGCCGCTGTTTGCAAGGCCGCTGAGCACAGATCCGTTTTCCGGATCAAAGCGCACAAGATATCCGCTTTCGTCCGTCACGTTCAAGGTGATGGCGTCAAGCGGCGCTTCCGCCGGCAGGTAGACCCACAGATAGTTTTCAAAGCCGCTGTAATGCAGCCGCTGCGCCTGAGCGCTCTGCATCTGGCCTTCCGGGTCCTGCCAGCTGAGCACCACGGAAAAAGGATCCTCATCGGCAAACGCAGGCGCATAAGGCAGGGCCAGCATGATGGCCAGCACCAGTGCGGCCAAGCGGTTCAGGGTGTTTTTCCAGTTCGCGTTCTTCATCTGAAAACGACGCCTCCTTCAGGATTCATCGGGAAAATCATATCATTACAATTGTATTACATCACAATGGGGTCTGTCAAGAAATCCGCCCTGTTTCCAACAATTTTACAGTCTTTGCAGGATTTGAAAACCTCTTTGACGAATGTACACGAGAAGTAATATTTTGGTCTTGGAGGTTGCATCCGTCATGCAGGAACAGCAATTGAAGGAAACCTATCTCTCCTCCGAGGAGATTTTTGATGGCAAGATCATTCACGTACAGCGCTGGCAGGTCATGCTGCCCGACGGCAAAACGGCTCCCCGGGAAATCGTGCTCCATCCGGGCGCTGCCGCCGTCGTTCCCGTGGATGAGGACGGCAATGTCACATTGGTGCGTCAGCACCGTGTGGCCATTGATAAAACCACCTACGAAATTCCCGCCGGCAAGCTGGACGCCAAGGGCGAAGATCCCTTCCTGTGCGCCAAGCGGGAGCTGGAGGAGGAAACCGGCCTCCATGCAGAAAACTGGCAGCTGCTCACCACCCTTGCCACTACGCCCGGTTTCTGCAACGAGCGCATTGCCATTTATCTGGCCACTTCTCTTTCCCAGCACGAGCAGCATACCGATGAGGACGAGTTCCTCAATCTGGTCAAAATGCCCCTGCAGGAAGCCGTGGCGCATTGTATGAACGGGGATTTTACCGATGGGAAAACCATCGTTGGACTTCTGATGGCAGAGCGCGTGCTGAACGCGCACGCTGCCTCTCCCCTCTTTGATCCTGCAAATATACAACGTGCCAGCGCACCTGCTTCTTCCCGCTGCACGGGAAAGTAATCAAAAAATGTCTTCCTTTTTCAATGCATTTTCGCTGCTTCCCCGTCTGGAATGTTCCCAGGTGGTGCTGCGCGAAATCAAAATGCGCGATGCGCAGGATCTGTTTGAATACTGCAGCGATCCGCTTGTCAGCCGCCATGTACTGTGGGATACCTACAAATCCCCCTCTCAGGCCCGGGATTATATCCGCTATGTGCGGCGTCAGTACCGTCAGGGCTTTCCCGGCACCTTTGCCATCGAGCTCAGGGAAACGGGCAAGGTGATCGGCACCATCGGCTTTATGTGGATCAACCCGGAGCACCGCTCCTGCGAGGTGGGCTACAGCCTGAACCGCAAATACTGGAACAGGGGTTATACCACCCAGGCGCTCCAAAGGCTGATCCGTTACGCCTTTGAGGAGCTTCACTTAAACCGCGTGGAAGCCCAATTTGAGACAAATAATATCGCATCCGGCCGCGTGATGGAAAAGGCCGGCATGCACTATGAAGGCACGCTGCGTCAGCGGCTGAAAAACAAAGGCCGTTTTGTGGACGTGAAACTATATGCCATACTCAGTAAAGATTTTCAATGTTCAAAGGAGGAACCCCAACATGCTGCATTATAAGACCCAGGGTACCTGCTCCCGCCAGATCGATATCGAGATCGTGGACGGCATCATCACCCATTGCCAGATCATCGGCGGCTGCCGTGGCAACACCAACGGCCTTGGCAAGATGTGCGTGGGCCGCAAGGCGGAAGATGTGAAGGCGCTGCTCAAGGGCATCCCCTGCCGCGGCGATACGTCCTGCCCCGATCAGGTAGCCCGTGCCATCGAAGCGTGGGAAGCCCAGGCGTAAAGGAGATAAAAATGAAAAGATCCCATGCCGACAAGCGCAAGCTGGCCGTGCGCATCCTGTGCATCGCGCTCTGCGTGCTTCTCATCTCCTCCACCCTCTTTGCGGCGCTTGGCATTTTTGCCCTGTAAGCGCATCAAAAAGACCCGTGCGTACACGGGTCTTTTTTGTTACTCATTTATTTGATGTGCATGGCGCGCATGGCGTTTGCAACTGCCATCAGGCACACGCCCACGTCTGCAAACACAGCCATCCACATGGATGCAAAGCCCAGTGCGCCAAGCAGCAGCACCAGCACCTTGACGCCCAGCGCAAATACGATGTTCTGCATGCAGACGCGCATGGTGCCGCGGGCAATACGCACCGCCAGAGGCAGCTTCATGGGATCATCGTCCATCAGCACCACGTCCGCAGCCTCGATGGCAGCGTCGGAGCCCAGCGCACCCATGGCCACGCCTACGTCCGCACGGGCCAGTACAGGCGCATCGTTGATACCGTCGCCCACAAAGATGAGAGCGCCCTTTTCCTGCTTTTCTTTCAGCAGCTTTTCCACTTCCCGCACCTTGCCGTCGGGCAGCAGTTCGCCAATCACCTGATCCGCACAGAGCCGCTGACCCACGCGCTGGGCCGCCTGCGCCCTGTCGCCGGACAGGATCACATTTTTCCTGATGCCAAGCTGCTTAAGGCCGGCCAGAGCAGCCCTGGCATTTGCCTTTTCGGAATCGGCGATCACAACGGCGCCAAGATATACCTGATCCATTGCCACGTGCACCAGCGTATCGTCCGAATTCTCCAGCGCTTCCGTGACGCCCGCTTCACGCATCAGCCTGTCGTTGCCCACATAGATCTCATGGCCATCAACCCGGCCCTTCACGCCCATGCCGCCAACTTCCTGCACCTGCCCGGCGGCAGGCAAGATATCCTCCTTGCAGTATGCGCACAGCGACTGGGCAATGGGGTGGTTGCTGCTCTTTTCCACCGCAGCGGCAAGGCGCACCATCTCATCCTCGCTGCCCGTACGGACACGCACTTCCTGCACGGCAAATTCGCCTTTGGTCAGCGTGCCCGTTTTGTCAAATACCACAATATCCGCATCTGCCAGCTTTTCCAGATAGGAGGCGCCCTTGATCAGCACGCCCTTTCGGGATGCGCCGCCGATGCCGCTGAAGAAGGTGAGCGGCACGGAGATCACCAGTGCGCAGGGACAGGAAATGACCAGAAAGGTCAGCGCACGATGCACCCAGGGTGCAAAATCAAAACCGGTAAACAGGGGCGGCAACAGCGCCAGCAGCACGGCAAGCCCCACCACGATGGGCGTGTACACCCGGGCAAAGCGGGTAATAAACTGTTCGGGACGCGCCTTGTTGGCGCCGACATGCTCCACCATATCCAGAATCCGGCTCACCGTGCTTTCGCCAAAGGCCCTGGCAGTGCGCACCCGGATTTCACCCGTCATATTCACGCAGCCGCTGAGCACCGGGGAACCCTTCCGGACGCTCCTGGGCACGCTTTCACCGGTGAGCGCAGCCGTATCCACCGTACTGACGCCTTCCGTCACTTCGCCGTCCAGCGGGATTTTTTCGCCGGGCTTGACCACAATGACGGAGCCGATGGCAACGTCTGCGGGATGCATCCGGACGATGCCCCCGTCCGTTACCACGTCGGCATGATCGGGACGGATATCCATCAATTCGGCAATATTCCTGCGGCTCTTGTCCACCGCCATATCTTGCAGCATTTCGCCCAGCTGATACAGCACGATGACCGCCACGCCCTCGGTAAAATCGCCCAGGCACATAGCGCCCACGGACGCCACCGCCATCAAAAAGTTTTCGTCAAAGATCTGCCCCTTGCGGATGTTGCGCAGGGAGCGCAGGAGAATATCATAGGCGATCACGATGTAAGCGATCAGGAACAGTACCGTCTTTACCAGTCCGCCCACCGGCAGCAGCGCAGCGCATGCCGCCAATGCCACCGATACGCACAGACGGATGATCAGCTTTTTTCTGTCCTCTTCCCCGCCATGACCGTGATCGTGTCCACAGCCGCAGCCGCAGCTGATCTCCGGACCGTGCCAGTGGTCATGACCGCAGCCGCAGCTATGTTCGTGCTCATGATGTTCATGCTTATGCTCACAGCCGCAGCTATGTTCATGACCATGATGTTCATGCTTGTGACCGCAGCCGCAGCCATGTTCATGACCATGATGTTCATGCTTGTGCTCACAGCCGCAGCCATGTTCATGACCATGATGTTCATGCTTGTGACCGCAGCAGCAGCTATGTTCGTGCTCATGATGTTCATGCTTATGCTCACAGCCGCAACCGTGTTCATGACCATGATGCTCATGCTTGTGCTCACAGCCGCAGCTATGTTCGTGCTCATGATGCTCGTGCTTGTGACCGCAGCCGCAGCCGTGGACATGCTCATGATGCTCATGCTTGTGCTCACAGCAGCACTTCTTTTCCGCTTCGTGCTGATGATCCTCTTTATGCCCGCAATGACAATGCTTTGTCATGTCGCCGTCCTCCTCAGGTTTCTTCCAGGTGTTCCATGCCCATGCTGAGAATGGTGCTCACATGGTCATCCGCCAGAGAATAAAACACCGTTTTGCCGGCGCGGCGACTCTTGACCAGCTTGGTCTGCTTGAGCATGCGCAGCTGATGGGAAATGGCGCTCTGGGTCATACACAGCAGGGACGCGATATCGCACACGCACATCTCCGCTTCCAGCAGCGCATACAAGATCTTCACCCGGGTGGAATCGCCAAAGATTTTGTACAATTCCGCCAAATCATCCAACCTCTCCTCCGGCGGCATCATCTGCCGGAGCGCCGCCATGTCCGGATGCTCATGCACGCTGTCACACTCGGCAGAGGGCACACTGCCGCCCGGCGCGTACACCAGCAGCTTATCCGAGTCGATCATACTTACCTCCCGAAACACATATCTTGCAATCTCTTTACTTCATCATATGAGCAAATGCTCATATATCATTATATTCCGTTTCCATGCATTGTCAACAAAAACTTACAAAAAAAGCGCCTGCACCGATGCAGACGCTGGATGGATGTATTTATTCCGACATGCCGCGGAAGCCCTTGCCGATGATGTGGCTGCTGGTGGTGATGGTCATAAAGCTGTGCGGATCGGTCTTGCGCACAAACTTCTGCAGCGCAAGCGCCTGGGAACGGTTGACCACGGTCATCAGCACGTGGCGCTCCTCTTTGGTGTAGCTGCCCTCACCTCGCGTCACAGTGGCGCTGTGGCCCAGGTTCTCCATGATGAATGCACAGATGGGCTCCGGATTGCTGGTGACAATATGGAACACCTTGAAGGTCTCCATGCTGTCCATCACATAATCCACCATGAACGCCTTGAGCAGCAGACCCAGGATGGAGAACAGACCCGTTTCCATATTGAAAATGAAGCAGGCGCTGACGGCCACCACGCAGTCCACGCAGACCAGGGCGCTGCCGATGTTCAAACGGGTGTACTTTTTCAGGATCATGGCCAGGATATCCGTACCGCCGCTGCTGGCGTCAGCCAGGAACAGCATGGCAGAGCCCACGGCGGGCAGCGCCACGGCAAAAATCAGCTCCAGGAAGGGCTGCCCGGTCATGGGTGCAGCCAGCGGAAATACCTTTTCAAGCAGCAGCGTAACGGCGGAGGAGAGCACCGCGGAATACGCCGTGCGCAGGGAAAAGCCGGGGCCGATGATGGCAAGACCCAGCACCAGTAGCACCACGTTCAAAATCATGTTCATGGTAGCAGTGGAAACCGAAGGGATCAGATGGCTGACCACGATGGAAATACCGCTGACGCCGCCGGTACAGAAATTGTTGATGAACTTGAAAAAGTATACGCCGATGGCCAGGATCAACGTACCCACGTTCAGGTACACCAGATCCCGGATCTTCTTCTTTTGGGCCTTGGTCAGATTCATTACGAATCCTCCTTTTGTTTATGCGCTCAAAGCTTAGGCAAAGCCGTGACGGATCAGGAACGACTGACAGTCCCTGCTCCATGCGGATACCACCGGATCGTCAGTAGCAAGTCCCATGCCGTGGGGGCCGTGGGGATAGATGTGCATTTCATACTCCACGCCGCATTCATGCAGTGCAGAGGCCAGCATCAGGCTGTTGCGCACGTCCACGCAGGTATCGTCCGCCGTATGCCAGATGAAGGCCGGCGGCGTATCATGCGTCACATGCACCTCGGCAGAATAGCGGCTGCGCAGAGCCAGATCCTCGCAGTCCTCGCCCAGCAAATTCCTGGTGGAGCCCAGGTGACTGAAGTGCAGCAGAGAAACCACCGCATAGCAGGGCACAAAGACGTCGGGACGGGAGGAAAGGCGCTCGACAGGATCGTCGCTATCCGGGTCTCCCCCATCATAGAGCACAGATGCGCAGCAGCACAGATTTCCGCCGGCAGAAAAGCCCAGGATGCCCACCTTTTCATAACCCATGCTGCGCACCAGACGAATCGCCCGTCCGGCGTCCGTAAGGGGCGTATCGTGACGGCAGGGCGCCACACGGTAATCCAGCCGGAAGGCGGAGATGCCCGCCCGATTCAGCATTTCGCAGATCGGATCCCCTTCATGCATCGCCTTATGGCTGTACGCACCGCCGGGGCACACCACCACGGCGCCGCGGCTGCCTGCCACGGGGAAGGGATAGATCCCCGGCTGCTCCTGATCGCCGCAATCCTCGGTATGGGGCGCAACGCCCGGCCAAAGCATGATCTTTTCCATACGCACTCCCATTGAAAAACGGGCGCGTCAAAGGCACGCCCGCAGATTGCTTACAGATCCTTGCAGATCTCCTTCATAGCTTCTTCCAGCCAATCGCCTTCAAACAGCTCCACCATACCGGTATCGCAGGCGCCGGCCAGCTTCTGATCGATGGGCAGCTGACCCAGCATCTTCAGACCGAACTTGGCGGCGGTATCGTCCGCATGGCTTTCGCCGAACACGTTCACGTGCTTGCCGCAATCGGGGCACTTCACGTAGCTCATGTTTTCCACCAGACCCAGCACAGGGATATCCATCATGCCGGCCATGTTGACAGCCTTTTCCACGATCATGCCCACCAGGGACTGGGGCGTGGTGACCACCACAACGCCGTCCACAGGAATGCTCTGGTACACGGTCAGGGGCACGTCGCCCGTTCCGGGAGGCATGTCGATGAACATGATGTCCAGATCGCCCCAGAGCACGTCGGTCCAGAACTGCTTCACCGTGCCGGCGATGACGGGGCCGCGCCAAACGACGGGAGCCGTTTCATCTTCCAGCAGCAGGTTCAAGCTCATCACCTTGATGCCGGTGCGGGTTTCGGAGGGCAGGATGCCGTCCTCGGTACCCATAGCGGATTCGTGCAGGCCAAAGGCCTTGGGAATGGAGGGGCCGGTGATATCGGCGTCCAGCACGGCGGTCTTGTAGCCCATACGCTGGGCCATGACGGCCAGAAGGGAGGTGACCATGGACTTACCCACGCCGCCCTTACCGCTCATGACGGCCACGACCTTCTTTACATGGGTCGTTGCATGGGGCTGGGCGAGCAGGGACTTGGGATCACGGCTGGAACAATTCTGACTGCAGGTAGAGCAGTCATGGGTGCATTCGCTCATTTTATACAGTTCCTTCCTATATCATATAATCAATCTGTATCAAAACAGCAACACTATTGTACGCCTGTTTCGGAAAAATTACAAGTGCAAAAGGCGCTAATTGGGTCGAATTATGCATTTCCAGCAAAAAACGCCGTCCGAAGACGGCGTGAAATGTTACAGCACTTTGTTGAGGAAGTCCTTGGTGCGCTGCTGGGTGGGATGGTTGAAGATCTCATCCGGCGTACCTTCTTCCACGATGACGCCCCCGTCCATGAAGATCACGCGGTCGGCCACCTCGCGGGCAAAGCCCATTTCGTGGGTAACCACCACCATGGTCATGCCTTCCTGTGCCAGGCCCTTCATTACGTCCAGCACCTCGCCCACCATTTCGGGGTCCAGCGCGCTGGTAGGTTCGTCAAAGAGCATCACCTGCGGATCCATGCACAGCGCGCGCACAATGGCAATACGCTGCTGCTGGCCGCCGGACAGCTGATGGGGATAGGCGTCGGCACGGTCTGCCAGGTTAACGCGCTTGAGCAGCTCGCGGGCTTTCTTTTCCGCTTCTTCCTTGCTCTTTTTAAGCAAAGTGGTGGGCGCGACGGTCATATTCTTGAGCACCGTCATATGGGGAAACAGGTTAAACTGCTGGAACACCATCCCCATCTTCTGGCGATGGATGTTGATGTTCACCTTCTTGTCCGTAATATCCACGTTTTCAAAGGTCACGGTACCGGCAGTGGGCACTTCCAGCAGGTTCAGGCAGCGCAGGAAGGTGCTCTTGCCGCTGCCGGAGGGGCCGATGACGACCACCACTTCGCCCTGATGGATCTGGGCGTTGACGCCGTTGAGCGCCTTGAGCTCGCCGTCGTTAAAATGCTTCTGCAGGTTTTCCACCTTGATCATCACATGCTTGTTATCAGCGCTCACTCTTACGCAGCCTCCTCTCCAGTTTGCCTACCAGCCAGGTAAAGAACATGACCAGCGCCAGATAGATCGCAGCCGAGCCAACCAAAGGCATAAAGGGCGAAAAGGTGGCGGCGCGGATGCGGCTGGCGGCGTAGGTCAGGTCCATCACGGTCACATAGCCCGCAACGGACGTTTCCTTCAGCAGGGCGATGAATTCGTTGAGCAGCGTGGGCAGTACGTTTTTGAACACCTGGGGGGTGACGATGTAGAGCATGGTCTGCACATAGTTGAAGCCCAGGCTGCGGCCGGCTTCAAACTGTCCCTTGCTGATGGACATGATGCCGCCGCGGAAGATTTCCGCCACGTAGGCACCGGAGTTGATGCCAAAGGCCAGAATAGCAATGCCCAGATCGTTTCTGGACGATGCAAAGATGATGAAGTACATGATCAGCAGCTGCAGCACAAGGGGCGTACCGCGGATCACGGTCAGATACACCTTGGCGATCCAGTTGATCACAGAGAATGCCGCCTTGCCGATGCCGGGGCGCATGGTATCATGGGTTTTGTCCCAGGTAGAGCGGATGATAGCCACCACAATACCGATGGCAATACCCATCAAACCCGCCACAAAGGTGATGATCAGCGTATTTTCCACGCCCGTCAGCATCATCTTCCAGCGGTTCTTGGTAATAAAGTTCAGTACGAATTCGGCTTTCACACCGGAAAACCATTCGGCAAAGGCATTCAGCAAGGGGTGTACCTCCATTCACACATGAAGAGGGAAGCGGATCATCCGCTTCCCATCTTATTCATGCTTTGTATGCTTGTTATTCGGCAGCTTCGTCAGCGGGGATGTACTTTTCGATGATGGCGTCCACGGTGCCGTCAGCGATCAGATCCTGCAGAGCGGCAGTCACCTTGCCCAGCAGTTCCACGTTGTCCTTGGAGATGGCGATGGCGTAGCTTTCAACGGTGTAGGCGCTTTCCAGAATCTGGAGGCCTTCGTTTTCGGCAACGAACACGTCAGCGGGAGCGCCGTCGATCAGCACGCAGTCCACCTTGCCGTTCAGCAGAGCCTGCACAGCGTCCACGTAGGAGGGATAGCTTTCCACGGTGCCCAGACCGGCTTCTTCGATATCCCAGGTGGCATACAGATAACCGGTGGTGCCCAGCTGCACGCCGATGGCGTAGTTGTTGCCTTCAACGAACAGGTCATCCACAGTGGTGATGGGGCTGCCTTCCTTCACGATCACAACCTGAGTGGAAGTGGCATAGGGGAAGGAGAAGTACACGCTGTTCATGCGCTCGGAGTTGGCAGTCAGACCGGCCAGAGCCATGTCAACCTTGCCTTCGGTGACGGCGGGCAGGATGGAATCAAAGCCCATGTCTTCGGCCTTGGCGCCGTCATAGCCCAGCTTCTTGGCGATGGCGTCGGCGATTTCGGCATCGATACCGATGACTTCTTCGCCTTCACCGTAGAATTCGTAGGGAGCAAAGGTAGCTTCGGTTGCCCAGGTCAGGTAGTTGCCTTCTTCGGCAAACGCGGACACGGACAGGATCATCACCAGGGCCATCAGGATAGCAGCAAACTTTTTCATTTCTATTTCCTCCAGAATTTAGATTACCTATCGGGTACGTTTGAGAGTATAGCACGCTCTCATACGCTTGTCAACACCTTTTTTGAATTTTTATGCAGAAATTTTCAATTTTTCTGAATTTATACCACGTTTTATGCATCTATGCGCATGCTTTATGCATTTCATGTGTATTCTGGTCAATCTTTTTCCACACGGAATATGCCGCACTTTAAGTACTGCGTTTCGGGCGCTGCCAGCAGGATGGGATGATCCTTGCCCTGGGTGCGCCATTCCACCTGCTGCAAGCGCACATGGGCGTCCTTGGCGGCGGCATAGATCACCTCGCGGAACTGATTGGGCAGCATGTGCTGGGAGCAGGAACAGGTAACCAGGTATCCCCCGTCCCGCAGCAGCTTCATGCCGCGCAGGTTGATCTCCTTGTAGCCGCGCTCTGCCGCCTGCACGGCGCTGCGGGATTTGGTAAAGGCAGGAGGATCCAGGATCACCACGTCGTACTGTTCCCCTGCCGCGCTCTGCTCCCGCAGGAAGTCAAAGGCGTTTGCCGCCACAAAGCGCACGTTTTCAAACCCGTTGAGGGCGGCGTTTTCCCGTGCGCACTCGCAGGCAAACTCGGAAATATCCACGCCCGTCACGTCCGCCGCGTCATAGCGGGCCGCATGCAGGGCAAAGCTGCCGGTGTGGGTAAAGCAGTCCAGCACCTTCTGCCCCTTCACAAAGGGCGCGATGGCGGCACGGTTTTCCTTCTGATCCAGGAAGAAGCCCGTCTTCTGGCCGTTTTTGACGTCCACATTGAACTTGACGCCGTTTTCGATGAGCAGCACCTTGTCCGGCACCTGGCCGCGCAGCGTTTTGCATTCCAGCGGCAATCCCTCCAGTTCGCGCACCGGCACGTCGCCGCGCTCGTAGATTCCAGCAGGGTGCATCTCCTCCTCCAGCGCATCGCAGATGGCGTCCTTAAACTGCTCCATGCCCAGTGCCAGGCACTGGAGGGAGATCACGTCGCCAAAACTGTCGGCGATGACGGCAGGCAGTCCGTCGCTCTCGGCAAAAATCAACCGGCAGGAGTGCAGATCCGCAAAGGCTCTGCGGTATTCAACGGCGCGCCTTACCTTCCTCCTGATGAACTCTGCGTTAATTTCTTCATCTTTATGGCTCAGGATACGCAGCGCGATCTGGGATTTGGGGTTATAGATCGCCTTGGCCAGGAAGCGGCCGTTTTTTGCCTGCACGGTGACCACGTCGCCGGGCACAAACTCGCCCTTCACTTTTTCAATATCGCTTCTGAAGATCCACGGATGGCCGGTAAACACACGTTTTTCCTTTCCGGGAAGCAAAATCGCAGTTGCCATACAATCGTCCTTTCGAAAAAAGATATGGGTATTATATCACAGTTTTTCCTTGAATGTACACACTCAAAATCTCTCCCCCCGTGCCTGAACGCCCACTTTTTCTTCCGCATGATCGCAAATGTACACATCTTTCCAAAATGTGTACATTTCAGTGGACAAAATAGCCATTGCAAACATGCGAAAAGACATGTATAATGGAAACGCGTAAAGCATTTGGAGGTAATCATGTACAAACTTTTGCTCGCAACCGATCAAAAGGATATCCGGGACGCCTTTGAAAGCTACCCCTGGCGTGAAATGGGTTTTCACCTTCCCCTGATCGCATCCACCTCCGAGGAGGCTATTGATCTTCTCAACTCCCGCGCCATCGACGCCGTAGGCTACCATTTTGAAAAGAAGAACGGTGTGGCGCTTTCCCATTTCCTGCATTACGACCGCCCCAGCATGGCCATCTTCGCCGTGACGCACGATAAGAACAAGCAGCTGGTGGTGCTCCGTGAGCTGGCTGAAATGATGCGCCGTCTGCACAGCGATTATGCGGACGAGCCGTACGATGACGAAGCCATGCGCACCTTCATGCGGGATGAACTGACCCACAGCCTCCTGGCCGGTCACATTGAGGACTTTGCCATGGCAGAGCGCCAGTTTAAGCTTTTGCGTTCCCACATCTCCTTCACCCGCCCCTGCATGGTGTACGAACTGGACATGCCCCAGGGCGAGGTATACATGACCATGCACCACAATGGTCTTGAGCGTCTGGAGCGTGCATTGCGGAATAATTTCTTCGGCCGCTATATCGACCGCATTTATTTCGCCGTGGCCGTGCTCACCCCCCGCCACATCCGCGTGGCCGCCATCCCCAAGGGCGGCGAAAGCCAGGATATGGAGGATTTTATCTCCCGTGCCAATCTCCACATGGTGGACAGCATCGAGCGCATCAAGGAATATCTGGATCTGGACATCAACGTGGACAAATGCGGCATGATCCAGAGCCTGAAGGCCTTTTCCCCCAATTACCCCGAATGATTTATAAGGAGGTTATCACATGGGCTTCTTTTCCAAACTGACCGGTCAGTTCATCGACGTAATCGAATGGACTCAGCCGGATGACGAAACCATGGTCTACCGCTTTGAGCGGGACGGCAACGAGATCAAGATGGGTGCGCAGCTCACCGTGCGCGAAAGCCAGGTGGCTGTCATGGTGAACGAGGGCAAACTGGCCGATGTTTTCATGCCCGGCCGCTACGAGCTTTCCACCCAGAACATGCCCATCCTCACCACGCTGAAGAGCTGGAAGTACGGCTTTAATTCCCCCTTCAAGGCAGAAGTGTACTTCATCAACACCAAGCAGTTCCTCAACCAGAAGTGGGGCACCAGCAATCCCGTCATGATGCGCGATGCGGAATTCGGCATGATCCGCCTGCGCGCCTTTGGCATCTACGCCTTCTCCGTCAGCGAGCCCGTGGCCTTCCTGCGCGAAGTGTTCGGCACCACCCAGCTGATGACCACCGAAGGCGTCACCGGCCACATCAAGCGCATGCTGGTTTCCGGCCTGTCCGACGCCATCGCCCAGAGCAAGATCCCCGCGCTGGATCTGGCTGCCAATTACGATGAACTGGGCCAGTACGCCAAGCAGGTTCTCACCGAGCGCCTGGCTCCCCTGGGCCTTAAGCTCAACGATTTCATCATCGAAAACATTTCCCTTCCCGAAGAAGTGGAAAAGGCTATGGACAAGCGCACCTCCATGGGCGTGCTGGGCGATCTGAACAAGTACACCCAGTTCCAGGCCGCGGAAGCCATGCGCGACGCTGCCAATAACCAAAACGGCGCTGCCGGCATGAGCGCAGGCTTCGGCGCCGCCGCCATGATGACCCAGGCCATGCAGTTCTCCATGCAGCAGAACCAGCAGCCTCAGCAGGCCGCTCCCCAGCAATCCGCCCCCGCCGGCGATACCAAGTTCTGCATGGAATGCGGCGCACGCATCCCCAAGGGCGCCAAGTTCTGCTCCGAGTGCGGCGCCAAGCAGGGCTGATCCCCCTTCTCTCCCATCAACGTATTCACTGCTCCCCTTCCGGGAGCAGTTTTCATTTGCCCATCTTTTGTCCAAATTTTCCTCTTTTCATTTTTCCCGCAATCCAGTATACTGTTTAAGAGCGTCCCTGCGACATTTGAAGCGGAAAACTGATGTTTTGATTCCCTTTTCCCTTTTCGCCGCTTCATATCCATGCTATACTTTCACCGTACTCAAGCAACGCAAAAGGAGAGATAAAAAAATGGAGTACTACAATCCCAAGCCCATCCACGAAACCGTCAAAAAACCCGCCAACAAAAAAGGCGCCAAGACCATCATCATTCTGGCGCTGATCGTCGTCCTGGCTCTGGTGCTGCTCTTTACCTGCACCGTTCAGGTCAACACCGGATACACCGGCATCGTGACCACCTTCGGCAAGGTGGAGGACAAGACCCTGGAAGCCGGCTTCCATTTCAAGAGCCCCTTCCAGAAGATCATCACCATGGATAACCGCGAGCAGAAGACCGTGTTCAACACCCAGGCCTTTTCCAGCGATATCCAGCAGGTAGAGATCTCCGGCTCCATCAACTACGCCATCAACAAGTCCACCGCCATGAACCTGTTCA
This sequence comes from Clostridiales bacterium, assembly GCA_015056175.1. GTDB lineage: Bacteria > Bacillota > Clostridia > Christensenellales > Aristaeellaceae > SVGT01. The sequence continues at coordinate 26,192 of SVGT01000018.1, read as the reverse complement.
AGGAAGTGGGCACCGATTACTTCAACAAGCTGATCAACCCCCGCATGATGGAAAACACCAAGGCCGTGTTCTCCAAGTACACCGCCGAAAACCTGGTTTCCTCCCGCGAAGTGCTCTCCACCCAGATCGAGGAAGCCCTGAGCAAGGAAATGGAAGCCTACGGCATCAACATCATCAGCGTGTCCATTGAAAACATCGACTTCTCCGACGCCTTCACCGACGCCGTCGAAGCCAAGCAGGTCGCCGCTCAGAAGAAGCTGCAGGCTGAGATCGAGCAGGAACAGAAGACCATGGAAACCCAGCAGCAGGCCGAACGTCAGCGCATCGAAGCCGAGGCCGAAGCCGCCGTGGCCAAGATCGACGCCGATGCCGCCGCCTATGCCATCAAGGTCAAGAGCGAGGCTGAAGCCGAAGCCAACAAGCTGATCGCCGAATCCCTGACGGATGAGCTGATCTCCTTCAACGAAGTGCAGCAGTGGAACGGCCAGCTGCCCGCCTACGTGGCCGGCGGCGCCGCCCAGACCCTGCCCATCATCGACATGACGGAAGACACTGCAGAATAATATCGATACGGAGCGGCCAAAGCGCCGCTCCTTTTTTGAAAGAGGGGAAAGATTTATGGCCAAATGCGAGACCCGCCTGACGGGCGATTTTTACACCTTCGTCACCGAAATGGACCGGGAAATCCTGAACGGCAGCATTTCCGCAACGCTTGAGGATTCCAGCGACGTTTCCGTGCAGGACGTGCGCTGCGCCGTGCGTGTGTACGAGCGCTACAGCTACATGGGCGGCAACCGGGTCAGTTTGAGCGTCACCGTCCTTGGCAAAGGTGATGATCTGTTCGTTTCCGCCATCGCATCCGGCGGCAGTCAGGCGCTGTTTTTCAAGGTCAATACCTTCGGCGAAAGCGCCTTCCTGGATAAGTTCATCGATTTTGTGGAGCGCTTCAAGCACCGCAGCAGATAAGCGCACACAAAAAGCGCCGTCCCGATTGGGATGACGCTTTTTTGTTTTATCAGCCGTTCTTTTCCTTGAGCAGCTGGTCAAGCAACCGGGGATACAGCTGGCTGGTCATGCCGCCGTCCACCACGATCTCGGTGCCGGTCACATTCTTGCTCAGATCGCTGCCCAGGTAATAGGCGGCGTTGGCCACGTCTTCAAAGTCGGAAATGTCGCCCAGGGGCGTCATCTGGCCGCCGATGGCAGAGGCGCCCATCTTGCGCCAGCGATCGGTCTTGATGGTGCCGGGCAGCACCACGTTCACACGGATGCCGTAGGGGCCCAGATCCACGGCAAAGGCCTTGGTCATGGCGTTGATGCCGCCCTTGGAGGCGCAGTAGGCGCTGCGGTTGGGAATGGCGGCATGGGCGGTGTTGGAGGAAATGAACACCACGGCGCCCTTGTGCTGCTCCTTCATGCGCATGGCAGCCTGACGGACGATCATAAAATTCCACACCAGGTTGGTTTCAAATACTTCCTGGAACTCCTCCACAGGCACCGTCCAGAAATCCATACCCTTAGCAGGATCATTGCCAAAGCCCAGGTTGGCGGCGTTGAGCACCACGGTTTCCACGAATACGCCCTTGGAATCCAGATCGCTGAAGATGTCCTTCACCTGCTGCTCGTTGCGGATGCCCAGCTCATAGCCGTAGGCTTCCACGCCGTACTGCGCAGCGATCCTGGCGGCGGCGTCCGCAGAATTTTCATTTCTGCGGCTGGTGATCACCACGTTGTAGCCGTTCCTGGCAAAGGTTTCAGCAATGCAATAGCCGGTGCCGGCGGCAGCGCCGGTCACAAATACTGCTTTCTTCATATCGTTTTCCCCCTTCGGTTTCTTTGCATATTTTTTGCCGGATGCAGGCAGTTTTTCCCTTCAGCCGGTCTTTCCAGCTCTATACCGGTTTTAGAATTCCGCCGGCTTGTAGCTTTCCAGGATCACCTTGTTGTCAAAATCGAAATTCGCGGGATTCAGATCGTCAAACAGCCCGTAGTGCAGCGGCACGGCACGCTTTGCGCCGATCTCCCTGGCAAAGCGGGTGGCGTCCTGCATGTTCATGTTGTTGCCCACGCCGTTGACGGGCAGGAACACCGTGTCGATGTTCTCCGGCAGCGTGTTGATAACGGGATTGGAATACAGCGTATCCCCCGTCACATACATGCGCTTGCCCTCCGCCTCGATCACCACGCCGATGGCGCAGGGATCGCTGTGCTCGGCGGGCACGGAGATAAAGCGCACGCCCTTTTCCGTCCATTCCACGCCGGGCTCAAACCGTACGTAATTGTGGGGCGCGCCGTGGGCTTTGGCCTTCATCCAGCAGGAATGAGGCGACAAAACCACCATGCCCTTTTCCTTTTTGGTCAGGAACCGGGGCGCCGTGTCCGGATCGTAATGATCCAGATGGTCGTGGGTAAAGATCATCACGTCGGGGCAAATGTCAAACAGCGCTTCATCCACCGCCACGCGGCGATGCTTGCCTTCAATCCTGCCCACGCTGTCCGAAAGATAGGGATCGATCATGATCGTCAATCCATTCGTTTCGATGAGAAGACCCGCCTGGGTGATCCAAGTGATTTTCATTCTGCTCACACCTTTCCGATGGCGATTTCATACTGCGCATTTTCCCCTGCCCCAAGCACCTTGTGGGCAGAGGGGATATTCAGGCCGTTCACCCAGCCTGCCTGGGGCTCGATGCACAGAAAGCCCTGCTCTCCGCCGCCGTTGAACAGCACCCGCTGATCAAACCCTTCAGATGCGGTAAAGCGGATATCGTCCAGATACGCATCCGTGCCCGCGGCCTCAAAATAGCCGCTGATGGCGATGCCCCGGGGGCAGCAGCCGGTAAGATAAGTTTGCTCCTGAGCGTTCAGTTCCTCCATGCGCCCGGTGGGCACAAAGGTGGCGCTGCGCTCATGCTTTTTGCCGATCTGCACTGTAAAGCGTTCCGGCTCCCGGAAGGATGTGTGGAACGCCATGGTATAGGGCATGGCCTTGCTTCCGGTGTTGGTAAGCGTTATTCTGCGGCGCATGCCCGCACGATCCAGCGTATCCGTGATCTCCATCCGGAAGGGAAAGGGATAGCGCTCTCCCCTGTTTTCATATACTGCGGTAACGCTGCTTTCGCTCTGCTTCGTGACGGTAAAGGGCGCGTTATACATCAGCCCGTGGAGATGGTTGTTCCAGTTGGGCTCGTTGACAGGCAGATGATAGGTTTCCCCTTCAAAGGTGAAGGCGCCGCCCGACGTGCGGTTGGCCGGGAACAGAAGGGGCGTTCCGTAGAGGAAGGGGCTGTCTTTTAGCGTTTTCATATCCCCCGCTTCCCGGAGGATCGCTTTTCCGCCGCAGCGGAGCAACACCATGTTCATGCCAAACGCAGGCACAACGCAGGCTTCCCACGCCCCTGCGCGTAAGCAAACGGCGTTTTCAAAACCACACATTTTTACACCTTCAGCACTTTCACTTCGCCGTGATGCACCACAGCGCCCTTGTCCTCGCCGTGGGGCAGCACGTAATCCCTGCCGGAATCGTTCCACACGGTCTGGATGGTCTTGCCGTTCAGGGTGAAGGTAGCGCCCCACACCTTTTCGGGCATATCCAGCGCAGGCACGTCATACTTGCCGTCGGTAAAGAAGGGCAGGTATTCCTTGCGCATGTCGATGAGCTTCTTCATGTACGCAGCCAGGTTGGGGCATTCTTCAATGCTCTTGGCGCGGCAGCGGTACAGCGCCACGTCGTAGATGAGGCCGTGCACAAAGGCATAGTTCAGATGCTTTTCCCAATCCTCCTGCTCATCGTGCAGGAAGCGGTTGGTCACCGTCACCTCGGGGAAGGCGTAGCGGAAAATGTGGGGATAGCTGTCCTCGGTATACTGCATGGCAAAGCCGCAGCCATGGGTAAAGTCGATCATGGGGCTGATGCGGTCGGAAGGCCATTCGGTGCCAAACCACTGATCTTCGCCCAGCTCCTTGCGCATATCCATGATCACCTGCCAGCGCAGCTCGGGATCCAGGTCAATGCGGTTGCCGTGGGAGTGCGTTTTATCAAAGCACAGATGGAAGGCGCAGCCCAGCTGATCAAAGAAGGTGCCGTTGGAGCCCAGCGCCAGATGACGCTTTTCAATCTCGCGCACCTTGTCGGGCCATTCCTTCGTTCCAAAGCAGCCCATGGCAAAGGCCTTGTGGCCAAACTTAAGCAGCGTGCCGGAGTTGGAGAACTTGTAAAAGTCCTGATACTCGCTGCCGTCAATGCCCTTCATGGTGTACTTGTAGCCTTCGGTTTTGTAATAATCGGTGGCCAGATCAATCAGGTGACCGTTGGCGTACAAAATCACCCGGCCGCCCATTTCGTTGATCTTCTGAATGGCGGCGGTCAGCTTTGCCGCGCCGCCCATGCGCTCGTCGGGCCGGTAATTGGGATAGCCGGCGTCCATGCCTTCTTCCCACCAGGCAAAGAGCAGGATCATGTTGATGCCGTATTTGGCGCCCTCTTCGTACAGGCGGGGCAGATCGTCGTAGGTGTGGTAGATCTCGCCGTACTGGTGCTTCATAATGATGCGCTGCCAGCCCTGCAGCTGCTTTACGGAATCCTTCTTTTCAAGGGGCTTGAGCCAGGTGCTCTCCGCCCAGGCGCGGTAATAATCCACGCCCTTGCGCCAGTCCTTTTCAAACAGCGCCGCAGTGAAGCCCTCATAGCACACCTTTTCGCCGCTTTCCACCACAGGATAGGTGGCGACGCCGGTAAGGAAGTACTTGTCCGAGCTATTGCGCGCTTCGCACCCGGTGATCAGGCAGAACTTGCGCCATTCGTTGAAATGCGCGCCCAGGTAGAAGTACACATCGCCCGTTTCAAAGCCCAGGAAGGGCATGGTGATCTCGCCGGGATACTCGATCATGCGCAGCACGCCGTCGTAGTCCGCGGCCATGTATTCCGTGTGCTTGCTCATGGCGTCGCCGTGAGGATTGCGCACCTTCTGGCCAAGGCCGCGGCTCATCACCAGCACGTCATTTTCCAAATCGCCCGCAAGCTTTTCCACCTGGAACAGGGGGTACTGCAATTCGTTCACACGCACGCGGGATTTGTTGTCGATGGTGGCGCTGTAATGCACCTTGCCCTCCGCAACGGTGGCACAAAGGGTCAGCGCAATATTGTGCTCGGTGCCCTTTTCGTCCACCACGGTATCGTAAACCGCAGTCAGCGTGTCGCCTTCCTGCGTAACGCGGGGCTCCTTCTGGGCATGGGAATATACGCCGATTTCCCTGTTGCCGCCCCAGACGCACTCATCCAGGTGCAGACGCCAGTAATCGCCGTTTTTCTTCATCACGGGCGCAAAACCTTCGCCCGAAAGATAAAATCCGTTTTCGTACCGAATGGTCAATGCTTTCATATCTGGCACGTCCCCTTTCATATTTACATATTACTTCATTCCGCACTTGTGCCGCCATGAATGAAACGGCATAATTTTTGTGCTATATTGACTTTCTTTATTGACAAAACATTTTCTCAGCGCTATCATGTACCTATATTATTCGCGATCATTTTGCACATTCCTTCCAAGGAGGATATATGTTGTACGCACTGGACATCAGCGAGAGAATCGGCTGTACCATGTTTGGCCGCATGATGCAGAAAAACGGCTGGGAAAGTACGGAAAAAAGGACCATCGCCCGAAACCTGATGGTATTTGTCATCGACGGTCAGGCAGATTTTCAGGTGGCGGACGAGAATTACCACATTGCAGCCGGAGATATCCTCATCATCCCGGCCAACACCCCCTACCGCGGCAACACCACCGATTACTGCGAGTACTATTTTTTCCATTTTGGCGGCACCATTTCTCCCGCAAGCAGCCCGGAGCCCCTGCGGGATCTGCGCCGTGTGTTCACCTTTACCCTCACCCCCGCTTCCTACGACCGCATTTATTTCCCGTTGAAAACCTCCGTGCGGGAGGATTACAACAAGATCTACAACTGCATCATTTCCTGCACCGAGCATAACGCCCACGGCACCATGACGGGACGGCTGATCCTGGACACCGAATTTCAGAAGATCCTGCTGCTCATCGGCGAGATCACCGAGTTTGAAAACCGCAGCAACAACTATCCCCCGGCGCTGGATAAGATGATCGTCTACATCAAAAAGAACCTGACCAAATCCATCAGCCTGGCCGATCTGTGCGAGCACTGCCGCATTTCCTCGTCCTACGCAGAGCGGCTTTTCAAGCGCCATCTCAACACCACGGTGACCGAGTACATCAACAGCGAAAAGCTGTACTACGCCTGCGAATTGATGCGCTCCACCGGCATGAACATCAGCGAGATCGCCTCCTACCTGGGCTATTGTGACGTGTTCTATTTTTCCAAACGCTTCAAGCGCAAGTTTGGCAAGGCGCCCTCCAAAATGTTCCGCTCCGAAAAAAACTGACACGCAAAAACAGGCCCGCAGGTGCGGACCTGTTTTTTGTTTTCAGGCGTGTTTATTCCATGCCCAGGGGGAGCGTCACGGTAAGACTTCCGTTTTCCTCCCACACCTGACCGGATGTGGGTGTATACACACTGCTGCCTGCCGGCACGCCGTCAAAGGCGATCGTCAGCGTATCTCCCGCGTCGGATTGCAAAAGAACGTCCCTTGCACGCCCGTCCGCAGGCTCATAGGAGGAAAGGATCATGCCGCTTTGCATCAGGCTGTGGCCGGAATGCCGCCAGGTGCCGACTGTGTCGCCCGCAGCATCCTTGAGCGCAAAGCCTGTGATGTAGAATACCTCATACACTACATCCTTCGATTTTGCCATCGCGGGCGGCAGGGGGCCCTTTTCCGTATAATCGTTAAAGGACGTCCATGTATACGTATCTGCCTGCGCATTCCGCGGCTGGTTCAGATCGTTTTCACCAATGCCGTAGGCCGTGGCGGCGGCGCTATCTTCTTTACGCACCACCACTTTTTCATCCGCCACCGTGTTTACGGCGTACTCCAGCCAGATGCCGCCGTTTTCATCGGCCCGGGCGGAATACAGGATGGCGTCCAGATTTCGCACATTGACCCTGGCTACCACATGATCGATAGGCACGCTGCTCATGGGAACGGGCGCATCCGTTTGGTCGCGCACGCTTTGTCCCAGCCATCCATAGACCAGCAGCACCGCAAACACCGCCGCAGCGGGCAGCGCCATCCATGCGCCCCGGTGCTGTCTGTATGGTTTTTTCATCTTTTGAGAAAGCTTTTGCTTCACCCCGTCGGGCAGGTGAAGGTTCTGAAGCTCTTTTTCCAGCTCTTCACCGATCCGGTCCATGTCGTCCCTGTTTGGGTTCATCGCAATTCGCCTCCTTCCGTCAGTTTCCCGCGCAATTGATCCCGCCCGCGCTTGAGGCGGGTCAGCGCCGTGTTTAAGGGGATATGAAGAATGGACGCCACGTCCTTTACGGCAAGCCCCTGATAGTAGTGCAATATGACGGGCAGCCGATATTTTTCGGGCAATTGCAAAACGGCCTGCGTCACGTCGCCGGAAAGCTGCGCTTCATTTTCCCTTCTATCCTGCACGTCGTCCGCCGAAAAGCTTCTGTCCACTTTCCGAAACCAGTTGCTCCTGCGCAGATCGCGGCAGGTATACACCGTAATGCGCACCAGCCACGTGCTGACCGCGCTCTCGTAGCGGAACGTATCCCAGTGCCTGAACACCTTGATGAGTACCTCCTGCACCGCATCCTGGGCGTCCTGCACATTGCCAAGATACAAACAGCACAGCCGGTAGAGCCTGTCCCCGTGCTCCCTTACGATCATTTCCACCGCTTCCCGGGGCGACAGATTTTCTCTTTCGCGGTTTTCCATTCTTCTCCCCCCTTTCCGATGGATTGGACGCACAAAACCGCCGGAATATTTCACTTTTTTCAAAAAAATCTGAAAAAATTTTTCCGGCAGACAAAAAAAGCAAAAAAACCGGAGAACACGGGCGTTCTCCGGCTGCTTTTTCTGCTTATTCGCTCATTTCGCCGCGAATGTTTTTGGTCAGGTACTGCTTTCTGTTTTCCATATCGCCAAGCACCCACATCAGCTTGGTCACAGCCGCCTCGGTGGTCATATCGCCGCCGCTGAACACCGTCTGGGACAAAACATTGCTGCCCACCTCATAATGGGTGAAATCCGCCTTTTCAAACATGCACTGGCTGGTGACCAGCGTGATGATGCCGTGATCGCCAAGGGACTGCAGTTTATCCACCAGATTACGGCGGATATAATGCAAGCCGCCCATACCAAAGGCTTCCAGCACCAGCCCCTTGTAGCCCGCCTGCGCCAGAAAATCAAACACCTCGGGGGAGGTGCCGGGAATGAGCTTGAGCAAAAACACATGGGGATCGATGCTGTCCATCAGTTCGCTGCCCGGCGGGTTGCGCCTGGGCAGATTCTTTTCCATGTGCACGCCGTCGGAATCGATATAGCCTGCCAGCGGCCCGTTTACCGAATGGAACGCCTTAAAGGCAGTGGTGCGCATCTTCACCGCGCGGGTGCCGGGGATCACCTTGTGGTTGAACACCACGTACACGCCGCAGGGCGCGCACGAAAGCACAGCCAGCGCCTCGCTGAAATTGATGGGCGCATCGGAAAGCAGATGACCGATGGGCAATTGCGATCCCGTCAGCACCACAGGCTTTCCCATTTCCGGCAGCATATAGGAAAGCGCCGCCGCCGTATAGGCCATGGTATCCGTGCCGTGGGTGATCAGCACGCCGTCGTGGGTCTTCAGCGCCTCGTACACTTCCCCCGCCAGCACGCGCCATTCCTCGGGCTGGATGTTGCTGGAATCCAGCGAGAATACGTCCTTGTAATCGATGATCACGTCCGGAGGCAGCGTTACATTGCTCAGCAACTGCTTGGCGCCCATGCCGGGCTTGAGTCCGTTTTCTCCCGCTACGCTGGCGATGGTGCCGCCCGTAGCCAATAACATAAAGCGTTTGGCCATACATAACCTCCGCAATCAGTTTCCATGCCCATTCTATCACAGTTTTTCCCGCTTTGCACCTGCTTTCATCCATTTTCGCCACAATATCGCCATAAAATGTAGCCCGCTTTCGGTTGCAAAGCAAGCGTTTCTGGGGTATAATAGGACGATTCCTTGCAACGGGTGTTTTTTATTCTGCCCGAAAGGAGTTTCCCATGCCGCAAATGCTTCTCCTGCTGCTGGCAGGCGCGCTGATTTTCCTGTGCTTCCTGCCCCGCCCGGACGCCGGAAGGCTTCGTCCATTTTCGCATTTTCCGCCCTTTGCCCATCGCGGGCTGCACGGAAAGCACGCGCCCGAAAACAGCCTGACGGCTTTTGAACACGCAAAAGCTTCGGGCTTTGGCACAGAACTGGACGTGCGTATCACCAGGGATCTGGTCCCCGTGGTATTCCACGACGCCGATCTTCTACGCATGTGCGGCACGGATCAGCGCGTAGAGGATACGGAATATGCGGACCTTTGCAGGCTGCGTTTGTCCCGATCCGAAGAGGGGATTCCCACTCTTTTGGATGCGCTGAAGGAGCTTTCTCCATCCCCTGTGATGATCGAAGTGAAGCCTCCAAAGCAAAAAGCGCAGACCCGGATGCTGGTCAAAGCCGTTGCAGACGCCGCGGGCAGCTATCCAGGAAGCATCCTGCTCGTTTCCTTTTCTCCGCGCATCCTGCGCATGCTTAAGAAGCTTTCGCCCCATGCGCCCCGCGGCCAATTAGTCGCCCGCGGCAAAGGCATGGCGCTGTACCTTGCCCTGTGCCCGTTTATCCACCTGTATGCCCGGCCCCACTTCCTGTCCTGCGATATTGGGTGCCGCGCATTCTCCATCAAAATCGCACGTCTGTTTCATCCCGTACTGGCCGGATGGACCGTCCGCAGCACGGAAGAATGGCAAGCGGTTGAGCATATATTTGACCTGAAGGTCTTTGAGGCGTTTCTGCCTCAGGCGGACGCATGCGCCGCCCATTTCAGAAAGAGGGGAATTTTACCATGAGCGAACTGCACGAAAACCAGAACCGCAAGGTTGTATCCGCCGAAGGTATGAAGAAGCTGGAAGAAAAGCTGGCTTTCCTGACCACCACCCGCCGCGCCGAAGTGGCTGAAAAGCTGAACGTGGCCCGCGGCTACGGCGACCTGAGCGAAAATGCCGAATACGACGCCGCCAAGGACGAGCAGGCCAACCTGGAACGCGAGATCATGGAGCTGGAAGCCACCATCCGCAGCGCCGTTATCATCAGCGATGAAAACGTGTCCACCGATAAGGTGAACGTGGGTACCAACGTGCGCGTGAAGTACGTGGAAGATAACGAAGAAGAAGAATATGCGCTGGTGGGCGCGCTGGAAAGCGATCCCATGAACAACCGCATCTCCAACGAATGCCCCGTGGGCATGGCGCTGCTGGGCCATCAGGTGGGCGACGTGGTGGATGTGGAAACCCCCGACGGCTTCATTCAGCTGGAGATCCTTGAGATCAGCCGCCAGGACTAATTTGCAAGCGAGGTAACACACAAATGCCTGAAGAACTCAACTACTCCGAACAGGAACAAATCCGCCGCGATAAGCTGGACGCCATGCGCGCAGAAGGTCATGATCCCTATGTGATCACCAAGTGCGACGTGAGCCATCACAGCGGCGAAATCATTGCCAATTTTGAATCCCTGGAAAATCAGGACGTGATGATCGCCGGCCGCATGGTCAGCCGCCGTCTGATGGGCAAGGCCGCCTTTGCCCACATCCTGGACCGGGATGGCAAAATCCAGATCTACGTGCGCCGCGACGACGTGGGCGAAGAAGCCTACGCCGCCTTCAAGCAGTACGATATCGGCGATCTGGTGCATATCGAAGGCATGGTGTTCCGCACCAAGACGGGCGAAGCCTCCATCCACGTGAAGAAGCTGACCCTGCTCACCAAGTGCCTCCATCCCCTGCCCGAAAAGTTCCACGGCCTGACCGATACCGACCTTCGCTTCCGTCAGCGTTACCTGGACCTGATCGTCAACCCCGAAGTGAAGCAGAACTTCATCGTCCGCTCCCGCTTCATCAAGTTCATGCGCAATTACCTGGACAACATGAACTACATCGAAGTGGAAACCCCCGTGCTCAACACCATCGCCGGCGGCGCTGCGGCCCGTCCCTTCATCACCCACCACAATACGCTGGACATTGATATGTACATGCGCATTGCCACCGAGCTGCCCCTCAAGCGTCTCATCGTGGGCGGCATGGACCGTGTGTATGAGATCGGCCGTATCTTCCGCAACGAAGGCATGGACCCCAAGCACAACCCCGAATTTACCACCGTGGAACTGTACCAGGCCTATGCCGATTTCCATGATATGATGGATATCGCCGAAGGCATCATCTCCGGCGCCGCCAAGGAGATCCTGGGCACCTACGAAGTGGAATGGATGGGCGAAAAGATCGACCTGACCCCCGGCTGGCGCCGTCTTTCCATGGTGGACGCCGTGAAGGAATACGTGGGCATCGACTTTAACGAGATCACCGATGACGCCGAAGCCGTGGCTGCCGCCAAGGCCAAGGGCGTGGAGCTCAGCGAAGCCGCCGAAAAGACCTGGGGCAACGCCCTGTACGCCTGCTTTGACCAGCGCGTGGAGGAAAAGCTGATCCAGCCCACCTTCATCACCATGTATCCCGTGGAAGTGAGCCCGCTGACCAAGCGCAGCCCCAAGGATCCCCGCCTGACCGAGCGCTTTGAACTGTTCATCTGCCACAGCGAGCTGGCCAACGCCTACAGCGAACTGAACGATCCCATCGATCAGCGCTACCGCTTTGAAAAGCAGGCCGAGCAGCGCGAGCGCGGCGATGATGAAACCGAAATGCTGGACGAAGATTTCCTCAACGCCCTGGAATACGGCATGCCCCCCACGGGCGGCATGGGTATGGGCATCGACCGCTGCGTGATGCTGCTCACCGGCGCCGATACCATCCGCGAAGTAATCCTCTTCCCCACCATGAAGCCCAGGGACTGATTTGCCAAGAAGGAGACCTCCCCATGACCATTCGCACACCTGTTGACAAGGAACACCTCCGCGTCCATCTGACCTACAACGGCTGGAAGTACATCGCCATCGTCGTCCTAGCCATCTGCGGCTGGAGCTTTCTGTACACCACCACTGCGTACCGTTCTCCTCAGGACAAGCGCATTGACGTGTACATGAGCAGCGCCTCCGCCAATACCGAGATGTGCGACGCCTTCCTAAAGCCCCTGTGGGAAGAGGTCACCCCGGATATGGAAACGGTTTCCTCCGTCACCATGCTGCCCGGCAATGATTATGCCGCCGTCATGCAATTGCAGGTGTTCCTGGCCACCGGCGAAGGCGATATCTTCTTCCTGGAAATGGACGATTTCAAGAGCTACGCCGCAGCGGAAGCCATGCTGCCGCTGGATGAATACCTGGAAAGCGGCTTGATCAACGCCGACGGGATCGATCTGACAGCCGGCCGGGTGAAGATCGTGGAGGAATATGACGACGACGGCGTTCCCACCTACACGGGCGAGGAACACATCTACGGCATCCCCACCGATACGCTCTTTGCCTATATGGACGGCTTCCTGCTGGATAACCGCGGCATGGTCATGTGCATCTCGGTGAGCAACCAGAACGAAGAAAACGTGGTCCCCTTCTTCAACGCTCTTTTGCAGGCCGGCCGCGGCGATAAGCCCGAATGGCTGCAGGAGCAGGAATAAACGAATAACAAAATCCCCCCGGGCGCTTGCCTGAGGGGATTTTTTTGCTGCGCTTATTTGAGATTGGTGTATACGTCCTGGGTGACGATCCATTTTTCGCCGTTGCTCTCGATGGTGATGGGGCCCCAGGTGGCATACTTGAAGGGAACGCCCGCCATGTTCAGTTGCTTCTGGGCGTTTTTGGTATCCCTGGAGCCGTGGGGAATGAACACAAACTCAGGCTGCACCGCTTCCAGGAATTCAGGGTTCATGCGGCTGACTGCGTGATGGGGATACTTCATAATGTCCGCCTTCAGATCATGCATGCGCACCAGGTACCACTGGCCGATGTATTCCACGTCCGCAGTCAAAAGCAGCCGGGTACTCCCGTACTCCACCATCAGCATGGCGGAAAGATCGTTGTCCGATACCTTCTTTTCCTGCCGCATCACGGTGATCTTCACGTCCCCAAAGGGGATCACGTCACCGTCTTGCATATCCTCAATGGGGATACCGTATTCCGCCAGCGTTTCAATGGAAGAGCGCTGGACGATGGCGTTGCCCGTATGGTCGTGGGGATACAGCGTCATAAACTTTCCGATGGGAAAGCCGCTTTCCACCAGTGGGATCACGCCGCCGATGTGATCGCTGTGGGGATGGGTGTTGAAGATCATGTCCACATGATCAAGTCCTGCATCCGCAAGCATCTGTTCAAGCAGCGCAAAATCCGTTTTCTTTCCGGTATCCACCAGCATGGTGTGCTCGCCATAGGTGAGCAGCATGGCGTCCGCGCCGGTCAGCGGGCATACATAGAGGGTGAGCAGTTCCTCGCCCTCTGCAAAGGGCTCGCATTCCCCGGCCATAAACACCTTACGTGAATTTTCATCCTCCGCAAAGGCGCAGGAAGAAACAAGCACCAATACGGCAAACAAAGCCGCAAGGCATCTTCTGTGCATATGCAGTTTTCCTCTCTCGTTCTCTTGCGTATCTTACTTGCGTGCGTACAAAGAGGAGCCTCCCCGGAGAGAGGCTCCCATATCGCTGTTATGCCCAGTACACTTCGCCGGGTTCTTCTTCCATGATCACGTCCTGCATCATGCGGATGGCCTTGCTCAGGCCTTCTTCGCCGCTCATGAGGGCGTCTTCATGCTCGATGGACACGGGGCCTTCATAGCCCACCTTGCGCAGTTCGCTGACAAAATCCTTCCACATCTTGGCGTCATGACCGTAGCCCACGGTGCGGAACAGCCAGCTGCGTTCGCGGATCTTGGTAAAGTTCTTGGTGTCCAGCACGCCGTTCTTGGCGATATTGTACTGATCCAGCACCGTATCCTTGGCGTGGATAAAGTGGATGCCGTCGCCGCCCAGTTCGCGCACCGCCATGATGGGATCGATGCCCTGCCAGAACAGATGGCTGGGATCCAGGTTGGCGCCCAGGGTGGGGCCCACCGCCTCGCGGATGCGCTTCATGGTTTCGGGATTGTACACGCAGAAGCCGGGATGCATTTCAAAGGCGATCTTGTACACATGGTGTTCGTTGGCAAAGGCTGCCATCTTCTTCCAGTAGGGGATCAGCACTTCGTTCCACTGGTATTCCAGAATTTCCTGATAATCCGGGGGCCAGGCGCAAGTGACCCAGTTAGGAGTCTTATCCTCGGCGCTGCCGCCGGGGCAGCCGGAGAAGGTCACCACGCGGTCCACGCCCAGCTTTTCAGCCAGCAGCACGGCGCCCTTGAAATCGTCCTCAAACTGCTTGGCGATCTCCTTGTTGGGATGCACACCGTTGCCGTGAGCGGACAGGGCGGAAATCTGCATGCCGTACTTTTCGAAGGTGGCCTTGAACGCATTCAGCTTTTCCTCGTCGTTCAGCAGCACCTGGGGATCGCAATGGGCCTTGCCGGGATAACCGCCGCAGCCGATCTCCACGCTCTTAACATTGCGGTCGCTCAGGAATTTCAGCGCTTCATCCAGACTGCGGTCGCCCAGCGCCACAGCCAGCACGGAAAGTTTCATTGGTTTTTCCTCCTGTTTTACGCACCCTGCCGCTGAATGACGAAGCATTCCGGCGCGCCCGGGCCTGCGTTGATAAAGGTTTGTCTGAGTATATTATACCGCTGAGGCGGCAAGTTGGCAAGATATTCCGCCAGCGCCTTTCGCTCCTTTTCTCCCGCCTCATGGCCGGGATACACGCACACGGTGCATACGCCCATGGGCAAAAGCAAGTCCAGCGCGGCATTGATCGCGGGAAAGGTAGTTTCCCACAGCGTGGTGATGCTCTTGTCCCCGCCGGGCAGCCAGCCAAGGTTAAAGGCCACTGCCCGGACGGATACCGGGACGTGCATTTTCATGTTCTGATGCCCCGTGCAAAGCAGCGTCACGCGCTCAAGCAGCCCTTCCGCTTCCAGCTTCTGCCGGGTGCTTGCAACTGCCATTTCCTGCACGTCAAAGGCATACACATGACCGTTTTCCCCCACCAGCTTTGCCAGCATCACCGTATCGTGACCGTTGCCCATGGTGGCGTCCACCACCGTATCGCCATTTTGGATCACGCGGTTAAGCACCTCCGCCGCCTGAAAGCGGGCGGACCTGAGTACATATTCGCTCATAGGCTCTTTTTCAGCGCGTCAACCTCTTTATCCGTCAGTTCACGCCACTGCCCCCGCTTCAGATCGCCCAATTCCAGCGGGCCGAATTTCACACGCCTGAGCATCAGCACCCGATGCCCCACGGCGTCAAACATGCGCCTCACCTGGCGGTTGCGGCCCTCATGGATGGTCACCAGCACCACGGTTGCAAAGGTTTCTTCCTTGATGATACGCACCCGGGCCGGGCTGGTCTTGTGATCGTCCAGCATCACGCCCATGCGCAGTTCGCGCACGCTTTCCAGCGTCACATTGCCCGTCACACGGGCCAGGTAGGTTTTGTCCACCTCGTTGCTGGGGTGCATCATTTTATCGGCCAGATCCCCGTCGTTGGTGAGCAGCAGCAGCCCTTCGCTGTCAAAGTCCAGCCTGCCCACAGGGTAAAGGCGCACGGGATAATCCCGGAAATGCTGCATCACGGTAGGTCTGCCCTCGGGATCGGATACGGTGGTCACTTCGCCGATGGGCTTGTGATAGAGTACATATTTTTTCACTTCTTCCGGGCGCACTGCTTCGCCCTTCACGCACACCTCGTCGCCCTCTTCCACCTGCACGCCCATCTGGGTGATCACCTGTCCGTTGACGCTGACCAGCCCCTGGGCGATCATTTCCTCGGCATGACGGCGGCTGGCGACGCCGCACTGGGCCAGATACTTTTGTAAACGCATATTTTTCTCCTGTTCTTTATAGGCTTCTCATTTTTGTGAAGAAAGCGAACGCGCCTCCCCCGCACATCACAAAGGCGATCAGCGCCTGGATGCTGTCAGGGAGATACAGCCTGCCATCTTTCCACCACCTGCCGGATATGAAAGCGAAAGTCGCTCTCCGGCGCATCCTCCATGGCATAGAGCGGCACGGTGAGGAGCAATTCCTCCCCGTCATAGAGCATGGCGTTGCCCACCTGATCGCCCGCACGAACGCCGCTTGGAAGCGCCGGCGGCAGATCCGTTTCCAGACGGGGAAGCTTTCCCTTTTCCATGGGTACACGCAGCGGCACGCGGGCGCATACGCCGATGTGCGGAACTGTACCCCTTATAATTTCTACCTCGCACACCCTTTCTCCTGCGGAGAGCAGCGTAACCATTTCATATTTTTCAAAGCCCGCATCCAGGATCTGCGCCGCCTGATCAAACCAGCTGTAGCAGTTGAGCACTGCGCCGATCAGCTCCATGCCGTTTCTTTCCGCCGAAAAAACCAGACACCTGCCCGCTTTATTGGTATAGCCGGTTTTGATGCCCGTTGCGCCCTCGCAGGAGGACAGCAGCTTGTTTTTATTGGTCAGCACCCGGTTGTATTCGTGGTTTTCCCAGGGGATCTCCATGCGTTTGGTGCTTACGATCCGCCTGAAATCCTCATTCTGCATCGCCTCTCTTGCGATCAGTGCCAGATCCCAGGCGGTGGTATGATGCACCTCGTTGGGCAGTCCGTGCGGCGTCATGAACACCGTGTTTTCGCAGCCGATCTCCTCTGCCCGCGCCGTCATCATGCGGCAGAATGCGTCCACCGATCCCGCCACGTGCTCGGCTACAGCCACCGCCGCATCGTTGCCGCTCTGCAGCATGAGACCGTAGAGCATCTGCTCCATGGTCAACGTTTCCCCTTCCGCAAGATAGATGCTGGTGCCCGGTACGCCAAAGGCATTTTTGCCCGCCGTCACCGGTTCGTTTAGCTCACAGTTTTCAAGGGCCAGCAGTGCCGTCATCACCTTGGTGGTGGACGCCATGGGCAAGGGCTCGTGGGCGTTATGCTCATAGAGGATCCTGCCCGTTTCCCTTTCGATCAGAACAGACGACCGGGATTCATCTGCCAGCGCCGCTCCCTGGAACAAAAGCATGGAAAGCAGCGCGCTAATCAGGCATTTTTTCATCCCGTGTATCCGTCCTTTTTGCTGTCGCACCCGGGCAGGATGCTCTTTACGTCCTCCAGCACCTGGGGAAGGCAGTTCACAGCCCGCTCCAGCAGCGTGGTATTCTGTGCCGGCAGCATATGCACGCCGCTATCCGATACCACCAGAAAGCCCACCGGCTGCACCGATACGCCTGCGCCCGAGCCTCCCGCAAAGGGCGTCTGCGCAAGAGCGCTTTCAAGATGCGCCTTGCCTGTTTCGTAATCGCCTCCGCCTGCCACAAAGCCAAACGATACCCGGGATATGGGGATCACGGTGGCGCCGCTGCCGGCCGGAATGGGCTCCCCAACCACAGTGTTTACATCCACCATCTCCTTGATATTTTCCAGCGTGGTCTGCATCAGTTTTTCGATGGGATGATGCTCCATACAGTTTCCTCCTTATGCTTTTTGCCGGACGCCAGATAGCCAAGAGCGCCCAGCAATGCTGCTGAAAACAGGTTGCCCAGCCGGATGCGAACTATGCACATCCCCTGCACACTGCTTTTCTGCCCAAGTACAGCGCGGGAACAAAAACGGCCTCCCGGGAATCTTCTTGCCAGCATGCCAAAGAGCGCCTTGACGATGGCATCTGCCAGGGCGCAGGCTGCCGCATCCGAAAACCCCACCTGCACCAGGATATGGGTGTGCTCGTTTTTCGCACAGCGCACAAACCAGCCTCTTGCCCGGTTGCTGATCAGCACCGTGCGGATCAACCGGATCAGCAGGCTCACTCCCCGCCTGTCCGCTTCCTTGCCGCCGCGCCCCTCCTGCGCCTCCCTTTGCAGCTGTGCTCCCTCCTCCGGGGCGATCCGTTCGCTCTCCGGCCATGCAAGTTTCCGTGCCACGCGCACGCCCCACAGCGTTGCGCCCAGCATCAGCTCTCCCCTATCGCCCGATTGCCATTTGAAGGCCGCGCCCAGCTTGACCGGCGCGCACCACAGGGCAAACAGGATGATCAGCAGCCATCGCATCCGTTTTTCCTCCCCTGTCAGCATGCGCAAACTGCAGCATACTTATCCAAAAAAATCCTAAAATACTTGTTGACACGTTATACTATGCGTCGTATAATATTATTCACAAGGAGGTGTTGCCCTTTGGATGCACAGTTAAAACGCGGTCTCATCGAGGTATGCGTACTGGCCATGCTCAGGCGGGGAGATTCCTACGGCTATCAATTGATCAAGGACGTATCCGCGCTGATCGCCGTATCCGAATCCACGCTGTACCCCATCCTGCGCCGTCTGGAAACGGCGGAATATCTCACCGTATACACGATGGAGCATAACAGCAGGCTCCGCAAATACTACGCCATCACCGACAAGGGCGTCCGCCGCATTCAGGATTTTTTGCAGGAATGGGCGGAGCTGGATCAGGTACTGGCTTTCATCAAGGAGGGCGCCGGCCATGACGCGCAATGAGTATCTGGAAACACTCAACCAATCCCTTTCTTTTCTGGATGCAGAAACCAGAAGCGCTACCATATCCTTTTATGCCGAACTGCTCTGCGACCGGATGGAAGACGGCATGACGGAAGAGGAAGCCGTAAGCGCCATGGAAAGCGCCGAAGTGATTGCAAGCCGTATGCTGAAGGAGTACGGCGTGAACAGTGCACCGCCTTCGGACGCCCAGGAAACCCGTCCCATCTCCCCCTGCACCATCACCTACACCCAAAGCGATCTGAGTTCTCTGGAAGCGGTGTTCATGGACCGCGCCGTGGTCATCGAGCCGTCTCCCACCTCTGCGCTGACCATCACCTACCTGGAGGATGAAAACCAGCCCCTGGAATACACAGAATTGGGCGGCCATCTGCGCCTGATTGAAAAAATGCCGCTGATGCGCAAATCGGTCACCCTCTTTGGCATCAACATCGGCAACGTTCTGGACCCCATCTTCCGTTCCGAACCGCAGATGGATCCCACCGTGCACATCCGGGTGCCCTGCGATATGCTCTTTGCCATGGACATTGCAACCTGCAACGGCAAGATCACCCTGCACAACCTGACGGGCATGGGCGAAATCCGCCTCAAATCCTCCAACGGCGCTATCCATGCGGACGGCGTGCGCTGCAAGCAATTGCAGCTTTCCACCACCAACGGCCGCATCATGTTGACCGGCGTCAGCGTCATTGACCGCATCAAAGCCCAGACCTCCAACAGCCGCATCCAGATCAAGGATACGTCCTGCCACGGCTGCGTGGATCTGTCCACCTCCAACGCCCGCATCCTTGCGGAAAACTGCAGCGGCGATGATATGCTGTCCATGCGCACCTCCAACGGCGCCATTGAATGCCATACTTCCCGCTTCCCCTGCTACATCATGCGCACCTCCAACGGCCGTATCGATGCCACGCTTCCCGGCAGCATGGCGGAATACGCCATCGATTCCCGCACCAGCAACGGCTTTAACAATCTTCCCGCCCGCACCAAGGGAAGCGGCAAAGCCCTTACCTGCCATACCTCCAACGGCCATATCAACGTGACCTTTGAAGAAGCATAAAAACGCGCATCAAAAAAGACCGGCGCCAACGCGTCGGTCTTTTGTTGTTTTCATCAGGCGGTAATGTGCTTCTGTGCTTCCTGCAGGCGCTTTTCCTCCGCCTTGTCCAGGCGATAGGCGGTCACTTCCTCATAGCGGATATTTTCCGCAGGCTTTTCCAGAATCGAAGGATCGTTGAGCCCCTTGATAATGCCGTCCACAAGACGCGCATACACGGCGCCCGCGCAGATACGCTCATCCGCCACCACGCCCAGAGGCAGCATGCGCTTGCGCACCGCCTTGCCGTCCGGCCCCACGCCCGTGGTGCGCTCCACCATGCCGATGGAGAAGAACATGGAGGTGGTGCCGAAATTATAGATATGGTGCTTCACAGCCGGCATGCCGATGGACGCCATATTGGTCATAAACACACTGGTATGGAAGGGACTGGCGTCCACAATGGCGCCGGGCAGGAGCCCCACGCGGTCCAGGAAGCGGACCAGCGCCACCAGCGGATTGGCAAGCAGCGGATTGGCAAGCACCTTGGCAATCTTCATGGTGGCGTTGTCCGCTTCTTCCTTCTTGCTCTGCTCTACCGCTTTCTTGACGCGATCCGTCACGTCGAAAATGGTATCCGTAGCCAAGAATTTGCACTTGACGGTGTTTTCCTCCACGTTTACGCCGGAGCTGCCTTCCTTGAGCACGGTAAAGGCCACGGTCAGATCCTTACGGGCGTAAAGCTGCTTGTTGACGATAAAGCGGTTAGCCTCCGGGATCTCCGCCACAGTATGCACAAAGGCGGCAATCAGGATCTCCAGAAACGTGATCTGATACCCTTCTTCGCGCTTGGCTGCGATATAGCGGGTCAGCTTTTCAAAATCCACCTTAAAATCCATCATGACCTGCGCATCGCAGCGCATAGGCATCAGATAGGGCGTCAGCGATACAATAGGGTCAATATTCCGAATCCTTTTTCCGTCCGCACGTTTTCCAAACATGGATGTATCCCCCTCTGCGTGTTGTCAGCATGCGATACGTTTATTATATCGGGAATCTGTTGATTCGTCAATATTTTACCCAATTCGGACAAATTCTCCCCCGCCTTTGACGGATGCTGCGCGATATGATATGATAGTTTAACACGCTAAAGAAGGAGGGAATAACCTCATGGCTCGTTTGTTTCGCGGCAAGGATGCGGATATGACGCAGGGCTCCATCCTGGGTCATCTGATCGGCTTTGCCGTGCCGATGATGCTGGGCCTTTTGTTCCAGCAACTGTACAACACGGTGGATACCATCGTGGTAGGCCGGTTTGTGGGAAAGGAAGCGCTGGCTGCAGTGGGCAGCACCGGCAGCATTCTCAACATGCTGGTGGGCTTCAGCGCCGGTCTTTTTAACGGCGCAGGCGTCATTATTTCCCAGCACTACGGCGCACATGACAACCGCAGGCTGCATACCGCCGTGCATACCACGCTGACCATCGCGCTGATTTTGTGCGCCCTGTTTACGGTGATCGGCCTTTGCCTGGTCACGCCCATGCTGAAGTTTATGTCCACCCCGGACGACGTATTTGCATCTTCCCATCAATACCTGACCATCTATTTTTCCGGCATTTCCGGCTTGATGCTCTACAACATGGGTTCGGGCATCATGCGCGCCGTGGGCGACAGCCGCCGTCCTTTGTACATCCTCATTTTTTCCGCGCTGGTCAATATCGCCGGTGATCTGATCTTTGTAGTCACCTTCAACATGGGCGTTGCAGGCGTGGCCTATGCCACCATTTTGTCCCAGGGGCTTTCTGCGCTCCTGGTGCTTGCGCTCCTCACCCGCGATCAGGCCGCCTACGGCATCCGCTGGAACAGGCTGTGCCTTAACAAGGAAACGGTGCTCAGCATCCTGAACGTGGGTCTGCCCTCCGGCATCCAGCAGGCCGTTACGTCCTTTTCCAATGTATTCGTACAGGGCTATATCAACCATTTCGGCTCCTCCTGCATGGCCGGCTGGTCCGGCTACAACAAGGTGGACGCCTTCGCCATGCTGCCGGTACAGGCCATCGCCATGGGCAGCACCACCTTTGTGGGGCAGAATTACGGCGCAAAGCAGCTTACCCGCGCCCGTAAGGGCGTAAAGACCGCGCTGACGCTGTCCATCTCCGTCACCGTGGCCGTAAGCGCTCTGATCATGGTGCTGGCCCGTCCTCTGCTCTCCCTCTTTTCCGCCGATCAGGAGGTGTTGGATTACGGCCAGAAGTTCATCCTGCTGATTTCCCCCTTCTGCTTCACCATCTGCTTCAACCAGATCTTTGCAGGCGCACTGCGCGGCACAGGCAATGCCCGCGCCCCCATGTTCATCCTGCTCTTCTCCTTTGTGGCATTCCGCCAGGCCTATCTGTTTGTGGCCAAGCTTCTGGGCCATTCTTTTGTGATGATCGGCCTTGCCTACCCCATGGGCTGGGTGGTGTGCAGTATCCTGCTGGCGCTGTATTACCGCCGCTCCAACCTGGGAAGACAGCAGTCCGCAGCAGCCCAGGGCTAAACCCGTTCACCCCGCGCAAAAGAAACCCTTGCGATTTGCGCCCGTTTGTGCTATGATAACAAGGCTGTGAAAACAGCCCTTGCACCCGTAGCTCAGCAGGATAGAGCGTCCGCCTCCTAAGCGGAAGGCCGTGGGTTCGAATCCCGCCGGGTGTGCCACATCTTCACTCAGCTTTTGATACAAAGGCTGAGTGATTTTCTTTTTACCCCCTAGTCCGAAAACCCTTGGTGCCAGCACTTTCTCAGATAGTTTCGCGAAATTGTTTTCTTCGGCTGCTTTGGATGCAGAAAAACCGCCCAGGCCGGTAGCTTCAGAATTTCTCTGAAATCACCCCCTTGGCGGTTTTTGTTTTTTGCCAAAGTATGTGGAATGTGTTGTTGTCATCTTGCCTATGACTCTTCTTGTAAGAATCAATCGCTTTTTCATTTTGAAATCAGATTACTGTAATACTCGATTTTTCCGGACAGCACATCATCATAGAATCCCTGTTTCCAGTCGATATAGTCAATGCTTGCCTGCAGCTGCGCCATCTTCCTCAGAAGATCTTCCCGCTTCTGGGTGAGGATCACCTTTCTTTCGGGAATAGAGGGCTCTCCCTGCAGACAAAGACCGATATATACTTTCATCTCCTGTATGCTCATTCCGCAGTTTTTCAGGCAGGTCAGGCTCTTGATCCACGCGACGTCGCGATCATCGAACACCCGGTGATTGTTGGCATCACGCTTTACGTTGGGGACGAGGCCTTCATTGCAGTAGAATTTCAGCGCTTCATAGGTCATATCGGTTTCGCGGCAGACTTCTTTCATTGTATACATAAAAATCTCCTTCGGATTGCAATTTGCTCTTGACCGGTTGTAACAACCGGGTGTTACACTGGTATTGTAGCATACAGAAACACTTAGTACAAGTCCGATTCTGAATGGAGGAATGACGATGAATATCAATATCGATAACTTTGCAGCAGCAAAATATGACGTGTTTTCCATGTTCAACAACCAGTGGGCGCTGTGTACTGCCGGAACGCCTGCGGAATACAACACCATGACCATCGGCTGGGGCACCATGGGCACCATCTGGGGCCCGCCGATGAAGGGCAAGCAGATTATCACCGTTTTCCTGCGCGAGAGCCGTCGCACAAGCGATATTTTGCTGGAAGGCGAACGCTTCACCGTGTGCTTCTTCCCGGAGGAAAAGCGACAGGATCTGGGCTATCTGGGCATGCACTCCGGTCACAACGAGCCCGACAAGATCAGCAAAACCACTCTTACGCCGAAGATGCTGGACAACGCTGTGGGCTTTGAGGAGGCAACCCTGACCTTCGTGTGCAAAAAGATTTATACTCATCAGATAGGCAAGGATGAACTGCCTGAGTTCGTGCGCGACACACTCTACCGCGACGGCGATCTGCATTACATCTTCATGGGCGAGATCGAAGACGTTTTCGGAACGATTGACAAATGAGGAGGATGGATATGGAATTTGTAACCCTGAGCAATGGCGTAAAGATGCCCAAGCTGGGCTTTGGCGTATTCATGATCCGCAATGATGAGACCGAACGCTGCGTGCTCGATGCCATCAATGCAGGATATCGCCTGATCGACACTGCGCAGGCCTACGGCAACGAGGAAGGCGTAGGCAATGCTATCGTGAACTGCGGTCTGCCCCGTGAAGAGCTGTTCATCACCACCAAGATCTGGATCAGCAACAACGGCTATGAGAAGGCGAAGGCCTCCATCGAGGAATCTCTGCGCAAGCTGAAGACCGACTACATCGACCTGATGCTTATTCATCAGCCCTTCGGCGATTACTACGGCACCTACCGCGCCATGGAAGAAGCCTATAAGGCCGGCAAGCTCCGCGCCATCGGCGTGAGCAATTTCTATCCCGACCGCTTTATTGATCTGACCAGCTTTGTGGAAGTAAAGCCTGCCGTCAATCAGATCGAAACCCATGTGTTCCATCAGCAGAGGACCGCTCATGAATATCTGCTCAAGTACGGTGCGCAGCACATGGCATGGGCGCCCTTCGCCGAAGGCAAGAACGGCATGTTCTCCAACGAGACATTGATCTCGATCGCTGAAAAGCACGTCAAGACCGCCGCGCAGATCGCGCTTCGCTATCTGATGCAGTCCGACGTGGTGGTCATCCCGAAGTCCACGCACAAGGAGCGCATGGAAGAAAACTTCAATGTGTTCGACTTCACGCTGGATGAGGCCGATATGCAGTCCATCGCTGCACTGGATACTGAAAAGACGCTGTTCTTTTCCCACTACGATCCGGCGCAGGTGGAGCGCTTCGCATCCTTCGGCAAGTAATGGAGGAATACGATTATGAGCAAGAAGATCCTGATTCTTTCCGGCAGCCCGAGAAAAGGCGGAAACTCCGATATTCTCTGCGATGAATTCATGCGCGGCGCACAGGATGCCGGTCATACCGTAGAAAAGATTTTCGTTCGCGACCAGAAAATGACATGCAATTTGGGAGAACAAAGGCACGTCCTTGTGGCGGATGCAAGGATGTGCCTTTGTTAACCATGTTACCGGCAGTATTGCGAAAGAACTGTTTGCGTTGAGTGAGAGAAAGGGTCTATAGGCCAACAGCATTTCCACATGAGCCTTTGCCTTCAGCAGATGCTGCATTTCATCCCGCGCCTGACGATCTTCAGCACAGGTCTGTTTCTTTTCCGCAAGGAGCGCAGCATACTCAGTCCGCAAGGTTTTGATCGTGGGCAGCTTCTTCAGACCCAGCTCATCAAAGGCTTTCTTTGCAGCTTTGTGCAGATAACAAGAATGTCCGCCGGTGCAAAACACATGGCGGACATTCTCTGTTTTTATACGTCACTTTTATCCATCCCGCAGGCATAAGCCGTTTCAATCAGCGCGCGATCATTCATGACCGCGTCGTAAAACCGGAACCCTCCAGCGAAATTATAGGCTTCATAGCCGTTTCCCTCCAGAATACGGCTGGCAATGTAGCTTCTCAGGCCGCTCTGACAGATAACATAAACCGGCTTGCCTTTTTCGACCTCATCCAGCCGATCGCGCAGTTCGTCAACGGGGATGTTTCTGAAGCCTTCAATATGCCCCCGGGCGTATTCGCCTTCGGTTCTGGTATCCAGCAGCGTAACGCTGCCGTCGCGGGGCAGCGTTGCCTCATCCTCCAGCCGCCACTGCCTGAGCGTTCCCCTGGCAATGTTGTCAATCATAAAGCCTGCCATGTTTACGGGATCCTTGGCGGAAGAATAGGGCGGCGCATAAGCCAGATCCAGATCCTTCAGCTGGGTAGCCTTCATCCCTGCATAAATAGCGGTGGCCAGCACGTCGATGCGCTTGTCTACGCCTTCATATCCCACGATCTGTGCGCCGAGCAGGCGATAAGTTCCCTTTTCAAAGACCACCTTCATCGTCATCACCCTGCCGCCCGGATAGTAGCCCGCATGGCTCATGGGCGAAAGGATCACAGCTTCCGCATCCAGACCGGAACTGCGGGCATTGGTTTCGTTCATGCCGGTGATCGCAGCGGTCATATCAAACACTTTAATCACAGAACTTCCCAGACCGCCCTGATACCGGCTGTCGCCTCCGCAGATATTATCCGCTGCGATTCGGCCCTGCTTGTTTGCGGGGCCTGCCAGCGCAATGAGCGCGTCCTCGCCGGTAACATAGTTCTTCACCTGTACCGCGTCGCCCACGGCGTAGATATCCGGGACGGAGGTCTCCATCCGGTCATTGACCAGAATGCTGCCCCTGAGACCGAGGGCAAGCCCTGCGTCCTTTGCCAGCGATGATTCAGGCGTAACGCCGATGGCAAGCACCACCAAATCCGTGTGAAGAGGCGCAGCATTTTCCAAAAGCACCTCTACGCCGCCTTCCTTTTCCTCAAAACCTTTCACCATGCGCCCCAAAGCCAGCTTCACGCCGTGTTTGCGCATTTCTGCGTGGATGAAAGCCGCCATATCGGCATCAAAGGGTGCGAGCAGCTGCCTG
>SVGT01000017.1 GCA_015056175.1 Clostridiales bacterium | reverse complement strand
GAGCCGCTGGTGTACAAGGTGCTCTATGCCGGCAGTCAGCTGAACGTGATCACCACCCGCCAATTGACCAAATATGATTATCGCGGCACCCAGGATGAAAGCGGCACCCGTCTGGTGTACGGCTGGCAGCTCATCCATGCCGATCTTTCCTATCAGAACGCCCAATTGCTCTTTGCCACCTCCCGTCAGGCCTCCGGCGCTGCGGGAAACGGCATCAGCACATTGCGTCTCCTGTATGGCAACACGGATAACCAGTACACCCTGCCCACCTCCTGTGCGGGCGCCGTGGTGTACCGCAACCGCATCTACGCATTCTCCGACGACAGCGTGTACCGCACCGGCTTTGGCGAGAGGCGCTTTACCGCCCTTTCCCTGCCCATGGACGCCCATATCACGGATTTCCTGGGCATGATGGACGGGGGACGGGTGCTGCTGGCATCCGGGGACGATGTGTACCTGATGCAGCTCAACTGATATGAATACGATGAAGCAAGCAGGTCTTTACCTCCATCTGCCCTTCTGCGTGCGCAAATGCGCTTACTGCGATTTTGCCTCCTACACGGGCAGGGAGCACCTTATGGCGGATTATGCCCGCGCACTGGAAAGGGAAATGGACCGTGCCGCGCAGGAAGGCGTGTCCATCCGGACGGTGTATATCGGCGGAGGCACGCCCTCTTTGTTTCCGCCGGAGGAAATGGACAGGGTGCTGCGCCGCATGGAGGCGCGCTTTGCCATCCTGCCCGATGCGGAAATGAGCTGCGAAATGAACCCCGGCACGGTGACGGAGGAATTCCTTTCCGTACTCCGTGATCACCGCTTCAACCGCATTTCCATGGGCATGCAGGCGGCGCAAAACCGTCTCCTTTCGCTGCTGGGCCGCGTGCACAGGCGGGAGGACGTGGAAAAGAGCGTGGCGCTCATCAAGCGTATGGGGTTTTGTAATTTTAACCTGGACGTGATGCTGGGGCTTCCTACCCAGACCCTTGAGGACGTTCGGGAAACGCTGGAATTTGCCCTGTCCCTTGACCCCAAACACCTGAGCTGCTACGGCCTGATCGTGGAGGAAAACACCCCCATGCACCGCATGGTGGAAAGCGGCAGGTGGACGCTGCCGGACGTGGAAGAGGAGCGGGCCATGTACGAAATTTGCCGCAGCGTATTGGAAAATCGCGGGCTCATGCAGTACGAGATCAGCAATTTTGCGTATCCCGGGTACGAATGCAGGCATAATGTGGATACCTGGATGCGGGGCGAATACATCGGCATCGGCTGCGCGGCGGCAGGCTTTATGGACGGCGTCCGCTGGCAAAACCCGCAAGGGCTGGAAAGCTATCTGGCCGGACAACCGCGGGAGGAGCAGGTGATCTCCCGCGAGGACGCGGTGTTTGAAAGCGTGATGCTGGGTCTGCGCATGACAAAGGGCGTTGCGGAAGAAGACTTTATCCGCATGCACGGAATGACCTTCCATGAGGCCTTTGGCAGCAAAATGGAAAAGCCCGTCCGGGAAGGGCTTCTGACGGTTCAAAACGGCGTGATGAAGCTGACGCGCCGGGGCATGGACCTGCAAAACAGCGTGCTGGTGGATCTGATGTAAAGAAATTTTCCTGCAAAGGCATTTTGCGGGAACAGATAGATCAAAACCCTCGTTGAATAAGTACAAGGCACTTGAAAGGGGAAGTGGAACATGAAACGTTTACTGTCTGCGCTGTGCGCACTGGTGATGGCCCTGTCGCTCATCTCTGTGCCTGCGCTGGCCGCGGAAAAGGAATATGCGGTGGTGACGGGCAGCGCCACCCTCAATTTGCGCAAGGAGCCCTCTGCCTCTGCCCAGTGGCTGGGCCGCGCTTATGAAAATGACTGGGTGGAGATCTTGTCCCATGAGGATAACGGCTGGCACTACTGCCGCGTGGTGGAAACGGGCGCTTACGGCTATATGGCCGGCAACTATCTGACGTCCGTCCGCGAAATGGGCGGCGTGGGCAATACGGGCGTGGTCAAAAACCCCGTGTCCTCCCATTTCCTCAACCTCCGCCAGTATCCCAGCTACAGCGCTCCCGTGCTGGCCATCTACTATAACGGCGCCGGCTTTTCTACCCTCGGCTACGCGGACGGCTGGTACTACGTGCGGATGCAGGACGGCAACACCGGCTACTTCCGCAAGGAATTTGTGCAGGTTTCGGGCGGCGCGCAGGAGGAAAACTACATTGTGCACACCGGCAATTCCGGCGGCCTCAACCTGCGCAACGCACCCTCGATGAAGGGCGGCATTCTGGCCAGCTACAAGAACGGCACCGCCGTCACCGTCACCCTCAAGGGCGATGAATTCTGGGCTGTGCGCGTGGGCACCCGGGAAGGCTTTATGGATCCGGATTTCCTGCGCAAGGCGGGCAGCACGTCCGCCGGCAGTCAGCCCCAGACGTCCGTGCCCAAAACCAACGGCTATGTGATCGTCAACAACCCCCGCGCCACCCAGTTCCTCAATCTGCGCCAGCAGCCCTCCACCTCCGCCAAGGTGCTGTGCACCTATAAGAACGGCATCCGCCTGGAGATCATCGAGCAGGGCGAAACCTGGTGCAAGGTGTACGGCAGGAGCAGCGGCAACATCGGCTATGTGATGACCAAGTACGTTACGCTCCACGGCGTGCCCAGCGTGCCCGTCAAAACGGTGCAGAACGGCAACACCTATGTGAACCTCCGCTCCGCTCCCAGCAAGGTCAGCGGCGCGGTGTACGAAAAACTGTATTCCGGCAATCAGGTGGTGGTGCTCACCCCCGGCGACGAGTGGACGCAGGTGCGCTACGGCAACACCGTGGGCTATATGATGACCGCCTTCCTCAAGTGATGAGAATGCTTTCGGGACGTCCCTTCGGGGGCGTCCCCTTTTTTGATTGACGGATGGCATAGAACGTGGTACATTGATTTGGATACAGATTTGAAAGGCAGGTGATGCGCATGGCACAATTGGAATGCGTGGTGCAGGATACCGTGTTTCGCAACGATGAAAACGGCTACACCGTGCTGGAGGCCCGCTTTGGCCGTCAGGATGTGATGGTGGTGGGCGTGCTGCCTGCGCTGTCACCCGGCGAGCAGGTGTGCTTTGAGGGCGATTGGGTGGAGCATCCCCAGTACGGCAGACAGTGGAAGGCCACGGGCTGCCAGCTGCGCACGCCCACGTCCCTGCTTGGCATGGAGCGCTTTCTGGGCAGCGGCCTCATCCACGGGGTGGGCCCCGCAACCGCCCGGCTCATCGTGCAGGAATTTGGGCTCAAGACCCTGGAAGTGCTCAGCGATTCGCCCGCCAAGCTTTCTCAGGTGCCCGGCATCGGCAGGAAGCGTGCCAAACTGATCGCCGACAGCTTCAGGGAGCAGTACGCCGTGCGCCAGGCCATGGTGTTTTTGCAGTCCTACGGCGTCAGCCCGGCGCTGGCGGTGAAGATCAGCAAGCGCTACGGCGACCGCGTGCAGCAGGTGGTCAAGGAAAATCCCTACCGCCTGGTGGACGATATCGACGGCGTGGGCTTCCTCACCGCCGACCGCATCGCCCTGTCCATGGGCCTGATGCAGGACAGTGAATATCGTCTGCAGGCGGGCATCAAGTACGCCCTACAGGAGGCGGCGGGAAACGGCGGGCATACGTACCTGCCGCAAAGCCAGCTGCTCTCCCACGCGGCGCACCTGTTGCGGGTGGAGGAAGAAATGCTGCAGGAGCCGCTGAAAGCGCTGCTGCTCAGCCGCGACGTGGTGCTGACAGAGCTTGGCGGCGTGACCTGCGTCATGCTGCCTGCTTTCTACTATGCAGAGCGGGAAGTGGCCAGGCGTCTGCACATGATCATGGATGCGGCGCAGGTGGTGCTGCCCCAGGCGGTGGAGCGGGAGATCGCCGATTTTGAAAAGCGCTGCGCCATCCGCTTCAGCGCCGTGCAGAAAAAGGCGGTGGCCGAGGCGCTGCACAGCGGCCTGATGGTCATCACCGGCGGCCCCGGCACCGGCAAAACCACCATCATCAACTGCATTTTAAGCCTGATGGGCAAGGACGTATTGCTGGCCGCGCCCACCGGCCGCGCCGCCAAGCGCATGAGCGAGGCCACCGGCCAGGAGGCCAAAACGCTGCACCGGCTGCTGGAATACGCCGGCGATGAAGAAACCTTCCAGCGCAACGAGGAAAACCCGCTGGACTGCACCTGCGTGATCGTGGACGAAATGTCCATGGTGGATATCTTTCTCATGCGCTCGCTGTTGCGGGCGCTGAAGCCCGGCACCCGGCTCATTCTGGTGGGCGATGCGGATCAATTGCCCTCCGTGGGCGCGGGCAATGTGCTGGGCGATATTCTGCGCAGCGGCGTGATCTCCTCCGTGCGGCTGACGGACATTTTCCGGCAGGATGAAAAGAGCCTGATCGTGCTCAACGCCCACCGCATCAATCAGGGCGATATGCCCGTACTCAACCAGAAAGGCAGCGATTTTTTCTTCGAGCGCAAGTACGGTCAGGAGGATGCGGCGGAGACCATCGTGGGTCTGTGCGCCCAGCGCCTGCCCAAATTTTTAAACAGCAAAAGCGCCGTGCAGGATATCCAGGTGCTTTCGCCCATGAAAAAGGGCGTGTGCGGCGTGACCAATATGAATAAGCTCCTGCAAAGCGCGCTCAACCCGCCCAAACCTTACAAAAAGGAAATGACCTTTGGCGATACGGTGTTCCGCGTGGGCGACAAGGTGATGCACATCAAAAACAACTACTCCCTGGAATGGCGGTGCGAAAGCACGGGCCAGGAGGGATTGGGCGTGTTCAACGGCGATATGGGCTTCATTCTGGATATCGACAGGGAAGAAAAAGTGGTGTCCGTCCAGTATGACGACGACCGCCATGTGGAATACATGTATCAGCAACTGGAGGAGCTGGAACTGGCCTACTGCCTCAGCGTGCACAAAAGCCAGGGCAGCGAGTTCCCCTGCGTGGTGATGCCCGTGGTGGGCGGCAATTCCATGCTGCTGAACCGCAATCTGTTTTATACCGCACTGACCCGCGCCCGGAAGCTGGTGGTGCTGGTGGGCAGGGAGGAGGCCATCGCCTCCATGGTGCGCAACGATCATATCGCCATGCGCTACACTGCCCTGCGTGAACGGCTATGCGAGATGTGATGTTGTCCGTGCTCTTTCCTCGGGGCGTCCGGTGCATTATCTGCGGGGAAGCGCGCAAAATGGACGGGAAAAATGCGCTGTGCAGGAAATGCCAAGACAGACTGTGGGATACACGCATCCCTGCCTCCTCCTGCGAAAGATGCAAAAGCTATGTGGAGGCGGGCGGCGTGTGCCGCTTTTGCAAAAACGGCGGCATGGAGCATATCGTAAGCACCTACGCGCCCTTTATGTACACGGGCGCTGCCAGAACGCTGGTCATGCAGCTCAAGTTCCGCGATATGGACGACGGCCTTGCGTATCTTACGGATGCCATGGCGGATGCACTGCCCGTCCGGGATTTTGACCTGATCGTGCCGGTGCCGCTGCATGCCAGAAGGGAGCGTCCGCGGGGCTGCAATCAGGCGCAATTACTGGCACAGGGCGTGGGCGTGCGCATCTGTGTGCCTGTGGGAAACGCGCTGATGCGTTTTCGCGCCACATCGCCCCAGAGCACGCTTGCTTCCCTCCGCGCCAGGCGCAGCAATGTGGAAAACGCATTTGCGCTTTGCGGGGATGCGGATATATCGGGCAAGAAAATTCTATTGGTGGACGACGTGCGCACATCGGGCAGCACGGCGCGTGCCTGCGCGAAAGTGCTATTGCAGGGCGGCGCAAGGGAAGTGCATCTTTTGTGCGCCTGCGTGGTATGGCATTATAAGGGGAATGAAAAGAATGGAAGCGTGGCAGGAAAGAACGGCGCTGCTGCTGGGCAGCACGGGCGTTGAAAAACTGAAAAGCAGCCATGTGGCCCTGTTTGGCCTTGGCGGCGTGGGCGGCGCCTGCGCAGAAGCGCTGGTGCGTGCAGGCGTTGGCGAGCTGACGCTGTTTGACGCCGATACCGTAAGCGAAAGCAACTTGAACCGCCAGCTGATGGCGCTTTGCTCCACCGTGGGCATGCAAAAGACGGAGGCTGCGGCAAAGCGCCTTACGGATATCAATCCGGCGCTGAAACTGCATCTGGAGCCGGTGTTTTACGGCGCGGACAACGCGGAAAACTACCC
The DNA here is from genome assembly GCA_015056175.1 of Clostridiales bacterium. Lineage (GTDB taxonomy): Bacteria > Bacillota > Clostridia > Christensenellales > Aristaeellaceae > SVGT01. The sequence goes on along the minus strand of SVGT01000017.1, from coordinate 35,671 downwards.
CCTTGACCGCTACGATTACGTGGTGGACGCCATCGATACCGTGACCTCCAAGCTGCTTTTGATCGAAAAATGTCAGGCGCTTTCAGTGCCCGTCATCAGCTGCATGGGCACGGGCAATAAACTGAACCCCGGCATGCTGGAGGTCGCGGACATCGCAAAAACCAGCGTATGCCCCCTGTGCCGGGTCATGCGGCGGGAGCTGAAGAAGCGCAATATCCATCACCTGACGGTGGTATACAGCCGGGAGGAGCCGCTGCGTGTGGTGGCGGACAGCGAGTTTGGCCGTCATGCGCCGGGTAGCATCTCTTTTGTGCCGCCGGTGGCGGGGTATCTGCTGGCTGGGCGCGTGATATGCGATCTGGCGGGCAAGTAAGAAGGGTGTGATCACATGGTGCAGGAATCCTTTCTCACGCTGATGGCGGAGTACTGCGAGGCGGATCAAGTGCGCATTTCCAGGTGGTATGACGCGGTGCAGCAGGCCGGCTTTACGGGCACCCAGACGCCCGGGCTGCGCCACCATATTTCGCTGGCCACCTTCCCGCTGAACAGGGAGGAGGAGGCCGTCCGCATCGCCCGGGCTGCGGCGGAGCGCTTTGCGCCTTTGACCGTTGATATCCGCCACATGGGCGTGATGCCCGGCGGGCAGGTGCTGTTTGCGGCGCCGGACATGTGCGAAAGATTGAGCGCATTGCAGCGGGCCTGCGGGTCCGATGTGGTGGGCGGGCATCTATGGCTGCCCCACACCACCATGCTGATCGACACGGTGGAGCATGTGGCTGCTGCGCTGCCCGCGCTGGCAAAGGTGTTTACGCCCATGCCCGCGCGCATCGACCGGCTGCGGCTGTGCGCCTTCTGGCCCAAGCGGGAGATCATGGACGTGCCGCTTACGGGGCAGGAATGAGCAAACAAAAAGAACTGCTATCTGGCGGGAGAGCGCTTAAGGAACAGTTTATCCATTAGCAAAAAACGAGCATCCGGTGACGTATCGGGTGCTCGTTTCCTTATATAGCAGAATAAACGCAATGCACTGGTACAGTGCGTATAATTGCGCCCTCCTCAAGCGGAGGGAGAAGGATTTTCAGTTGCTTGGTAAATTGGAAGTTGTCAGAGCCCCAAAACAGTAAAGCATGTATATGTTTTGAAAACCTCTTTCAGCCATCCGTTGGCCTCGTTGAAAACTTCTTGTGATTTTTGATCTTTCGTTAAGATGATTTTTCCAATCTCATTCCAGTCCTCAATAGATATTTCTGTTTCGCCATATGGATCATAGGTAGGAATTACTTCAACAATTGCATCAACAAATCCATCAAACATAAAACAATCATGTAATGATATTGAATCCGCTTTCCAAAAGGTATGCTCATCCCACTTACCTTTGTAGAATTCGTGATAACAAGTACCTTTTCTCTGATTGTCAAAAACAAAATACTTCATATTGCTACGCTCCTACAACGATAAAGCTTATCGTTTCCATGATATCACAGCAGTACAAGAAACAGTAAGCCCTGGTGGGCTTGCTGTTTCGGTATTTCTTTGATGTAAAGCGAAGAAAAACTTCTTCCTTTCCATCACTCTCACTGCTGCAGTTCTTTTCTTTTTGTTATTTTTCCTGTGCGCGCAGGAAGCGGATCATGGTATCTGCGATCAGCGGCAGCTCCGTGGACAGCGTCACCACATGGGGCGCTTCCCTGAGCCACAGATGCTCCTTGATGCGGCTGCCGGCACGGCGCTGGATCAGATCCATGCTCTCCGGGACGATGGTTTTGTCCTTCACGGACTGGACGGAAAGCAGCGGGCAGGTGACGCGGGGCAAACTCTCATTGCTCATGCGGATGATGCGGTTGAGATCGGCCACCTTTTTGGTGGGATAGCTTGGATAGCCCAGGTCATATTCCCCAAGCGACGTGCGGCCGACCCGGGTGTGCACGGTGGGGTAGATGGGGTGCAGAATACCTGCAAAGCGGGCCAGAGGATTGTTGGCCGCCGTGGGCGCAGCCAGCGTGACGCAGCAGGTGGGGTTGAGTTTTGCTGCCAGGATCAGCGTCAGCGCGCCGCCCATGGAAAGCCCGGCGATCGAAAAGTGGGGATAGCTTTTCTGCATATCCTCCGCGGCCTGCAGGGCCTCCCCAAGCCAATCCTGCCAGGTGCTCTTTTTCATATCCTCGGGGGAGGTGCCGTGGCCGGGCAGGCGCACGGCGCGGACGGAAAAGCCCGCTTCATGCAGGCGCTTGCCCAGGGGGATCATCTGGGCGGGGCAGGCGGTAAAGCCGTGGAGCAGCAGCACGCCGTGGCTGCCGCCCTCATAAAAGAAGGGCTGTGCGTGGGGCGAAAAAAGCTGGGGCATAGCGTGATCCTTTCCGAACAAAAAACGCGCCGCAAAGGTGCAGCGCGTTTGGGTGTGTCACTTATTCCTCATCCATGGGGGATTCGGGGAACAGGGGCTTGTGGCAGGCGGGGCACAGATAGTCCTCGTCAAAATCGAAGCTGTCCACTTCGAAGGTCATTTCGGCGCCGCAATGGGGGCAGGCATACTCCACCACACGGTCGTCGTCATCGTCTTCGTCGCATTCGTCGCAATCGCAGTCGCATTCGCAGTTATCGCAGTCGCCGTCGCAATCGCAGTCGTCGCAGTCTTCACATTCGCAGGAGCAGCCGCAGCAGCCTTCTTCATCGTCATCCTCGTCGTCATCGCCGAAGATGGCTTCTTCCATATCGCTCAGGTCGCTGTCGATGCTTTCCACATATTCGTCCAGTTCGTCATGGTCGCGGCGCAGGGTTTCGATTTCGTCGGCCATTTCGCTGAGCATTTCCAGCATTTTGATGAGCACCTTGCCCTCGCTGGTGGAATCGTTCAGATTGAGACCTTCGGCCAGGCCCATCAGGTAGGACACGCGGTCGGTCAGATTGCTCATAGGAAGAGCTCCTTTCAAATTAGGCGCGGGACAGATATTCGCCCGTACGGGTGTCGATCTTGATCACGTCGCCGATGTTGATGAACAGGGGCACCTGGATTTCATAGCCGGTCTCGGTGGTGGCGGGCTTGAAGTTGTTGGTGGCGGTGTCGCCCTTGAAGCCGGGCTCGGTGTGGGCGATTTCCAGTTCCACAAAGTTGGGAGCTTCCACAGAGAAGGCCTGGCCCTTGAAGTAACGGATGGTGACGTTGGAGTTTTCCTTCACGAACTGGATGGCTTCTTCCACAGCGTCCTTGTTCAGGGGCATCTGCTCGAAGGTTTCGGGATCCATGAAGTAGTACAGGTCGCCGTCATTGTACAGGTACTGCATTTCCTTGGTTTCGATGATGGCGCGGGGCATCTTGTCGGTGGGGTTGAAGGAGCGTTCAACCACGGCGCCGTTCATGATGTTCTTGATCTTGGTGCGCACAAAGGCAGCGCCCTTGCCGGGCTTGACGTGCTGGAAGTCCACGATGGTCCACACGCCGCCGTCCCATTCTACGGTAATGCCCTTTTTGAAATCGCCAGCAGTAATCATGTTTGTATTCCTCCAATTTTTTCAATTGAGATTTGATGTAGTTGAAAGCAGGGATTCTTTGCAGAAAACCTGTCGATCACAAAGTTGTTGGGTGATCCCCTTACAGGATGATCAGATCGCGCTCTGCGTGCACCAGGGAGCGGAAGCCGTCCTTGGTGATGGCGCAGGTATTTTCAATACGCACGCCGCCCAGACCGGGAATGTAGATGCCGGGCTCCACCGTGACCACATGGCCGGGGACCAGCAGATCCTCGCAGGCCTGGGAAAGCCGGGGCGCTTCGTGGATATCAATGCCCACGCCGTGGCCAAGACCGTGGCCGAAGCGGCCTTCGTAGCCTGCGCCGTCGATGATCTTGCGGGCATGGCTGTCCACATCCTTGCAGCAGACGCCGGGAGCCAGCATTTCCTGGCACTCCATCTGGGCCTTGAGCACGGTGTAGTAGATCTTCTTCATTTCGTCAGAGGGCTGACCCACGGCAAAGGTGCGGGTCATATCCGCGCAGTAGCCGTGCTTCTTGGCGCCAAAGTCCAGCGTGATCATATCGCCCACGTTGATGACGCGGTCGCTGGGGATGGCGTGGGGAAGGGAGCCGTTTTCGCCCGCAGCGGCGATGGTGGAGAAGGCGATACCTTCGGCGCCCAGCTCCAGCATTTTGAAATCCAGGTGCAACTGCACCTGCTTTTCGGTCATGCCGGGCTTGACAAAGGTGAGAATATCCTCAAAAGCGGCACAGGAGATGCGGCAGGCTTCTTCGATATAGCCGATCTCTTCTTCGTCCTTGACGATGCGCAGGTTTTCGGGCGCACGGTTCAAAGATACGAAGGTGATGCCGGGCATGGCGGCCTTGATGCCTTCAAAGGCCTGCACGGTGACCTTGTCATCCTCAAAGCGGACGGTGTCGATGCCGTTTTCCTTGAACAGGTTATAGGCGATCTGGACGTGGGAAAGGCCCTTGCCCACCATCAGGCACTGGCATTCGGGGGCCTGACGCTCGCACTGTTCGGTGTAGCGGAAGTCGGTGACCACGGCGGCAAAGGTATTGCCGATCACCAGGATGCCTTCGCCGGTATAGCCGCTGAGGTAATAGATGTTGCTGGGCTTATGGATGATGACGCCTTCGTTGGCCTTGAGGGCGGCAGCAGCACGGAATCTGTCTACTCTGTTCATATAATATTCCTCCATAATAGCGCGCAAAATACGCCTATGGTATTTTACCACAGTTTTGCATCGATAGCCATAGGGTTTTGCACGTTTTGCAGGGAAAATTTCTCAAAATGCCGCAAAAAAACAGCAAAACAGCAGGGAAATACGCATGGGTTGCGGTTGATCTGCAAAAAATGTGCGGGAAAGGAGGGATGGATAATGGACAAAAAGTGTGAAAAAAAGCCCTGCCCCGAAAAATGCGGACAGGACAAAAAGGAAGCCCGACACAGCGGTGAAATTCCCAGCGACGTGCTGGGCAGCTATACGGGCAAACCCAAGGACGGCGGAAAGCCCGTACAGGATGCGGACGATCTGTGATCAGTCTGCAAACTGCATCAGGTATCCGTCCAGATTGGTGCGGCCGGATACGGTAAACTGATCAACGCCCGCTTCCTCCATGACGGCAAGCAAAATGCACAGCCCGTGGGGGAAGTGGTGCACGCGGGATGCGGGCACGCCCGGCACCTGCGCGCGGGCGGCGGGGGCAAGGGGCGCAAGGAGACGGAGGAACGCCTGCACCTGCTGCCGGGTAATAGGAATGCCCTCCACCTCGTCCCCGTGGGCTTCCCTGCCCAGCACCATGGCGGCGCAGGTGGTGCAGGTGCCGCCAAGGCCGGTCATGGGAGCATGTTTCCCGGACAGCACCTGACAGACGGAAGGCTTTACAATCTTTCTGGCTTCTGCCAGCATGCCGTCCGCATCGGCGATGGACTGGATGGGCCGGATCTTGAGCAGCCGGGACGCGCCCAGCTGCGCGCTGAAGGCGCGGAGGATCTGCCCGTCCCTTCCGTAGGTCAGTTCGGTGGAGCCGCCGCCGATATCGATGACGAAGCGCTCCTCCCGGCCCGCCACGGCGCGGAAGGCCAGCTCCGCCTCCTCGCTGCCCGAAATGATGCGGGTATCAAGGCCGGTTTCTTCCTTCAGGCGTCGGACAAATTCGGCGCTGTTTTTGGCGTCCCTCGTGGCGCTGGTGGCCATCAGGCATACGTCTGCGGCGCCAAGGGCAAGGCACTCTTTGTGCAGTTTGCCCACGGCGAAAACGGTATTTTCCAATGCGTGGGGGGTGATGAAGCCTGCTTCATCCATGCCCAGCATCAGCCTGGTTTCTTCTCTTCCCCGGTGGATGACGCGGAAAGGTTCGCCCGTATGCGCCACCAGCGAGCGGGTGGAATTGGAGCCGATGGTGATGGCTGCACGGATCACTTGCCCACCTCCACGATCTCCACCTCCGGGTTTTCCAGCACGCTGTCGATGTTGGTCACCTCAAAGCGCACCTCGCCCGGCATCAGGTAGCCGTAGCGGGAGCGGGCTATCTGGATCACATAGCTGTCGGATTTGGCGGCGTCCACTTCCTTTTCCAGGGCGCTGATCTGCGCCTCCAGCTCCAGCTGCTCCAGCGTCTGCTTGAGCAGTTCATCCTCCAGGTAGGTGATATTGCCCTCAATGCGGGCGGCGGCCAGAGCGGTGGACGCCAAGATCACCAGCGTGATGACAAACAGGGGAAAGGGCTTGAGCCTGCGGGGCTTGGGTGCGGTCATAGGGATTCCTCCGGTTGATCTGATGGTATATTCATTCGTCGGCGCGGGCGCAGATTCCTGCTTTTTTCCGCCTGAAAGGGGAAAGCAAAAGCCGAAGGAGGCACAAGGTGACGCCGCCGCCTGTCGCCATGCCAAACAGGGCGTACCAGCGCAGTTGCCCCTCGCCCCCAAAGGACAGCGCCAGCGTGCCAAGCGCCGCCGCCAGGCACCAGAACAGGCAGTCGCAGGCGGCGGATACCGAGCGGGGGAGGCATTTGCCTGCCCACCTGAGGGCGCACAGCAGCACGGCCGCCATGGCGCCTGAGAGCAGCAAAAGCAGAAAGGTGCGCGCCTGCATGGGCGTTTTGAAAAACAGGGGCGATACCGTCACAGCGCGCCCTTGCGCCCCCGGCGGCGCTCCTTTTTGTCGGTGTAGAAGATGCCGTCGATGCGCCCCTCCACCGTCAGCTTTCCCTCTTCCAGCATGAGCTTTGTGACGTGCAGCCCCTGTCCGGTCAAAGCCACCTCGCCGCTTTCCGTCATCAGGATGACCTGCGTATCGTCAAAGGCGATCACCTCGCTGACCCCTGTCAGCGCCACGTGGGCGCGGGCGTGCATTTCCAGGCTGTGGGAAGATACGCTTCTGTTTTGGATCGGATCCATATTGCCCCCTCCTTTTGCCAACAGGGTATGCGCAACGCTTCCCGAATATGTGAAATTTGTGTTTCAGCCGTTTCAGGGAAGCGGTTTTCGTGTATAATCATCATGAGCGAACACGAAGGAGGAACATCAATATGGCATGTGAAGTGCGTGTGCATAACGGCGAAATGAGCCGCGAGGAAATGGACGCCTATATCTCCCGCGCCCGGGAGAAATTCGGCAAGGAGCCCACGGGCATCGATATCAAGATCGACGGGGAGTATGTGGAACTGACCTACGATTTTGATCCCGAGCCCTTCCAGCGCATCCGCCGCATCACAGGGTATCTGGTAGGCACCCTGGACCGCTTTAACGACGCCAAGCGCAGCGAGGAAAAGGACCGGGTCAAGCACGGCGCATAAACGTTCCCGCAACAGGCAGGGGGGTACATCCCTCCTGTTTTTTGTATGCAGAAAGAGAAAATTTTCCCGCGCCGGCATTGCGGCGGGCGGCGTTATCATTTACAATAGAGGAAAGAAACGGAGGCGAACGGAACATGAAAAAAGCGTGGATATGGCTGCTGGCGCTTATGATGGCGCTCCCTGCCTTTGCATTGGGCGAGGATCAGGACGTGCTTGGCCGGTGGCAGATCACCTGCTATATTGAAAACGCCCATTTTTCGGAGGAGCCCTGGGAGCAGCATCTGGATTTTGAAGCGGACGGCACCGTCACGCTTTTGCAGGGCGGCAGCAGCATAAAGGGTACCTGGACGAAAAACGGCAGCAGTATGGATACCGACCTTGAGGGCTTTGACTGCCTGCAGCTTATGGACAGCGGCCTTTTGCTGTGCGGCTCCTATCAGGAGGGCATGGTGTTTACCAGGGAAGGCAAAATGCCCGCCTATGAACGGGTGGAAGGCGGCGTCAGCGAGGACGGCTTCTACTACGAGCAGCTGGGCGACGGGACGCTGGAGATCACCGGCCATATCGCCAACGAGGATGCGCCGGAGTTTGACGAAAACGGCGTGATGACCAACGCTCTGGATCTGGTTTTGCCCGCCTCCATCCATGGCATTCCCGTGCGCAGCGTGGGCATGCTGGCCTTCTACGGCAACAGCCGTCTGCGCAGCGCCGTGCTGCCCGAGGGCATTTTTCATCTGGGCAGGGAAGCCTTTAACGATTGCGTAAATCTGGAGGAAGTGCAATTGCCACAGAGCCTTGGCAGCATGGGCGGCTATGCGTTCAGCCGGTGCGAAAAGCTGCACGCCGTGCGCATTCCCGCTGGGGTGCAGGATATCGATTTTAACCCCTTCACCAATTGCACGGCCATCCACGCCTTTGATCTGGATGAGGGCAACAAATGGTATCGCCTGGAAAACGGCGCGCTGATGGAAAATGCCACCGACGATCTGATCGCCTTCCCCGCAGGCAGCGCTAAGACGGCGTTTTCCGTGCCGGATTATGTAAAGCGGATCCGCCTTGGCGCCTTCATGGGCTGCGCAAGCCTGCAGGAGGTCCGTTTGCCCGAAGGGCTTTTGACGCTGGAATCCTTCGTGTTTGAGGATACGGGACTGACGCGGGTGAACGTACCCGCATCCCTTGAGGAAATGCGGGATAACCCCTTCAACCATTGCCGGGATCTGGCGGCGGTGGACGTTGCGGAGGGCAATCAGGTGTTTTCCAGTGTGGACGGCGTGCTGTTTGACGCCGAAAAGAGCCGGTTGATCTTTTACCCCATCGGCAGGCCGGGGTATACCTACACCGTGCCCGAAGGCATAAGGGTGATCGGCGCAGACGCCTTTTCCCGCAACCGGCAATTGGTGAAGGTGCTCTTGCCCTCGTCCCTTGAAACCATCGAGGATTACGCCTTCTACAAAATGAACGCCCTTGCGGAAATGGACATCCCCGAGGGCGTGACCCGCATCGACGCCTACGCCTTCTGCCAGTGCGATGAGCTGCGCAAAGTGGTGATCCCCTCCACGGTGCCCGAGATCAAGTACGCCACCTTTGCCTACTGTGAGGATCTGGAGGTGGTGCTGCCTGAGGGCATTCTGATCGACGAATTTGCCTTTGAGGAAGCTGAGCGCATCACCCTGACCTGGCGCTGATCAAAAAAAGAGCGTGCCCGGATACGGACACGCTCTTTATTTGCTTTTATGCGTGCTGCCAGACCAGCACGGGGCTCAGCAGCCGGTTCAAAAGCTCCTTGGCCTCCCTGCGGATGGTCTCAATGGAGCAGTTCTGCCGCTTGCTTTCCAGAATGAAAGCCCACATGCCGTCGCAGATGAAGGCGGCGATGCGTTTCAGGTCGATGCGGATGGGGTGGTGCTGGCAGATGCGCTGCGCCATGCTCTGCACGTTCTGCACCAGGCTCTGGTACAGCTGCCTGAACAGATAGGGGCTTTCCTCCCGGCTGGCGTGGGTGAACAACTTCTGGTTTTTGAAAACCAGGTTGAGGATGGCGTCCAGCACGTTTTCCGCGCTGGTCAGGGGGTTGTTCTGGGGGTTGCGGGCGGACTGCAATTGTTCAAAGTCCTGCACGGCGGTATGTACCATATCGCTGACCATTTCATCGGCCAGGGCGTATTTATCATTGTAGTGGGTATAGAAGGTGATGCGGCTGGTGGATGCGCTTTCGCACAGCTCGGTCACGGTGATGCTTTCCAGCGGTTTGCTGCTCAGCAGGGACGCCAGCGCTTGCTTGAGGGTGCGTTTTGTTTTCACGATGCGCTTATCTTCCATAGATAATGAACATCCCCCTTCATGTTGTTCTTGCAACTTTTGGAAAAGTACGGTATTATTTTACTGCGTATATTTTTTTCTGTCAAAGGGTTGTGCTGCATTTTTTCTGAACTTTGGAGGGAGTATATGAGTCAGTTCGTTTTGAGCGGCTGTTCCACGGCGGATCTGAGCGCGGAACATTTTGCCGCACGAGATATTTCCATCATCAGCTTCCATTACATGCTGGGCGGCAAGCAGTATGTGGACGATCTGGGCAAAAGCATGCCCTTTGAAGCGTTCTACCAGGCCATGGTGGACGGCGCGGAAACCTCTACCAGCCAGGTGAACGCCGAGGAATACGAACAGTACTTTGAAAAGTTCCTCAGGGAGGGCAAGGACGTGCTGCATGTGTGCCTGTCCTCCGGCATTTCCGGCACCTTCAATTCCGCCCGCCTTGCCGGCGAAGCGCTGCGGGAAAAATATCCCGAGCGCAAGCTGTACGTGCTGGATTCTCTGGCTGCCGCCAGCGGCTTTGGTCTGCTGCTGGATAAGCTGGCCGATCTTCGCGACGCGGGCATGGGCATTGATGAGGTGGCGGCCTGGTGCGAGGAGCACAAATTGGAGGTGAGCCACTGGTTCTTCTCCTCCGATCTGACCTTCTTCATCAAAGGCGGCCGCATCAGCAAGACCAGCGGCATGCTGGGTCAATTGCTCAACATCTGCCCCCTGCTGAACGTGAGCCACGAGGGCAAGCTGATCGTCCGGGAAAAGGTGCGCACCAAGAAAAAGGTGATCCGCGCCATGGTGGACAAGATGGAAGAGCTGGCGCAGGACGGTCTGGACTATGCCGACAAGGTGTACATGTGCCACAGCATGTGCCATGAGGACGCCCGCGCCGTGGCGGATCTGGTGGAAGCGCGCTTCCCCAAAATGAAGGGCAAGGTGGAGATCAACTGGATCGGCACCACCATCGGCAGCCACACCGGCCCCGGCACGGTGGCCCTGTTCTTCTGGGGCAGGAAGCGGGAGAACTGAGCTCAAATATATCCGCAGAAATACTCTGCGGATTTTTTTGACTTAAAGAAGGTTTTTATGATTTATCTTTACTTTCAAAAATGATTATGCTATATTTATGAAAAAGAAAATAAAGGGAGGCAAGTCTTATGTTTGGTTTCTTTAAGAAAAATAAACAGACGCTCCAATCAGACATTGACAATCTTGCTGAGCAGGTTGCTTTGTCGATAAACAAGTTTTCAAAAAATAAGGATTTGGAATATCTGTGTTATTCGAAGTATACAAAGATGGATTCTGTGTTATTTGCATGCTTCTTGGTGCGCGCTATGTGCATAGGAGCTTCGACCAACCAAAGTCGGGCGATTGATTTTAGTAATAGATTCATGGATAAGTTCGCAAGTTCTGCGCAAGCAACCCATTCCCCCAATGATTCGAGTTTGTTCCAGCGTATGTTCAATAATCGTATGTCTTTTTACGATAGAATCTTTATGTCTAAATCGGGGATTGAGAATAAGATTTCCGCAATATTGGAGGAATTCGAATATATCGTTAAAGCTGATATTGTAAATGGCGGGTATTCTGAATATACAGAAACAAGCCCTCTGTCGCTTTTGCCTGATGGAATTATGGGCGATATGAAATTGAGAGAAGAAGCAGTGTCATTTTTCCAAACTCTTCCTTCGATCATCTCTCCTTACTTTCAAAATGTTCAAAGGTCTCTGTGATTAAGTATGGCAGCTGACAGCGTACGGCGCAATCGCAGAAAAGCAGCTGCTTTTGCTGGAGGAAAGATACCCGCATGTGAGCGTGGATCAGTATGTGATCATGCCCAATCATATCCATGTCACATTCGGGTTTGCCGATGCGGCGGCGGGAGCAAGCCCCCGCCCTACGCTGATGGACGTGGTTTGTGCGTTTAAATCGCTGACGGTACGGGAGATCAGAGCCCTGGGAGGAACGGAAAAGATATTCCAGACGTCGTTCTATGAACGGGTCATCCGCACTGAAAATGAATATCAGCAAATTCTGCGCTATATAGCGGAAAACCCAGACAAATGGTGGATGGATCCGCTGTACACGGAATAAAAAAGCAGCCTCCGCATGGAAGCTGCTTTTTGTATGCGTTTGGTTATCGCATGCCCTTGTCGTAGGGAACGCCCTCGGCCTTGGGGGCGCGGCTCTTTTTGCTGGTGAGAGCCAGCACCACCATGGAGGCGATGAAGGGCATCATGTTGTAGATCTCCTTGGGCCAGTGCAATTGGGCCAGGAAGGGGATGGAATCGGCAATGTTGGCCATGGCGCGGAACAGGGAGAAGAACAGCGCCGCAAAGAAGATGCGGAAGGGCTTCCACTGACCGAAGATCATCACCGCCAGGGCCAGGAAGCCCATGCCGGACACGCCGATTTCAAAGTTCCAGCTCTGCACGGCGGGGGCGATGTAGGCAAAGCCGCCGATGCCGCCCAGCAGACCGGAAAAGATCACGCCGGTATAGCGCATTTTGTACACGTTGATGCCCACGCTGTCGGCGGCCTGGGGATGCTCGCCGCAGGAGCGGAGGCGCAGGCCCAGACGGGTCTTGTACAAAAGCACGTAGGCGACGATCAGAAGCACCGCGCCCAGCACGATGAACACGTTCAGCGTCAGGCCGCCCACATCGAAAATGAAGGGGCCGTTGTAGTAATCCAGCTTGGGGCTCTGGGTGCCGTTGATGCGCTTGGCAATGACCATGGCAATGGCGGTGGCCAGGATGTTCAGCGCCGTGCCGCCGATGGTCTGATCGGCCTTGAGGTTAATGGAGGCAAAGGCCAGCAGCAGGGAGTACAGGATGCCTGCAGCGCCCGCCGCCGCAATCGATACCAGCACCACCATGGCGGGGGAGGCGGAGGCCATCATATTGGTGGCCAGCACGCCCACCAGGCCGCCGATCACCATGATGCCCTCCAGGGCGATGTTGATGATGCCGCTGCGCTCGGAGAACATGCCGCCCAGCGCCACCAGCATGAGCACAAAGCTGTACAGGAGGGTGTATTTCATCAGAAGCAGCATTATTCGTTCCCTCCTTTGCCCTTTTTGCGGGTAAACAGTTTGGAAAGTGCGGTGCGGAAGAGCATCATGAAGGCGCACAGGTAAATGATCACGCCGGAGATCACGTCGGCGATCTCGGGCGGGAACATGCCGGCGTTCATCATGCCGCCGCCGGTGGAAATGTGGGAGATGAACAGGGCGGAGAAGATGATGCCCAGGGGGTTGCTGGAGGCCAGCAGCGCCACCGAGATACCGTCAAAGCCCATGCCGGGCAGCACGGTGGATACCAGGGGCTGCCATTCGGCCACGCCGGACAGGTAGTAAAGACCTGCGCCAAAGCCGGCCAGTGCGCCGGAAATGGTCATGGAGAGCACGATGTTCCGCTTTTCGTTGATGCCGGCGTACTTGGCGGCCGTTTTGCTGTAGCCGCAGGCCTTCAGCTCGTAGCCGAAGGTGGTTTTGTTGAGCACCACGTAGAGGATGAGCGCCACGGCCACCGCCAGGAAAATGGCAATGGTAGCGGGTTTCTTAAAGTAGGTGGTGCCCAGATCCGGAATGGCGGACTGGGGAGAAACGGCCGCGACGGGCCAGGTTTTGGTGGTCTTCAGGTTATACATGGGGCTGTTGCCGCCCATGTAGGTCAGCGTATTGACCGCATACAGACCGATCCAGTTGAACATGATGGAAGTAATCACTTCGTTGATGTTCAAATACGCCTTGAAGATGCCGGGGATGGCGCCCCACAGCGCGCCAAACAGGGCGGCGCCCACCAGGCACAAATACCACGGCAGCTTGAAGACCAGGGAGAACAAAAGACCGCCGAAGGCGCCCACGGCGTACTGGCCGGCAGCGCCGATGTTGAAAAGACCCGTCTTAAACGCAAAGCCCACGGAAAGGCCGGTCATGATCAGCGGCGCGGTCAGGGCGATCTCGTTGCGCACGGCGCGGGGCGCCAGATAGAAGCCGCCCATCAGCAGCTGTTTAAAGCCGCTGTTGTAGGCCTGGGTAATCACGTCGCCCATGGTGAAGGGCTGTCCTGCCGCGGCAAGAGAGGTGTAGCTGAGCACGGTCAGCACCAGAAAGCCGATGACAAGACCCACCAGGATGCAGACCAGCGCGGACAAAAGCATTTGCAGTCCGGATGCAATACGGCGCTTATTCATCGTCATATTCCTCCTCTTCCTTTCCGCCGAAGCGGCTCTGGCGACGGGCGCCGGCCATGTACAGGCCCAGCTCCTGAACGGTTGCGTACTTGGGATCAAATTCGCCCACCAGTTCGCCCTCGTACATCACCAGAATGCGGTCGGAAACGTTCATCACTTCGTCCAGTTCCAGCGATACCAGGAGCACGGCGCAGCCTGCGTCGCGCACGCGCACCAGCTGCTTGTGGATGTATTCAATGGCGCCCACGTCCAGGCCGCGGGTGGGCTGCACGGCGATGAGCAGCGGCGTTCCGCGGTCAATCTCGCGGCCGATGATGGCCTTTTGCTGGTTGCCGCCGGACATGGAGCGGGCCATCGTCACGGGGCCCTGACCGGAGCGGATGTCGTATTCGTCGATCAGCTTATCGGCGTATTCGCGGACAGCCTTTTTGTCGATAAAGCCGCCGTGCTGGAATTTGGGCTCAAAATAGCGCTGCAAAACCAGGTTTTCTTCCAGCGTATAATCCAGCACCAGGCCGTGCTTGTGGCGATCCTCCGGGATGTGGCTCACGCCCGCAAGCGCCCGCTGACGGATGGAGGCGCGGGTGATATCTCTGCCGGACAGCTTGATGCGGCCGTCGCTCATCTTTTCCAGGCCTGTGAGCGCCTGCACAAACTCGGTCTGTCCGTTGCCCTCGATGCCGGCCAGGCACACAATTTCGCCCGCCCGCACCTCAAAGGATACGTTCCTGACGGCGTCATGCTTGTGCAGTTTGCTGGGCACGGTCACGTTGCGCACTTCCAGCACCACGTTTTTCGCCAGCTTATCCTTCTTTTCCACGGTGAAGGATACATTCCTGCCCACCATCATGCGGGAGAGCTCCTCCTTGGTGGTGTCCTTGATATCCACCGTGCCCATGTACTTGCCCTTGCGCAGCACGGTGCAGCGGTCGGCCACGGCCATGATCTCGTTGAGCTTGTGGGTGATAAACAGGATGGACTTGCCTTCCTTTGCAAACTCGCGCATGATGCCCATCAATTCGTCGATCTCCTGGGGGGTGAGCACGGCGGTGGGCTCGTCCAGGATCAGGATATCGTTATCGCGGTAGAGCATCTTGAGGATCTCCACGCGCTGCTGCATGCCCACGGAAATATCCTCAATGATGGCGTCGGGATCCACCTTGAGGCCGTACTTGTCGCTGAGGGCCATCACCTTTTTGCGGGCTTCCTTCTTTTTGAGGAAGCCTGCCTTGGTATCCTCTGCGCCCAGGATGATATTATCCAGCACGGAAAAGACCTCCACCAGTTTGAAGTGCTGATGCACCATGCCGATGTGCAGGTCGTTGGCGTCGTTGGGGTTATTGATGGTAACGGTTTTGCCGTCCTTTTTGATCACGCCTTCGTCGGGCTGATACAGGCCAAAGAGCACGCTCATCAGCGTGCTTTTGCCGGCGCCGTTTTCGCCGAGCAGGGCGTGGATTTCGCCCCGGCGAAGCTGCAGGGTGATATTGTCATTGGCCTTGATGCCGGGAAAGGTCTTGGTGATGTTGAGCATCTCAATGACGTAATCGTTCAAAAAGCATCGCTCCTTAAGGGTTTGCGGATTTTGTTAGCATCATTATACATGAAAAGCCGCTCTTTTGCAACAAAAAAGGCGCCCTGCAAAAGCAGAGCGCCGGATGTACAACTTACGCGATGTAGTTGACGGCGGTGAATTCGGACACTTCGGGTTCGGCTTCGGTGTTGTTGTTGACAACCACGGTGCCTTCCTTGATGGCGTTCTTCACGGTTTCGTATTCTTCCACGGTGAAGGTCTTGAAGCACCAGCTGCTTTCGGCGGTGGGCAGGCCCACGTATTCGCCTTCAGCCAGGGAGTAGTTCTTGATCTGGCCGCTGTAGGTGTCCCAGTTGCCGGCAAACAGTTCGCCAAGCACGGTCTCGGTCACGTTCTGCAGGCCCTTCATAGCGGAGGTCACGAAGGGGTTGTAGGTGTACTGCTCTTCGGCAACGCCCTTGACGCCGATGTAGTTCTGGTCAACGTCAACGCCGATGACCATGCCGCCGGCCTTGGTGGCAGCTTCCACAGCGGAGGTGTAGATGCCGCCGCCGCAAGCGAACACGATTTCGGTGCCGGCCTGATACCAGCCTTCCATCTTGGCGGTGATTTCGGGAGAGCCCTGGAACTGGCCGC
The DNA here is from genome assembly GCA_015056175.1 of Clostridiales bacterium. Classification (GTDB taxonomy): domain Bacteria; phylum Bacillota; class Clostridia; order Christensenellales; family Aristaeellaceae; genus SVGT01. The sequence continues at coordinate 19,729 of SVGT01000017.1, read as the reverse complement.
CGTAGGTGTAGTTGATTTCGATGTTGGCGTTCAGTTCCTTGGCAGCAGCGTCAGCGCCCTGCACAAAGCCGTAGCCGTAACGGATCACGGCGGGAACAGCCATGCCGCCCAGGAAGCCCAGCTTGGTGTAGCCGTCCTTCACAGCAGCGTAACCGGCCAGGTAACCGGCCTGTTCTTCAGAGAAGGTCAGGCACACGGTGTTGGCGGAGGGTTCCACGTAAGTGACATAGTCCAGGGTCAGGTCGCCGGCGGCAACGTCAACAGCGATGAACTTCACTTCGGGATAGTCTTCCATGCAGGTCACCAGCGTAGCGCCGAACAGGTAGCCGGGCATAACGATGACGGTAGCGCCTTCGGCCACGGCCTGGTCGATGGACTGCAGACGGGCGTCGGTGCTGTCAGCGGTGGGCTGATAGTACACGTAGGGGATGTTGTTGGCGGTAGCATAGGCTTCCACAGCCTGCCAGCAGGCCTGGTTGAAGGATTCGTCGTCGATGGTGCCCACGTCGGTCACCAGAGCGATCTTGTCGCCTTCAGCCATAGCAGTCATGGGGATCATGCCCAGAACCATGACCAGAGCGGTCAGCAGGGCGATGAGGCTCAGCTTCTTCATTGAGAGTTCCTCCTGTAAAATATAGTAGATCCGTTGGCGCTTCATGCGCCGTCGATTGCATTATAGCATCATATGCAGACGATTTCAATAGACGCATTTGTGAAAAAAATATTGCAAGCGTCTGTTGATGGCGTATTTCAGCGGGTTTTGTCGGATTCCACCGTGCGCCAGTAGCGGAAGGAGGTGGCCACCGTCAGATCGTACACGGATACCTGGTAGCCGTTGAGATCGTAGTAGTAGAAGGGCTTGGCGCCGTCGTCGCGCATGTGGGGCGCGCCCTCGTAGGTGAGGCCGGCGATGGATACGGTCACGCCCCCGCGGTTGGGATCGGCATAGGCCTTATCGTTTTCCTCCAGATATTTCTGGGTGCGGGCGATGTAGTTGGGATCGTTGCCGCAGTTGATGAACAGGGGGTAATCCAGGTATTCACCCAGGTCGCCTGCGGTATCCTCGGTATAGCCGTAATCACGCAGCGTGCCCATGAACATGAGGATGTGGCGGCCCTTGATGTTGCCCACCAGGAAATCGCCGATCTGAAGCTGCTGAGCGACCTTGGTAAAATCCGTTTCTTCCTTCAGGTCGTTGAGCATGTACTTGCCGTACTGGCCCCATTTGTTGAGCATATCGTAGAGGCTGGGGGAGCGCTTGTCGCCCACCTCGTCCTGAATCCAGCGGGTAAAGCCGATGCAGTCAAAGCCCACCAACTGCTTTTCGCCGGTCTTGCCGTAGGTGGAGTCCTCCCGCAGCTTCATCACCTTAAAGAGGTTATCCACGTTCTGGCCGCCGAAAAAGTAGGGCACGCCGCAGTCCACGATGGGCTGGATATCCGCGCCCGTCAGTTCGTTATAGCGCTCCAGGAAGGGGTTGCCCTTTTCCAGGCAGGTAAAGGCTACGTCCAGGTATTCGTTGCGCTCGATGAGGGCATGGCCGGGGACGCACATGCACAGCATGACAAGCAGCAGCGTCAGCGAAAGAATTCTTTTCATCGGTATAGTTCTCCCTTCGTACCAATCGTTTCCATTATAAAATAGGAAAAACGCCCTGTCAACGCTTGCGCTGTAAACTTTCCGGAGGTATAATAAGGATAATAACATGTACGGACGCCCTTGCGTTCCGGAAGGAGTTTACCATGATCAAGCCTACTCTTGTAATTATGGCGGCCGGTCTGGCCAGCCGCTTTGGCGGCGACAAGCAGGTTACCCCTGTGGATGAGCAGGGCCACCTGATCATCGATTATTCTCTTTACGACGCCCACCGCGCCGGTTTTGACAAGGTGGTATTCATCATCCAGCCCTTTATGAAGGACAATTTCCATGCGGCCATCGGCTCCCGCATCGAAAAGTATATGGAAGTGGTGTACGCCTTCCAGACGCTGGATCGCTTCCTGCCCGAAGGCGTTCAGATCCCCGAATGCCGCAAAAAGCCCTGGGGCACCGCCCATGCCGCGCTGTGCGCCAGGGACGTGGTGGACGGCCCCTTTGCCGTCATCAACGCGGACGATTTTTACGGCCGCAGCGCCTATGAAAGCATCTACCGCTTCCTCACCGAAAAGGCCAACGACCATAACCATGCCATGGTGGGCTTCCAGGTGGAAAACACCCTCACCGAAAACGGCACAGTGTCCCGCGGCGTGTGCAAGGTGAACGAAATGGGCTACCTGACCGAGATCACCGAGCGTACGGCTATCAGTCCCTTTGAGGGCGGCGCCCGCTTTACCGAAGACGGCGGCACCACCTACACCTTCCTCCCCAAGGGCACGCTGGTCAGCATGAACATGTGGGGCTTTGGCCACGGCTTTATGAAGGATCTGGAGGAGAACTTTGCCCCCTTCCTGAAGGAAAACCTGGAAAAGAATCCGGAAAAGTGCGAATACTTCCTGCCCTTTGTGCCCCACCTGCTCATTGAAAAGGGCGCAGCCAAGGTAAGCGTGCTGCCCACGCTGGACAAGTGGTACGGGGTTACCTACAAGCAGGATCTGGACGGTGTCAAGAAGGCCATTGCCGATATGAAGAAGGCCGGTCAGTACACCGAAAACCTGTGGGACTAAAACAAAAAGCATAAAGCAAAGCCCCCTTGAAGGGGGCTTTTTTGATTGGTTTGTTTTAGTAGCCCTGGCTCTGATCGTAGGCTTCCCAAAGCGGTGCGTAGATCTCCACCGCCCGCTCGTGCTCTTCCAGGGTGCGGCTAAAGTACAGTTCGCCCGTGGAGGGATCCTTGGAGCAGAAGTAGAGATACTTTTCCGCCAGGAAGGTCTCATCCGGGTACAGCGCCGCGTGGATGGCGGCCTGGGAGGGGCTGCACACAGGCCCCGGAGGCAGACCCTTGTGCTGATAGGTATTGTAGGGGGAATCCACCTGCAGATCGCTGCCCGTCAGCGCCATGCGCTTGGTGCCGCTTAAGTACTTGATGGTCACGTCGCTGCCAAGCGTCATGCCCATTTGCAAACGGTTGTGGAAGATGGCGGAAACCCTGGCAAAATCGCCGGCCTTGGCTTCCTTTTCCACCATGGAGGCCAGCGTCAGCACCTGATCCATGGTCATGCCCAGTTCCTCCGCCCGCAGGTGATATTCCTCGCTGAACACCTTTTCGGTCTGGGACAAAAGCTTCTTAATGATGTCGGAAGCGCCGGCGCTGGTGTATACCTCGTAGGTATCGGGAGCCAGATACCCCTCCAGCACGTAGATGCGCGCGGCGGCGTTGGCATTGAGCACGTCGTGGATGTAGTAGTAGGCGTCAAACTCGGTGCCCGTTTTGCACAGCGCCAGGAATTCCTGGGTGTTTGGCAGGGCGCCCTGACTAACCAGATAATCGGCAAATTCCTGAATGGTCCAGCCGGGGATCAGGGTGATATTGCGGGTGATGGGGTTGCCGTCGCCGGTGGTCAGAAGATCTGCGATGGCGGAAAGGGACATGGATTTATCCAGCACATAATCGCCCGCCTGGATCTTCTGCCCGTAGCCCAGAAAATCGGCGTAATACTTGAACACCGTGCTGTTGCGCACCAGTCCCTTTTCCTCCAGATTCCGTGCTACCTTGGACAAACTGGAGCCGCTTTCCACGGTGAAGGGGACCTGGGTTTGATCCTGCTCGTCCACAGGGGCAAAAAAGCTGCGGTACAATGTGTTCCATGCGCCCATGGCAACGCCCGCTACCACCACCAGTACGCACAGACCGATGGCCAGCGGCCGGATGAGGTGCCACAGCCAGGAGTACCAGTAAATGCCGTAGCGCCTTTCCTCCCGCAGGGATTCATCCGTATAATCCTTTTTGTTTCCGTGCTTTTTCAAAGCTTACCCTCCTGTCCGTCAGCCGGGCATATCCATGGGCAGGTCCGCGGCCTGGGTGATGAGCTGCATCACGTCGGCCATCATTTTCTGCAATTGCATCTGGGACATGAGATATCCGCTGGTGCGGGGGTCGGCATACAGAAGGGGCGCCATCTGGTTGAGGCGCTGCATGTCGGTATCGTTCATCTGCGTGCCGCTCATGTAGCAAAGCTGCGCCTGCATCTGCAGCTTCTGGAATTCCTTGACAAGCGCCATGGCGCCCGCCTCCTGCTCCAGTTCTTCCTTGTACTGGGCGTAAATTTTGTATTCCGCGCTGTCGCGGATATCCTTGGCCAATTGTCTGGCGCTGTCCATCACTTGCATAGTTTTTCCTTTCCTGATCGCCTTCATGCATGATAACGAGTTGATTATAGCATACTTTTCCCCGGATTGCACCGGAAAGGCGAATTTTACATTTTTGCCTTGAAAAATGGGAACAAATGTGCTATATTTATGCCACTTCAGGGAGAGGCCCAGAGGAGGGACAGGAAAATGGACAATGCCATCATCGTGCGCGGCGCACGGGAGCATAATCTGAAAAACGTGAGCATCACCGTGCCCAGGGATCAGCTGGTGGTGTTTACCGGCCTTTCGGGCTCGGGCAAAAGCTCGCTGGCTTTTGATACCATCTACGCCGAGGGTCAGCGCCGCTATGTGGAAAGCATGTCCTCCTATGCCCGCCAGTTTCTGGGGCAGATGGATAAGCCGGAGCTGGATTCCATCGAGGGCTTGTCTCCCGCCATCTCCATCGATCAGAAGACTACGGCCCGAAACCCCCGTTCCACCGTGGGTACGGTGACGGAGATCCACGATTATCTCCGTCTCCTCTTTGCCCGCACAGGCGTTCCGCACTGCCCCGAATGCGGGAAGGAGATCCGCCAGCAGAGCATTGACGAAATGGTGGACGCGGTACTTGCCATGCCCGAGGGCAGCAGGGTGATGATCATGTCCCCCGTCATCCGCGCCAGAAAGGGCGAGCATGTAAAGGTGCTGGAGGACGCCCGCAAAAACGGCTTTGTCCGCGCCCGGGTGGACGGCGATATGGTGGATCTGGATGGGATTGAGGATATGCCCCGTCTGGATAAGCAGAAGAAGCATTTTATCGATATCGTGGTGGACCGGCTGGTGGTGCGCGAGGGCATCCGCCAGCGGCTGACCGACAGCATGGAAACGGCCATGAAGCAGGCGGCGGGGCTGGTGATCGTCAGCAACATGACGGACGGCACCGAGCAGCTGTTTTCCCAGAATTACGCCTGCCCGGACTGCGGCATCAATATTGAGGATCTGTCCCCCCGCATGTTCTCCTTCAACAGTCCCTTCGGCGCCTGCCCCCACTGCAGCGGCCTGGGCACGCTGATGAAGGTCAGCGAGCAATTGGTGGTGCCCGATCAGTACAAAACGCTGAACGAGGGCGCCATCGCCTGCATGGGCTGGAACAGCGGCGACAAGGGCAGCAGCGCCCACAGCATGTTTGCGGCGCTGGCAAAGCACTATAAATTTTCCATGGACAAGCCCTACCGGGAGCTGCCGGAAAAGGCGCGGCAGATCCTCATGCACGGCACGAACGGCGAAAAGATCAAAATGACCTTTGAAAGCGCCAATGGCAAGGGCACCTTCCAGACGGACTTTGAGGGCGTGATCACGTCTCTTGAGCGCCGGTATCACGAAACCCAGAGCGACGGCATGAAGGAAGCCTACGAAGCCTACATGGCCACCGAAAAATGCCCCGTGTGCAACGGGCAGCGGCTCAAAAAAGAAGCGCTGGCCGTGACGGTGGGGGAAAAGAACCTGGCCCAGCTCAGTGATATGAACATCAGGGCTGCCCGGCAGTTTTTGAGCGATTTGAAGCTGGGCGTCAACAACACCATGATCGCCGCGCCCATTTTGCGGGAGGTGGACGCCCGATTGCGCTTTTTGTGCGACGTGGGGCTGGAATATCTGACGCTGTCCCGCGGCGCAGCAACGCTATCCGGCGGCGAAGCCCAGCGCATCCGTCTGGCGACCCAGATCGGCAGCGGTCTGGTCGGCGTATTGTACGTGCTGGATGAGCCCTCCATCGGGCTGCATCAAAGGGATAACGCACGCTTGCTTGGCACGCTCAAGCATCTGCGCGACCTGGGCAACACGCTGATCGTGGTGGAGCATGACGAGGAAACGCTGCGCAGCGCCGATTATCTGGTGGATATCGGCCCCGGCGCCGGCGAGCACGGCGGCCGCATCATCGCCCAGGGCACGCTGGAGGATATTATGAACGCGCCGGAATCCATCACCGGCCAGTACCTGAGCGGCAAAAAGAGCATTCCCGTGCCGGCAAAGCGGCGCACGCCGCAGGGCTTTTTGACGGTGAAGGGCGCGCGGGAGCATAACCTGAAAAATATCGACGTCAGTTTTCCTCTGGGCGTGTTCTGCTGCGTGACGGGCGTATCCGGCAGCGGCAAGAGCAGCCTGGTCAACAGCATTCTGTACGGGCAATTGAGCCATCTGCTCAACCGCGCCCGTCCACGCCGCGCGGATTTTGACGAGATCGTGGGCGTGGAGCAGCTGGACAAGATCATCGCCATCGACCAGAGCCCCATCGGCCGCACGCCCCGCAGCAATCCGGCCACCTATACGGGTTTGTTTGATCTCATCCGCAAGGTGTTTGCCCAGACGCCGGAAAGCAAGGTGCGCGGCTTTAAGGAAAACCGCTTCTCCTTTAACGTCAAGGGCGGAAGGTGCGAAAGCTGCGCAGGCGACGGTCTTTTGAAGATCGAAATGCACTTTATGAGCGATATCTACGTGCCCTGCGAGGTATGCGGCGGCAAGCGCTACAATAGGGAAACGCTGGAAGTGAAGTACAGGGGTTTGTCTATCGCGGACGTGCTGGACTTGACGGTGGAGGAGGCGCTCCGGGTGTTTGAAAACCACCCCGCCATCTACCAGAAATTGCAGACGCTCTATGACGTAGGCCTTGGCTACATGCGTTTGGGGCAGAGCAGCACCACGCTGTCCGGCGGCGAAGCCCAGCGCGTGAAGCTGGCTACGGAGCTGAGCCGCCGTGCCACGGGCCGCACGCTGATACTGCTTGACGAACCCACCACCGGCCTCCATGTGGACGACGTGAGCCGCCTCAACAACGTGCTGCAGCGCCTCACCGACCAAGGCAACACGGTGCTGGTCATCGAGCATAATCTGGACATCATCAAAACAGCCGACTACATCATCGACCTGGGCCCCGAAGGGGGCGACGGCGGCGGCACGGTGGTGGCCAAGGGTACGCCGGAGGACGTGGCCAAGGTGGAAGAAAGCTACACCGGCCTCTTCCTGCGGGACGTGCTGAAAACTAAATAATAAAACGCGCTTCCCATGATGGGAGGCGCGTATTTTTTATGCCTTGAAAAAGTGTTCCTCGATGAGGATGCACAGCTGATGATACATTTTGATGTGATCCTCCTGTACCTTGTAGGTTTCCTTTTCGGGGGAGAGGAGCAGAAGATCGCAGAGGGCTTGCATCTTGCCGCCCGTGCCGCCGGAAAGGCCGATCACCGTCATGCCCTGAGATTTGGCGGTGATAAGCGCCCGGCGCACGTTTTCCGCATTGCCGGAGGTGGAAATGCCAAGCAGCACGTCGCCGGGTCTTCCAAAGGCCATCACCTGCTGGGCAAACACATTGTCGCCGCACAGATCGTTGATGATGGCGGTCATCACGGGCGTCTGGGCAGTAAGATCAATGGCGGGGAGCCCCTGCTGCAATTGAGCGGCAAAATCTTCGCCGATCAGGGCTTTCTGATCGTCCGTCAGCGGGCGCCTTTTGAGGAAACCCTTGCAAAGCTCCCCGGCGATGTGCCCGCAGTCGGCGGCGCTTCCGCCGTTGCCGCACAGCAGCAGCTTGCCGCCCTGCTCAAAGCAGCGGATGACGGCGTATGCCGCCTGATGGATCTCACACATGCTTTCCGCTCCTTTCCAGACCGTTGATCGCCACGGATACGGCCGCCACGTCGCCGATCCGGTCGCCCAGCAGCGCCGGCACCACGCGGCAGGCGTCGAAGGTGTAGGGCAGCGCTTCCGCCTTGCATACCTCCAGCGCAGGGGCGCGGAAATATCTTTCGGCTCTTGCAAAAATGCTGCCGATGACGATGCATTCGGGGTTGAACAGATCCATCAGCATGGCAAGGCCGCGGCCCAGCATGCGCGCGCTTTCCAGCAGCACGCTTTTTGCCTCTTCATTGCCGCCGTCCGCAAGCTCGCACAGCTCCTTGCAGCTTAAATCTTTGCCCGTGCGCATCTTGCACAGCTTGTTGATGCCGCCGCCGGAGCAGAAGCCCTCAAAGGAGCCGTTTTTGCCAAAGCCCCAGGGGCCGTCCTTTTCCAGACGCACATGGCCCGTTTCGCCCGCCATGCCGCAGGCGCCGGAGTAGAGTTGACCGTTCAGGATGAGGCCTGCGCCCATGCCCGTGCCGAAGGTGAGGAAGATCATGTGGCGCGTACCCTTGCCCGCGCCTACCTTCCATTCGGCCAGTGCGCAGGCGTCGGCGTCGTTCTGCACAAAGGCGGGGATGCCAAGCTTGCTTTCCAGATATTGTACGATAGGCACTTCGTCCCAGCCGGGCAGATTGGGCGGGGAGAGGATCATGCCCGTCACGCTGTTTAAGGGGCCGCCGCAGCTGACGCCGATGGAGGCAGGATGGGCATAGGTATCCGGCACGCTGTCAAGCAGCATATCCACCAGTTCCTGCCATTTCCACCCCTTGGTGGCCACAGCCTTGCGGAAGAGGATCTCCCCTTCCGTGGTGCCCACCACAACGGCGGTCTTGGTGCCGCCGATATCAAGTCCCCATACGTAGTTATTTTCCATAGGTACCTCCCGGTAACTGATCGATCATGCGTCCGTAGCGGACGAGGGTCTCCTCGCTGTAGGGCGGCGTGCCAAGGAGATAATGGCTGCCGAACCTGCGTCCCTCTGCTTCCCAGGTGAGCAGCAGAAGGCCGGGCGCAGTTTCATCCAATGTCAATGTGCCCAGCGTTACGTTCTTGTTGCGGGGGGAGAATGCGTCGCCCGCCATCAGTACCCTGCCCGTTTCGCCGTCCTCCACCTTATAGGAAACAGGATAATCCGTTCCGCCGTCGTTGCCAAGCACCACGCGGCGGCAGCCTTTTTCGTCCCGCTCGTCCACCATCAAAAGCAGGGGCTGCTGGCAGCGGCGCACCGTTTCAAAGGCCCGCTTCTTGCCAAAGTAGTAGTCCACGATGGCGTCGGAGATCTGGGGCCAGCCGTCCAGCATGTTCCACCAGATGACGCCCGTGCGCCGCCATTTGTTGAGCCGCGTCCCTTCGATAAAGAACTTCAGCGCCTCGCTCTGGCAGAACTGGGAAAGATAGGCAAAGCGACTTAAATCATCCGGCACGCTGCCGCAGAGGATCCTCACCTGATTGGCCATCAGCTCGTTCCGGCTGTAGCTGCGGGGATGGAGCTGCCTGTTGGACACGCTGTGGGTGTCCCAGGCGGGATGGGTGTAGGGCCAGAGCTGCGCTGCCGGGATGAACTTTTTGAGGCTGTCGGGGTTGGGACAGCCGTGATAGCCGCATTCGCTGACGAACTGGGCCTTGGTATCCTTGTAGAAGGGATCCTTGTAATAGCCCCGGGGGCCCCAGTTGTGCATTTCCGGGCAATCGTCGGCGCTTTTGCCGTCCGGCACATAGGGAGAGGAGGGCAAAAAGTCCCGGTAGGGATCGTGCATGCGCACCGCCCGGGGCAATATGCGCCGGGTCAGCTCGTTATAGCGGCTGTTTTCGGGAAGCGCGAACCAGTCCGCCGACACGTCCACCTCGTTATCGCCCGCCCAGATGAGAATGGAGGGGTGGTTGCGCAGCTTTTTGATGATGAACTCGGCTTCCTGCTCGATCTTGTGATAAAACCGTTCGTCCTGGGGATAGCGGCCGCAGGCCATGGCAAAATCCTGCCACACCAGCATGCCCCTTTCGTCGCACAGGTCGAAGAAGGCGTGATCTTCGTAGATGTTGCCGCCCCAGCAGCGGACGATGTTGCAGCCCGCCTCCTCCAGCAGATCGTGCGCTTTTTGCAGCCGCTGCGCGTCCAGTGAGTGAAGGGCGGAAAGGGGCACCCAGTTGCTGCCCTTGCACAGGATGGGCGTGCCGTTTATTTCCACCCGGAAGCAGTTGTCCCGCCCGCCGTTTTCATGACGGATCACGCGGGCATAGCGCAGACCGATGCGCTCGGTGCGCGTATCCACGGTTTGTCCGTTGTGCATAAGCTCCGCCGTGACGGTGTACAGCGACGCATCTCCGTAGCCCTTGGGCCACCAGAGGTGGGGATGGGGGATGGTAACGCTTACCGTGCCTGCGGTGAAGGGCGCGTCGCAGGTTACGTCAAAGGTACTGTCCCCGCACACGCCGCGCAGGCGCAATTGCCATCCTTCCAGACAGCCTTCCGGCGTCGTGAAGCGGTATTTGCACAGCAGCTCCGCCTTTTCGGGGAAGGCGCTCAGGGTAGTCAGGTACAGTTGGGTGAGCCGCTCTTCCTTTTGCCTAAACAGCGTCACCTTACGGAAAATGCCCGCAGAGGGCAGGCGGGGCATAATATCCCAGCCCGCCGCGTGGGGCGCGGTGCGCAGGTACATGCTTTCGTGATTGCCCTCGGCGCTTTCAACGCCCACGGCCATGTCGATGCTCCGCGCCTGATTGAGGGTGGAAAAAATGTGCACGGCCAGCAGATTTTTGCCCTTTTTGAGGGCAGGAGCCGCAGGGAACACGTGGTCGATGAACACGTTATCGCACCGGCCCAGCAGCGTATCGTTCAAAAACACGTCGGCCACGGTGTTGACGCCCTCAAAGCGCAGCTGCCAGTCTCCGCAATCGCCGTCAAAATCAAATTCGCGGAGGTACCAGAAGCTGTAAAACTCGTACTTGCGGAAGCGGTACAGATTTTCCCCGTAGAAGGGATCCTCCTCGATGCCGGCGCGCACCAGATCCATTTCCATATTGCCCGGCACCCGGGCAGGGATGGGGGAATGCTGCGTGGCGATCAGCTCCCGGGGCGTCATGGGCATATCAGGGCTTTCGGGGAAAAAGTACAGCTGCCATGCGCCGCAAAGATCGATTGTTTGCATCAAATCACCTCGTCTGATTCGGTTATCAGGCACTCCCGCACGCATTGGGCGTCGTCGCGGGGAATGTAGAGCGTTTTAAGCTCAAAGGGCGTAAAGGAAAGGGGGATGCTGCGGTCAAGCAGCGGGATTTGCACAACCGTTTCGGCGGGATCGCCCGTCATTTCGCCGATGCGCAGGATGTGGCCCTTTTTATCCTCCGATTCCTTGAAGGCATGGAGCATCAGATTGGGGTGGGAGATGGAAAGGCCGGAGTACTCGCCGGAGAACTGTCCCTTGTGGTAGGTTTCCGCAACGGAGATCAGCGGCTGATGGAGGAGGGCGGCGCGGTTGTGCAATTGCTGCGTTTGCCACGTGCCGCCATAGGGGCGCAGTGCAAACGCCATGTGCTGGATGCCCATGTCCATGTGCTCCAGCCCCTCGTCCCGGTGGTTTTGTCCGTAATGATCGGCAAAGAGAGAGGTGTTGCACAGCGTCTGGCAGAGCACGCCGTCTTTGGCGCTGTAGCTGTATTTTCCTGTGTTGAGCAACGCAAGGCCGCCCGCATCGCCCTGCATGCAGATGTAGCGCTGGCAGCATTCCTCTTCCATCGAGGCGCTGCGGGCGATGACGCCGCCGGGGATCTCGCTAAAGTCTTTGCCGCTTTCAAACACGGTGGGAAGACAGAATTTCACCATGCGGAATTGTTCCCGCATGTCAAGTCGCAGGGAGATATCCAATTGATCCGCGCCGTGCAAAAGAGAATAGGTCATGCGGGCAGTGCTTTGCCCGTACCGGTAGCTGACGCACACCGCCGCCCGGGCAGGGCCCTGCTCTGTGACACGGACGCCGTCCGGCTCAAACTCGCCCGCCCATTTGTCAAAGGTGAATTCCATGTGCGCCCAGGTATCGCAGTGGCTGATGTCGCACAGCCGCAGGGCGACGGGCGCGCGCAGTACATTCAGGCCGCTTGCTTTGTCGATCAGGCCAGAGAGGCGGCCCTTTTCGTCAAATTCTGCGCGGATATGTTCGTTTTCCAGATGGGTCTGGGATACGGAGAGGGGAGAAACAATCTCTTCCTTTTTATCCAGAAATGCCCAGTACAGCTTCCACCCCATGGGCGGCACGGAGGCCAGGAACAGGCTGTCCCATTTATCCTCCATGTTGGTGCGCCCGGCGCGGACAAGCTGGCAGGGCACGGCGTTTCCCCGATCGTCCCTTGCATACTGCATGGGACGGCGCAACGTGACCGGAGAAGTGACGGGGAAGGGATGGGGGTTGAACACCACCACGGGGGTGCCCAGCTCCCGGTCGTGCCAGAGGAAGATTTCGCCCTCCTTGTTGCGGACGGGCCTGGGCAAACCTGCCGATGTATCCACCTGCCAGGAGATGCGCTGCAGCGCGGCGTTCTGCTCCCGGGCGGCCACGGACAGCGCTTCGTCAAGCTGCACCACCACCTGATCCATTACGTCCGGCGCAGAGCAGCCGCCCATGGCGTCGTGAAATTCGTTGAACAGAAGGTTTTGCCAGGCCTGTCGCATAAAGGCGTCGCGGGGGCAAAAGCCGGTAAGCACGGCGCTCAGCACGCCCATTTTTTCGGCGGTGACCAGAGCGTTTTCCGCCATGCGGTGTTTGTGCTTGCTGCGGGAGTGGGTGGAGTAGCAGCCGCTGGCGTGATGCTGAAGCTCCTCCTTCCACAGGGGGAGGTTTTGCAGCTCTTTTTCAAGGGCGGCAAAATAATCGTCCGGGGATGCGTAGCAAACGTGCCTGCCGTCCGGCGACTGAGCCATGTATTTTTCAATTTCCTGCAGATTGCGGATGGTGGGGCCGCCGCCGTGATTGCCGATGCCGTAAAAGCACATGGCGCTGTGGCCAAGGCCCCGGGCAAAGGCAAGGAGCGTATCCATTTTCTGATCCAGGTGATAATCGCCGTAGTATTCGCCCTCGATGCGGTAGCTTGTCACGCAGCTGCCGTCCGGGCTCTGCCACAGCATGGGGCCCTTGGGGATGCGGCTGTTTTCGTGTGCGCCCGGGCGCATCCATACATAATGGCGGATGCCGCTTTTGCAAAGCAGCTGAGGCGTCATGGCGCTGTGGCCGAAGGAATCCACATTATAGCCCACGCGGGCGGCGCGGCCGAATTTTTCCGTAAAATAGCGCTGGCTGAGGAGAAAATGCCGGCAGAAGCTCTCGGCGGAGGGCACATTCATATCCGGCTGCACCCACATGCCGCCGGCCAGAACCCATCTGCCTTCCTTCACCCGCTGTTTGACGCGGGCAAACAAGTCCGGATCGTTTTCCTCCACCCAGCGGTAGTAGTCCGCGCAGGCGCAGGTAAAAATGAAGCGGTCGTTTTCCTCCATGCGGTCCAGTGCGGACAGGAAGGTGGCCTTCACCTCCTGATAGCCCTCCTGCCAGGGCCAGAACCACACCGGGTCCAGATGGGCGTTGCCGATGAGATACAGCTTTTCCATGGTTTTCTCCTGTGTATATCGGTATTTGTCTGACTGCATTATAGCATAATTCCGAAAGCGGAGGAATATGTTTTGCTTATCACTTTGGGACGGCAGCGGGAAGATACAGATATGCCGGGCGGCAAAAATTGTATATAAACTGTATTTGCGCCGGGACACGGTTGACAATATGCAATCTCTGTGTATAATAATGCGTGACAACTGAACAAACGCATGATAGAGGCTGCGGCCGGCAAGAGTATCCGCCTTACACACAGGCATGATGGCGGAGAAAGGGACGGCTGCCGAGGGGATGGGAAGCTGCCTGGCGGAACATTGCCCGGGACGCAGGATAAGATCCTGCGGACTGTCGCCCCCAAAAGGGGCGGAGAGCTGTCATAAGTACGTTGGGATACCTTTGTGTGTTTTGATGGAGTTATGACGGGTAGGTCATGGCTCCATTTTTCAGTTGAATACACACAAAGGAGAGAAAATCCCCATGAGAAAAAAGCCCATTGTCTGCGGCGCGATGCTGATTGCCATCGTCGCCGTCTTTGCCCTCCTGTCCCTTTTGCCTTCTCCCGTCCCCGCCGACGGCTTTAAGCAGACCGTCTGGTCGCTGCTGCCGCCCGTCATCGCCATCGCACTGGCGCTGATGACCAAGGAAGTGTATTCCTCCCTGTTTGTGGGCATTTTGACCGGAGGATTGCTCTATGCCAATTTCAATTTTGAAGGCACGCTGGTGCATGTGTTCCAGGACGGCATCGTAGGCTCCCTGGCCGACAGCTACAACATGGGCAACCTGGTGTTCCTGGTGGCGCTGGGCGCGCTGGTCTGCCTGATGAACAAGGCGGGCGGCTCGGCTGCCTTTGGCCGCTGGGCGGCCAGGCACATCAAGTCCCGCGTGGGCGCGCAGCTGGCCACCGTGGCGCTGGGCGTGACGATCTTTATCGACGACTATTTCAACTGCCTGACGGTGGGCAGCGTGATGCGTCCCGTGACGGACAAGCACCGGGTGTCCCGCGCAAAGCTTGCCTACCTGATCGACGCCACGGCGGCGCCCATCTGCATTATCGCCCCCGTATCCTCCTGGGCGGCTGCAGTGGCCTCCTATGTGGACGACGGCAACGGCCTTCTGCTCTTTATCAAAGCCATTCCCTTCAACTTCTACGCCATTTTGACCATCGTGATGATGCTGCTTCTGGCCATCTTCAAAATGGACTACGGCCCCATGGCCCGCCATGAAAAGAACGCCAGGGAAACGGGCGATATCTTTTCCGGGCTGGAGACCATGGCCAATACCGCCGATGAAAACGCCAACCCCAAGGGCAAGGTGATCGACCTGTTGTTCCCTATTGTGGTGCTGATCATCTCCTGCGTCATCGGCATGATCTATTCCGGCGGCTTCTTCTCCGGCGCCACCTTTGTGGAAGCCTTCTCCCAGTCCGACGCCTCCGTGGGCCTGATGCTGGGCTCCACCGTGACGCTGATGATCACCGTGGTGTTCTATCTCATCCGCCGGGTGCTGGTGTTTAGCGATATCATGGCCTGCGTACCCGAAGGCTTCAAGGCCATGGTGCCCGCCATTTTGATCCTCACCTTTGCCTGGACGCTGAAAGCCATGACGGATTCTCTGGGCGCAGGCGAATATGTGGGCGCGCTGGTGGATGCCTCCGCCAAGGGTCTTAAGGTATTCCTGCCCGCCATCGTGTTTGCCATCGGCTGCGGCCTGGCCTTTGCCACCGGCACCTCCTGGGGTACCTTTGGCATCCTGATCCCCATTTGCCTCAAGGTGTTCCCCCTCACTGATCCCCTGGGTATCGTGTGCGTTTCCGCCTGCATGGCCGGCGCCGTGTGCGGCGACCACTGCTCGCCCATCTCGGATACCACCATCATGGCCTCCGCAGGCGCCCAGTGCGACCATGTGACCCATGTGAACACCCAATTGCCCTACGCCCTTACTGTGGCCGGCGTCAGCTTCGTCAGCTACCTGATCGCAGGCTTTGTGCCCAATGCGTACATCGTGCTGCCCATCGCCATTGTGCTGATGGTGGCAACGCTGCTGGTGATCCGCAAGACCCGCCTGGCCAAGTGCGCATAAGCAAAAGCATAAATCGTATTTTTCATCATGCAAATAACAAAAACCGCAGGTCTTGGGCCTGCGGTTTTTGTTTGGCGCCTGAACACCAGGGCCGATTATTTGTTGTAGATATCCAGGGCGGGATAGGCGTCTTCCAGAATCGATACGGCGGTCAGCAGCGCTTCCAGAACGATCTGATCCACATCGTTGTCGCGGAAGATGAGGTCAAGGGAAGCAGTGACCGTGTTATCGGATTCGTCTGCATAGAAGCGCACATACTTGTACTGATTGTTCAGGGTGTTGCAGGCGCGCAAAACCTTGGAAAAATCAGCGTCGTCGTAGGAAATGATATTCCAGACGCGGATATAGCAGTTTTCTTCATGGCTGTTGAAATAGACGTGGAAGGTGCACTCATAACCGTTATCGAATTCATTTTCGATGGAGATCAATTCATCCCCGTCGCTGTCCGGACCGGAAAGGCTGTATGTGATCTCCAGCGAATCCAGCATATCGGCGAAGGCCTGAGTGCTTTTGTATTGGGCGGTCACAGCGTGTGCAGGCATGCACAGTCCGGCGATCAGCAGGGACGCCAACAGAACGGCAAGGAATCTTTTCATGACGGTATCTCTCCTCTTCTTTGTATATGGGGTCTGACATTGCTATATAAATTATAGTGCTGCTGCCCGATATTGTCAAGTTTCCCTGCTGCGGAAGCTTCTTTTGTTTGCTTATGTCCCGGCCAGCTCGTCAAAGAGCGCAAACAGGTTTTCGTCCGAGTATTCAATTTCGCCGGAATACATGCGGGCAAGATCGCACAGAGCATCCGGCGTAACGTGTTCGCCCATTGCCATGCGGCAGCCTAGGATGGAAGAAAGCAAACGGCAGATCAAAATCGCGTAGCCAAGCTTCCCCTCCGCATCGCCGTCTATTAGCGCTGCGGGCACGTGGCGATAGAGGAGATACACCAGCAGCTGCTCCATGGGCGCATCAAAGGCGCTGTCCAGGGGAAGGGGCGATGCGCTTTCCAGCAGATCCAGCTGCCGCTGCCAGCTGTCGTCCAGCGTTTCCAATGTGCGCAGCAGGGGCAGGTATGCGCGGACGTCCTGCAGCGGGAAGGTCAGCTCCTTTTCCAGCGCTTTGAGCCGCCGGGAAAAGGGAAGGCGCCTGTCCTGCGCCGTCAGGATCCACCTTTCGCGCAGGGCAAGGAGAGCTTGCTCCTCTTCATCGGGCGCGTCGGTTTCGCCGTCCGTATCCAAAGTGCACAGTGTGACGGGAGACGGATTTTTGAGGATCAGCGCGGCGGCTGCCTCGCAGCACAGCCCCAGGCCTATTTCTACCCGATCGGAAAAATAATTGCGGAAGCGGGGGTGATCGGCGCAGATCTGGCACAGGCTGTCTTTCCCCAGATGCACGATCATATCGCACAGACCGTCCTCACGCAGAAAGGGGCAGCGCTCCCCGTCGCCAAGGCGGAAGGAGGTAACGCCGTCCTTTTCCTCCAGGCTTTCCCGGATGCGCGCGCCAAAGGTGCCCGGCAATTGCCTGTAGCGGGCAAGGCTTTCTTCATCCACGTCAATTTCCCAGCCTGCGCAGCAGGTGTGCCGGCAAGCGCCCATCAGGCAGGCAAAGCGGGGGTAATAATCGGGTATTACGGTCTTCATGGCAAATCCTCCCATGCGGGTATTGTAGCACAGTTTGCGCGGTGTGTAAAATCGCGGAAATTGACGCTATGACAAACGGGAAAAGTATGGTATATTGGTTGCAGGACAAAAATCATGCCTTTTGAGGAGGTTTGTATATGAGCATGGAGCTGAGGGTGCTGACCCATCTGGACAAGGTGTTTCAGGATGAGGCGCCCATGGAATGCACCCGCCGTTTTCAGGGTTTCCAGAATGAGAAGATCGATTTTCAGCTGGCCTTTTGCGAGTATGACGACGTGTGGAACGAGGTGCACCTGACCGTCCAAAGTCCCATTGAGGAATATATCACCGTGCGCCAGGTAAAGCAGGTGCCGGTCAGCTTCCCCGTGTATCCCAATGCCCGGGAGGATTGCCTGCGCACCGAGGCCGGGCTGTACCCCGATCTGCTGGCGCCCCTCCATCCCCATGCGCTGCATGCCAGCCGCAGGTGGAGCAGCGTGTGGCTGCGGGTGGACGGCAAGGGCAAGATCGCGCCCGGTACCTACCCTGTGAGCATGACGCTGGAAAACGAGCGCCTGGGCATCTGTGAGACCCGCACGGCGGAAATTGAGATCCTGCTCGGTTTGCTTCCCGAGCAGAAATTGATCCATACCCGCTGGTTCCACTGCGACGGTCTGTGCCGGCATTACGGCGTGGAGGCGTTCTCGGAAAAGCACTGGGAGCTGATCGAAAACCAGGTGCGCTGCGCCGCAGAAAACGGCATCAATATGATTTTGATGCCCGTGCATACGCCGCCACTGGATACCCGCGAGGGCGGCGAAAGATTGACCACCCAGCTGGTGGATGTGACGGTGGAAAAGGGCGAATACCGCTTTGGTATGGACAGGGTGCGCCGCTGGATCCGCATGTGCAAAGCGTGCGGCATCAAATACCATGAGGTGGCCCATCTCTTTACCCAGTGGGGAGCAAAGCATGCGCCCAAGGTGATGGCGACGGTGGACGGCGTGGAAAAGCGCATCTTTGGCTGGGATACGGACGCGGCAGGCGAGGAATACGGCAGGTTCCTGCGCGCCTACATCCCCGCGCTGCGCAAGGTGTTTGAGGAAGAGGGCGTTGCGGACAATACCTTCTGGCATATTTCCGACGAGCCCTCCGAGGAGCATCTGGAAAACTACAAAAAGGCCCGCGCCCAGGTGGATGAGGCGCTCAGGGGCTGCGTCATCATGGACGCGCTCAGCGAGTACTCCTTCTACGAGCAGGGTTTGGTTCCCATGCCCGTGCCTGCCAGCGACTGCATCGAGCCCTTCCTTGCGCACAATGTGCCCGATCTGTGGACCTATTACTGCTGCGCCCAGGCCTACAAGGTGAGCAACACGTTCATCTGCTTCCCCTCCTACCGCACCCGCATTCTGGGCGTGCAATTGTTCAAATACCGCATCAAGGGCTTCCTGCAGTGGGGCTTCAACTTCTACAACTGTCAGTATTCCGATTATCCCATCGATCCCTACCATACCACCGACGCCGACGGCTGGGTGCCGGCGGGCGATCCCTTCCAGGTGTACCCGGGCAGGGACGGCAAGCCGGAGGAATCCATCCGCCTGGCGGTCACCATGCAGGCCATGCAGGATATGCGGGCCATGGAAAAGCTGGAGGCATTGACCGATCACGATTACGTGGTAGCCCTCATCGACGGCGAGTGCGAATTGCCCGTCACCTTTACCCAGTACCCCCGCAACAATGCATATCTCCTGCGTCTGCGCAGACGGATCAATGAAGAGATCGTAAAGCGCCTTTGATGCAAAAAAAGAAGCGTTCCGTATAAGCGGAACGCTTTTTTTGACAGCTTGTCAGCCGGCCACGGCGGGATTGGTTTTTTCCAGCTCCCGCAGCTTCCTGCGGCCTGCGGTAAGATAGCACATCAGGTGCGCAAGGAAGGTGAGCGCCCAGGAGATGGGGTAGGAAAGGTAGAGCACCTGCATGGTGGGGTACAGGGCATAGACGGTGAAGATCCACACCAGGCGGAAGGCGCAGGCGCCCGTCAGCGACACGATCATGGGCATTACGGAATAGCCCATGCCGCGCATCTGGGAGGCGGTCACGTCCATCACGCCGCAGAGGAAGTAGGTGGGCAGGATCAGGCTCATGCGCACCATGCCCCAGTAGATCACGTTGGGATCGGTGTTGTAGATCTGCAGCAGCTTTTCGCCAAAGGAGAGGAAGAGAAGGCCCACGGCCAGCCCTGCCACCGTGGCGGCTGCAAGAGAGACCCACAGAATGCGGCGCACGCGGTCGTACTTCCGGGCGCCCCGGTTGGTGCTGGCAAAGGTCAGCGCGCCCTGGGCCAGGGCGTTCATGGCCACATACACAAAGCCCTCCAGGTTGCCGGCGGCGGCGTTGCCCGCCATCACAATGGAGCCCTGGGCGTTGACGGTGGACTGGATGGTCACGTTGGAAATGTTGAACACCGTGCTCTGGATGCCGGCGGGAAGACCGATGCGCAGGATCTCCTTGACGTACTTTTTGTCCAGCGTCAGC
>SVGT01000016.1 GCA_015056175.1 Clostridiales bacterium | reverse complement strand
CACCGTCAGCGTTCGTCCGATCACCGTATCGGTGCGGATCTCAACGCCCATGCGGGCAAGATTTTCCACTTCGCTGTGCACGATACGCTTGGGCAGACGGAATTCGGGAATGCCGTACACCAGCACGCCGCCTGCGACATGCAGCGCCTCAAACACGGTCACGTCATATCCGCGCTTGCGCAGTTCACCTGCGCAGGTAAGGCCTGCAGGGCCTGCGCCGACAACAGCCATCTTAATGCCGTTGCTGCAGGGCACTTCATCCTTTTCGCCCTTTGCCAGATGGGTATCGGCCACATACCTTTCCACACGGCCGATAGCCACGCTGTCGCCCTTGATGCCGCGGACACAGTGCATTTCGCACTGGCTTTCCTGGGGGCACACGCGGCCGCACACGGCAGGCAGCGCGCTGGATGCGGAAATCACTTTGTACGCGCCCTCATCGTCCCCTTCTGCCACACGCTTTAAGAACGCGGGAATATCGATATGCACGGGGCAGCCTTCCACGCAGGGCTTGTGACGGCAATTCAGGCATCGCTGCGCCTCGTCCCGGGCAATCTGCGCGGTATATCCAAGCGCAACCTCTTCAAAATGACGGCTGCGTTCCCGTGCGTCCAGCACCGGCATGGCGTTTTTGTCAAGCCTCATATTGGGCATCACTCACACCTCCCCGCGAACAGGTTGCAGCCTTCTTCATATGCGTGTTTTTCAAAATCTGCATAGGTTTTGCTGCGCATGATCATTTCGTCAAAATCCACCTGATGGCCGTCAAAATCCGGGCCGTCGATGCAGGCAAAGCACATTTTTCCACCAACAGTCAACCGGCAGCCGCCGCACATGCCTGTTCCATCGATCATGATGGGGTTCATGCTGACAACAGTCGGGATCCCGTACTCCCTGGTCAATGCGGAAACAAACTTCATCATCACCAGCGGGCCGATGGCAAACACCCGGTCATACCTGACGCCGCTTTCGATCAGCTTCTTCAACGCATCGGTCACCAGACCCTTATCACCGGCGCTTCCGTCGTCCGTCATGAGATGAAGGCTTGCACAGGCTTCTTCAAATTCATTCTCCAGAATCACCAATTCGCGATTGCGAAAACCAATTACGCCGTCCACCTGCGCGCCCATGCGGGAAAGTTCCCGCGCAACCGGATATGCAATTGCGCAACCTACGCCGCCGCCAATGACGGCAGCACGCTTGATACCGTTCAGCTCGGTAGGCTTGCCAAGCGGGCCTACCACGTCCGCAAGCACGTCGCCTGCGTTCAGCTTTGAAAACTGCAGCGTCGTTGCGCCGGCCACCTGCACCACCAGCGTAATCGTACCCTTTTCTCTGTCATAGTCCGAAATGGTCAGCGGGATCCTTTCGCCCGCATCGTCCACACGGACAATCACAAACTGACCGGGGCTTGCCTTCCTTGCGATCAAGGGCGCATCCAGCACCACGCGGAAAACCTGCTTGTTCAAATCGGTCTTTTCGATAATATGCGTCATACAAAAATCCTTCCGTTACTGTCCGCGTTTTACGGCAGGGCCGCTGCTCATCACCTGATCGATCAGCGTCAGCGCCCGGCCCATAATCTCCTGCTGCCGCTGGCTCATTTCTGCGGGGAACGTACCCAGATTGGGCAAAATTCTGAACTGTACCTTGCCGCCCACTTCCTGCTTCCAGGTGTAGGTGGGCGTGTAGCTGACGCTGTCAAAACGGATGCTGCCGTCCTGACTGCTGACAGAGAGCCTGAGATGCACAAGTGCGCTGCACACCTGGCTTCTGGTATCCCGGCTTTCGCCAAGCAGAAGGCCAAGTGAATATGCACAAAGCGCCCTTCGTACCTGTCCGTTTGGCTGCACTGCATCCACCCATTCAACAGGCAATACGGCATCCGTACCGGCCCCCAGGATCACGTCCGCACCGGCCTGGCAAAGCTCTCTTGCCACGTCCCGCTGATAATCGGTGATCTCATTCTGCTCTGCACTTCCCCACCAGACGGATACCAGTACAACGTCCGCGCCCTGCATGCGGGCGGAAGCAATATCCCCGGCAGCCCGCGCCGCATCGTACATCACAAGGCTTTCCGATGCCGCTGCCGCTTCGCTTGTTTTGGTGCTGGTCTGGCATACATAGCCAAGCAGCGCGATATTTACGTCATTGACGGTGAAGAAGCGGAGCTTGCCGTCCACGTCCGTATCCCGCACGCCTGCATAGCCAACGCCCTTCTCTTCCAGCAGAGAAATCGTATCGCCGAGCCCTGCCTCGCCCTTATCCAGCACGTTTCCGTGGTTCAGCAGCACCCGATCCATCCCAAGCGCCTTCACAGCGTCCGCTACCTTGTGCGTTGCGGTCACGTCGGCATACTGAAGATCGCTTGTCAGTATATGGGGCAGCGTGCAGACGTTCAGATCACTGTACACCTGATGGGCGATCTCCTGCACCACAGGCACATAATCCAGATTCCCCGTCTGCGGATCATACACGCTGTCGCTCACGTCGCTGCGGAAAGCCAGCTGACCGCCAAGAGTCAGCGTTACGGTATGGTATACAGGCTCTGCCGTAGCTGCCGGCACGCTTGGCTGCTGCGTGGGCGCCAGCGTAACCAGCGTGGTCTTAATGGTGTTTTGCGGAAGAGGCGTATGGATCGGCGCATCTGTTGCCGCCAGGCTTCCGTGCATCGCGCTGATCAGCTTTCCGGGGTCAAACTGCTCCAGTTCATCTCCGCCCATTTTTTGCAGCGCCCAGGCAGAGCCAAGCAGGACGGCGACGGACAAAAACACCATCAACACCGTACCAAAGCTTACGCCCTTCTTTTTGCGCATTCGCCGTCACCTCCTCCGCCGGGATTTTGTTTACTTTGCAGGCGCGTTCTTTTCCCAGATCATCCGTAAACCCTTCAGCGTCAGCAAGCCGTCAATATGCTGGATCACGGAGGATTTGGCCGCGATCAGCCTGGCCATGCCGCCCGTTGCCACGACGGTGGCGTCCGGCGCATTCATTTCTTCCTTCATTTTGGTCACCAGATAGTCGATCTGCCCTACGTGGCCGTAGATCAAACCGCTCTGCAGATTGGCTACCGGCGTGCGGCCGATCACTTTTTCGGGCATGGTCAGTTCAAAGTGCGGCAGCTTTGCCGTACCGGACACCAGTGCGCTGCTGGCCAGCTTGATGCCGGGGCAAATGCATCCGCCCAGGAACGCGCCGTGCTTATCCAGCGCACCCAAGGTGGTCGCCGTACCAAAGTCGATAAAAATGCAGGGGCCGCCGTAAAGATGATATGCGCCCACCGCATTGCAGATACGGTCGCTGCCCAGCTCTCTGGGATTTTCGTACTTGATATCGATGCCCGTCTTAATGCCGGGCGCCACCACCATGGGATCCATACCGAAGTAATCGCGGCACATGTGCTCCACGGTAAAGTTGACCGTAGGTACCACACTGGACATCATAATGCCCTTCACGCTCTTTACGTCGATGTTCTCGTGCGCGAAAAGATTGGTCATAAACACGCCCATCTCGTCGCTGGTGTAGGTGCGCTGGGTGCTGAGCCGCCAGTAATGCACCATGTTTTCGCCGTCAAAGAGCGCAGCCTTCATGTTGGTATTGCCAATATCCATGGTCAGAAGCATTGTTCCATATCTCCTATTTTGCTTATTTTACCAGTTTTGCTTTCCGAAGCGCCACCACAATGGGCGTTGCGATCAACGCGGCGGCGCCCGCCTCCGGGAGTCCCGCCGTCAGCACGATGGTGCCAACCGTGGTCAGCAGCGCAGGATTTTCAATGCCCATCAGGCGGTAGAAGATCACCATCAGGCCCAGGTACGCCGCCGTATTGGTCAGCGATCCCAGCGCAGCAGCCAGCGGCAGAGCGATTTTCCCTGCCCATTTTTCGCACAGCACCTTCACGCCGTACGTGACAAGCGGCACCAGAAATCTGGGCGCCAGGGACAGAATGCACGCATACACGACGCCCGATTGCATAATGGGCGCCACCAAAGCAGAAGGCGCACGCAAAGCGGTATAGAAACTGACCAAACCCATGCATGCGCCCAGAATCAAGCCGCATTTCAGGCCCATGGCCAGCGCGCCTACGATCACAGGCACGCAAAGAAACGTAATATAGATCACGCCCACATTGATAAACCCGATGGGCGTAACGCCAAGCAGCACCACAAGGGCCGCCAGGAGCGACGTAATCGTCATGAATTGCAGCTTTTTCTTGTTATTCATTTTTCTCCCCCGTTCAGGCTCATCATAGATGCCCGACAAGATGTACAAATATTTGAGCGTCGAACCCCTTGCGGGTATCCGCATTTGCTCAGGATATATTATACCATCTGTTCTCTGCTCTGTCAAAGCACATACAAAAAAAGCGGACTTTTTTGTCCGCTTTAATCGATCCACCCGTCGATCCTGATGATCTTAGCGCCCATTAAATCCGCTTCCCGTTCGTCGTGGGTGGTCATGATGATGCTTTTCGTATTCTCCCGGATCACCTTTGCGACCCGCGCCCTCAGTTCTTCGTCCAGACCCTTGAAGGGCTCGTCCATCAGCAGCAGATCGCCGCCAAACGCCAGCGCCCGGGCGATGGCCACACGCCGCTGCATGCCGCCGCTCATTTCCCGGGGGTACTGATTCGGGTTTTCGATCTCCATCAGCGCAAGAAGCTTTTCGGCAGTCTGATCGTCTGATACCAGCGCCACGTTCCGTTTGGCGGTTTCCCATGGCAGCAGGCGATCCTCCTGAAAGAGAAAGCTCACTTTATTTTCGCCGCCAATGCCGCTGATTTTGCCTTCGATCGGCGCAAGCAGCCCTGCAATCAGCCGCAAAAGCGTGGTTTTGCCCATGCCGGAAGGACCCATCAGGGCGATCCTGCGGCCGTCCTCAAACTGCACGTTCAGATCCCGGAAAATGATCTTTCCGTCATAGCCTGCCGTCACGTGTTCAAAGCGAATCATGCGGCCTTCCCTCCCTTGCCTGCGTTGATCCTGCGCAGCGCGTATTTCAGCAGCTTTTCCAGCAACAGCGACAGAAGGATCACCACCAGCGTCCAGGCAAACAGGCTTGGCGTTTCCAGATACACCTTGGCGTCCTGCAGATTTTTACCGATGGACAGCATGGGCTTGGCGATCACCTCGGCAGCGATGCCGCTTTTCCAGGCAAAACCCAGGCCATTGGCGCAGGCGGAGGCAAAATGCGGCAGTACGGACGGGATGTACAGGTGCACAAGCGTTTTGAACGCGCCAAATCGATAGATTTTTGTCATCTCCAGCAGCTGCCTGTCGGTGTGGGAAAGTCCCTCCTGCACATTGGTCCAGATGATGGGCAGTACCATCAGGAAGGAGATAAAGGCAGGCGTCACGTCATCGCTCAGCCACAAAAGCACCAGAATGATGAACGATGTGACCGGCGTGGTGCGGATCACCGTCCGCATGGGCGATAAAAAGTCGTCAGCAAGGTTTACAAAATGGCACAGGAACGCCAGGCACACGCCCAGCGCCACCGCGCACGCATAGCCCGTCATCACCCGGAAAACAGAAAGCCCTACGCTTTGCCAGAAGGACGCCTGAACAGCCAGTCCCTTCAGCGCAGTCAGCGTATCCAAAGGCCCGGGCAGCAGCAGGGGTTTCCCCATAACAGAGGCAGCCAGCGTCCACAAAAGCAGCCAAACAAGGCCGACCACAGGGCCGCGCCACATGTTCTTGCTCTTATGTCCGCTTTTGTTCACAGCTTAACTCCTTACTGCTCCTGGCTCTGCAGGATCACGTGGAACTTCATGTTTCCGTCCACATTACGGGCGATGCCCAGCAATTCATTTTTCAAATAGATGCGCACAGGGCCTTCGATGCCCTCCGCGCCAAGCCACTTTGCCGGCAGCGCCACACCGTTCCGCACCTGCTTTTCGTACTTTACGTCCACATCGATGCGGGGAAGATGCTCAAGCGGTGCGTCCATGGGCAGCATTTTGCTCTCCAGCGTGCCGTTTTGCTTGGCTTCTTCCAATTCTTCCATGGTCACCGCCTGCTCGATCATAAACATACCCACCTGCGTGCGCAAAAGGAACTTCATGTGTGCAGGCATACCGAGCTTCTTTCCGATATCGTGGCACAGCGTGCGGATGTAGGTACCGCCTCCGCACTGCACGCGGATCAGATACCCTTCTTCCGTTTCGTCCAGAAGGTCAATGGCATAGATCATGGTCTTTCGCGCTTCGGTCTTTATTTCCACGCCCTGACGGGCCAGCTTGTACAAGGGCGTTCCGCCGCGCTTCAGGGCAGAATATGCAGGCGGACACTGGTCGATTTCCCCCACCATGCTGTGAATCACCCGGAGAAAGCTTTCCCGATCCGGCTTTCCTTTTCCTTCTTCCGTGATCTGCCCCTGGGCGTCCTGGGTATCCGTTGCGCCGGTAAAGGCGATTTCCGCAATATAGGTCTTTTCCTTTTCGGAAAAGAAATTCAGCAGCCTGGTAGCCCTGCCCACCATAATGGGCAGCACTCCGCTGGCTTCCGGATCCAGTGTGCCGGCATGACCCACCTTTTCCCCGGTCAGCCATTTTGCAAAGGCCACCGCCCCTCCGGAGGACATGCCCGGCGGCTTGATCAGGTCGATAAATCCGTTCATTTTGCTTCCCCGATCTGCTTGATCATTTCCTCCCGGATCCGCTTTTCCGCTTCCTCAAGAGGCTCGTTTGTGCGGCAGCCTGCCGCCAGTATATGCCCGCCGCCACCCAGCAGCGCCGCGATATGGGATACTTTGTAAGGCGCTACGGCGCGGAAGGAGATCTTGGTCTTTTCCTCATGGGTATCGGCCAGGTAGCACATGCACACGCCCGGGATATTGAGCGCGTAATTGATGATACCGTCGCAGTGCTCGTTGCGGGCATTGGCTTCGTCATAATCCGCTTTTGTCAGATACATGCAGGCGCACCTGCCGTCCGCAAAAAAGCGCAGGCTTTTCAGTGCGCAGCCAAGCAACCGCACGTGAGCTTCCTCCCGCAAAAGATGCACTCTTCGGCTCACGTCGCTCAGGTCAAACCCCGTTTTCACCATGGCAGATGCACAGGCAAAGGTCTCTTCATCCGTGTTGGAAAAGGAAAAATTGCCCGTATCCGTGCTGATGGCCGTGTAGATGCAGGCAGCCATATGCTGATCCGCCTCCATATCCAGCGCGTCGATCAAACGCCACATCATGCAGCCGGTGGAGGATGCATGCCCGTCCACTTCGTTGATCTGCGCATAGAGCGGATTGGTATCATGATGATCCAGCTGTATCTGCATCTTCGCTTTTTTGTAGGTACCGATACACGCGCCCATGCGCCCTTCGTCGGCGCAATCCAGCGCAAAGGCCAGGTCAAACACCTGTTCTTCCACGTCTTCCGCCTTTTGCACCCTGTCTGCGCCCTTGAGGAACATCATCTTTTCCGGCACCGGATCCTGAATGGCCATCACAATACGCTTACCCATTTTTTCCAGCATCATGCCCGCAGCCAGCATAGAGCCCACTGCATCGCCGTCCGGAGAAATATGGGTACACAAGTAAATGCTGTCAGCGCCTTTCAGCGCGGACAGCATAAGATTGTTATTGATTTTCTTCATCGTCTGCATGCTCTTCTTTCACTTCCACAGAGCGGAGGATCTGAGAGATATGTGCGCCGTAAGCGATGTTCTGGTCGCGCACAAAGATGAGCTCGGGGGTATAGCGCAGCTGCGCGCGATACCCCAGCTCGCGGCGGATAAAGCCGGCAGCCTTTTTCAGCGCCTGCATCATACCGTCCGCCTTCTCATCTTCCATAATGCTCACATACACCTTGGCATATCTGAGATCCCGCGTCACGTCGGCACGGGTCACGCAGTAGGTACCGCCGATGCGGGGATCGTTCATCTCGCGGATGATGCTGTCCAGCGCATGACGGACCTCTTCGGAAATTCTATCGATACGGAAATTGGCCATGGATATTCCTTTCTGTGCCGATCAGCTCTCGACTTCTTCCATGATGAAGCATTCCACCACGTCGTTTTCCTTGATATCGGCAAAGTTTTCAAGGCTGATACCGCATTCGTAGCCCTGGTTCACTTCGCGCACGTCATCCTTGAAGCGGCGCAGAGAGCTCAGCTTGCCTTCAAAGATCACAACGTTATCACGCAGCAGGCGGACGCTGGCGTTGCGCTGCATCTTGCCGTCGGTAACGTAGGAACCGGCAACCATACCCGCGCCGGTGATCTTGAACACGTTGCGCACCTGCGCATGGCCCAGGATGGTTTCCTTCAGCACAGGCTCCAGCATACCCTTCATGGCCTTTTCGATATCCTCGATGGCCTGATAGATGATGCGGTAGAGGCGGATGTCCACTTCTTCCTTTTCGGCAGCGTTGCGGGCGGTAGCATCGGGACGGATGTTGAAGCCGATGATGATGGCGCCGAACGCGGCAGCCAGGTTCACGTCGTCCTGGGTGATGGCGCCCACGGCGCTGTGCAGGATGCGCACCTTTACTTCGCTGTTGCTCAGCTTTTCAAGTGCCTGCTTCACAGCTTCCACAGAGCCCTGCACGTCGGCCTTCACGATGATGTTCAGATCTTGCACCTTGCCTTCGTTGATGTTGGCAAACAGGTTATCCAGAGACACCTTGGTGGTGGCGGTACGGGAGGCCTTCAGCTTTTCGCGGCGCTCCTCGGCAACCATGCGGCTCAGCTTATCGTCTTCCACGGCGAACATTTCGTCGCCGGCAGAGGGCACTTCGGTAAAGCCGGAAATTTCAACAGGCATGGAGGGACCGGCAGTCTTCACGCGCTCGCCGCGGTCGTTGAGCATGGCACGGACGCGGCCGGACGCCATACCGGCAACGATGTTGTCACCGATCTTGAGCGTACCGTTCTGCAGAAGCACGGTGGCCAGCGGGCCGCGGGCCTTATCCAGCTTGGCTTCGATGATGACGCCGGTGGCCATACGGTTGGGATTGGCGCGGAGGGTCAGCATATCTGCCTGCAGCAGGATCAGTTCAAGCAGTTCATCCACACCTTCGCCGGTGATGGCGGACACAGGCGCCATGATGGTTTCGCCGCCCCACTCTTCCGCGATCAGTTCGTACTTGGTCAGTTCTTCCTTGATGCGGTCGGGATTGGCGGTGGGCTTATCCATCTTGTTGATGGCAACCACAATGGGCACGCCCGCAGCCTTGGCATGGTTGATGGCTTCCACGGTCTGGGGCATGACGCCGTCGTCGGCGGCAACCACCAGCACGGCGATATCGGTAGCCTGGGCGCCGCGCATACGCATGGCGGTAAAGGCTTCGTGGCCGGGGGTATCCAGGAAGGTGATCTTTCTGCCATCCAGCTCAACGGTGTAAGCACCGATGTGCTGGGTAATGCCGCCAGCTTCGGTGGTGGTCACGTGCGCCTTGCGGATATAGTCAAGAAGGCTGGTCTTGCCGTGGTCAACGTGACCCATAATGGTGATGACGGGAGGACGGGGCTGCAGATCTTCTTCCTTGTCTTCCACGTTGATGTCGCTGAGCACATCTTCCGCAGTCTTGTCCAGCTTCTTTTCCAGAGTCACTTCAAATTCGCCGCACACCAGGGACGCCGTATCAAAGTCCAGTTCGGAGTTGATGTTGGCCATGATGCCCAGCATCAGCAGCTTTTTGAGGATCTCACCGGCAGGCTTGCCGATGCGCTCGGTCAAATCCTTCACGGTGATGGTATCGGCCGTCATATAGGCCTTTTCGATCTTGATGGGCGCCATCATCTGCTGTGCAGAGGGCTTCTTGGCGCGGGCGCGCTTGCCGCCGCGTACGGTCTCATCATCGTAGCCGTTGAAGGATTCCTTCTGCAGCTGCTTGCGGTTCTTGCTCACATGCTCGGGGTCATGCTGACGCAGATACTGCTTTTTGTTGGGATCGTAGTTGGAAACGCGTTCCTTTTCCACCACAGGCGCAAGCTCGGGCGCCTTGGGACGGCCAAAGCTGCCGCCCTGGGGACGACCGGCGCCGCCCATGGGACGGTTGCCGCCCATAGGACGGTTGCCCTGGGGCGCGCCGCCGGCGGGACGGCCAAAGCCACCCTGCTGGCCCTGAGGCGCAGGACGGTTGGCGTTAAAGGGCTGCCCGTTGGCAGGACGGCCAAAGGGGCCGCGCTCGTTGACGGGACGGGTGCCCTGAGGCGCGTTGGGATTGGCAGGACGGCCATAAGGGCCCTGCTGATTGACAGGACGGGCAAAGGGCTGTCCGTTGGCGGGACGGCCAAAGGGGCCGCGCTCGTTGACGGGACGGGCGCCCTGAGGCGCGTTGGGATTGGCAGGACGACCATAGGGGCCCTGCTGATTGACAGGACGGGCCTGCTGCTGGGGACGCTGCTGCGCGCCCTGGGCATTCTGAGTACCCTGCGCCTGCACAGGACGGGCCTGCTGCTGCACGGGCTTTGCGGCCTGCTGAACAGGCTTTGCGGCAGTCTGCGCAGCAGGTGCCTTGGGAGCTTCCTGCTTTTCAGGCTGCTTTTCCTGCGCCTTGGGCACTTCCTGAACAGGCTTTTGCGCAGCGGGAGCTTCCTTGACGGGCTCCTGCTTTGCTTCCTGCTTGATTTCCTTCTTGGTTTCCTGAACCTTGGGTTCTTCCTTCACAACGGGCTTTTCGGGCTCGTCGGGCATGGTCCAGGCTTTGGTATGGGCACGGGAGAGCATCTGCGCCTCTTCCTGACGCTGCTTATCCCGCATTTCCTCCGCTGCGCGCTGGAACTGAGCTTCCTGCTTGCGCAGCGACTGCAGCACGCTGTCGATATTCCGCTTGACACGTGCCGCTTCTTCCAGAATCACTCCGGACTGCTGACTGATTTCTTTCGTGGCTTCCGCCAGTTTCGGCCTGCTGGTCATTGAACGCTTGCACCCCCGCGTTTTTGGCAATTTTTTTGTTCTTCTATCTGATCGGGTTTTCCCTGTGATATGAGTAGCTGCCGAATCTTGTCGGCAAGTCCCCCGCTTTTGAAGGCGGCGGCATATCGGCTGTCCTTGCCGCAGGCATCGTCAATCAGCCCGGAAGGCAGCGTGTAGATGGGTACTGCGCGGTATGCGCATGCGTCCATCAGCTTTTTGCGCGTATTTTCGCTGGCGCCTTCATCGATAAGCACCAGTGCGGCTTTCCCGCTTTTGACCACCGTAAGCGCAAGGTTTGCGCCCAATGTGACCTGGCCTGCGCGCATGGCAAGGCCCATCAAACCTCGTAATTTTTCGGTCACAGGTTTTTCAGCGCCTCCAGTTCGCTTTTCAGGGCGTCCCTGGTTTCCTCGGAAATGGCGCATTCAAAGGCTCTTTCCAGCTGACGCTGGCGGATGGCCTTTTCCAGGCACTCGGCGTTTTTACATACATATGCGCCGCGTCCGGGTTTACGCCCCGTCACATCCAGTGAAACCACATTTTCCGGGCTTTTCACCACACGGAGCAATTCCTTCTTGGGCTTCATTTCCCGGCAGCCCACGCACATGCGCATGGGAATTTTCTTTTCCTTCATGGTACCTCCGGAAGGGCTCGCTTACTCGATTTCGTCATCCAGGGGCAGTTCGTAATCGTCGTATTCGTCTTCATCGGCGATCACCTTGCCCGTGCCTTCCACAATGCCCTGGCCGCTCTGCTGCAAAAGCTCGCTGACCTGGGTCTGGCTCTTGATGTCGATCTTCCAGCCGGTGAGCTTGGCGGCAAGACGGGCGTTCTGGCCTTCCTTACCGATGGCCAGGGACAGCTGGTTGTCCGGCACCACAACACGGCAGATCTTTTCACTGTCGGAAATGAACACGCTGATGACGTGAGCAGGGTTCAGGGCGTTGGCCACGAATTCCGCAGGGTCTTCAGACCATTTGATGATGTCGATCTTTTCGTTCTTCAGCTCGCTGACCACCTTGTCCACACGGCTGCCGCGGGGACCCACGCAGGCGCCCACGGGATCGATGGTGGGATCGGTGCTGCACACAGCCATCTTGGTGCGGCTGCCGGCTTCGCGGGCGATGGACTTGATCTGCACGATACCGGTGGCAATTTCCGGCACTTCCATTTCAAACAGGCGCTTGACAAGGCCGGGATGGATACGGCTGACGGACACCTGAGGCACGCGGCTCTGCTCGCGGCCGGAGCGGTGCACCTGCAGCACATACACCTTGATATGGTCGCCGGGACGGTATTCTTCGCCGGGCATGTATTCGGAAACCTCCAGCACGCCCTGGGTGCGACCCAGTTCCACGTAAGCGGCCTTCTGGTCCACCTTTTCCACGATGCCGGTGAGGATCTCGTTTTCCTTTTCGATGTACTCGTCGTAGATCTTGCCACGCTCGGCGTCACGCAGACGCTGGGTGATCACCTGCTTGGCGGTCTGGGCGGCTACGCGGCCAAAGTTCTGGGGCGTCACGTCAATTTCCACGATATCGCCGATCTGGTAGTTGGGAGAAATATCCTGTGCGTCCGCGATGGTGATCTGCTGGCCCTCATCCTCGATTTCGTCAGGATCCACCACGATCTTGCGGGCAAACACCTGCACGCCGTTTTCACGGGTGATGGATACGGAGAGATTGACCGGCACCGCGCCGCGGGTCACATACTTGCGGTAAGCGGCCTTGCAGCCCTCTTCCACCGCTTCCAGGATCAGATCCACGCTGATATCCTTGAACTTGGCCAGGCTTTCGATCGCGTTAAAGATCTCGGCCTTTTCATTCTTGACAGCATTGTTGTTTTTGCTTGCCATATAATTAACCGCCTTCCGTTATTCTTCGTCAATGATCTCCTGAACTTCCTGATCGCTTTCCTCGTCCAGGCCGCTCAGATCAGGCACCAGGCGCACCTGCGCCACGTCCCTGCGGGCAAAGGTCATTTCCTCATCGCCCATCAGAATGACAACTTCCTTTTCATCCATGGCCTTGAGGATGCCTTCAAAGTTCTTGCTGCCATTTAGGTTTTTGTACAGCTTCACATCCACCATAAGACCCAGGGATTTTTCAATATCCCGTTTGGTCTTCAGCGGCCTGTCGATGCCGGGCGAGCAGACTTCCATAAAGTCGTAGTCGATATCATCCAGCTTGGGCTGCGCCGCACGGTGGAACTTTTCGCAGTCATCCAGCGTGATGCCGCCCTCCTGGTCGATATAGATGCGCATGTACAGCCCGGTGGGTTCCTTTTCAAAGGCCACATCGCACAATTCGTAATGGAGTTCCTCCGCGATCCTTTCGCAGATCCTGGCTGCGCGTTCCGCGCCGCTTGCTTTACGGGCCATACCGTCGCTCCTTTGCCTTAAAAATATGCAGAAAGAGTGGGAAAGGCGTACATGAACAAAGCGTCCGATGCGGGAATAAAGCCTGTTCCCCACCGCGCCCTGCATGTCGCTCCCACTCTTCGCTAAACCCTTCTTTCACTTGCCGCAGATGCAGCAAACATACATTGTTGAGGGCTGAAAACACAACCCAAAGAAAACTTCTTTCAAAGCCTCCGGAGTTATTATACCATATCCTGTCATGCTTTACAAGCGCAAAACCAATTTTTTTATGGCCTTTTTCGTTAGAAAAGCGTCACCTGACTGGTTTCGGGCAGGTCTTTGAGACAGCCGTGCTCGCGCAGCATATCGATGATGGCCTGGGATACCTTGCCGCGGTTTTTCAGATCCTCCACGGAGATAAAGGGCACCTGTCTTGCCTCCACGATGCTCTCTGCAACCGACGCGCCAAGACCGCCAAGTGACGTAAAGGGCACCCGCAGCCCCTTCTCCCCTTCGGGAATGAAGTTGACAACGTCGCTCTTGTACAGATCCGCCGGCAGGAAGTAATAGCCCCGCGCCATCATTTCCTGCACCATTTCAAGGGCGGTGATGGCGTCCTTATCCTTCTGGGTGGTCTTCTTTTCCTGGTCAAGGGCGTACATATCCTTGAGCTTTTGCCGCAATTGATCCAGAGGCAGGATCATGGTGCTTGCGTCAAAGCCGTCGCCGCGGATGGTAAAGTATGCGCAGTAATAGGCCTGGGGGTAATACACCTTGTACCAGGCAACACGCAGCGCCATGGTCACGTAGGCCGCAGCATGGCCCTTGGGGAACATGTACTTGATCTTCCTGCAGCTTTCCTCAAACCAGGCAGGCACGTTATGCTCGTGCATGGCGTCCACCATGGCAAGGGTCAGCCCCTTGCCCTTACGCACTGCCTCCATGGTATCAAAGGCCATCTTGGCAGGCACACCCATCTGCATGAGCTGATTCATGATGTCTTCACGGGTGCACAGGCACTGGGACAGGGGCACGATGCCCTTGTCGATCAGATCCTTGGCGTTGCCAAGCCATACGTCGGTGCCGTGGGAAAGGCCCGAAATACGGATCAATTCCTGCATGGTGGTGGGCTTGGTATCCTCCAGCATCTGGCGCACAAAGGCCGTACCGAATTCCGGCACGCCGAAGGTACCCGTATTGCTGCCGATCTCCTCGGGCGTAACGCCCAGCGCCTCCGTGGAGGAAAACAGGCTCATCACGCCCTTGTCCCCCAGCGGGATGTGCTTGAAGTTGACGCCCGTCAGTTCCTCCAGCATATGCAGCATGGTAGGATCGTCGTGACCCAGAATATCCAGTTTGACCAGAATATCGTGCATGGAGCCAAAGTCGTAATGGGTGGTCACCGTGGTGCTTTCCATATCATCGGCCGGATGCTGCACGGCGGTAAACTGGTTGATATCGTATTCCTTGGGCAGAACCACCATGCCTGCAGGGTGCTGACCCGTGGTGCGTTTGACGCCCACGCAGCCCGCCGCCAGACGGTTCTTTTCCGCTTCCGATACCACCCTGCCCCGCTCTTCCAGATACTTGAGCACATAGCCGTAGGCCGTCTTTTCCGCCAGGGTGCCGATGGTGCCTGCACGGAACACGTTTTCCACGCCGAACAAGTCCTTTACATACTGATGGGCTCTGGGCTGGTATTCACCGGAGAAGTTCAGGTCGATATCGGGCACCTTGTCGCCCTTAAAGCCCAGGAAGGCTTCAAAGGGAATGTCAAAGCCGTCCTTGACCAGCGGCTGACCGCAGATGGGACAGTTTTTGTCCGGCAGGTCCACACCGATTGTGTACTGGGGCGGAATATCAAAATCCGCCTTTCTGCAGTGCTCGCAGCGGTAGTGCACAGGCAGGGAGTTGATTTCCGTAATGCCGGTGAGGAATGCTACAAAGGAGGAGCCTACGGAGCCGCGGCTGCCTACCACATAGCCGTCGCTCAGCGATTTGCTCACCAGCTTCTGCGCGATGGAATACAGCGTGCAGTAGCCGTAGCCCACAATGGCGGTCAGTTCCTTTTCGATGCGCTTTTCCACGATCTCGGGCAGCTCGTCGCCGTAATACTTATGCGCCGTGCCGTAGGTCAGATCCTTGATGTCCTGCTCCGCCGTGGGCCAGAAGGGAGAGAACGTAGTTTTCCCCTCGGGATGGGGCGGGAACAGGGACACGTTGCCCACGCGGGATGCAATGAGTTTGGGATTGTCGATGACCACTTCGCGGCATTTCTTTTTGCCAAGATAGGCAAATTCCTCCAGCATTTCGTCCGTGGTCTTGAAATACAAAGGCGGCTGGTTGTCGCAGTCGTCAAAGCCCTGGCCGGCCTGCAAAATGGAGCGGAATACCGCGTCCTTGGGATCCAGGAAGTGCACATCGCCCGTGGCCACCACGGGGATGCCCAGTTTTTCGCCCAGCCACACGATCTTTTTGTTGAACGCCCGCAGCGTTTCCTCATCCGATACCTTTCCCTCGCGCAGGAGGAAGGCGTTGTTGCCGATGGGCTGGATCTCCAGATAATCGTAGAACCTGGCCATCTTGAGCAGCTTATCGTCGCTCACATTGTCGACCACTGCGGAAAACAGTTCGCCCGATTCGCAGGCAGAGCCCACGATGATGCCTTCGCGGTACTTCTGCAGCACGGCGCGGGGCACATGAGGACGGCGTCGGAAGTATTTGAGATGGCCCTCCGACACGATATGGTTGATATTCTCCATACCCTTTTGCGTAGCGGCCAGCAGCACGATGTGATGGCTGTTGCCCAGGGTATAGTCCTTGGATACGTCGTTTAGGTCCTTCACCGTCTGCGCGCCGCGCTTGACCGCTTCATCCAGCATCTGGTTCAGACACTGGGCGGTAGCCGCAGCGTCGTTTACGGCGCGGTGAGCACCCTTGAGCGATACATGCAGATGCTTGCACACGGCGCCCAGGCGGTGGGATTTAAGCTCGGGATAGAGCTTTCTTGCCAGCGTCAGGGTATCGATCTTCAGGCACTCGTGCGTCCTGTTCAGTCGCTTGAGCTCCGCTTCCAGCACGGCGCAGTCAAACTTGGCGTTATGCGCCGCAATGGGACAATCGCCCAGGAATTCCATCAGCTGCGGAATGGCCACGCTTGCATCCGGCGCATCGCGCAGCATCTGGTCGGAAATATGGGTGATCTCAACGATCTTCTGAGGCAAAAGCATGCCGGGATTCACAAAGGTGCCAAAGGAATCCACCACCTGCCCGTGGTGCAATTTCACTGCGCCGATCTCAATCACACGGTCCTTGGACGTATTAAGACCCGTGGTTTCAAAGTCCAGTACCACAACAGGCGTATCGATGGGCAGGTCACCTTCGCCGGATGCCGCCTTTTCATCGTCGGTGAGATATGCTTCCACGCCGGGGATCAATTTGATCTTGTGCTTCTTGGCAGCCGCAAAGGCTTCGGGGAACGCCTGTACCACGCCGTGGTCGGTAATGGCGATGGCTTCATGCCCCCATTCCGCCGCGCGCTTGATCAGGTCTTCTGCGCTGCTTACGGCGTCAAAGTTGCTCATCTGGGTATGCAGATGCAATTCGATGCGCTTTTCCTCCGCATTATCCATGCGCTTTTCGATGGCGCAGGCCATCAGGTCACGGGCCATGATCACCGTTTCATGGGAGAAATTGTCAAACTGCGCGTTGCCGCGCACGATTATCCCCATGCCCTTCTTGATGCGGCCGACGGTGTCCTCCACCTGCGCCTTTTCATCGTCGGTGATGGGCGGCGGATTTTCCTTTTCGTCCTTGCCCAGGCGGCGCGCCCGGTAGTACAGGAACATTTTGCACTTGATGGTACCGGTATAGTCGGTCACGTCAAAGGTAAGCAGCACCGCTTCGCCGCCGGAAATATCCTTGCGCTCCACAGCCAATACTTCGCCCTTTACCGTCACAACGCCGGATTCGTCAGTAATTTCGTTGATGGGTACGGGCTTATCGGCAATGGCGCGGCCGCGGATCTTGTCATCCTTGCTCTTTTCGGGTTTGGGAGGCACCTTGGGCTTTTCGGCCTCTGCGATACGGGCCTTTTCAAGCCGCTCCTTCGCCATTTCTTCTTCCCTGCGGCGCTCGTTTTCAATGTCCCTGAGGCGCTTTTCATGGTCGTTGCAGATGCGCATCATCAATTCCGTTTCCAGGCGGAACACGTCCTTGATGGCCTGGGAAAGCGCCTCTCTTGCGCCCTGCTTTTCCAGGTAGGTAAGCGCAAACTGATCCGGCACCTCCAGCGTCACCCTTCCGTTTCCGCCAATCCAGCGCAGGTCAAACTCCCAGGCCACTGCGGCAGGGTAATTGCGCAAAAGGAACTGGTTCAGCGGCAGCGCGTACTTGTCCGGATCTTCCATAAAGGCGCGTGCCAGCGACGGGCTTGCCACGCGGATGGAAAACTTGATGGCGGGAAAAAACTTGGCGATCAGGTTTTTGATCGCCAAAAAGCCCTTCTCCCCGACCAGCGTGTCGGAGAGAAAGGAAAAGAACGCCTTGTTTTCTTTTTTCTGGTAGATGATCCGCTCAATGGTCAATTTGCCTTTTGTTTCGGGCAATTCTTCCGCAATGGCGCGGAGCAATTCATCATACGTCATTCAAATATCCTCTGACCGCCTCGATCATGCCCGATGCAATATCGCCCGTGATCTTGCGGATAAACTGTCCCTTCACGTACAGCGCAGCGCAATCCTTGCCGCCGCAGAGCGCCACGTCCGCGCCCTTGGCTTCACCGGGGCCGTTGACCACGCACCCCATCACCGCAACCGTAATATCCCTGTCCACGTCCATAAACGCGTCCTGCACTTTTTTGGCAATGGCAGGCACGTCGATCTGCGTCCTGCCGCAGGTGGGACAGGATACGAACTGCACGCCGTGCCGCAATCGCAGCGCACGCAATATTTCAAGCGCCGCCTTGGGTTCCTCCACGGGATCGCCCGTCAGCGATACGCGGATGGTATCGCCGATGCCGTCCAGCAAGAGGCTTCCGATGCCGATGGCGCTTTTCACCGTTCCCATGCCGGGGAGCCCGGCCTCCGTCACGCCCACATGCAGGGGATAATCGCACACGCGCGCCATACTCCGGTATGCTTTTACCGTGGTCATCACGTCGCTGGCTTTCAGCGACAGGGCCATATCGTAAAAATGCTCGTCTTCCAGGATCTTCACATGGCGCAGCGCGCTTTCCACCATGGCGGACGCCAGATCACTTCCGTGCTTTTCCCGCAGATCCTTTTCAAGCGATCCTGCGTTTACGCCGATGCGGATGGGCACGCGGTGCATCCTGGCCGCATCCACCACCCGCAGAATCTCCTGCCGATTCCCGATGTTTCCGGGGTTGATACGCAGCTTGTGGATGCCGTTTTCGATGGATTTGACGGCAAGATCTGCGTCAAAATGGATGTCTGCACACAGCGGCACAGGGCTGTGGTCGGCAAGATAGCGCACGTTTTGCGCACATATTTCATCGTACACGGAAAAGCGCACCAGATCGCAGCCCGCAGCGCTGAGTGCCTTGATCTGATCCAGTGTTTTATCCCGGTCGCGGGTGTCGGTGTTGGTCATGCTCTGCACAGATACCTGCGCACCGCCGCCGATTTTCAGTTTTCCTGCGTAAATGCTGTTTTTTGCGCCCATAGTATTCTCCTGTTTACCGGAACAAGTGCAGTATATCGCGATAGGTAAAGAAAATCAGTACGCCGATCAGGAACACAAACCCGGCCATATGGATATACGCTTCCACATTGCGGTTTACAGGCCTGCGGAAGATACCTTCGATGGCCAGGAACACCATGCGGCTGCCGTCAAGACCGGGGATGGGCAGCAGGTTCATCAGACCCAGGTTCACGGAAATGGCGATCAGCATTTCCACATAGGCCGCAAACCCGTAATCCCGCGTGGCCGTTGTGATGGTTTCAATGATGCGCACAGGCCCGCCCGTCTCGTCCAGCCCTTCGCCGGTTGTGACCAGACCCTTCAGCGCGTCAAGCACCAGCGTGGCCGTGGTAAAGCAGTAGTCCAAAGACAGCTTGGCAGCACGGAAAAGCGAGCACTTTTGTGTGATGCTTTCCGCCTCGATCAGGCAGGTGATGCCCACCATCATGCGTCCCTCAGCAGCGTCCATCCGGGGGGTAACAAACACGTCTGCCGCATTCCCGTCGCGCTCCACCGTCATTTTAAGCGGCTTGTCGCCCTCCCGGAACGCATCGATCATGGAAAGCGCCTTGAAGCTTTCGCCGTCCCCGGCAAGTCCCTTCATATCCTCTCCGTTTATCAGGATGATCTTATCCCCGGCCAGCAGTCCGCCCTCCTTGGCAGCGCTTCCGGGATTCACGCTTTCAATGCGCACATAGCCGTAGTCAACGCCCGTCACTTCCCCCATCACCAGGAAAAAGCCGCAGGCCACTACCAGCGCCAGCACAAAGTTCATCACAGGGCCCATGGCGATGGTCAAAAAGCGCTTCCATACCGCATGGTTGTGCAGCGCACGGGGATCGTCCTTGGATTTTCCGTCCGTTTCATCCTCGCCGTAAAAGGAGCAATAGCCGCCGGCGGGGATCAGACGCCATACATATTCGGTGCCCGTTTTGGAGCTGACTTTGGAAAGCAGCTTGGGGCCAAAGCCGATGCCAAAGCCTTTCACCGGAATGCCTGTCAGGCGTGCGGCGAAAAAATGGCCGCACTCGTGCACCATCACCATAATGCCCAACAGCAAAAGCGCCGCCAGTACAAAAAAGATCGTCATCGAAACAAAAATCTCCTCAAATAAGCAAATCAGATCAGCGTGCGGATCATATCCCTTGCCAGCACGCGGGCGGCACGGTCGGCGCAAAGCACGTCCTCAAGGCACATGATCTGCCTGTTCTCCGTTTTCTGCATCACGCCGTCCACGATCCGGTAAATGTCGCCAAAGCGAATCTTTTCCTCCAGGAACGCGCCTACGGCCTCTTCATTGGCGGCGTTCAGCACGCAGCACATAATGCCCTCTGCCCGAAGCGCCTGCCTTGCCAGCGCAATGGAGGGAAATTTTTCCGTGTCCGCTTCCGCAAAGGTGAGCGTGGCGACAGAAGCCAGATCCAGCTCCCTTGCACCCGTTTCCAGTCGCCTGGGGTACGTCATGGCATACAAAATAGGCAAACGCATATCCGGCACGCCCAATTGGGCGATCACGCCGCCGTCCCGGAAGCGCACGGCGCTGTGCACAATGCTCTGGGGATGTACCAGCACGTGGATCTTGCTTTCCGGCACGTCAAAGAGCCACTTGGCCTCGATGATCTCCAGCGCCTTATTGAACATGGATGCGCTGTCCACGGTGATTTTCCTGCCCATATTCCAGGTGGGATGGCCAAGCGCCTGCGCAAGGGTGGCGTATTCGATATCCTGCTTTTTCCAGGTGCGGAAGGGGCCGCCGGACGCGGTGAGCAAAATCTCCTGCACAGGATTGCCCTGCGCGCCCTCCAGGCACTGGAAAATGGCGCTGTGCTCGCTGTCCACAGGCAAAAGCACCTTTTCGCCGTTTTCATCCCGGCAAACGTCCATGACCAGCTTTCCGCCGGCAACCAGCGCTTCCTTGTTGGCAAGCAGCACCTTTTTGCCCGTTTTGCGGGCAGCCAGCACAGCGGAAAGCCCCACCATGCCCATCACGGACACCAGCACGCTTTCCGCATCGCATTGGAGCGCCACCTTTTCAAGGGCGCCGCTGCCAAAGTACCACTGGCAAAAGCGCAGATCCTCGGGGATCTCCACTTCCTTCCCCGTCAGCGCCGCCATGGCAGGACGGAATGCGCGTACCTGTTCAAACAGCTTTTCCGTATTGCCGTGGGCGGTCAGCGCGGTGATCCTGATCTCGTCCCGATGGAGCGACGCCACTTCCAGCGCCTGGGTGCCGATGGAGCCCGTGCTGCCCAATAC
Source organism: Clostridiales bacterium (assembly GCA_015056175.1). Taxonomy (GTDB): domain Bacteria; phylum Bacillota; class Clostridia; order Christensenellales; family Aristaeellaceae; genus SVGT01. Next base: position 21,345 of record SVGT01000016.1, on the reverse strand, counting down.
CGCTATCTTATGCATAAAATGCCTCACATAAACCAAATGAGATATACGTACATGACCACGGTGGCCCAGTACACGCTGTCAAGCCGGTCCATCATACCGCCGTGACCGGGAAAAATGCTGCCGTAATCCTTGACGCCTGCGTGGCGCTTGATGAGGGATGCAAACAGATCGCCCCACTGACCGGCCACGCCGCCAAGCAGACCCAGCAGCGCTGCATGCCATACGGGCGGCAGCTCCGTCATGGAGGAAAAAATCAGCCACACCACAACGGCAAACAGCACGCTGCCAAGAAGGCCTGCCACTGCGCCCTCCACGCTCTTTTTGGGGCTGACCTGCGGACACAGCTTATGCTTGCCAAGCAGACTTCCGCCAAAGTACGCCATGGTATCCCCAAGCAGAGGAACGCCAAAGGAAAGGAGCATCAGCATCAGTTCCACTTCCCGGCTGGGCGCGCGGGAAAGGGCCAGCATACACATGCCGGGCAGCACCACTGCGATCAGCGGCAGCACGGACATGAGGATGTCTTCCAGCCTGGGCTCTTTGCGGAACATGACCACGGCGCACGTCAGCATGCAGGCAGCCGTCATCAACGGCATGATCACAGCGCTTTTGCCAAGCCCCAGGGTCAGCAAAGGCAGGCTCAAAGCCGTGCACAGCGCCATGGGCCAGATGCAGGGCTTGTGTCCAGCCGCCTTGAAGGCCTTCACCATTTCATACACAGAAAGGGCGATGGCCGCCATGTACAGCGCAGAAAACCACCAGCCGCCAAGGGCCAGCGCAGCGATCAGAATCACCGCCAGCACGGCGCCCGTTATCGTTCGTGTAAGCATGTTCAGCGTCCTCCAAATCTTCTTTCCCGGCTGCCAAAGCGCAAGAGGGATGCGTGATATTCTTCCAGCGTGTAATCCGGCCACAAAACGGCAGGAAAATCAAACTCCGCATAGGCGCACTGGAAGAGCAGGAAATTGCTCAGGCGCATCTCGCCGCTGGTGCGGATCATAAGGTCCACATCCGGCAGATCGCAGGTGTACAGGTAGCGGGAATAGGTCTGTTCATCTATATCATCTGCGCACAGAAGGCCGCTTTGCACGTCCTTTGCCATGCGCTTTGCGGCCAGCGCAATTTCCGCCCGGCCGCCGTAATTGATGGCAATGTTCAGTTTAAGGCCCGTGTTGCTCTTTGTCCGGGCCATGGCGTTGTAAAGGGCGTAACGCTGCCTTGGCGGCATGGCGTCCACGTCCCCCAGGATCAGAATACGCACCTGCTCCCTGTCCAGTTCGTCTATTTCGGACGTAAAGAACTCCAGCAGCAGGTCCATCAGCGCGCCCACCTCTTCCGGCGAGCGCTTCCAGTTTTCGGTGGAAAAGGCGTACAGCGTCAGCGCCTCGATGCCCAGATCGCTGCTTTCGCGGATAATGGCGCGCAGCGTTTCCACGCCCCTGCGGTGTCCAAGGGCGACTTTCAGTTTGTTTTTCTTTGCCCAGCGGCCGTTGCCGTCCATGATGACGGCCACATGCCTTGGCAGTTTTTCAAGTCCCGGCAGTGTTTTCTTTGCGTTTCCCATTTTCAATCCTCTTTTTTCTTGGGCGTTCCGTCGCGAAAACAGGATACGATCAGGGTATTTTCTTTAACGCCAATAACGCGGGGCGTAAGACCTTCCCGCGTTACATCTTCCCGGCGGCTCTGCGCCAGCGTATAGACGATCCCGGGCGCGGGAAGCTGAAGGCGTTTGATTTCCTCCAGCGCCCGCGCCAGGGTATATCCCAGCACTCGATTCAGTGTCAAACGGACATGATCTCCTTTTCCTTTTCGGCAGAGATCTTGTCAATTTCCTTGATCTTCTGGTCGGTGACCTTCTGCAGTTCGTCTTCTGCCTTGCGCTGATCGTCTTCCGTGATGACGGAATCCTTCTTCAGCTTCTTGATCTGCTCCATGGCGTCGCGGCGGGTATTGCGCACGGCCACCTTGGCTTCTTCAGCGCTCTTCTTGACCACCTTGGACAGCTCGCGGCGGCGCTCTTCGTTGAGCTCGGGCACAGCCAGGCGGATCACCTTGCCGTCGTTGGAGGGGTTCAGGCCCAGATCGCTCTTCTGGATGGCCTTTTCAACCAGCGGAATGGCCTTGGGATCCCACAGGGAGATCACCAGCATGCGGGGTTCGGGGGCGTTGATATTGCCCATCTGCTTGAGGGGCGTGGGAGAGCCGTAGTAATCCACCACGATCTTGTCCAGAATCTGGGGATTGGCGCGGCCGGCGCGCAGAGACAGCATATCCTGCTGATAAAAATCGCGGGCCTTCTCCATCTTGACCTTCGCTTCGTCAATCACTTTGCGGTACATACATTTTCCTCCTGTCCCTTGTGTTGCTGTTTACATTGTACCCTTTTTTCACCGGTATGGCAAGTTTTTCTTTTTCCGTTTATTCCTCGCGGGAGAAATAATCCCTGTCAAACTGGATCACGCAATTATGGCGTGCATCCATGTCCCGCGCCGCCTGGTCGATCTGCTTTTCAAGCGTCTTTACGTCCTTCACATAGGCGGGCAGCAGTACGTCAAAAATCAGGTTGATCTGCTTTTCACCGGGTACGCGGCGGAAATCGTGGAGCTTGAGCGGCGGCTCCATCTTCGCAAGCACATGCTCCATGTACTCCCGCGCCTTTTCCGTTTCCGCGTCCGCCGTCACGATGGGATCCATATGAATGCAGATGGGCAGATGCATTTCCCTTGTGATCTCCCTTTCCGCCCGGTCGATCACCTCGTGGATCTCGATGATATTGCTTTCCGCACTGACCTCGGCATGGATGGAGGCCATGCTCCTGCCGGGGCCGTAATCGTGCAGCACAAAATCGTGCACACCAAGGATCTCGGGATACTTTTCAAGGAGCCTGAGGATCTGGTTTCCCACTTCCTTGTCCGGCTTTCCCCCAAGCAGACGGTTCACCGTGTCGCGCAGCACGTCCCAGGCCGCTTTCAGCACCAGCAGCGATACCAGCACGCCCATGTACCCGTCAACAGGCCAGCCAAAGAGCAGCACCACGCCCAGGGACAATACCACTGCGCCCGTGGATACGGCGTCGCTCAGGCTGTCCTGCCCCGCCGCCAGCATGGTGGGATTGTCCGTCTTTTTGCCGATGTGGGTGTAGAAGCGCCACATCCACATTTTCACCAGCGCGCCCAGCACCATCAGCACCATGGAAAGCACGGATACCGTAAGCGCCCGGGGCTCAAAAATGCTCTTGATGCCTGTGCCCAGCAGTTCCACGCCAAATACGGCGATCAGACATCCCACCGCCAGCGCACCCAGATATTCGATGCGCCCGTGGCCGAAGGGATGATCCTCGTCATAGGGCTTTTGCGCCATGCGCACCGCCAGGAGCGCAACCAGACTCCCCCCCGCGTCGGACAGATTGTTCACGCCGTCCGCCGTGACGGCAAGAGAGCCCGTCAAAACGCCCAACAGCATTTTCATGCCCGCCAGCAGAAGATTGAGCACCATGCCGGTAACCGAGCCCAGCGTGCCGTACGCCGCACGCACCTGCTGGTCCATGGTGTTTTCCCGATCCTTCACAAAGCGACCGATGAGAAAATTCATCAGCATATCCTGTTACCTTCCGTTTCTGTTATCAAAAGCCATGGCGCTTGTCGCTTCATGGCTCCTTTGCATCTTATCATGGCAGTATTTTCCTGTCAAGGCAGGTCTTGTCCCTTTCCGCTGCAAACAAAAAAGGAACCCGTACGGGTTCCTGATCGTTTTGTTTCTGCTTATTTCTGCAGCCGCTTTTTCCAGCCGATGATCACGCCGCACAGGCCGCTGCCCCTGCAGCTGACGTCGGAAAACCCGGCGCTCTGCAGCGCGCGCATGATGGCGCGTTTGTCCATCTCCGGCTCGCTGTCTGCAAACAGCACCTTGAGCATCCTGGCTGCGATGATCAACTGTCCCCCGGGACGGAGCACGCGGAAGATCTCCTGCAGGGAAACCTCTGCGCAGTTGCTGCCCGTATTGCGGGTGATAAACACCTCGTCAAAAGAATCGCTGCGGAAGGGAATGTCCATGGGCCTGGCATAAATGATATCCGCCCCGGGAAAATCCTCTCTGGCCGCGCGGGCAAGGCGGGCGTTCTGGCACAGGCCGCACAGGGACAAGCGGTAGGTTTCGTCCAGCGCATTGAGCAGCGCGCCCTTGCCGCAGTCCACGTCCAGCACCCTGTCGTATTCCTCAATGGTGGCCCATTTGAGCACAGCCTTCTGGGCATAATCCAGCCGGGGTGCGCGCGCCGCCATCATATCCGGCATGCCGTATGCCGTCTGCTGCTTAAAAATCATGCTTTTAACCCTCTGTTTACGCATTTTCCGGCGTACAAAAAATCGCCGCACCGGATCGGCACGACGATTATATCACACTTTCGCAATAATTGCGAGGGTTTTTAGAAAATTTTCTTAATATTTTCGTAATTATTTACAATTCAGATGCTGTCAGCCAGGCGGCGGATCTCATCCACATAGTCCAGATGTTCCCAGGGCAGATCCACGTCCAGACGGCCGAAATGGCCGTAGGCAGCGGTCTGGCGGTAGATGGGACGGCGCAGATCCAGACGCTTGATGATGGCGTCGGGACGCATGTCAAACACCTTTTCGATGATGGCGGCGATCTTTTCATCGGCGATCTTGCCGGTGCCGCGGGTATCCACCATGAAAGACACGGGCTTTGCAACGCCGATGGCGTACGCCAGCGCCACCTCGCACTGGGAGGCAAGGCCGGCTGCCACAATGTTCTTGGCGGCGTGGCGGGCAGCATAAGCCGCACTCCTGTCCACCTTGGTGGGATCCTTGCCGGAGAAGGCGCCGCCGCCGTGGGGCGCATAGCCGCCATAGGTATCCACGATGATCTTGCGTCCGGTCAGGCCGGTATCGCCCGCAGGGCCGCCCAGCACAAAGCGGCCGGTGGGATTGATGAAGAACTTGGTATCCTCGTGCAGAAGTTCTGCAGGGATCACGTCCTTAATCACCAGTTCGATCATCTGCTTTTCGATCTCTTCATGGGTCACATTGTCGTCATGCTGGGTGGAAAGCACCACGGCGTCCACCGCCACGGGGGTGTTGCCCTCATAGGCCACGGTGACCTGAGCCTTGCCGTCGGGACGCATCCAGGGGCAGGTGCCGTTTTTGCGAACCTCAGCCATTTTCCTGGTGATGCGGTGCGCCAGTGCGATGGGCATGGGCATCATTTCGGGGGTCTCGTCACAGGCAAAGCCAAACATCATGCCCTGGTCGCCTGCGCCGGTATCGCCCTTGTTTTCGTCGCGGGTCTCCAGCGCGGCATCCACGCCCATGGCAATATCCGGGCTCTGCTCATGGATGGTGGTGAGCACGGCGCAGGAATAGCCGTCAAAGCCCTTCTTGGCGCGGTCGTAGCCGATATCCACCACCACCTGACGTGCAACGTCCGCGATGGATACGTAGGTATTGGTGGTGATCTCGCCCATCACCATCACAAGGCCTGTGGTGGCGCAGGTCTCGCAGGCCACACGGGCGGCGGGATCCTTTTCCAGGATAGCGTCCAGCACGGCGTCGGAAATCTGGTCGCAGATCTTGTCCGGATGCCCTTCGGTGACGGATTCGGAAGTAAACAGCTTTCTCATGTTCCATTTCTCCTTCTGGGATTCTGTATTTCCAAATACCTTACGCGTGATGTTTTTTGACAGAAAAAAGCCGCCTGTACACAGACAGGCGGACTTGTAGCTTGTGTTTACGCGCCTTATCTGCCAGCGCTTTCGCGCTGCTGGAATTGGCACCAAGCGTCGCCGCCGGTTGCCGGGCATCATCGGGCCAGTCCCTCCGCCGCTCTTGATAAGGTATTCAGTTGCGGGTGATATTATAGTGCCAAAGCACGCGCTTGTCAAGCTTTCTGCACGATTCCGTCAAATACTTTTTCTTCCTCTTTGACGGGCGTATAGCAAAGCTTGCCGTCCTCAAGCGTTATGCGCACCGTATCGCCCAGGGCGATCTTGCCCATCAGCAATTGCTCGCTGAGCGCATCCTCCACCGTTCTCTGGATCACACGGCGAAGAGGCCTTGCGCCCAACTGCTCGTCGTACCCTTCGCGGGAGAGATGCTCCACCACATTTTCTTCGTATACCAGATGCACGTCCCTTTCCGCAAGACGCCTGGCCACCTGGGAGAGCATGAGATGGGAAATGGACAGGATATCCTCCTCCCGCAGCTTGTGGAACACGATGATCTCGTCCACGCGATTGAGGAATTCGGGACGGAACACATTCTTGATCTCGGTCATGATGCGTTCGCGCATCCGTTCATGATCCAGCATCTGGCTGCCGCCGCCAAAGCCCACGCTGCGGCCGATGGTCTGTGCGCCCGCATTTGAGGTCATGACGATCACGCAGTTGCGGAAGTTCACCGTACGGCCCATGGAATCGGTCAGCCTGCCGTCCTCCAGGATCTGCAGCAGCATGTTGAATACGTCAGGATGCGCCTTTTCGATCTCGTCAAAGAGCACCACACTGTAGGGCTTGCGGCGCACTGCCTCGGTCAGCTGACCGCCCTCTTCAAAGCCTACGTAGCCGGGAGGCGAACCCACCATGCGGCTGACGGTGTGCTTTTCCATATATTCCGACATATCCAGACGGATCACGGCGTTTTCATCGCCGAACATGGCTTCGCCAAGCGCCCGGCACAGTTCGGTTTTGCCAACGCCCGTGGGGCCCAGGAAAATAAAACTGCCGATGGGCCGCTTGGGGTCCTGCAGACCCGCCCTTGCGCGGCGGATGGCACGGCTGACGGCGGATACCGCCTCCTCCTGCCCCACCACGCGCTGATGCAGCGTTTCCTCCAACTTGAGCAGCCGGCTGCTTTCGCTCTCGGTCATCTTTTTCACCGGGATGCCCGTCCAGCCCGCCACCACCTGGGCGATCTCGTCCTCGCCCACCGTATCCTTGGCGGACGCCTTCTTTTCCTCCCAGGCCTGGCGCTTTTCGTCAATCAGACCGCGCAGATGATGCTCCTGATCCCGGAGCGAAGCCGCCTTTTCATAATCCTGGCGGTCGATGGCCTCCTGCTTTTCCCTGCGCACCTTTTCCAGCTGCTTTTCCTGCTGCTTGACGTCCGGCGGCGCGGTATAGCTCTGGATGCGCACGCGGGAGGCCGCTTCGTCCATCAGGTCGATGGCCTTGTCCGGCTGGAAGCGGTCGGGAATATAGCGGTTGGAAAGCCGCACGGCGGCGCACAGCGCCTCATCAGTAATGCGCACGCGGTGATGGGCTTCGTACTTGTCCCGGAGCCCCTTCATGATGGCCACTGTCTCTTCCTCGCTGGGCTCGCTGACCGTCACCGGCTGAAAGCGCCTTGCCAGCGCCGCATCCTTTTCGATGTGCTTGCGGTATTCGTCCAGGGTCGTTGCGCCCACGCACTGAATTTCGCCTCTTGCAAGGGCAGGCTTCAAAATATTGGCGGCGTCCATGCTGCCCTCTGCCTTGCCCGCGCCAATGATGTTCTGCAGTTCATCGATAAAGAGGATCACGTCCTTCTTCCTGCGCACTTCATCCAGTGTGTTCTTCAGGCGCTCTTCAAATTCGCCCCTGTATTTGCTGCCCGCCACCATGCTGCCCATGTCCAGCGACCACAGCTTTTTGCCGCTGAGGGTTTCGGGTACCTGCCCTGCCACGATGCGCTGCGCCAGCCCCTCCGCCACAGCGGATTTACCAACGCCCGGCTCGCCGATGAGCACCGGGTTGTTTTTCGTTCTGCGGGAAAGGATCTGCACAATGCGCTCGATCTCGTCCTTGCGGCCGATAACGGGATCCAGTTCCCCATCCTCCGCCGCCTTGTTCAGATCGCGGCCGTATTTGGCCAGGAAGCTTTCGCCCTCGCTTTCATTCCCCTGGGCGTTTGCCTCCTGATTTTTGCCCATTTTTTCCGCCACGCTCTTGCGCACGGCGTTTACGTCGCACCCCAGTGTTTCCAGAATGCGCACGGCCACGCTTTCGCGCTCTGCAAGCAGCGCCAGCCACAGATGGCTTGCCGTCACATAGGGATGCCCCAGCTGCTGGGATTTGACAATGCTGCTCTCCAGGATCTTTTTTACCCGGGGCGTAAAATCCGCCTTGCCTTCCTGATTCTCATCCTGCTGGGCAATGCGGCGCACGGCGTCCGCAACGGTATTTTCGTTCACCGTTTCGGGAAGACCGGGGGCGTCCGCATGGGCTTCCTTCACCAGCCCCAGCAAAAAATGCTCGCTGCCGATATAATGCTGCCCCAACTGCAGGGCGCTTTTCTGCGCCGCGGTGATCACCCGCTGGGCGCTTTCGTTAAACTTGCCAAACAAGGGCACTTTTCCTTCCTCCAATCAATGGTAGATGCTCAGCGTGCTGCGGATCATATCGCTGCGGCGCGCGTCGATCTCTTTTTCCGTCAGTTCCCGTCCGCTTTCAAACAGGATATGGCTGCGCTGCGCCCGCTTGAGCAGCAGATCGCACACAGAAAGCGGCACGCTGTTTTTACCCATGGCGGATGCGATGCGCAGATTGCTCCAGTGCACAAAAAATTCCTTGATGCTCATTTTGCGGGCAAAGCACATGAGCCCCATGGACCGCTCCAGTTGATCCTCAAAGGCGAGGGGATCCTTTTCGCAGGCCTTTTCCCGGCAGTTCTTTTCCATTTCTTCGATCTGGGTGGCAACGGCGGTCACCGCCTCCACCAGTTCGTTTTCCGTCCTGCCAAGGGTCACCTGGTTGCTTAGCTGATATACATGCCCCAGCGCTTCGCTGCCTTCTCCGTACATGCCGCGGATGGTCAGGCCAAGCTTGGCGGCAAGCTGGGTCACCTTGCCCATTTGCTTGAGCAGCGTCAGCATGGGCAAATGCAGCATCACGCTTGCCCGCATGCCCGTTCCGGTGTTGGTGGGACAGGCGGTCAGGTAACCCCAGGTTTCGTCAAAGGCAAAGGACAGTTTGCGCTCCAATGCATCCTCCGCTTCGTATGCGGCCTGGGCGGCGGCGGGCAGATCCAGCCCCGTCACAAAGCCCTGGATGCGCAGATGATCCTCTTCATTGACCATCAATACCACTTTTTCATCATCCCTGACAAGTGCGGCGCCCCGGTCGTCTGCCTTAAAAAGATCCGGGCTGATGAGATGTGCCTCCACCATTTTCTGCCGCTGGGTTTCCCGGATGCCGCGCATGGGAAAATAATGGTACACGTCCTTCTCGTCCCGCAGCACCTGCAAAACCCTTTCGATGCACTCGTCTGCATGCCGATGGGTCATGCGGCTGCGGAAGGGCACGTCGCTGAAATTCCTGGCCAGGCGTACCCGGGAGTAAAGTACGATGGGATGTTCACTGGGCATCGCTGTTTTCCTCCTTGATCTGTGCTGCCGCCTGCGGTTTCCCGTTCTGCAGCGCCTTCAGTTCGTCGCGGTATTTTGCGGCCATTTCAAATTCCTCGGCCGCAACGGCGTCCTCCATCTTTTTGCGCACCTCTTCCATTTTGCGGATGCGCTCCAGTTCCTCGGGGCTGGTGGGGGGACGGCGTCCTGCGTGCTGCGCCCTGCCCTGGATGCGGGCAAACAGCGGCTTTAATTCCTCCTTGAACGCCTGATAGCACCTGGCGCAGCCCAGCACGCCTGTTTTGCGGAACTGGGAAAGGGTCATGCCGCAATCCGGGCAGGCCATGTCCCCGTCCTCGCTCTTTCTGGTCATGGACGAAAGGATGGCCGCCATCAGCTGGGCCATATCCCCGTTCTGATATTTCTTCATACATACACGGCACAGATGGCGTACCGTTTTTTCCCCGCCGATGACGGTGGTCACCGTCACCTCCGCCGGGCGCAGATTACATTCTTCACAAAGCATCAAATGCCTCCAAAATCATTACGTCTTGATATGGATCATACCCGCCCTGCGCGGCATTACTCCTGCTTGCGCTGGGCAATCACGGTGAGCATGCTTTTTAATATCCTGCTGCGCATCATGTTTTTGATCTCCTCCGGCACAGGCAGCCCCAGCGCCTGGCGGGATACCGCAGCCCGCATGACCAGCGCTTCATCCTTGGGCACAATGCCGTTTTCCGCCAGCTGCGTGCACAAAATCTGGGCGCTTTGCTCATCAATGCTTTCGCCGATGCGCTCGTTGACAAGATATGCCAGATGGTCTCGCGCCGTTTCGCGGATGCGCACAATGCGGATGCAGCCGCCCCCGCCCCGCTGGCTGGTGATCACATAGCCGTGATCCGGAGTAAAGCGGGTGGACAGAACATAATTGATCTGGGAGGGTGCGCAGTGAAAATACTGGGCCAGCTCGTTGCGCTTCAGCTCGCAGCTTTGTTCCTCTTCCCGAAGCATTTCCTTGATAAACGCTTCGATGGTATCGCTCAGTCGCACGTAATTCCTCCTTCTTGATAAGTCTGACTAACTTTGACCTACATGCAGTATAACACAGGAACAGCCGCTGCGCAATAGCCTCCTTTTTCTTTACAAAACCTTCAATTTATGACAGACTATTGCCTCTCCCCCTTTTCAAGCGCCAAAAAGCGAAAAAAAATACCGGTTTTTTTGCCGTAAAATGCGTTTGCATATTGACATGGGCCCCCTGTTATGGTTTAATGTTTCTTGCTTTTGTGTTTAGTTTTTCTAAACGCCGAAGTGCGAATGAAAGTTTAGTTTTGTTAAACCCGGGCAAAGGAGCGTGAAAGGTGCATGGATATTGGCGAAAAGCTGCGTCAATTGCGCTTGCAAAGGAACCTGACTCAGGAAGAAATGGCCGACCGGTGCGAGCTGAGCAAGGGCTTCATTTCACAGGTGGAGCGTGATCTTGCCTCCCCCTCCATCGCAACGCTCACGGATATGCTGGAGTGCCTTGGCAGCAATCTGAGGGAATTCTTCTCCGACCGTCACGATGAAAAGATCGTTTTCTCCGAAAGCGATATGTTCGTCAAGGAGGATGAAGAAATTCTCCGCGGCTCCATCACCTGGCTGATCCCCAGCGCCCAGAAAAACAGCATGGAACCCATCCTGGTGCATCTGGATGCAGACGGCCAGACCCAGGAAATTCCGCCCCACGAAGGCGAGGAGTTTGGCTATGTGCTCTCCGGCACCATCGTGCTTCATTTGGGCGGCAAGCAGCACAAGGTGCGCACGGGCGAAAGCTTCTCCATTCACCCCGGCGCATCCCATTACATCGAAAACACGGGCAAACGCCCCGCCACGTTTATCTGGGTCAGCAACCCGCCCAATTTCTGATTTTTTGATACGGAAGGATGAGGATGATGGAAGAGCAGCGTCTCATTACGTTGGAAAACATCTCCAAGGAGTTTGACGGCAATACCGTTCTGGACAATATCAATCTTTATATCCGCAAAAACGAGTTTCTCACCCTGCTTGGCCCCTCGGGCTGCGGCAAAACCACCACGCTCCGCATCATCGGCGGCTTTGAAACGCCGGATTCGGGCAAAGTGATCTTTGACGGCAAGGAGATCAACGACGTGCCGCCCTACAAGCGCAGGGTGAACACCGTATTCCAGAAGTATGCCCTTTTCCCTCATCTTAACGTGCGGGATAATATTGCCTTTGGCCTCAAGATCAAAAAGATGAGCAAGCAGGAGATCAACAAGCGCGTTGATAAAATGCTGGAGCTGGTCAACCTCAAGGGCTACGGCAAGCGCAGCGTGGACAGCCTCTCCGGCGGCCAGCAGCAGCGTATCGCCATCGCCCGCGCCCTGGTCAACGAACCGGAAGTGCTGCTCCTTGACGAGCCCCTGGGCGCGCTGGACTTAAAGCTTCGCAAGGAAATGCAATTGGAACTCAAATCCATGCAGCAGCGCCTTGGCATCACCTTTATCTACGTCACCCACGATCAGGAAGAGGCCCTCACCATGTCCGATACCATCGTGGTCATGCACGGCGGCCATATCCTACAGATCGGCACCCCCAAATCCATTTATGACGAACCCAAGAACGCCTTCGTCGCCAATTTTATCGGCGAAAGCAATATCTTTGAGGGCACCATGGTGCGGGACGAACTGGTGGAATTCTGCGGCCAGCAGTTTATGTGCGTGGACTCCGGCTTTGGCGAAAACGCCAGGGTGGACGTGGTGGTCCGTCCTGAGGACGTGATGATCGTGGGCGAGGATATCGGCCAGGTCACTGGCGTCATCAAGAGCGTGCTCTTCAAGGGCGTCCATTATGAAATGATGATCGATACCGGCAGCGCCGTGTGGAAGGTGCACTCCACCACCATGCAGCCCGAGGGCTCCCGCGTGGGTCTGAATGTGGTGCCCTTCAACATCCACATCATGCACCCCATGAAGGAGGAGTAAAGCCCATGCTGGATCTGAAAATGCCCGTATGGGGCACATGGCTGATGGGTGCCGCGCTCATTGCCTTTATCGCGCTGGTGGTCGTCTATATCCGCCGGCACAAGGGCATGAACCGCTCCCTCTTTGCCTCCCCCTATACGCTGTGGATGGTGGTGTTCACCGTCCTCCCCGTCATCCTGATCGCCTATTACGCCTTTACCGATGCAAACGGCAAGTTTACCTTCGATAACTTCGTCACCTTCTGGGACAGCAACCACACCATGAACAAGCAGCTCATCGAAATGGGCTTTGATCCTGCCGAGATGGGCTCTGCCCGCGGTACGGTGAACATGGATACGCTTCTGTACTCTCTGTGGATGGCGTTCCTGTGCACGGTGATCTGCCTGCTGCTTGGCTATCCTGCCGCCGCCATCATGGCGGACCGCAAGTTTAAATTGGGCGCCACGCTGGTCGTGCTCTTCATCATCCCCATGTGGATGAATTTCATCCTGCGCACCATCGCCTGGATGAGCCTGCTGGAGGATAACGGCCTGATCAACAAGGTGCTCTTGTGGCTTGGCTTTGAGCGGGTGCAGCTGATGTACAACAGCAACGCCGTGCTCCTTGGCATGGTGTACAACTTTGTGCCCTTCATGGTGTTCCCCATTTACAATGCCCTGGCCAAGCAGGATGTCAAGCTCTCCGAGGCCAGCATGGATCTGGGCGCCAACAAGTGGCTCACCTTCTGGAAGGTCACCTTCCCCCTGTCCCTGCCCGGCGTGGTTTCCGGCATCACCATGGTGTTCATGCCGGCCGTCACCACCTTCTTTATCCCCCGCATGCTGGGCGGCGGCAACACGGAAATGTTTGGCGATCTCATCGAGCGCACCTTCCTCACAGCCAATAACTGGAACCTTGGCAGCGCGCTCTCCCTCATTATGATGGTGCTCATTCTTCTCAGCCTTGGTTTGCTTCGCAAGGTTGACCCGGACGGCGAAGGAGGCAGCATGCTATGATGAAAGTGTTAAAGCGCTCCTATCTGGCGCTGATCCTCGTTTTCCTGTATCTGCCCATTGTAGTCCTGGTAGTCCAGTCCTTTAACGCAGGCTCCTCCCGCGCGCTGTGGGAAGGCTTCTCCCTGCGCTGGTACGGAGAGCTCTTCAGCAACAAGAGCATCATGGACGCCCTGTACGTCACCTTGTCCATCGCAGTACTGGCCGCGTTCTTCTCCACCATTCTGGGCACCCTGGCCGCCATCGGCATCCATGCCATGAAGAAGCGCCCCCAGGCCTTCATGATGACGCTGACCAATCTGCCCATGACCATGCCCGATATCGTCACCGGTATTTCCCTCATGCTGCTCTTCATCTTCACCAAAGTGCAGCGCGGCTACTGGACGATGCTGCTGGCCCATATCACCTTCAACACCCCCTACGTCATTTTGTCCGTCATGCCCAAGCTCAAGCAGATGAACTCCCACGCCTACGAAGCGGCGCTGGATCTGGGCGCAACGCCCGTGTACGCCCTCTTCCACGTGATCCTGCCTGAGATCAAGCCCGGCATCATCACCGGCGCGCTGATGGCCTTCACCCTGTCGCTGGACGATTTTACCGTCAGCTACTTTACCACAAGCCCTCTGGTGCAGAATTTGTCCACATTGATCTATTCCGAAGCACGCCGCGGCATCAAGCCCACCATGAACGCGCTCAGCGCTCTGATGTTCGTATCGCTGCTCATCCTTTTGCTCATTGTGAACCGCCGCACCAAGGAGACCAATAACTGATCCTATATTTTCCTTCAAAGGAGGCAAGTATCATGAAAAAGCTGGCTTTCACCCTGGTCCTCATCCTTCTGGTTTCTCTCTTTTCCTCCGCGCTGGCTGCGGAAGAAGTGAACGTGTACAACTGGGAAGACTATATTGACGAACAGGTGCTTGAGATGTTCGAACAGGAAACGGGCATCAAGGTCAACTATATCAATTTCACCACCAACGAGGATATGATGGTGCAGTTGCGTGCCAATCCCGGCGCGTTTGACGTGATCTTCCCCTCCGATTACTGCGTGGAACGCATGATCGCCGAAAATCTGATCCAGCCCATCGACATGAGCAAGATCACCAACTATGCCCAGATCGATCCCCGTCTTTTGAACGCCGACTACGACCCCACCAACGAATACAGCGTGCCCTATATGTGGGGTACGGTGGGCATTCTGTACAACAGCACCATGGTGGATGAAGAGATCACCAGCTGGAGCGCCATGTTCGACGAAAAGTACGCCGGCCAGGTGTTCATGATGGATTCCTACCGCGATACCCTGGGCGCCGCCCTCAAGTACCTGGGCTATTCCATGAATACCCGCGTGCCTGCCGAGCTTTCCGCCGCTCGCGATCTGCTCATCGAGCAGAAGCAGAAGGGCATCGTCAAGGCCTATCAGGTGGACGAAACCAAGGATAAGATGGTGCTGGGCGAAGCTGCCATGGCGCTGATGTGGTCCGGCGATGCGCAGTACGCCATCGACCGCAACCCGGATCTGAAGTTCGTTGTTCCTGAGGAAGGCTCCAACATCTGGGTGGATCCCATGGTCATCTCTTCCACCGCCCAGAATCCGGATAACGCCCATCTCCTCATCGATTTCCTCACCCGCCCCGAGATCGCCAAAATGAACTGCGATTACATCCGCTATTCCTCCCCCAACCTGGGCGCCATCGAGCTGATGGGCGCGGAATACACCGAAAACTCCGTCCTCAATCCCGATACCGCCATCACCGACCGCTGTGAATACTTCCACGACGTGGGCGATTTCATCAACGTGTATAACACCATCTGGGGCCAGATCAAGGGTTCCTGATACGAAAGCTTACTTCCCGGGCCACTTCCCCGGGAAGTTTTATCTGTAAAGAAACAAAGAAACGAGATACCTGTATGAAACTAAGACGGATCCTGTGCATCCTTTTGATCATTGTGCTGCTGCCCCTGCAGGGTTTGGCCCTTCGGGATCTTCGCGAAGGCGACAGCGGCGCGGACGTAAAGAAGCTGAAGGAAGCCATGTACTATCTTGGCTACTTCACCTCCCTCAACGTATCGGAAAGCTATAACCACGTGATGGTGGAGCGCGTTAAAAACCTGCAGCGCGTAAACGGCCTTACGGAAACGGGCATTGCCGATATTGCCCTTCAGGAGCTGGTGTTTTCCGGAAAGGCGCTTCCCACCCAGGGCGCGCCCGATCCTACCCCCGTGCCGCCGGAGACGCCCACCCCCGAACCCACCCAGGTGCCCACCCCCTCGCCCGAGCCTTCCCCCACGCCTGATCTGAACGCCGTTGCCCAAACGTACGAAACGCTCCGGGAGGGCGATACCGGCGATGACGTACTGGCGCTGAAAAAGGCCATGTATTACCTGGGCTATTTTTCCTCCCTCAACCTGACGGACAGCTTCAACGCGCTGATGACAGAGCGCATCATGCTGCTTCAGAAGAACAACGGTCTTGAGGAAACGGGCATTGCGGATGGCTTCCTGCAGGCGCTGGTGTTTTCCGGCTTTGCTGTGCCCACCGATACCGCTCCCCGCCCCACCGCCGTGCCCACCGCCGTACCTACACCCATAGCGCCGCAGGGCACGCCGGAACTGCCGCCGCTCACCGAGCAGGGCTTCCTGCCCGAAGGAGAGACTGAATGGGTCTTTGCCGATGAAAAGGACGGCCTGTGGCTCTATTATTCCCCCTCCCTTGCCATCCGCATTGCCCGCATCCAGGACAAGGTCAACCGGATCGTCTGGTTTGAAACAGAAGTCTTCACGTCTGAAGAAAGCCCCCTCACCTCCTACTTGTCCCCCAGCAACACCCCCGGCCGCCGGTATATGAACCCGCTGGATCTGGTGTGGAACAACCACGTGGTGCTGGGTATCAACGACGATTTCTTCGGCAACCGCTGGCTCAACAGGCAGACGGTGGGCGTCATCATCCGCAACGGAGAGATCATCACCACCGACACCTTTGAAGCCAATCATCCCCGCTTCCCCAATCTGGAGGTGCTGGCCGTGTTTGAGGACGGCAGCATGAAAACCTTCCTCAGCGACGAGCATACCGCCGAGGAATACCTTCAGATGGGCGTGACGGATACCTTCGCCTTCGGCCCCATTCTGGTGCGTAACGGTCAGCTTGGCACCTACATGGACCGGGATGATTACTACCGCTACCGCGAACCCCGCACCGCCATCGGCATGATTGAGCCCCACCACTACCTCATTCTCACCGTGCTGGGCCGCTCGGACGAAAGCAAGGGCGTGTATCTCCCCTGGCTGGCCCACAAGATGCTGGAGAAGGGCGCTGTGGAGGCCATCAACCTGGACGGCGGCGGCACCGTATCGCTGATGTTCATGGGAGAGTATCTGGATAAGGATACCAACGAAGCCCGAAGCGTGACCAGCATCATCGGCTTTGGCACGTCGGAGGACGTATACAAAAAATAAAAGCTGCGGCTTCCTGCGGGAGGCCGCTTTTCTTTGCCCCAGATTCGCCCGTTGACAGGTTTTCATGTGCATGCTACACTTGGATCGATCCATACAGCAAGGAGGCTTTTTCATGGCAAAAAAGCCCAATATCGTGTTTATTCTCACCGATGATCAGGGGCCGTGGGCGCTTTCGCAGCACACGCCCGAACTGATCACGCCCAATCTCACCCGCATGGCGCAGGAGGGCGTCCGTTTTGACAATTTCTTCTGCGCATCTCCCGTCTGCTCCCCCGCCCGCTGCTCCATCGTCACCGGGCGTATCCCCTCCGCCCACGGCGTGCACGATTGGCTGGGCAGCGGCAATGTGGCTGCTTCCGCGCTGACGGAAGAAATGCGCGCACTTTTTCGGGATGAGCATGAAGCCATTGATTATCTTGCCGGCATGCCCACCGTGTTTGACGCCCTTTCGGAAAGCGGCTACCGCATGGGTTTTGTAGGCAAATGGCATATGGGCGACAGCATGCGTCCCCGCCCCGGCTTTGAATACTGGAACGTGCTGCTCCGCGGCGGCGCCCATTACAAGCACGCCGATATCTGCGTGGACGGAAAGCCTCAGTTCTGCGATCAGTATATCACCGATTACTTTACCGACCGGGCGGTGGACTATATCGATTCCGTGCCATCTTCCCCCTTCTTCCTGGCGCTGCACTACACCGCGCCCCACACCCCCTGGGCGCATGACGAGCACCGGGAGGATCTGCTCGGGCTCTATGACGATTGTACCTTCCCCTCCCATCCCCTGCGCCCCATTCATCCCGATCAGGTGGGTAATATGGAGATCGGCGATACGGAGGAAAAGCGCCGTTCCCTGCTCCAGGGCTATTACGCCGCCATCACCGCCGTGGATGAGGGTGTGGGCAAGGTATTTTATGCGCTGCGCCGCAACGGTCTTCTGGAGGATACCGTGGTCATTTTTTCCGGCGATAACGGCATGAATCTGGGGCAGCACGGCGTCTGGGGCAAGGGCAACGGCACCTGGCCCATGAACATGTACGATTCCTCCGTCAAGGTCCCCTTCATCATGTGGGGGCCCAAATGGATGCGAAAGGGTGCGGTGATCACAAACCTTTGCAGCCATTACGATATTCTGCCCACGCTGCGCGACTTTTTGCAATTGCCTCCCCTTGACAGCCTTCCCGGCGAAAGCTTCCTGCCCGAGCTCACCGCGCCGCAGCCCTGCAAGGATCGGACGCTGTGCATCCTGGACGAATACGGCCCTGTGCGCATGGTGCGCAGCCGCACCCATAAGCTGGTATGGGAGCCCCTGCGTGGCAACCATCAGCTGTACGATCTGGTGCGCGACCCCGACGAGGAAGTCAACCTGTACGGGCATCCCGATTATGCCGCAATACAGAATACGCTCCTTAACGAAATGCGCCGCGCCTTTGCACAGTACACCGTCCCGCCCTTTGACGGCAGCAAGCTCTGCCCCACCGGCTCCGGCCAGATGGGCAAAGTCACCTGCGAAGGCGATCATGTGTTCGATCCTTCCATCACCCTGTACTGGGAAAATCACTAAACCGTAAACAAAAAAGACGACGGGTTTTCCCGTCGCCTTTTGTTTTGTCGGATTTAGAATGCCCAGGTGCCGTCCTTGAAGATCTGCACCTTGCTTCCGTCCTTGCAGTGCGCCACGATGGACAGATCTTCCGTGCCGATCATGAAGTCCACATGGATCATGCTCTCGTTGACGCCGGCAGCCTTGATCTCTTCCCGGCTCTTTTCGTGATGACCCTTCACGCACTCTGCAAAACCGCGGCCCAGCGCAAAGTGGCAGCAGGCATTTTCATCAAACAGCGTGTTGTAGAAAAGCAGGCCCGTTTTGTTGATGGGGCTGTCAAAGGGCACCAGCGCGCATTCGCCCAGGTACCTGGCGCCCTCGTCCATGTTGATCATCTTCTGCAGACGCTCATCGTTCTTTTCGGCATGGGCTTCCACCACCTTGCCGTTTTCAAAGCGGAACCAGAAATCCTCGATCAGCGCACCCTGATAGGACAAAGGCTTGGTGGCGTACACAATGCCCTCGGCCACGCCGCGCATGGGCGTCACAAAGCTTTCCTCGGTGGGAATGTTGGGGTTAAAGGCAACGCCGTCCTTGGTGGTTTCCACAGCGCCGGCAAACTGATGGTCTTCCATCATGCCCACGATCAGATCGGTGCCGTTGGAAGCCTTATATTCCAGCTTTTCGATGCCCAGGCCCGTCAGATATTCGCAGCGCTTCTGGATATCCTCGTTATGGGCTTCCCAAGCCGCGATGGGATCGTCGTCCACGCGGGCAGCCGCCAGAATGGCCTCCCACAGCATTTCCATGGCCTTGGAGGTGCGTTCGTTGGGGAACACCTTTTTAGCCCAGGCCTTGCCGGGCACGGCGGCGATGGTCCACTGGGTGGTGCCGTCAATGGCGTCGCGGTAGGGCTTGATGATGGGGAACTTGGCCTGCTGGCTCTTGCTCATCTTGCCCACGTCAATGCCTTTGAGCCCGTCGGGATTGGGAGAGCCCAGCATCACGCGGGCAGGCAGCACGTCGGCGTTGAACTTGAGCTCGGCTTCCTCGTAGCTGTCCACGGTGGACAGCGTCTTCAAGCTCTGGTACTTCACATGGTACTTCTGCATGGACATTTCGTTCCACTTGATGTGCACCTTGCGGGCGCCCAGCTTGTACAGTTCTTCCACCACCATGCCCACAAATTCGGGCTGCTCAATGCCGCAGGACAAAATCACGTCCTGCCCCTTCTTGGGGTTGGCGCCCATGCGGGCGATGAGCCTGGCATATTTGCGAAGTCTGGTTTTCTGCATACATATATCCTCCGTTCCAATTCTGCTCTTGCATATGCACAGCGCAGCATGCATCTGTATTTACGTGCATGTGGGTTTCCATTTATTTGCTGTGCGTCAAAGCTATTTTACTCCATTTTCGGATGCTGTGCAAGCGCGCGCATCAAAAAACGCGGCCTGGTTGAGGCCGCGTCCATTTTTATTCATCAGCGGGGATTTTGTCGTATCCAGCAAAGGTGACCAGCGCGTTTATGATCTCGGGATAGGCCCATTCAAGCCCCTTTCTGTTCAGCAATCCAAACAGCTCGCCGTTTCCCTTGCGGGCGTTGTTGTCCCACCATACGCAGGGCATGTTGCGGGCGGAAGCATTGGCGCAGTAGAAGGCTGCAAAGTTCACGCGGGACTGCAGATTATCGTCCTTGTTGCGAGCGCCGTATTCGCCGATGACCACGGGGATGCCGTTTGCGATATAGGTCTTGTACAGGTTGTTCATAAAGCGGATGATCTCGCCCGTCTGACCGGGATCGGTCATCAGGAAGGTATCGGTACCGCCGTCCTGCTGCGCCTGCAGCGCAAAGGGATAGGGCGTGTAAGCATGCACGGATACGATGATCTTATTGTCCGCCTGATCCTTGGGCAGTTTGAACAGCTCGGTCAGCGCGCCGTCCACGCTGGCGGCATAGCCGGGCACCATCAGATAGCGGCCTGCGTTGTTGCCGCCGGATGCACGCACGGTGTCCACAAACACCTGATTCATCTTGTTGATGCAGTCGGCAGCGTCCTGACAGGTGGCCTTGCCGGCGTTGAACACCCACTCATCCTCCGTGCCCACCAGACGGGGCTCGTTGAGAGATTCGAAGATCAGGTGCTCGTCATAATCGCGGAAGCGCTCTGCCAGCTGCTGCCAGATGCGCTGCACGTATTTTTCGGAAACCTCCCAGTTTTCGCTGTTGGGGTAGTAATACTTTTTGCCCACGTCATGATGGGTATTGAGGATCACGTACATATCCAGCGCGATGGCCCAGTCCACCACTTCCTGCACACGGTCCAGCCAGTTTTTGCTGATGTTGAATTCTTCGTCCACATGGTTGTGCCAGCTGACAGGCATACGGATGGTGTTAAAGCCTGCGTCCTTCACCATCTTGATCATGTCTTCCTTGGTCTTAACGCCCACCCACAAGGATTCAATGTCCATTTCATCGCCATTGTAACTGTCGTGGGTCGCGTCAAAGGTGTTGCCAAGGTTCCAGCCGATGCCCATCTTTTTGAGGAACGCCATGGCCTCGTTATCCGGGATCTCCCGCTGCTTGATGTACGACAGATTGGGCAATTTGATCTCTCCTTCCGCTGCCAGAGCGCCAAGGGGCAAAAGCACTGCGATCAGCAGCGCTGCCACAAGGCGCGCAGCCCATGCTTTTTTCATTTTTGTACCTCCGGAACTGTATCCGCATTTTTCTATATCGTGCCATAAAAGCCGCCGTTTGTCAATGCATTGCCGCGTGAAAATCCTTCTGCCCTCTGGCCTTTTCCCATCCCGTTTGCTATAATAAATCAAATGGATTCTGGTACATCGAAAGGAGCTTTCCCATGGCGCATCCGATAACCGCAGACCGCCTGTGCGATCTTTGTGCCCCCTACGGGTTGATCACCGGCGTGTGCATGTCCCCCTCCGATCTGAAAAACGAAAAGTTCCGCGCCCTGGCACGTCAGCATTTTGTCAGCGTCACCATGACCAACGAGATGAAGGCCTATTCCCT
>SVGT01000015.1 GCA_015056175.1 Clostridiales bacterium | reverse complement strand
GTTCGATGCCACCCAGACCATGGTCGCCAAGATCGACGAAGACACCTATCAGGTGCAGGTCGTGTCCTGGTACGACAACGAGAACAGCTACACCTCTCAGATGGTCCGCACCATCAAGTACTTCGCCGAACTGAACTAATCAGCAGCAAGTACTGAAGGGCGTAAGCGTTTCGGTCGAAACTGACAATGAAAAATGGCCCCTCTTCCTCCGGGAAGAGGGGTTTTTGTATTCCGGACAACAAAACACCGCCTCTTTTCTGGTGAAGGAGGCGGTGTTTGCATTAGAGCTGCGGCGTCTTTTTGCCAAAGAGCTGTGTGATATCGCAGGCGGCCAGAATGCCGCAGATCACAACCGTGGCGGTGCACAGCAAATTGAAGGGGGTCAGCATGGCGGTATCCCGGAACAGGAGCACGGACAGCAGGATGGCCCAGGCAGGGTAGGTCACGTTCAACGCCATGGTCTTGGCTGCGCCGATCTTGTTGAGAGATACGTAGTAAAGCAGATAGGACCAGGTGGCAAACAGCGCGGAGCCGACGAGTGCGGGGATCAGCAGCGGCGCTTCCCGGGTAAACAGAGTAGGGATAACATTCCAGCCCCGCAGCAGGGGCAGGATGATGACGCCGTATGCGAGGGCGGATACGCTCTGGCGGAGGGTCAGCACATAGCTTTCGTCCATATCCGGGTCCTTCAGGCATTTGGTCAGGATCACCGTGGAGGTGCCCCAGCCAAAGGCGCACATGAACGCGCCCAGCAGCCCCAGCCAGAAATTGGTTACGCTGACCTCCGGCGAGTAGCTCAGTCCGTACACGCCCAGCAGCGTGAGCAGCAGGAACCCCCACTGATACCAGCGCACCCGCTCCTTGAGGAAGATGAAGGCCAGCACGGTGCCGATGGCGGGGTAGACGGCGGTAGCCACTGCGCCGACGGAGGCGCCCATGAAGTTGACAGCCATGGTGTAGCCCGTCATGCCGATGGGGCCGCCGATGGCAGCGCCCAGCACCAGCCATTTGCAATCCGGCTTGGTAAAAATGCGGAAAAAACCCTTCAGCTTGCTGCGCAGTGCGTTGTACACAAACAGGCTCAGCGCGGAAAAGGCATCATGAAGAAAAGTGGCTGCAAAAGGCGCAATGGCGATGGCCTGCGGGGTGGAAAAGAAAGGGGACATGGCCAGTACGACGCCCATGAGCACCGTTTCGGCAGCCCAGGTCAGGCCGGAAAGAAGACCTACGAACATTTTATTCTCCTGTTAATCCAGCATGTTGATAAGCTCGGATACATCGTACAGCACATAATCGGCGTGCTGCGCAAGAAACGGTCTGCGTTCCTCGTGCTTGGTGACGGCAACCGCCTTCAAGCCGCTGTTGCGGGCAAAGCGCACGTCCGTCATGGTATCGCCTACCATGACCACGCGGTCAGGCGCAAGACCCATGCGCCGGCACAGATCCATGGCTGCTGCGGGATCGGGCTTGGGAGGCCATACGCCGTCGTCGGTGTACACGGCGTCAAACAGGTCCGCAATGCCCAGATTGTCCAGGCACATGCGGGTGATCGGGGCATTGTCCGTAGTTACCAGGGCGATCTTCTTGCCCTGTTTTTTCAGCGTCACAAGCACGCCGCGCAGGTCTGCGCAGGCGGGCTCCACCGCACCCAGATGGGCGTTGCGGTTGTAGGCGTCCAGCACCATGTTTTCGATCAGAGCGTCCTCCGCCGGGCAGCCGTGCTCCTGCAGAACCTGCTGCACCGCTTCTGCCATTTCCTGATAGGTGCCCTTGCACAGAATGCCGTTGATATCCGCTTTTCCGTCCTTTACGCCAAAGACTTCCAGCATGGTATCTGTCAGCGCTTCGGGCTGATGAAGCGTGCGTACCACGTCAGTCAGCGCGATGCGGGACAGCGTGACCCAAAAGGCGTCAAAATCCATCAAAGTGCCGTCCTTATCAAAAATGACGGCGTCCACATGAAGCTTTTCGTGCATCCGACTTTTCACCTCGTGTGGGATTATAGCACAGATTCCCTTCCCGGGCAACAAAAGCGCCTGCGCAGCGGGGAATGTGGCACATTTTGATGCATGGGGACGGATTTGATACTTTGTCTTGCCATGAGCGCCAGGAACGTGTATAATGGCGGTAAGAAGAATCGTTCATAAATCAAGTGCATACAAGGAGGTTATTTTGATGTTTGATCGCAGTATTCCGGTTGTTGGCTTCCATACGCTGGTGGGCACCCACGAGGGCATTGACGCCCTGATCCGCCTCATCGAGGAAGGCCTGGCGCCCCGCGGCTTTAACACGCTGATTGCGGAAATGCGCTTCCAGTTCAAGTGCTTCCCGGAATATTCTTCCGGCACCATCACGGCGGAGGACGCCTCTCGCCTGGCGGACGTGTGCGAGAAGCACGGCATCCGTCTGGTTCCGCTGCTGCCCTGCCTGGGTCATCAGTCGGATTCTCCTGCCGGCACGCCCCTGCCTCTGCTCAAGCAGCATCCGGAGTTCATTGAGAACCCCAACGTGGCGCCGGACGCCACCTGGCCGGAAATCTACCACCACAGCTGGTGCGCCTCCAACGACGATATCTACCAGTACATTTTCCCCATGATGGACGAGATCGCTGAGGCTACCCGCTGCACGGCCTTCCATGTGGGTCTGGACGAAGTGTTCGATATCGCCATGTGCCCCCGCTGCAAGGGCAAGGATCCCGCCGCGCTGCTTGCACGCACGATCAAGATCCTGCACGATCATCTGGCCGAAAAGAATCTGGACATGATGATGTGGGGCGACCGTCTGCTGGATTCCATCTCCATGGGTTATCAGATGTGGGAGGGCGACCGCTTCGGCATGTATCCCGCACTGCACATGAAGGATCAGGTGACCCGCGATATCATCATCTGCGACTGGCATTATGATCTGCACAGCGCGGGCTATCCGTCGGTGGAAACGTTCATCAAGGAAGGCTTCTTCGTGCTTCCCTCCGTGTTCCACGAGGCGGAAAATGCCGAGCACTTCTGGAAGCATGCCATGGAGGCCCATTACCTGACCAAGCGCTACCAGTGGCCCGGCCAGCTGGGCGGCATGCTGTGCACCAACTGGACGCACCTGACGGACGAATATGTGGATAACCTGCTCAAGGCCATGAACGGCGAAGAAGCCGGCGACGGTCTGGACGCCATGGTGGGCAGCGTGGTGCGTGCTCTGGAACCCTCCTATAAGAAGTTTAAGCTGTAAGCAATACGGTATAAAGCAAAACAGCACCCTGCTTGAAGCAGGGTGCTGTTTGTTTGCAATGGCTTACTTGTTGTTCAGCCATTCCTGAGCCTTGGCAGCGGCCATGCGGGTGATGGCTTCCTTGGCGTACTTGCTTTCGGCACCGCCGAAGGTGTACAGGAAGTACTTGCCGCCTTCGGTCTGATACAGGCTCTCTTCGTAGCCGGCGGGATCGCCGAACTGGCCGAAGACGCGCTTCTCGATCAGCTTGGAAGCTTCGGTGTCATATTCCACCTTGCAGATGATCTTTTTCATGGTCAGGTTTCCTTTCTATGTTTGCAGCCGGAATGCTGCGGAATGCCCGGTTTACGGGATGGCGCCGCTTGTGCGGGCCGCTACATGTTATAGCACAAAAGTCTGAAAAAGGGAATGGTTTTTACCTGACTTTTTTGGTTTTTCCGTAAATTACCGGGCGCTCATGGCATAAACGGATAAAAATTTGCCGTATGCGCCGTAGGGTCAGGGCGCATCCTTCAGCTGCAGGAAACCGCCCAGATCGATGGAGCCGTCTTCGTGGCGGCGGACGCCCTCAAAGGTGAGGGAGCGGAAATGCTCCGCGGTGATCCGGTCGCCGGATGCGTTGACGCTCTTATTGCCGTCCCAGTAATAGCAGGAATCATTGACAAACGCAGCCATGTTCTGATTGCCGCGGGGCTTCAGCTCATCCTCCCGGGAAGGATCGCCGCCGGGGATGGAGGGATCCTTCAGGGAAATGACGTTCTGTGCTGCATAGGCCGTATCCTGCTCCTGATTGGTGTAGAAGGCCACGTTGTAGTGCAGGTTGTTGTAGCTGATGCAGTTTTGCACCTGCACGTCGGGGCAGGAGTTGGCGTCGATGCCCTTGGCCTTGTTGAAGAAGGCATAGGAGTTTTCCAGCAGATGGCCGCCGGGGATATTGGAGCCGCCCAGCTTGAAGCCGTTGCCGTTGCCGCCCTCGGTGCCGTCCTCCAGATAGCCGTTTTCATAGGCTACGCTGTTGCGGATGATCACCCGGCCGATGGGGCCTGTCTCCGGCTTGGCGTACAGATCGAAGCCGTCGTCTGCGTTGCGGTAGGCCACGCAGCCGTCAAATACATTGCCCTCGCCGCAGGTCAGCTTGGCGGCAAAGCCGTCGGCGTCCTCGTAGCCTGCGTCCGCATTGCCCCAGGAGGTGCAGTTGAGGATCAGGTTATGGTGCGGCCAGTCCCAGGTGGGATCGCTGCCGGCATAACGGCTGATCTGGATGCCGGTATTGCCGTTGTGATAGGTGCAGATGTCGGAGAGTACGTTGTGATGTCCGGATACCTGGAAGCCCTTCTGGTTGTTCTGGGTATTGCATACGTCGAAGCCTTCAAAGTACCAGTGATCGCCGCCGTGGATCACGCCTGCGGACAATTGTTTGAAATCCAGCACGGGGCGGGATGCGCAATCAGGCGCCGCAACCATGCGGATAGGTGCATCCTCCGTGCCGTCCACGCCCTGGGGGATGCGCAGGGGAGATACGAAATTGTATACGCCCTCGCTGAGCAGAATGGTCTGTCCGGGGCGCGCGTACAGCACGGCGGTGGACAAATTGAGCGGGCTTTCCTGCGTGCCTTTGCCGCTGGGCGCGCCTGCCGGGGTCACATACAGCGTATCCAGCGCAGCGTAGGCGGACGTGTAGGTGACGGCGATCTCTGCGTACACCGCTTTATCGGAGGCAAGACGGGTGTAAGGATCGGTCAGCAGGGTTTCATCCGGCGTAAAGACCACTTCCAGCAGCATTTCGCCTGCGCCGGGCAGCGTGACGGGAACATCGTTGCGCACAAGCGCCTGTGCGGAAATGCTTTCCGCCACCGTTTCTCCGTCGATTTTGATGCGGGCGGTGCCGGGACAGTTGGGCACGAAGGATACGGTATAATCCGCCTTGCTGCTGGTCTGCGCAGAGGTGATGGACAGGGCGGGCGTGATGTAGGTAAAGGGACGCTCCTCTGCCGCCGCATCCTGAGCAGGATCGATCACGGTGAGCTGCACGTCGGAGAAGGTGGCGCGGGCATTGCGGGCTGCAAAGAAGCCGGCATATACGTAATCGGGATCCATTTTGCTCAGCGCGTCGGGATCGTATTCCTTGTACTGACCGATCACCGAGCCGTCCTCGCCGTAATAGGTGATGAAGTAGCCGGTGTTGTTCTTTTCGATTTCCAGGATGAAATCCGTCAGCTCTGCTACGGTGGAGGCGGTTTTATCCAGCACGTCGGGGTTCTGGTTATTGCCAATGGCGTTATAGTTGCTCACGCCTTCAATGGGACGGGAGGCGGCGCTGTATTCCAGGGGCCACATGTATCCGATGACAGGATAGCGGCTGCCCGGCTCATAGCCGATCTTGGCCAGCGCGCCAAGACCCAGACGCATGGTGTACTTGATGCCCGATTCGCTGGGTTTGCCGTTTTGCCAATAGTATTCCACCTTGGAGGCCAGTGCAAGATACTGGTTGGTCAAATGGCTGTCTGCGCCGGAGGGCGGTACGCTGTCCATGGCCATCAGGCCAAAGCCCTCCTGTCCGTTGGAATACTTCCAGCCGTCTGCATGTACCCGGGCGCGGAGCGAAAAGTTCTGCCCTGCAGGAATGGCGGTGTAGTAGAAGGCCACGCCGTCATCGGCATTGGGCTGGATTTTTCCCTTGCCGTTTTCGGAATAGACGGTCACAAAGCCGTCTTCATTGAGGGAGCCGATCACGCCGTTATCCTTTTCGTTGGTGGAGGGACCGAACACGGAGAACGACCACAGGCGCTGTTCTTCCTCCGCCGCAACGGCGCTGATCTCCTCGCTGAAGGGGCCGCATTCATCGCTGCGCAGGGCGCGTACGGTGAAATGGTGCCTTTCGCCGACGGGGAGCACGGGGGAGGTAAAGGAGGTATCCGAGGTGCGGCCCAGGCTTTCCCCGGCGCTGAACACTTCATAGCCGGTGCTTTCGGGCACAGGCGCCCACACCATGCGCAGCATGCCGCCGCCGGCGCTGTGGATGCCTGTAAAGGCGGGGGAGGCAAGCGGGAGGATATAGGAGCAGCCGATGCGCTGATCGCCTGCTTTTTCCATTTCGTTTTCGCGCTGCACCGATGCGCCGAAGGTATAATTGCCGCTGGCGTCTGGCTCAAAAATCAGGGTATGGGTATCCTTTTCTGCAAGAGAGCGCCGGGTATCAATCGCGCTTCCCTCCGCATCAAACATGGTGACCGTTACATTGTCCGCCCCCAGATGCCCCACCTGCGCGCTGACGGTCACTTCAATTTCGCCCTTGCCCGTATCCTGCGCAGACGTGAGGACGGGCGCTGCGATCTCTGCCCAGTCGGTGCGGGGCGCTTTGGTTTCGCCCTCCTCCAGGATGGCCAGTTCGATCTTGAACAGATAGTTGCTGCCCTCGGGCACGCCCAGATAATAGGTGCCCTTTTCAATGTCGAAGGAGGAGATGTACAGGTTGTTTTTGACGGATTCCACCTGAGTCTCCATCAGGATCTCTCCGCTTTCGTCATACAGGGCAAACTGCCTGCCGTCGCCGCCGGAGACCCACCAGAACTTGAGGGTGGCGTTGTTTTCGGCGGTGAAGCGCACGGTGTTGATCATGCCCTTGCCTACCTGCGTTTTGCCGCCAAAGTTTAGGCGCTGGGTACCATAGTACCCGTCGTCAAAGGTTTTTTCGCTGTAATCAAACTTGTTCTTGTAGGAATACAGGACGGTGAAACCGTCGCCGAATACGTCGCTTTCACCGTCTGTCTTTGCGCCCTGCTCCATGGGCGGCAGATCCAGCGTGCAATCCAGCACGCGCAGGATTTCGCCGCTGCCCGGCAGTGCAAAAAGCATCAGGGAAAGAAACACAGTACACGACAAAAAGAACTGCGCCAGCTTTTTCATGGGAGAATTCTCCTTTCGGGGTATGAAACGGGCTTTTTTCTATCATAGCACAATTTGGGTGTATTGGAAAGAATTTCTGTAATCAGCCGGCGGGAAGATGGCGGCTTGCGGCGACAGGCGGAATATGATAAGATGGCAGCAGCGAACAGGAGCAAAAAACATCCCCTGACAGGAACGGAGTGAAGATATGCGCCATCTTTACAGCTTTCGTACCCGTGAGCTTGCGCGGAGCAACCAACTTACCCCCACGCCCAATGCGAGTATGCCCTTTGGCTGTGAGATCACCGATCAGTGGGAGATCGTGGCAAGGAAAAGCGATTCGCGTTTGATGCGCTATTTTGTGCATGATCTGGCGGATTTTTTCAGCGATGCGTTTTCTCTGGATCTTAAGGTGCGGCGCGTGGAGCATTTGGATGAAGCGCTGCTGAACAGCGACAAATGCATCCTGCTGCTGACAAGGGAGGATGCTCCCTGCCACGGGCTGACGTCGCAAATGGAAGGCGCGTTTCATATCACCGTAACGGAAAAATGCATCACGGTGGTGGGCGCATCCCTTCGCGGCACGGCGCAGGGCGTGTATTATCTGGAGGAGCAGATGAAGCTGCGGGGTGAGAGCCGCCTGCCTTTGGAATGTGCCCAGCATGCTCCGCTGTTTTCGCCAAGGCTCACCCATTCCGGCATGGAGCTGGATACCTTTACGGATGAATATCTGGCAGCCTGCGCCCATGCGGGCATGGACGCCATTATGGTGTTTACGGGATCGCCGGATACCAATCATCACGGCTTTCCGGATCCCGACGCTTTGTGGCCCGGCTCCGGACGGGGGTACTGCGATTTTAACCAGCTGGTCTGGCGTGCGGCGGGCTACGGGCTGGACGTGTATGCCTACAGCCACTTCAAGTGCGATATGCATCCCCGCGATGCAGGCGCCAGGGAATATTACGAGAAGTCCTTCGGCACATTGTTCCGCCAGTGTCCGGGATTGAAGGGCATCATTTTTGTGGGCGAGTGTTTTGAGTTTCCGTCCCTGGATGAGCATACCACAGGCGTGCGCATCCAGCTGAAGGATAAAGCGGATCCCCGACCGTCGCCCGGCTGGTATCCCTGCTTTGATTATCCGGAGCTGGTCACCCTGGTGCGGGACGTGATCCGTCGGTATAATCCCTGCGCCGATCTGGTATTCTGGACCTACAACTGGGGCTATGTGGAAGAGGAGGCGCGCCTGAAGCTGATCCGCGCGCTGCCAACTGATATATCGCTGCTGGTCACCTTTGATATGTTTGAGATCTTCACCGATGAAAAGGGCAGGCAGTACCGTATCGACGATTATTCCATTTCCTTCCCGGGACCCGGGCAATATTATGTGAGCGAAGCGGAGGAAGCGAAAAAACGGGGCATTCGCCTGTACACCATGGCCAATACCGGCGGCCGTACCTGGGACAATGGCGTAACGCCCTATCTGCCGGTGCCGCAGCAATGGCAGAAGCGCTTTGCGGCGCTGCGGGAATCCCATGCCCGGCACGGCCTGTGCGGCCTGATGGAAAACCATCACTACGGCTGGTTTCCCTCCTTCCTGACGCCCTTTGCCCGCAATGCCTTTGACAGCGCGGGGCTCGGGGATGAGGAGATGCTCGCATCCATTGCGCGGCGGGACTGGGGTGCATGCGCAGATCATGCCCTCCGCGCCTGGCAAAAGTTCAGCGACGGCATTCGCGGCATTGTGGCGGCGGATTGCGATCAGTACGGCCCCTATCGCTGCGGCCCCACTTATCCGCTGTTGTTTGACCAGAAGAAGGAGGAATTGCATCTGCCCTCCGTACCCTGGGCTGCCCACGGCGGCTTTGGCATTATTTTTCCCATCTACCCGGACAACGTGTTTGAGAAGACGGATTTCACCCTGCTGCGCTATGAGCGGGTGCTGCGGGCGGAGCGGAATTTCCGGGAAGGAGTGCAGCTGCTGACGGAGGCGGCGGACGCCTGCGGGGCGGAGCAGGACAGCGAAATGCGCTCCCAGTGCGCTGTGGCGGGCTTCCTCCATGCCACGTATGTCACGGCAAAGCATGTGATGCAGTGGGCCATCCTCAAGGCGCTGCTGCGCGCTGCACGGGAGGGCGTTCGTCATTCCCGGGAGGATGAACTGTATGCCTGCGTGGGGAGCATCGGCAAAAACGTCGGCGCCATCGCGGCGAAAATGGAAGAGATCGCCCGTCTGGAAACGGAAAACGTGAACCGGGCTGTTGCCTTCCACGAAGCGGACAGCCGCATCGGCTATGAACCTACCATGGACTACGTCTTCAGCGCAGCGCATGCCGCG
The DNA here is from genome assembly GCA_015056175.1 of Clostridiales bacterium. Taxonomy (GTDB): domain Bacteria; phylum Bacillota; class Clostridia; order Christensenellales; family Aristaeellaceae; genus SVGT01. Next base: position 34,060 of record SVGT01000015.1, on the reverse strand, counting down.
TGGAAAAATGCGGAAACGCAGCGCTCGCTGGAGCGGCTGAAGAAGTATCTGGCACAATAAAAAAAGACCCCTTCGGGGGTCTTTTTTGCAGTTTATTTCCAGCGTCCGTCCGGTACGTCCTGCCAGTTGCGCTGCAGCATGCGTTGGTATTCTTCCTCTGTGATGGTCAGAATGGTGCCGTGCTTAAAGCCGTAGGGGAAGGAGAAGGCCTGGTCGCTGCGGGTGAAGACGCCGGATGCCAGACTGTCGGCAATAAAGGGCACGTAGCCCTGGCCTGCGCCCTGCACGCCGTAATAATCAATGAACAGCGCCCAGCGCCCGTCGTCCAGACGGACGGCGGTGGGGGCTTCGTACACGCCCTCCTGCACGCTTTCCATGCTTTCGTCAAAGGCACGCACGGTGCGGAAGGGGCCGGTCACGGTATCGCCTGTGAGCAGCATGACCCGGTTGGGGTTTTTGTCGCTTTTGACGAACAGGTAGTACCGGCCGTTTTCCTCGTACATGGCCGAATCTATGCAGCCGCCCATGCCCTCCGGCTTGCGGTAGAGGCACTGCGGCGGGGTGAAGTGGACAAAATCCCGGGTGCGGTTGTAGTAGATGCCCATGGGGCCGTAACCGTTTTCCCGGTGACAGGAGGACCAATGCAGCACATAATCGTCCTGTGCCGCATCGTAAATAATATCGGGCGCCCATACGCAGCCGCAGTCCTCATCGCCCACACGCACCATTTCTTCCTCGCTCCAGTGAACGAGGTCGTCGGATACCCAGTGGGCCAGGCATTTGCTGCCCTGTGTGCAGGCCAGGTGCCAGGAATGCCGGTACTTATCCCGCATCCCGTAGCTCAAGCTCAGATCGGTGGCGAAAATGTGGAATTTGCCGGTATGCCTGTCCCGGACAACAGTCATATCCCGCACGCCGCGGTCGCCGTAGTAAGCCCAGAGTACGGGTTTTCCGTCGTTGAGCGATTGCCAGGTAAAGCCGTCGCGGCTGAGGGCAAAGTGCACCTGCTCGCCCTCGGGCGAAGTGGTCTCGCGGAAATGAACAAAGAGATAATGCTGCATTCCGGTCTCCTTTCTTTCGGTCAGCGGACAAGATCCGTGTTCAGGAAGCGCCGGATTTCTTCCAGGCGCTTGAGGCCCATTTGCCGTCCCAGGTCATAGACCCGCTTCATTTCGGCAGCGTCATGGCAGGTGTGGCCGATCTCAAGGGGCGCATCCGGACGGATGACCAGCGCATGGCCTGCATGCTCCCGGCGGGCGACGTAGGCCAGAGAGGCATTGTAGTTTTCATGGCGGTGGGCCAGGGTGTGGATCAGATGGGGATAGGCGCGGTACACGTGCCGCAGGATGGGCATAAGCCGGTTGGGCTTTTTGGTGTAGCCCCTGGGCTGAGTGAGGATGACCACATTCCGTTCATAACCCATGTCCTCAAATCGGCGCAGCGGGATGGAATCGGCAATGCCGCCGTCCAGCAGCTTGTATCCGTCCACCTCCACAATGCGGGCGGCCAGCGGCATGGAGGCGGAGCCGCGCATCCATTCCAGATCCCGGTCGTCGCAGGAAAGACAATCGTGGACGACGGCCTGTCCACTTTCCACGTCCGTGCAAAGGGTATAGAATTTCATGGGGTTTTGCATGAAGGCGGCGTTGTCAAACACGTCCAGCTCCCGGGGCAGGGTGTGGTAGCAGTATTCTGCGCCGAACAGATCGCCGGTTTTAAGCAGGGAGCGGAAGGAGCAGTACTGTTTGTCTTTGCAAAAGCGCATGTTATAGCGGATGGTACGGCCGATCTGGCCGGATTTGTAATTGCAGCCGAACACGGCGCCGGCGCTGACGCCGATCAGGCCGTCAAACCGTACGCCGTTTTCCATCAGCACGTCGATCACGCCTGCGGAAAAAAGCCCGCGCATGGCGCCGCCTTCCAGTACAAGGCCTGTTTTCATGCATGTTCCTCCAAAATGTAAATAAAGGTGGATTTTTATGTGAAAATACAGTATGATGATAGCATAGACGTAAACACAGCACAAGAGAAAAGGGTGTGATTTTTTGGTCGGCATCATGCTGGGCATCATCTATCTGGCCTTTGTCAGCATGGGGCTTCCGGACGGATTGCTGGGCGCCGGATGGCCTACCATGTATCAGGCGCTGGAGGTGCCTGTATCCTACGCAGGCATCATTACCGTGCTGATCTGCTCCTCCACTGTGGCCAGCGGCTTTTTTTCCGATCTGCTGATCCGCAGGTTTGGCACGGGCAGGGTGGTGGCCTTCTGCACGCTGCTGACGGCGGTGGCGCTGCTGGGCTTTGCCCATGCCACGGCCTTCTGGCAACTGTGCGTGCTGGCTGTTCCCTACGGCCTTGGCGGCGGCAGCATCGATGCGGCACTGAACAATTATGTGGCCACCAAGTTCAAGAGCCGTCACATGAACTTTATCCACTTTTTCTGGGGCCTGGGCGCTGCCATCGGCCCCTATGTGATGAGCGGGCTGCTCACCGGCGGGCAAACCTGGCAGGGCGGCTATCGGCTGGTGGGATTGGTGCAGACGGGCATGACGATCGCCTTCTTTGCAACCCTTCCCTGGTGGAAGAAAAATCCGCTGCCCAGACAGGAGAAGGATAAAGAAAAAACGCAGAGCCGGGTGACCAAGAAGCAGGCGCTGGGTTTGCCCGGCGTCAAGGCGGTTTTGATCGCCTTTATCTGCTACTGCGCGGTGGAGAACACAGCAGGCCTCTGGGCTGCCAGCTACATGACGCTGCAAAAGGGCGTAACGGCAGAAGCTGCGGCGCAGTGGACCTCCTACTTCTATATCGGTATTACGGCGGGCAGGTTTGTGTGCGCTTTTGTCAGCGACCGTCTGGGCGACCGCCACATGGTGCGCATCGGTCAGGGGCTGTTGCTTTCCGGCGGCGTGCTGATGCTGCTGCCCGGATCGGGTCTGATGTGCTTCCTGGGGCTGATGCTCATCGGCCTTGGCTGCGCGCCTATTTTCCCTGCGCTGCTCCACGAAACGCCCGAAAACTTTGGCGTGGAGAACTCCCAGACCATTATGGGCTTGCAGATGGCTGTGGCCTATACGGGCGCCAGCCTGATGCCGCCATTGTTTGGTGTGATCGCAGAGCGGGTGAGCATTGCCTGGTATCCGGTGTATATGCTCCTTTTCATGGCGCTGATGGTGATCATGTCCGAGCGCATGAACCGACAGGTGAAGCGCGGCAGATAACAAAAGCAAAAAGCAGGGAGACAGCTCCCTGCTTTTTTGTTTGCGGATAAAATGTTTAGCGCTGCACGCGGCCGCTGCCGTCGCCGCCGGCCAGCTTTTCCACTTCGGCGACGCCCACGCGGTTGTAGTCGCCTTCGATGGAGTGCTTGAGCGCAGAAGCCGCCACGGCAAATTCGATGGCCTGCTGGGTGTTCTTGCCATTCAGCAGAGCGTAGATCAGGCCGCCGCCGAAGCTGTCGCCGCCGCCCACGCGGTCCACGATGTGCAGATGGTAGGACTTGGAGAAGCAGTAGTTCTCGCCGTCAAAGAGCATGCCCGCCCAATCGTTATCGTTGGCGGAAATGGAGGTGCGCAGCGTGATGGCCACCTTTTCAAAGCCGAACTTGTCCATCAGCTGCTTGGCCACGCTCTTGTAGCCTTCGTGGTTCAGCTTGCCGCCGTAGATATCGCTGCCCTCGGCTTCGATGCCGAACACGTCCTTGGCGTCTTCCTCGTTGGAGATGCACACGTCCACGTACTGGCACAGGTCGGTCATGGCTTCACGAGCCTGAGCGCGGGTCCACAGCTTGCCGCGGTAGTTGAGGTCGCAGGAGATCTTCACGCCCTTGGCTTTGGCAGCCTTGCAGGCCTGACGGCAGATTTCCACCATCTCGCCGCCCAGAGCGGGGGTGATGCCGGTGAAGTGGAACCAGTCGGCGCCGTCAAAGATATCGTCCCAGTCAAAATCTTCGGGCTTGGCTTCCTGGATAGCGCTGTGAGCGCGGTCATAAATGCACACGCTGCCGCGCTGGGAAGCACCCTTTTCCAAATAGTAGATGCCCACACGGTCGCCGCCGCGGACCACCTTGCTGGTGTCCACGCCGAAGTAGCGCAGGGAATCGACAGCTGCCTGGCCGATGGCATGCTTGGGAAGCTTGGTGACGTACACGCTGTCCATGCCGTAGTTGGCCAGGCTGACAGCCACGTTGGCTTCGCCGCCGCCGAAGGTGGCCTGCATCTGGTCGTTCTGGAAGAAGCGATAGTAGCCGTTGGGCGCCAGGCGGAGCATCAGCTCGCCGAAAGTAACAATCTTAGCCATTGCGGGCCTCCTTGACGATTTCAACAGATTTCTGGCACAGTTCGGTGATCTCATCCCACTTGCCGTTGTCGATCAGATCGGCAGTGACCATGTAGGAGCCACCGCAGGCGCAGATAACGGGGCAGGAGAGGTATTCCTTCAGATTCTTGAGGGAAATGCCGCCGGTGGGCATGACCTTGAACATGGGGAAGGGAGCGCTCATGGCCTTGATCTTGGCCAGGCCGCCGCTCTGTTCCGCGGGGAAGAACTTGAGCACCTTCAGGCCGAACTTCAGCGCGGCATGATAATCGGTGGGGGTGGTGCAGCCGGGATAGATGGGCATGCCCACTTCCTGGCAGTAGGCCACCAGCTCGGGATCAAAGCCGGGGGTCACGATGAAGGTGGCGCCGGCGGCCTTGGCCTTGTCCACATGTTCCTTGGTGAGCACGGTGCCGGCGCCCACCAGCATATCGGGGCAGGCTTCCTTCATCAGGCGGATGGCGGTATCGGCGCCGGCGGCACGGAAGGTCACTTCCGCAACGGGCACGTTGCCGGCGCACAGCGCCTTGGCCAGGGGAGCGGCGTCGCGCTCGGGGTTATTCAGCTTGATGACCGGCACCACGCCGATTTGGGAAATGCGTTCGTTGATATCCATGATGATCGTCTCCCATATATAGATTGTGTTGAAGCAAGGGGTTACGGTACATTGATTCGACAAATGAAGGATGATTCCTGCAAGGAATGGAAGCGGGGAACTGCCGCTTGGACAGTTCCCGCATATTTATTTCCTTATGCGCGGGGGCACTGGTTGAGCGCGGCGTTCAGGGCCAGCAGGTCTTCCTTGGTGAACTTTACGTTCATGGAGCCCATCATGCTGGTCAGACGCAGCAGAGTAAAGCCGCCCATCATCTTCATCATGCCTTCGTTCACTTCAAAGCCCATGGCGGAAGCGCCCTGCATGGAGCCCATCACCTTCTGGAACACGCCGCCCAGCACCTGCGCGCCGTGGGGGTTCTTCATGATGGTATCCATGGTATCGTTGATGGAAAGGAATCCTTCGGGCTCGGTGATATCAAACCAGTTGAGGATGGCGCCCTTTTCCTTCAGGCGATAGGCTTCGTTGAACACTTCTACCTTGTTGATCACGCCTTCGTCGGTATACTCGCCGGCCACGGCCTTGATCGTAGAGGTGCCTTCGTTCTTCACATTGAAGTAGAAGAAGTGGTTATCGCTCTGCTGCTTGCCGATGCTTTCGCCGTTGACGAACAGCTCCACCTCGGGCAGGTTGGAATACACGGTGACCTTCGTTACGTCTTCCACGCGGTCTACATAGCGCTTGCCGCACAGATGCACGAAGGGATCGTCGCTGAGCCAGGCTTTGTAGGCATAGAAGGCGTCCTTCTTATACTTGCGGTCAAAGGTGACAAGGCCCTTGTGGTTCTGGCCGTTTTCGCCGCCCTCTGCACGGGCGTCGGCGCCGAAGTCGAACATGTTCCACACATGGGTGGCCCAGATGTACTTGCGGGTGAAGAGCTGCTTGATGAGTTCTTCGTGGTAGTAGGCCTGGTATTCTTCGGTATAGTCACCCTGGAAGGGCTTGGAGGTATGCCAGTTGAGCGCTTCGCAGCCGTATTCGCTGACGCCCACGGGGATGTTGGGGAACTTCTGGTGGAAATCGTCAAACCAGGGGCCGTTCATATCCGTGTTTCCGCCGTACCAGCCGAAGTAATGGTTCCAGGATACCACGTCGGGGATCTGGATGTAGGGGGAATCCAGGCCGCACATGGAAACGATGGCGATGGTGGTCAGGCGGGTCTTGTCCATTTCGTGGACCAGATCGTTGAGGATCTTGTGGTTTTCAATCAGGTCGGGATCCTTGTCGCCCTTCATGGTGATCTCGTTGGAGAGGCCCCACACTACGATGGAAGCATGGTTATAGTTCTGGGTGACCAGTTCCTTCATCTGGGAAATGGTGTTTTCGCGGCCGGTGGGCATATGCTGGCTGATGTAGGGGATCTCGGCCCAGATGACCAGACCCTTTTCATCGCACAGGTCGTAGAAATACTGATCGTGCTGGTAGTGGGCCAGACGGATGGTGGTGGCGCCCACGTCCAGGATCAAATCGATATCTTCTTCATGATGCTCAGGCAGCAGCGCGTTGCCGATGCCCCAGCGGTCCTGATGACGGCTCACGCCGCGCAGAGGATATTCCTCGCCGTTGAGAATGAAGCCGTTTTCGGGATGGATCTCAAAGGTGCGGCAGCCAAAGCGGGTCTTGACGCTGTCGATGACGACGCCATCTTCCACCAGTTCCACTTCCGCGGTGTACAGATAGGGATCCTTGCGGCCGTGCCACAGGTGCACGTTTTCGATCTTGACGGTGTTTTTGGTTTCGCAGGCGGGCACGGTCACATCGCTGATGATGCAGCCGCACTTGGCCTTCACCACATAATGGAGCTGCTGGTTTTCCTTGGCGTTCTTCACAAACACTTCGGTTTCCACACAGGCGTCCTTGCCCTGCACTTCGGGGGTCACCTTGATGCCGGGGCCGCCGTAGTATTCCAGGTCAAAATGGCTTTCGTTGACGCAGATCAGGTTCACGTTGCGGTACAGGCCGCCGTAGAAGGTGAAGTCCGCCACCTGGGGGTACACCTGCTGGTTGGGGGCGTTATCCACGCCGATGACGATGGTGGTGTTGATCTCCAGCGCATCGGTCACATCCACGCGCCAGGTGGAGTAGCCGCCGTCATGGTGGGCAAGATGCTTGCCGTTGACGTACACGTCGGCGGAGGAGTTGGCGCCGTTAATTTCCAGGTAATATTTGTCTGCCTTGGGCAGGTCCGGGGTATCGATGGTCTTCACATAGTAGCAGGTGCCGCGGTAATAGTCGTTGGCGCCGTCCTGACCGTCGATGGCGTTCCAGGAGTGGGGCAAATTGACAAAATAGGCCTTCTGTGGAATCGCAGCGGGCACGCAGCTGTCATCCATAATGAATGCCCATTTGCGGTTCAAAGACACGATCTCGCGCATGGTGAAAACATCCTTTCCGTGATTCTATTCAGAGTTGTGAGATCCCTTATATGATACGCCTTTTGGGATGGATTGTCCACTTTTTAATCAAAAAAACGGGAAGGCGTCCGTAAACGAACACCTTCCCGGACGTATCATTAACCCTTGGCAGCGCGTGCCTTGAGTTCTTCGTTCATCTTGGCCAGGTTTTTCTTGTTCAGGTTGTAGATCAGGCCCAGACCAACATACTGCATGATGGCGCTGAACAGGTACAGCGCAGCGACCAGGTAGCGCATGTTGAGCGCCACTTCAGGGGTCTGGTTGGCGCCAGCGGTGCCCACATAGCCCAGAGCCACCATGACGACCAGAGCGAGAGAGGGGCCAATGCCCTGAGCCAGCTTACGGAAGAAGGAATGCAGCGCATACACGGTGCCTTCTTCGCGGTTGCCGGTCTTCCATTCGTTGTAGTCGATGGCGTCGCTCATCATAGCCCAGGACACGGTGGAGTACACGCCCAGACCCAGAGAGTTGATGAGCTGGCACACGATGTAGATCACGATACCCTTGCCGTCGGGAGTGATGGGGAGCACCAGCATCAGCAGGCAGGCAATCACGGAGCAGATGGCGCCCACGGTGGCCAGTTCCTTCTTGCCGTACTTGTTGACCATCTTGCGGGCCAGGGGAGTGAACAGAATGATGGGGATCATGGCGAACATGGAAACGACGCCGGAGATCTGCGCATTATGGAAGTAGCTCTGGAACATAACGGTCACGGCGGTGGCAGCACCCTGCTGACCCAGGAACATACCCATGGCGGCCACGGTAGCACCCACGGCGGGACGGTTCTTGACAAAGTTGCCCATGGCCTTGATCACGTTGAACTTGGGCGCTTCTTCGCTCAGCGTCACGTCGGTTTCAACGCGGATCACGGTCTTCTTGATCATGAACTGGAAGCACAGGAAGCCGAGGAAGCCCATGATCAGGGCGGCCACGAACACCTTTTCGCCAACCAGCTGGTTTTCGCTGTCGTAGATCAGGAAGGGCAGGATGATCATGGGAACCATGTTACCGATCATGGAGCCCACGCTGCGCCAGGCAGACAGGGAAGCACGGTCGCCGGGGTTATCGGAGATCAGACCCAGCAGAGAGCCGTAGGGCACGTTGGCTACGGTGTAGAAGGCATCCCAGATCACATAGCCGGCAATGAAGATGATGGCCTTGGCCCAAACGGGAGCGTTGGGGAAGGGCAGGAAGCAGCAGGCGCCGCCAACAATCAGGCCGATGGAGCCGAACCAGATGTACTGGAGGAACTTGTTGCGCTTATACTTACGCTTGTCGGAGTCCACCATGGAACCGATGAGGGGGTCGTTGATGGCGTCCCACACCTGCACCACGATGAGCAGCAGGGAGTACCACAGATCCATGCCCATGTACTGAGTCCAGAAGATGGCCATGGTGCTCTTGAGCGCAAAGCTCATGTTGCAGCCGAAGTCGCCGGCGGCGTAGGCAAGATTGTCAAGCATGCCAAACTTGCGGGTTTTCTTAGCTTCCATTTGTACACAATCCTTCCTTGGTGAATTGATTTTGATGGATAACCATGCTATAATCATACCGAAGAATACATGTTTTCGTGAGGAATATATTTCACTGTTTTTGTATAATATTTAGATAATTGGCCGAAAAATTGCTAATTTGGTCAAAAAACAGAAAAATACCTTCATGAAATCGGTCAAAATCAGGAACAGGGGGCGGTGGCGTGCACGAAGCGGAGCTGCGGTTTATGCTGACCGCGCTGAAAAAGTGCCATGTGCCCGTGTATCTGCTGCAGGAAAAGGAATTGTTTGGCGGCAGGCTGGATATGGGTCTGCGTGCGCTGATGCAGTTGGAGGAAAGCATTCTGGCGCATTGCGTGAAGGAACCCTTTGCCCTTGAGGAACAGCATGTATACACCCTGTGCGACCGCTTTGGCTGCCGGTATCTGTTCTTTTTGCTGCCGCGGGGGCAGAAAAGGCTGCTGCTGGTGGGGCCGTATGTGAACCGGGCGCCGGAAAGGGAAGAGATTCTGGAAAAATGCGAAAGGGCGGGCATTCCCGCCGTGCTGACTGTCCAGATCGAAAAATACTTCACCAGCCTGCCCGTAGTGGTGGAGGAATATCTGTTTTCCATGATCGATACCTTCTGCGAACAGATTTGGCAAAAAAAGACGGACGGCTGCATCGTGGCGCTGGAGAGCAGGGAGCGGGAAGCGCCTGCGGTGATACTGACCCGGGAGGACGCCAGAGGCGACTGGAACATGCAATTGCTTGAGCAGCGGTATGATTTTGAAAACGAAATGCTACTGGCTGTCAGCCGCGGGCAGATCCATAAGGCACGCGCCATGCTGAACATGTTTTCCAGCCTGAGCTTTGAAAAGCGCCTGAGCGATCCGCTGCGGAATTTGAAAAACTACTGCATCATCATGAACACCCTTTTGCGCAAGGCGGCGGAGGGCGGCGGCGTGCATCCCCTGTTTCTGGACCGCATGTCCTCCTCCTTTGCCGGGAAAATTGAGCAGATGGATGCGGTGAACGCCGGCAATGCGCTGATGTCGGAAATGTTTGAAAGCTATTGCCGTCTGGTCAGGCAGCATCACACGCGGGATTATTCCCCGCCTGTGCAGAAGGCTGTGGCCCTGATCGAAAGCGATCTGACCCAGGAATTGACGCTCCACGCGCTGGCGGAAAGTCTGAGCATCAGCAGAAGCTACTTGAGCAGCCTGTTCCGCAAGGAAACGGGCGTGACGGTGACGGATTATGTGAACCGCCGCCGGGTGGATTATGCGGCGCTGCTTTTGTCCACCACGCAATTGCAGGTACAGACGGTGGCGCAGCACTGCGGCATGCCGGACGTGCAGTATTTTTCCAAGCTGTTCAAAAAGTTCAAGGGGGAAACGCCCCACCACTTCCGTAAGAATAATCAAAAAACAGAAGCATAATAAAAACCGCTTCCGAAAAGCCGGAGGCGGTTTTGTTTGCTTTAGGTCAGCCTTTGACCATGGTCTGCTTTTTCCAGGCGCCGGTCAGGTAGAACACAAGGCCGATCAGGAAGGGCGTAAAGCCAGCCAGCGCATCGCCCAGCCAGAAGCCCATGTGGCGCATATCCAGCACCAGGCCAAAGAGCACCGCAAGGCCGATGCGCATCACAATGCCGTCCAGGATGGCGGTGGCAAAATTGATCTTCGTATGACCGCTGCCGTTGATCAGCGCGTTCATGATGGCGCGCATGGCGGCGCCGAAGAAGAGCAGCACGGCGATGGGCACATATTCCTTTGCGATCATCATGACGGCGCTGTCGGTGGTAAAGATGCCGAAGATCTCTTCGGGGAACAGGCAAATGAACAGGGAGAAGAGGCCGGCGATGGTCAGCGTGATGGCCGCGATGCGCACAAGGATCTTCTTAACGCGGGCAAATTCGCCTGCCGCCAGGTTCTGGCCGACCACCGTGGAGCCTGCGGTGTTCATGGCGTTGGAGATCAGGTTGCTGACGGAGGCCACCTTGTTGGCAATGCCGGCAAAGGCGCTGACGGCCACGCCGTAGGAGTTGATGAAGGAATTGACAAACAGCTTGCTTACCTGGATGGAGGCGGATTTGATGGCCATGGGCACGCCCAGTTTGACAAGCGACAGCAGCATGTCCCGATCCCACCGGACAAAGTGGGCAGGTACAAGATCCAGCTTGTAGGCGTCGCGGTGGCGGATCAGGTACACGGAGCACAGAATAAAGCTGAGTGCCTGGCTGATCACCGTGGCCAGCGCCGCGCCGCCTGCGCCCATGCGGAAGAGGACCACGAACACGATATCCAGCACCAGATTGGTAACGGCGGCCAGCGAGATAAAAATGAAGGGACGGCGGCTGTCGCCCATGCCGCGGAGGATGGCGGAAACCACGTTATAGCCGTAAATGAACACCAGGCCGGACATGGATACCGTGGCATAGCTTTTTGCGCCGGCAAGAGATTCCTGCGGGGTGTTCATCCATTGGAGCATCAGCGGCTGGAGGGTAAGGCCCAGCAGGGTGAGGATCAGCGCGCAAAGCCCAAGAAAGCCGCACATGGTGCCCACAAACCGGCCCAGCTTGTTTTCCTGCCTGCCGCCGATGAGCCGGGCGATGAGCACCTGCCCGGCAGCTGCAAAGCCCATGGAAATAAAGGTGAGCAGATTGGTTACGTCGCCGCCCACCGATACGGCGGAGATGCCTTCCTTGCCCAGCACATTGCCCACTACGATCATGTCCACCATGTTGTAGACCACCTGCAAAAGGTTGCTCAAAAACAGGGGAAGGGCAAAGGTGATAAGCTGTTTGGTGATATTGCCGCGGGTAAAATCCCGGATATTGGTACGCTGCATGGTCATGCCTGCTTTCTGTCAAGTAAGGGGAACGGGATGAAAGGAAAAAGCGCCGGTTACCCGGCGCATGAGGGCGTATATCAGCCAGCGGCTTTGGCAGTCTTGGGATCGTCCTTGATGGCGTACTGCCACTTGCCGGTGCGGAAACGCAGATAGTTGAGCACACAGCGCATGGTGTTGTCAAACACGGTGCACATGACGGCGGCGGGAAGACCAAGGCCCAGCACGCGGATACACAGCACGGCGCCCAGCGTACGGATGCCCCAGTTGCAGCACACGGTGATGTACATGGGATACTTGGTATCGCCTGCGCCGCGGAGCGCACCGGCATAGATCCAGGCGCCGCACTGGAAGGGCTGCACGAAGGCGGCGATGCGCAGGCACTGACCGGCCAGTTCAATGGCGGCGGCATCCGGCGTGAAGAAGCGCACCAGGGGTTCTGCAAATACGTACAGACCAACGCCTGCCAGCGTCAGAAGCGAGCAGCCCATGGTGATGGTCAGGCGGGTGTAGCGCTTGGCAAGGTCCGGCTTTTTGGCGCCCAGGCTCTGACCCACCAGCGTGGTGGTAGCCGTTGCAAAGGCAAAGCCCGGCATATAGGAAATGGATTCGGCCGTCAGGTACAGAGAGTTTGCGGCCACGGCCACGGTGCCCAGTGTGGCGATGGACTTGGTGACCAGGATGCCGGCGGAGGACATGCACAGACGCTCCAGCATGGCGGGAACGGACAAATTGACCACGCGCTTGATCAGCGCCCAATCGGGCTTAAAGGAATCCTTCAGGGAAATGCGGGTGGGATCCTTTTTGGTAAAGAGCATGATGGCCATCAGCGAGCCGCCCACAAACCAGGAAAAGCCGGTGGACAGCGCCGCGCCGCGTACGCCCAGGCCTGCGCCCCACATGGGCATGGAAAAGCTGCCGATCTGGATGGTGTGAGGCTGGTTGATGAGCAGATAGTTGCCGCACACATTAAGCAGGTTGACCAGAATGTTGATGCGCAGGGGCGTTTTGGTATCGCCTCTGCCGCGGAACACGCTGCCAAGCACCATCATGGCCATGGTAAACACGCGGAAAATGCTGGTGATCAGCACGTAGGCTGCGGCGTCATCCAGAATTTCGGGAGCGGCGCCCATCCACTGGGGGATCAGACGGTGGAGGCAGGCCACCACGATGGCCATGGGCAGGCCGATGAAGCCAAGCAGCAAAAATGCGTGACGGATATAGGATTTGGCGGCTTCATAATTCTTGGCGCCTACGCTGCGGGCGACATAAGCGGTCAGACCTACGCCCATGGCGATGACGACGCCGTTGATGAGGAACACAAAGGAGTTGGAGATGGAGACCGACGCGGTGGCATTGACGCCCAGCGCGCCGACCATGGAGGTGTCCGCCACGCTGACCAGCGTGGAGAGGATCTGTTCCACAAACAGCGGCCACGCCAGCCACATGATGTTTTTGATTGGCGAGCGGCCGTCTGTCAGATCCAGCTTTTGTCGAGCCATAGAAGTGTACCGTCCTTCTTCTTCATATCATACTAAAAACCAGTGTAACACCATTTATTCCGCTGTGTCAATAAATGCACAATTTTAAGACAATCTGAATTGTGACAAAAAAACGGCACGCATATAGCGTGCCGGGTAAACCGCAGGGATCACTCGTTTTCAAGACCGATGAGAATTTTGCTGAGCAGACCGTGCAGGATCTCCGCTTCCTGACGGGTGAGCATGATGCAGCCGGACATGGAGGCGGGGATCTGGGACGCCTTTTCCTTCAGCGCCATGCCCTCGTCCGTCAGCGTGATGATCACGCTGCGCTCATCCTGCGGGGCGCGGGAGCGGCGGATGTACTGCTTGCTCTCCAGTTTTTTGAGCACGGGCGTCATGGTGCCGGAATCCAGATACAGCCTTTCGCCCAGGTCCTTGACGCTCATTTTCTTTTCGTCCCACAAAACCATCAGGGTAATATACTGGGTGTAGGTCAGATCCAGCGGATCCAGAAAGGGCTTGTAGCGGCGGATAACTTCCTTGGATGCGGCATAAAGAGGAAAACAAAGCTGGTTTTCCAGCTTCAAAGGATCAAATACAGAATTGCTCATGTGGGCCTCCCATGGGCAGCGGCGGCTGCCTTTACATGTGTTAACTTATTCTAACATACTTTTTTTGATTCCTCAAGTATGCCCGGAGGGAATTTGTAAGGTTTTTCTGAAAAAAAGAGAACCCTGCGGAATGAAAAAAGGATGCTGTATGCGTCCTTTTGCACTTAGAGCAGTTTGACGTGCTTTTTAAGGGTTTGCCTAGCTTTTTGCAGGCTTTCCGCGTCGGGAATCCATTCAGGGTGGGGCTTTGTTTCCTGTCCCAGCTGCCCGGACTTACTTTCGCCGAAGGTATGGTAGGGGAGCAGCTCCACGCCGCGGCAGTTGCGGAGTGAATTGTACAGACGGGCGATGCCGTCGTAATGAGCGGCATCCATGTTGACGCCGGCTACCATGATGCAGCGCAGCACCGTTTTTGCGCCCATGCCGTCTGCCAGCAGGAGATTTCGGCAGATCCTGTCCGGAAGCGCGCCGGTATACTGTCTGTGGCGCTCCGGGCAGGTATCCTTGATATCCCACAAAAACAGATCGGTGACAGGCACGAGGGAGGCAAGCAGCGCATCATCAAAATACCCGCAGGTTTCAAGGGCGGTATGCAGACGGTGATTTTTGCAGGCGGCAAGCAGCGCTGCGGTGTTTTCGCCGTGGAACATGGGTTCGCCGCCGGACAGGGTAACGCCGCCGTCCTTTCCGTAAAAGGCTTTGTCCCGCAGCACCTCCTGAAGGATGTCGTCTGCGCTCATCGGCTTCCGGCAGCTTTCCAGCGCCCCGGAAGGGCAGCAGGATACGCACTGCATGCAGCCCTGGCAAAGCGTTCTGTTCAGGATGTGGCCGCTGCCTGCAAAGGCATGGACGCCGTGTTTGCATATCTGCGCACAGCCTTCGCAGCGAATGCACAGGTTGTCCGAATAAAAATACTGGGGACGGGGGCTCTGGGTTTCCGGATTGTGACACCACAGGCAGCGCAAAGGACAGCCCTTGAGGAATACGGTGGTGCGTATGCCCGGGCCGTCGTGGGTGCAGAAGCGCTGCACCCGGGTAACGGGAAATAAATAGGAAGACATACAATTTCCTTTACATATTCTGCGTGGTTCTCTGGATGATCATATCCTGCCATTCCCGGCACAACGTGACAAAGCGGGCGTTCCAGCCGGATACGCGCACGGACAGTGTTTTGTATTGCTCCGGATGCTCCCGCGCCTCAAGCAGCGTCTGCGTATCCACAGTATCGATCTGTAGAAACAATCCGCCCAGCGCCACGAAGCCCCTGATCATGCTTTTCAGCGCCAGAATACCGTTTTCGCCCTTCAAGGAATCGGGGAAGATCTTCAGATCCAGCGCTGCGCCGCATTGCTGACGCACCAGATTTGCCTTGCAGTGGGAACGGATGACGGCGGTGGCGCCCAGGGCGTCGGTGCCGGGGGTGGGGGAATCGTTGCCGGCCAGGATCTCGCCCTTGCGCGCGCCAAAGGCGGTGGCGGTGCGGTAGGGAAGCCAGTCCACCTGACGGCCAAAGGTGCTGACGCCGGGGATGAATCTAACGGGGCAGGGATTGTGCCGCCTTTCACAGGCGCTGACCAGCGCGGCAAAATCGTCCAGCACCCGGGTGTGCCAGCGGTCGCTTTCGTCAAAATCGTTGCCGTAGTAGGTGTATTTGTTTTTGATCATCAGCCGCAGCGCTTCCTGTCCCGCCCAGTTGGTGCGAAGGCAGCGGATCAATTCCGGGAAGGTGAGAAGATGATCCGAGAACACGGCCTTTTCGATGGCGTATAAGCTGTTGCTTGCATCCGGCGCACCGCCGATGTGGGGCGAGCGCACGGTGTAGCGGGGGCCCAGATCATAATAGCTGCGGGCGTTTTGGATGCAGCCGTCCTCAAAAAGATCCACAGGTGCGGTATAGGGAGGGTGATGACCGTGCCATATGCCGCCGGTGTTTTTGTACGCACTGCCGACGCTCAGCTGCCATATGTCTTCGATATCCCTGTCCAGCTCCCGGAGGAAGGCTTCATACACATCTTCTATGGAGGAAAAGGCGGGAATATCACCCTCCCTGTCCGCGCCGATGGCACGGTTCAGCGCCTGTAGGGCGTCCATGGGCGTGTAGGAAAAACAGGTGCAGCCGGGGATCTGCACCTCCCAGCAGCCGTCGTTGGCAAAAAGCGGGATCTCGTGTGCGGGATAGCCCTGATCCCGCAGTGTCTGGAACACCATTTCTTCATTATAAACGGCGATCACGCCGCCGCCGTGACGCATGACGCGGGCGATTTTCCGCAAAAGCTTTTCGGGGGTCTTCTCATGGATGCGCATGGTGATGGGGAAATCCGAAATGCCCAGCTCCTCCACGATATCCAGAATCAGGTAAGTGACCTCGTTGGCGGTTTCCCGGCCCTGTTCATCCCGTCCTGCCAGCACCAGGTTCTGGTAGTGCTGGGCGTCGCCGGTGCCGGGTGGCGGGTTTTCGATCCATTCGCAGCCCTTGATGAAGAAGGAGGCCAGGATCTCCCGTGCCTGATCCCGGGTCAGCGTGCCGTTTTCCAGATCCTTTTTCAGATAGGGGCCAAGCAGCGCGTCCATGCGTCCGATGCCGGGCCAAGAGCCCAGCAAGCGGGTGTAGACAAACACAAACCACAGGCTCTGCACCGCCTCGTGGAAGGTGCGGGCAGGAGAAAAGGGTACCTGCCGGAGCAGCGCATGGATAGCAGGTTTTGTGTCTTTGGTCGCATCCAGATACCGTTTGTGGAAAATCCGCATGCCGTCGATGACGTTAAGCAGGCTTTTCAGGTACCGCTGCTGTGCGGGCGTCAAGGCGGCGTCCTGCATGCGGGTGAGGATCTCTTTTTCGTAGCTGTCCACGCCTTGGCAAAGCGCACGGGTAAAATGAAGCGTCAGATGGCTGGCGCCGCCTGCCAGGGGCTCTCCTTCATACAGCGCCGGCAGGCTGTGCCAGTGGCCGTCAAAGCGGAAGGCCACGCCCAGCGTGGCGCTGCCGGAAATCAATTCCTCATCGCAGATGCGCAGCGGCGCATGGCGGCAGACCTGCAAAAGCGCCTCGTCCTGCCGGTCGATGAGGGGGAGCTTTTCAAACTGTTCGTCCTTGGGAATAAGGACGGCCCGATGCGCCTGCGCCTCGTCGCCGTAAACGCCGTGCATGGAGCTCCAGGCCCACCGGCGGGTAGCCTGAGAAAGCCGGATGGGACGGCGGGTATTGGATGCGGTAGGAAAAATCATGCGGATCACCTCATGTATCGCACGGATATGGATGGCTGTATGCATTTTTATTATAATGGAAGCAGGGCTGACATTCAAGCTGATAGGCAAAATTCACCCGTCCCTGCGTGCGCCGTCGATGCGGATGAAGCGGACCCGTTCATACAAATAGGAAGAAAGGGGGGCATCCAGTCGGTCCCGGCTGTGGGCGCACACCAGAATTTCCGGGTGCGTTTCTGTGATCACGGGGCTGTGATAAAAATCGCCGCTTTGCTTGCCAAACTGCACGATATCCCCGGGAAGGATATCCCGGCTTCCGATCTCCCGGCCAAAGGGACCCACGCCTTTGTTGTTTGTCAGAAAATCAAACAGAAAATCCACGTCCGTCCAGGCGGGGGCGCGATCGTAGGAGGAACGATAGTACCATCCAAAGGTGGGGGTCAGGTTCATCACGCCGCAGCCTGCAAAAATGCACTGGGAGGCAAAATTGGTGCAATCGCCGCCCAGCAACTCAAAATCGTAATAGGCAGGGTTGCGATAAAGCGCCCATTTCCGGGCATAGCGCACGGCCTTGGCGCGGTCGTAGGGGAGAAAAAACATGCTGTCACGCTCCTTGCATTTATGCTATGCGCCCGCTTGTGAAAACGTGCCGCGGATGATACAATGGAGTGGAACAGATGAACGGAGGCTTCCATGAACAAACCGGAACTTTTGTCGCCTGCAGGCGATTTTGAAAGCTTGAAGGCTGCGGCGCTCTACGGGGCGGATGCAGTATATATCGGCGGCGATCTTTTGCAGCTGCGTGCCAAGAAGGCGGGCTTTGCCAGGGAGGATATTGCCCTTGCGGCACAATACCTGCACGAGCGGGGCAAAAAGCTGTATGTGACCGTCAACGCCTTTGCCAATAACGATGAGATCCCCGCCTGCGGGGAATACGCCCGCTTCCTGCGGGATGCCGGGGCGGATGCCGCCATTATTTCCGATCTGGGCGTGATGGCGGAGTTCAAAAAGGCTGCGCCTGAACTGGACATCCACGTCAGCACCCAGGCCAACTGCATGAACTATGCCACGGCGCAGGTATACAAAGCCCTGGGCGCCAGGCGCATCGTGCTGGCGCGGGAAATGACGGTGGAGCAGATCCGCGCGCTCCGCGAAAAGCTGGATCCCGAAGTGGAATTGGAAGCCTTTGTGCACGGCGCCATGTGCATGGCGTACTCGGGCCGCTGCATCATTTCTTCCTATCTGACGGGCCGCAGCGGCAACCGGGGCGAATGCACCCAGAGCTGCAGGTGGAGCTATGCGCTGATGGAGGAAAAGCGGCCCGGCGAATACTTCCCCGTGGAGGAGGAGGACGGCTTTACCACCGTGCTCTCCAGCCACGATCTGTGCGCGGTGGATTTGCTTTCCGAACTGCGTGATGCAGGCGTTGCGTCCTTCAAGATCGAAGGGCGCATGAAAACGGCGTACTATGTGGCCACCGTGGTCAACGCCTACCGCAGGGCGCTGGATGGTACCATGCCCCTGTCCTGGTGCAGGGAGGAACTGGAGCGCATCCAGCACCGTCCCTACGCCACCGGGTTTTATCATGGCGAGATCATCCGCAATCATCACAACGACGGTCAGTACATTCAGCAGTTCCGCTTTATGGCCAATGTGCTGGATTGCAAGGACGGCGTGCTGAAGCTGCGCCAGCGCAACAATTTCCGCGTGGGCGACGTGCTGGAGGTGCTCTCTCCCCGTCAGGCGGGTTTATCCTTTCAGGTGACGGACATCCGCAGCGAAGACGGCGAAAGCATGGCCTATGCGCCCCATCCCAATCAGATTTTGTACGTACCCTGCCCCTTTGAACTGGCAGACGGGGATATGCTCCGGCGAAAAGAAGAATAAGAAAAAGGCAAAAGAATACCGCCGCCCCTTTGGTGGGAGAACTGTTAAGGAACATTTTATCCATCAACAAAAAGACGAGCATCCGGTGAAAAAGATCGGATGCT
Source organism: Clostridiales bacterium (assembly GCA_015056175.1). GTDB lineage: Bacteria > Bacillota > Clostridia > Christensenellales > Aristaeellaceae > SVGT01. The sequence goes on along the minus strand of SVGT01000015.1, from coordinate 15,101 downwards.
CGTTTGCTTATGTAGCTCAACAAACGCAATACACTGGTACAGTGCGTATAGTTGCGCCCTCGAAGCGGAGGGATACATAGTTATTCATCTGCTCTGCAAAACGGGATTTATTTGCTTCTATTTGTTATGAATTCTTCTAAATTTCTTTCATGATTGTATTTAATTGCTGCTTTTTTATCTTTTTGAATAATTACATCATTTAGGTTTATATCATTTATAGCTGCAATTGAAACTGTGTAATGAATAACATCCGCTAATTCATTCGCCAATTCCAATTTCAGATTTTCTTCATCTTCTGCTTTTCTTCCAGACCGTTTATTAAGTATTTCGGCAACTTCACCAATTTCTTCAACTAATTTCATGAACAATCCTGTTTCTTCGCCCCATCCACCATATTGTTCGTATAAATATGCTTGTAATTCTTCTATTGTGATTTTCATTATTTTCTCCTTTGTTATTGTAAAAATTCGAGTTTATCACTTTCATTCTATCACGCAGAACAAGAAACAGCAAGCCTTGGCGGGCTTGCTGTTTCGGTATTTCTTTAGTGTAAAGTGAAAGATAACTCCTTCCTTTCCATCCCCCTCACTGGACGGCGGTGTTTTTTATTTGAACCATGCATCGGGCAGATAGGCTTTCTGGTTTTCCAGCATTTCGTCAAACAGCTGTTTGCCCTTGCTCTGGCACAGCGTCATCTGCGGATCGTTCATAAAGGTATCAAAACCCAGCGCTCTGTCGCAGGTGAGGGCGGCTTTCAGGGTGTTTTCCTGATTGTGTACGTGCAGCAGGATCAGCGCGGCGAGATCATGGGGCATAGAGGGCGTCAGGATGGGCTCGATCCGGTCCCGGGTAAAGAGTGCATTGGTTTCCACCACGGCGCCAAGCGGCAACTCTGCGATCTGCCCGCGGTTGGGCACGTTCACGTTGGATACCAGGCTGTGCATGCCAAGCAGCGCCTTGATCAGCAGATGCCCCTCTTCTCCGGAAAGTTGCAGATCCATTTCCTCCGTGCCCGCCACCAGGCGCCTGGCCCGCGCAAGACGGTTGTGCAGATCATCGATGCGCCAGTCCACGCTTGTCAATCCGTACATCCATTCCCGTACGGTTTCGGGGGAGGTCAGGTAGGTCTGGGGCGTAAACTCAGCCAGATGACGGTCTCCCGCCGCCGCGATGAGCCCGTAGCGCAGGAACAGATCAAACTTGACCCTGTGGGCGCAGGCGAAGGAATTGTTCATCCAGTTGTTGTCCTGTCCCTCCGTAAAGCCGGTCTTTGCGTATTTTTCCGCAAACTCCCGGTACAGCGGCATCAGATCCAGGCCCTGCCAGGAGGCGCTGTGCAGCCAGGTGAAATGGTTGATGCCCGTGACGGCGGTGTGCAAGTCCTGCCGCCGGACGCCGGGGATCTGGTATTCCTTTTCCAGCATAGCGCACAAAAGCCCCTGGGTACCAAACACCTCATGGCAGCAGCCAAAGGCTTTGATGCCGGGGAACACCTCATACAGCGTGCGCACGCACAGCGTCATGGGGTTGGTGTAGTTGATCACCCAGGCGTCGGGGGCATAATCGCGGATGGCTTTGGCGATGGTCACAAACATGGGCACGGTACGCATAGCCCGCATAAAACCGCCCAGGCCGATGGAATCGCCCACGGACTGCCAGATGCCGTACTTTTCCGGCGCATGCACATCGCTGCGCATTTCCTCAAAGGTGCCGGGCAGGATGGAGATGATGACAAAATCCGCGCCCGTCAGTGCATCCTCAAGGGCTGCTTCCGCCTGATACTGCCAGCGGGACTTGACCTGCGGATTCATGCTCAGCCGGTTGCCGATCAGCGTGTTGTTTTGCGCCGCGGCGTGGTCGATATCGTACAGATGCACCGTGCCGCACATATCCCCGTCCATGGCCAGGTCCTTCATCAGCCCCCAGGCCCAGCCCCGGCTGCCGCCGCCGATGTAGGCAATGTGCAGCGCTTTGGGATCCTTTTGATGCAAATCAGCCATGCGTATCCCTCCGTTTTTTATCGGATTTTTGCTGATCCAAGTATATCACAACCGCAAGATGCGGGTCAATGTACAGGATCTGTGTGATTTATTAGGATTGTTCCCTATATTTAGTAGTTTCGACACAATTGCGGGATGTATTGCCCTGTGTTTCATGTTATTATACAAGTTGACATAGTATGTTTATTTATCATGCCCTTGCCAAAGCGGCAGGTATGATCAAAAAACAGGAGGTTGTGCATCCATGCGCAGACACGGTACCAGATGGCTCGCGTCCATCCTGATGGTCATCATGTGCTTCAACATCGTGGTAGGCTCCACCTTTGCCTACTTCACCGATGAAGTGAAGATGACCGGCAACATCATCGCTTCCGGCAGCCTGAAGGCTGGCCTGGAATATGCGACCGAGTATAACGGAGCCAATACGAAGTGGACGGACGCTTCCGAGGGCACGGTCTTTAACGACAAGCTCTGGGAGCCCAACTTTACGTCTGTTCGATATATCCGTATCAGCAACAAAGGCAATCTGGCCTTCCAGTATGAGCTGAACGTGATCCCCACCCAGCTGATCATCGGCGAAGCCAATCTGATGGACGTGATTGACGTCTACTTTGGCGTGCTGCAGGAAAATCAGGTGATCACCAAGGGGAACTACACCGAGCTGCAGTACATGGGTACGCTGACCGAGCTGCTTGGCAAGGAAAACGGCGCGGGCTTTGGCATTCTGCTGCCTGAAAAGGGCGCCAAGGATGTGACCCTGCCTGCCGATGCCAAGTCTGTCGCCACCGGCAGCGTGGATTGCGCCCTGGTCCTGCACATGCAGCACACCGCCGGCAACGAGTATATGAACTGCTCTGTGGGCGATGGCTTCAAGCTGCAGCTGGCCGCCACCCAGTACACCTGGGAGAACGACGCCTTCAACAACCGGTACGATGCGGACGCCGAGCTGCCTGACGTGGTGGTGCCCACCCAGATGGTGGTGCATGTAACGCCCGATGCCAACGGCCTGGTGCCCCAGGACGTGCAGTTTGTGGACGCCACCGGTCATGTGACCGCCACCGTGCCCGCGGGCGCCAAGATGGCTCCCGGCGCCACCTCCCTGCGCCTCATCATCGCGCCCAAGGCGCAGAGCGAGGCCAACGTCTCCGTGGGTGCGGATGAAGTGCTCTCCGCCTACGAAGTGTGCGTGGAAGGCCTGGCGGACGATAACACCGTGCCCGTGCAGATCAGCATGGGCAAGGTGCTTGCCACGGGTCTGAACATTGGTAACTACAGCCTGTACCATGTGGAAGACGGTGCCACCCATAAGATGACCCGCGTGGCCGCTGTCGACGCCACCTCCGCCCACAACAGCTTCTCCTACGATCCCGCCACCGGCGATGTGGCCGTGGCCATGGCGACGTTCTCCGAAGTGGCCATGGTGGCTGAACCTGCCGCTTGGAAAGGCGAGTTCGACTACTCCTGGTACACCAATGCTGTTGCGCCTCTTGCGGAGGGTGAAACTGCCTCTGAGTACATCATAGCCAACGCTGACCAGCTGGCTGCTTTCGGCGCCATCGTCGGCGGCATGAACGGCCAGACTCAGGATTCCTTCGCCGGCAAGACCGTCAAGCTGATCTCTGACGTCAACCTGGGCGACAAAGAATCCGAGAACAACCCCGACCTTATCTTCTACCCCATCGGCTACAACAGCGACGATGGCAAGTATGAAAAGACCGGCGTTGCCGTCACCACCGGCTTCTATCCCTTCTCTGGCACCTTCGATGGCAACGGCCACACCATCTCCAACTTCTACCAGAACACCTGGGAGATGAAGGGCGACCACGACTGGTATTCCCCTGAGGAACAGTACTACCGCGACGGCATGGGTCTGTTCGGCAGGGTCTATGGTGCTACCATCAAGAATCTGACCGTGGATAACTTCTCCTCCGACGGCGAAATCGCCACCACCGGTGTGATCGCCGCCTATGCGGATGGCGCCACTTTCGAGAACATCGCCATCACGGGCTGCAACCCCCGCGTGTACAACATCGGCAACGGCGGCATCGTGGGCTGCGTGGGCTGGTACGCGAAGGAAGCGAACCTCAAGACCACCTTCACCAACATCACCGTGGATAATTCCAACAAGATCTCCGCGCTGTGGGGCTCTTACGATGTGGCCTGCGGCGGCATTGTGGGTCAGTATTATCCCACCAGCGGCCAGACCTCTGCCGATTCTCCCAAGAACGCGGGCATCCACTTTGAAAACTGCCACGTGTCCGCGCAGATGGACGTGTACAACGACGTGTGCGGCAACTACCAGTATTATGCCTACCGCTACGCCGGCATGATCATCGGCTCCATTCGTGAGAACACCACCAATGAAGAAGGCAAGACCATTCCCGACATGACCGGCATCAGCGCTACCGGCTGTACCGTCAACTATGGCGATTGGAACGATTATTACTACTGCGAGTTTGAAAAGAACGGCCATCCCAGCTACTCCGGCCCGGATGACTATAAGTTCAGCCGCGTGCCTCATTCCGAGCTGGAATTCACCGATGACAACGGCAATGGTGTTGTCGATGCTAATGAACGTACTTCTGTCACCGGTTGCAATCACACACATACTGATGCAGAAAACAACCGTGCCATTTACCTGCCCTTCCATCAGCTGTTCACCGGCTATGGCTGGGGTGTGAACAGCATCGGTCTTGAAAAGTACAGCGGTATTGTGACCAATCTCGATATCACCGAAGGCGAACAGGAAGAATCTGTTGTGAAGTTTGCAAGCGAGATTACCGAACTTGCCAATAATTGTGAATACAAGCTGGGCGATATCTTTACCTTGCTTCAAACTAAAGTTGCGCTTGTTCCTGCGGCGCTGACGGTTTCCATTACTGATCTGACTGAGAATAATCCTAATCCTGTTTCTATTAACTTTGAGCGCAATACGAATAATTGGGCTGAAGGAACTGTCTACTTTACTGGTACGGGCAAGATTCAGCTGATTATTCAGGACTACTACTTCTGCACGCCCACTGTGATCACTGTTGATATCACCGAGCGGCAGAGTGCAGTGAAGTTCGACAAGAAGTTCACTGGCGATTTCCTGTACCGCGTGGGTAATCAGAACGCTGTGAAGCTGGATTCGCTGTTCAAGGCGAAGGATGGCGCGACGATTGGCACTGTGTCCGTGACGGTGGAACCGGTGAACGGCACGGCTGCGAGCGGCACGTACACTTCCAATAGCACTTGGACGAACGGCACGATTCAGTTCAAAGACACCGGCGTGGTCAAGGTGACCATCAAGGATGATGACACCTACTGCACGCCCACCGTGCTGTACCTCGAAGTTGTGGATGCGAAGAACGTGACCACCGCGACCAGCGCCACCTCCAACAACGTGGTGCTGCTGAATGACTGCGGTTTCAGTTCTTTGGAAGTGTCCGACGGTTATGCGCTGTACGGCAACGGCTTCACCATGACTTGCGGCAGCGACTCCGTGGCTGCTGACCTTGGTTATTCGTTTGTCACGCTGAACAACGGTACGTTGGACAATGTGCAGATTGTTTGCCCGAATTTCGATTGGGCGGCACTGTATAAGAGTAATCTTGAGGATGATGATAACCGCAGCGAGACAGATTCCAACGGCAAGACTCGTTACTACAATGCCAAGAGCGGCGTCATGGCAACTGGCAATAGTCAGATTCTCAACAGCCGTATTTCCGGTGCCCGTGCTGCGGTGAACGTGTCCAGTGGCAATCTGGTAATTGATAATTCCCAGATTGAACTGGGTGCTGTGGCAACTGTGCTAGTGGGTAGCGCTGCCAACAGTCTGACGATGAAAGATGTAGTGTTGGTGCAGAAACCTGCTCCATCTAATTGCAATAGCAGTAAGTCTCTGATGGGATTCAGTGTGTTGTATCTGTGCGATTCTGAAGGCAAGGCTACGCCCACTACGCTGAAAGGCACTTTGGTGCAGCAGGCGTGGGTGAATGCAGATGATAAGCAATATGTACCCAGTGCGGGGCAGGATATTGTGGATGGCGTAATGAAAGAAACAGCTTTTATTCACAATATTAACGGCAAAGATTCTTTGAACCTTGGCTTTGCCTATATGCCGGAGGATGCACAGAAGACGGTGGCGGCGCCGGATAACATTACCGATAACCGTACGGATAAGGCAACCATCCCATATGAGATGAAGGATGTAAAAGTTCAGATCTCCATTCTCAGTACCACGGTGTATGTGTATTCCTACAAGAACACCAATGGCACTGCGGATTCCTTCAAAACGGAAACCGAATATGTGCCCAACAAGTATAGCGATATCATCACGGTAACTTACTCCGATACGGCGGATGGCCTGACCACCGGCAAATCCTTCGGTACGGATGGCTGGGTGTATGAGCTGAATGTGGATCTGGACAAGCTGAGCGGCTATGCGCTGGATTTCAGCAAGCTGAGCATGAGCATCAATGGCGTGACGGTGACCGACTTCAAGGTGAATGGCAATGCCAAGCCCACTTCCCCTGTAGCAGTAACGGCAGGCGGCACTACTTACACCCTGACCGCTACCGTGAAAGGCAAGGAATACACCGCCACCTATAAGGTGACCGGCACCGAAACCAGTAAGGAATCGCCCTCTCTGGTTGCTGAAAACTATGAAGCAGGTCTTTGCGTTGCATCCAGTTCTGGCGGAACGTGGCACGGCGCTGCACCTGCGTTGGAAGGTATCCAAATCAAGTATTGGAGCGTTGCTGAAAAGCAGTACAAGACGATAAATCTTGCTGATTATACGCCCACTACCAAAGGTAAGCTGAACGGCACCAACACCACTTGGACTTATAGCCCGGATAACGGAGACTTTACGTTGACTTTGACGGGCGGACAGGTGCATAGCAGTAACAAAGTTTATGCGATGCCTGTGAGTGTTGATACTGATGGTAATGGCACGGCTGATACATTGTACTTCGTTGCTGCTGCAAGTAATGGCTTGGTGAACTCCGGCAACAGCGCACGTACCATAGCAGTATCGTATTCGTTCAAGGATAACAACAATGGTAAAGAACTCACATTCTCCCATACGTGGAGTGTGGCAGAAAATCAGGATGAGCAGTATAAGTACTCTGATTTCTGCAACGGTACGCTGACGAAGTTTGAGGCGAGCAGTGGTGGTGGCGGTAGTTGTGTGGCACCGGAAACCCTTGTAACGCTTGCAGATGGCAGCAAGAAGGAAATCCAGTATGTGGCCTATGAAGATGAGCTGCTTGTATGGGACTTCTTCAACGGTGAGTATTCTACTGCGAAGCCTGCGCTGATCGTGAATCATGGCACAGATGAATACGCTGTGATCGAATTGAGCTTCGAAAATGGTGCAACTGTGAAAGCGGTAAATGCCCATTCCTTCTTCGATGCGGATGAAAACAAATTCGTGCTGATCGATGGCAGCAATGCAAGCGATTATGTGGGACATGCGTTCGTGATGTCGGATGGCACCAAGAACGAGACGGTACGCCTTGCATCCTGTAAAGTGTACAAGGAGACTACAGGTAGCTATACGCTGATTTCTGCGGGTCATTACAACTTCATCACGGAAGATATCCTCTCGCTGACGAATGCATTCCATCAGATGCAAGCCGGTTTGGTGGTTGGCGAAGGCATGAAGTATGATGAAGCTGTTCTGAAGAGCGATATCGAAGAATACGGCCTGTATACGTACGAAGATTACGCAGACTACATTACGGAAGAACAGTTCATGGCATTTTGTGGTCCTCATCTGAAGATTTCTGTAGGCAAGGGTTACACGACCTATGACTACACGATCAATCTGATCAAGGAATACCTGAAGTAACAAAAAACGAAGCCCCTGCATCGGGATATGCCGATGCAGGGGCTTTTGATTTGTACTAAAATAGAGGATTATAGCGGTTTTGTGGATGGCATGGAGAAGGAATCAAGTCCAGTAAAGAAACGCTGAGAAGGGCAAATAAAATGCCGTGCACTTACGTGCACGGCAATGGGTTTGAAGTTTATTAGAAGGTCTTGGTGATTTCCTTCAGCACGAAGGGTTCGCCGGTGACGGGGTTGTACATGCACAGACGCAGGGTGAGGGTTTCATCTGCGAAGTAGGCCTTGTCCACGATGACGCCGCACTTGAAGACAGGAATGTTGGAGACTTCTTCATAGGTCAGCTGAGGATCCCATCTTTTTACAATGCGGATAAAGGTGTCAGCGGGGATGGCCACGCCGGTGGTCTCAAAGCCCAGCCAGTTGGTGCCCAGATCGCCGTATTTGTAATGACCGGCCAGAGTCAGGTGGTTGTTGCCATCATTGACAAGCTCCTTGGAGGAAGCCAGTTCGAAGTCCACATACCACTGGCTGTAGTCGATATCTTCCAGACCGGCGATGACATCTTCAGTGGGGGTGAAAGCCAGACCGAAGTCCAAAGTCTTTTCGCCGGGTTCGACGACGACCAGATCCTTTACAACGGTGGAAACATCAATGCCATCCACTTCGTCAACGAAATTGACGGTCAGTTCTTCGGTGGTCAGCTCGCGCACGATGGCTTCGGGCTTGTCGCCGATGACGGAGCCTTCGCCGTATTCGGCGTCCTTGTCATACAGATGATCGAAGGAGTCTTCTTCGTAGGTGTACTGCTTTGCCATCAGCTTGAAGCCAAGGTTGCCCAGAGACAGGTTCTGGTAGCGGTTGTCAGCTTCTTCCTGCATGTGCAGGGCGACGGTGCAAGTGCAGGAGCCCTGCATCAGGCCAACTTCCAGAACGCCGTCGGGAGCGTCGGTCTTACCGGAGGGCAGCATGTAACCCTGAGTGAAGCCCTTTTCATCGGCGATCATTTCAGACAGGGTGCCGCAATACCACCAGCCGTTCTGGTAGTCAGGAGCGGTCTTGTAAGCAGCGATCTCGGCGAAGGAAGCGGGTTCCTTTTCGCCGAAGGCCATGTACACATCGATGACTTCGGCCAGAGATTCACCGGTCACGGCCAGAACCTGATCCTCGCCGGGGATGACGTTGAGGATGTATTCCAGCGCCAGGTTGCCCTGGTTGACGATGGTCAGGGTTTCGTACTGAGTGTAGCCGGGCTCCCACAGGTTGTAATCGAACACCTTGGTGGCGGGGTTCTTTTCGAGGGAGATCCATTTGTCGCCGTCCTTCAGCTGGATGTCGATGTCCAGGGTACCGGACTGGATGACGTTGTTGGTAGCTTCCACGTTGTCAGTGAACCAGGCGATGGTGCCGCCGGTTACGCTGCCGATGATGACCAGTGCGAGCACCAGCATCAGCGCGGAACGCAGGAACTTGGAGTTCTTCATGGTGATTACCATCCCTTCCTAAATACAGGGGTTACCATACTAATAATTATACAATATATATGGAAGGGAGTCAACGAATTGACAAATGTAAATGTTACAAAAATCCTAAATCTGCAAAGTTTTGGCAAGCAAAAAGCCCGCAGAAAACTGCGGGCAAAAGCAGCAAACATCAGGGCTGCAGGGAAAGACAATCCGCAATGTGGACGATGTAATCTCCATCGCCGATCTGGTAGGCATCGAACTTGCAATCGGACACGAGAACATCGCCCGAGGTGGGGGAAATGTGCCAGCCCTGGAGGAAGGTGACCTCCTCAAAGGTGCCGTGGCCGGTGAACACGACGGGGGAGGTGAAGGTGACGTTATCCAGCTCCACATCGTACGCGGAGAGCGTGGGCGCGGACAGGGTGACGTTCAGCCCCATGCCCATCAGGCGGATGCCGTGGGGCAGCTGCGCGGGCAGGGTATAGGCGCCGTCGTGCAGGGCGATGACGGTATCATACGTGGCGGCGGCCAGGAGCGCATCCAGAGAAGCCTGATCGTACGCGGACTTGACATCGACCCAGGGGTGGATGCCGTCGGCAGGGGAGCCGAAGGTGGTGTCCAGAGCGACCTGGGCGGCGGACTTTGCGCCATCGGCCTCAAACACGATGGCCTGAGAGGCCTGGGTGGTGACCAGGATGGTCAGATCCTCCGCGGTGCCAAGATCGACACGGACGGAGCCGTTTACGTACTGATAGCGGCCGTCGCGGGTGGTGACGCGGGGGTCCAGGTAGAAGCCCAGCAGCGAGGGTGCAGTGGTGGCGCCGGGGGCAAGCTGGTTTTCGTTGGTGATCCAGTAGATATCGTAATAATTGCCGTCGATGAGCTGGCTGCGGATGACATCGGGAGAGAGCACCCAGCCGTGCTGCTGGTTGAAATCCAGATGGAGCCAATCCACAGGAGCATCGCCCTGAGAACGGGCGGGCACGGCCACAAAGGTGCGCACGTAGCTGTAGGCAGAGCCGTTGTTTTCGGCGGTGACGATCTTGTCCACAAAGTTGGCCAGGGTTTCATCGTGCATCTGCACGGTATAATCGCCAACCTTGACGTCTTCCCGGGTCAGGGTAGGGTTCAGCACGCCGGGGTACATCATCTGCCCCTGGGTGAAGCGGCGAAGGGAAGCGGTATAAGCGCCGTTTTGATCCTTCACGCGCTCGTACTCGTGCTGGAGCACGGCCAGATTAGCCGATTCCACCACGCCGGCGCCCCGGACATTATCGGTATAGTAGGCGATGGTGCCGCTGACGGCGGCAAACAGCGCCACTACGATCAGCAGGAGCAGAATTGCTCGCTTCATCTATATCATCCTCTCAAAAGCGTATGCTTATTTGGCAGGGGTTTCGCCGGGCTTGTAGTTGGCGTCCACCGTCAGGGTGAAGGACAGCTTCATGTTCTTATTGGCAAACTCGGAGGAGGCGTTTTCACTCATATGCAGGCCCAGGGCGCAGAAGTAATCGGAATAATCGGTGCCGGCGGGCTGCAGCGTGACGGCGTCAAAAACGGGCAGGGAAGCTTTGTCTGCCACGATGCCCTTATGGGTGGCCAGATCGGCGAAATCTTCCCAGTTAACGGGATGGTCAGCGCCCTGCGCTTTCAGGTTGCCTTCCACCACGGCATAGGAAAACACATCCCCAAATTGACTTTCGTCCACGTTGAGCGTCATGGTGATCTTCACCGGGAATTTTTCGTTGTTCACGCATTCCAGGTAGAGGATCTCGCTCCGGCCGGGACACCAGGATACCTGGCTGGTCAGCACGCCGCCATCCGTCATCAGCGAGGGATGGGCCTTGGAGCCGTCGTTGTGGGTGATGGTGATGCTGTAGGGCGTGGTACCGTCCAGTGCGGTCTCCGTACCGGTCAGCTCCAGCTTGGGCCTTTGTGCAAAGGTGCCGCCAAGTGCCAGTGCGCCGGTGGCCAGGATGGCCAGGGCGACAAGAAGAAGGAGGAATTTGCCAAGACGCTGTGTGCGCATGTTCATCAATCTCCTGTAAATACTGCTTAAAGGGTATACTTCCCCCATAAACCACTATATCACCCCATATATTAACACTTGTACATTTGAAAAGCAATAGCACCCTGTAAAGGTGTAATCAAATGTTTATAATTATAATGAAATAAGTGCGTTTGATTGAAAAAAGTATCCGGACGGTTCTGCTTGATGGGATTGTGGCAGCAAATAGGCAGTTCCCAAAAGGACTTGTAAGAAACATTCCCGGCGAGTATAATGAGGATGTTTTGGATTACCCAGGGGGGGAGGGATTTGGTTGCCCCAGAATATCCGGGCGGGAAGCGGCGAAATAATGCAGTATCTCGTCCATGAATACAATGATAATACCATTCGTTTTGTGCTCAAATACCCTCATTTGCTCTGTGCGGAAACGCTTTGCAGGGCTTGCAGGATGCTGATTGACGGGAATGATATTTTACATGCGTCCTTTCAGGCGGGCACATTTGGCGCTGTGTGGCATGTGAACGATGAATATGAGGATCACTGCTTTTTTCAGTATATCAGAACGCAGGGAGATCCCGTCCCTGCGGCGCTGCAATTTTCCCTGCTGCCCGTCGCGCCGGAAAGCAAGACCCAGCTGCGCTGCTGTCTGGTGCAGAGCGAGCGGGAAAGCGCGGTGGCGCTGAATATCAGCCATCTTTGTGTGGACGGAAGCGACGGAAAGTATCTGCTGGAAAAGCTGATGCAGGCGTATGCCATTGCAGCTGCCGGCGGCGATCAAAACGAATTGCAGCTGAAGCAGGGCAGCCGGGCGGCAGAGCAGGTGTATGAAGGGCTGGACAGGCATGAATGCCGCTCTTTGATGAAGGATCCGCGCAGCGGTATCAAAACGCTGTTTCCCTATCCGGATGAGCGGGAAGGCTTGCCTGATCTGGTGTATACGCAGCTTTCGCGGGACATGATGCAATCGGCCCGGGAAAAGGCCAGAGGATTTGGCGCCACGGTCAATGATCTTTTGCTGGCGGCCTGCTATCATGCCTACGGCGCCATGCCGTGTGTGGATGCATCCGCGCCTGTCAGCATCATGTCCATGATGGATCTGCGCCGTCATTGCAAAAATCTTGACTCGGAGGGGCTGAGCAATCTGTCCGGATCGCTGTCCACCCAGCTTCCCAACGGGCTGTACCCGACGTTTGAAGAAACGCTTGGGGATATTGCCGCGCAGACGGCACAGGCCAAGGAGGATCCTCTGGCAGGGCTTGCAGGTATGCCGCTTCTGCACGGCGCTGCCCGTACGCTGCCGCTGGGCCTTTTACTGAAGGTGACGGGCAAATTGTACGGCAGCATGGCCATGGGCTTTACCAATTTGGGGAATATAGATGTACATGCGCTGGCAGCAGACGGCCTTGTGCCCTGTGACGGCTGGTTTGCCGGCCCTGTCAAGAAAAAGCCGGCCATGCAGGTGTGCGCGGCCAGCTTTGACGGGGCATGCACGCTGTGTATCGCAGGGAGATTTACCCGTCAGGATGCGCAGCTTTTGCAGGAGCTGCTGGAGAATATGAAGCGCATCCTTGCGGATTTTGCGGAATAAAGAATAAAAGCACTTGCGTTAGCAGGTGCCTTTTGTTTGCGCCGATTGGATTGGGGGGCGTGAAGAGAAGAATGAAATGCGGAAAGAGATAAAAGCAAACGACAGTCTTCTTTTGAAAACTGTCGTTTCTGTTGGCACTGCCTTTACCTGTAACTCCGCGCCTGCTTTTGAACCCCGGCGCTTTTGAAGGGTTGTGCTGCCGGGATTTTGTGAAGCAGCCGCAAGCGGCAAATCAAATGCTATTTAGCATGGCCTGTCCAAGTGCAAATGCAGCCTGCCGTTCCTGCGGGAATACCGTTTCGCGGCGTTCTTTCTTTTTGTCCGGATCAAACATCGTCCAACCGTACCGGTCGTAATGGCTGACCTGGAGCGTATCGGCGGCTACCAGTGTCTGCGTTGGGCCAACGAAGGCTTCCAGATTTTCCCTGTAGCGTTTCAGAAGATCTGCATAGCACCCTTCAGGAGCGCCGCTGGTCAGAATGAAAACGACCGGGATCTTCCTGCTGTTGTAATTGGGCGGGTCAAGCTTATAGGAGATATACGGGAAAACCAGTCGCTCGTACAGCGCGCGCAGCCCGGCAGTGACGTCCCCCAGATAAACGGGACTGCCCAGGATCAGTCCGTCGGCGCTGCGGATCTTTTCCAGCACATCGTTTAGACCGTCCCGGCAGATGCATGTTCCCAGATGCGCTTCGGTCTTGCAGCCAAAGCAGGAAATGCAGCCGGTGTATTTTTCCAGCTGATACAGATCAATGATCTCCACCTCTGCGCCGGCAGAAGCGGCGCCGGCTGCCGCTTCACGGACAAGGATATCGGTGTTCCAGCCGGAACGGGGACTTCCGTTGATGGCGATGATCTTTTTCATAGCTTATTTCTCCTCAAACATGCGCTTGATAAAGGCGATCCGCTTTGCAATCATCTTCTGCGATGTGGGTGCACGGAACACGGTGTCAAAGCCGTGCATGGTGCCCCTGGCTTCGTGGAATTCGACCGGGATGCCTGCATCTCTCAGCAGTTTGGTATACAGCACGCCGTCATCGTGCAGGCAGTCAAACTCTGCCACCTCCACGTAGGCGGGCGGGAGAGCGGCATGGCTGTCTGCTTCTGCCGGGGAGCGATATGCCAGCGGCGTGGAGGAAGGATCGGGATTCATGATCGGCCCGACCTTTCGGGAAAGCGTGGAGTTCCACATGGGCGTATCGGTATAGCGATGATAGGATTCGCTGTTGTTCCGTCCGTCCAGCCAGGGGTATACCAGAAGCTGGAACAGCGGATTCACCTTTGCGCCCCGATCCCGTGCCATCATGCAGCTGGTCACGGTCAGCGTACCGCCTGCGCTGTCGCCGGTGACGCCGATACGGTTCCGGTCGATCGCCAGTTCATCTGCATGATCATATACCCAGCAAAGCGCCGCATAGCAATCCTCCTGCGGCACCGGGAACGGATGCTTTGGGGCAAGCCTGTAGCGGACGTATACCACTTTGCAACGGGCTTCCTTTGCATAGGCCATGGCCAGTTTGAAATGACTGCCCGAGCCTTCAAAAACAAAGCCGCCGCCGTGAATGTGAACAAGGCAGGGTGCAGGTTTGGTCAGTCTGTTTGGCGTGAGGATCAATACTTCAATTTCGGAGCCTTGATAGCCTGGGATCATCCTGGACTGCACATTCAGCTGAGGATCTTTCCACAGAAACTTGGGAGTTTTCATGCCCATCTGCGCCAGCTGTACAAATCGTCGGCTCATGGGCGGTGCGAATTTGTTGAACGGAAAAAATTCCTTGCTGATGGGATACTTTGTCTTTGCCATAGGGAGCCTCCTTGCGCGCAGACTCGCTGCGCCGGATTCAAAGGCAACTCTGCCTGTTACGCCGGCGACAGATGATGCATGCTTATCATAGCAGATGCAAATTCTGATTTCAAGATTTGCTTCATTTATGACTTTTTGCTTCGGTTGCCCGTATCCTCACGCCCATAACGAAACAAAAAGCCCAGCCTTTCGGCCGCGCTTTTGTTTTGTCTATGTGCTGCATAAAAATGTGTTCGGCATTTTTGCGTATGAATTTGAACTCTCACATAAATACTGTTGCGCTTCATATTATTGCTCCTTCCTGTACTCTAAGATGTCTCCAGGTTGGCAATCCAAGGCTTCGCAAAGCTTTATCAGTGTCGAGATTTTCAAGGCTTTTGCTTTTCCGTTCTTCAGTACCGAA
>SVGT01000056.1 GCA_015056175.1 Clostridiales bacterium | reverse complement strand
GATTCCATATCGATCTTGGCGCGCAGGGTGTGGCTGCCCTCTTCAAATTCGCCGTTCTTCATGCGGCGGAACAGGTCCAGAGATTCCTCCCAGGGGCGGTCGCGCCAGGGAGAATTCTTGCCGGGCCTGGTCAGAGTGCCGCGGTATTCGCGCATTTCTTCCTTGCTCAGTTCGTCCACATAGGCAAGGCCGCGCTTGATCCAGTCCTCGGCAATTGCGTAGCACTGGTCATAATAATCGGATGCATAATACAGCCCGCCGGTCCAGTCAAAGCCCAGCCACTTGATATCGCGCTTGATAGCTTCCACGTATTCGGTATCTTCCTTGGCGGGGTTGGTATCGTCAAAGCGCAGATTGCAAAGCCCGCCGTACTTTTCCGCCGTCAGAAAGTCGGTGATCAGCGCCTTGCAATGGCCGATGTGCATATAACCGTTGGGTTCGGGAGGAAAGCGGGTGTGCACCTGCTGGTAGCGTTCCTTCTCCAAATCCTGATCAATAGCATCCCAGATAAAATTGGTGCGTACAACAACTTCGTTTTCCATCATAGGAACCCCCTTCTTAAGCTGCCGCGGATTGCCCGCAGCGCGTATGGCCATAAATGCCATTATCTATGTATTATACCTGTTTCTTCCTTTCTTGACAAGGGGATAAAGCCCCTTTTCCCTTTCAAAAAAATGCAGAAGGTGCACCCCATATCTGCAAATGCATGCATTTGCATCCAATTGCCTGCATTCGCAGGTAAAAGAAAGAGAAAAAGAAAGAGAAAAAGAAAAGGAAACTGAAAAAGAAAGAGAAAGAGAAAAAGAAACTGTAAAGAAAGGGAACGGATAAAAGGAACCCCCTGCTCCTCCGTTATTTGACGCCCCCACAAAATATGCCCACATTTCTTTCCCGGCATTTACAAACAGGTAAATTTGTGATACCATGATACCAAACAAACCGAATATCACCTTCACTGACAAGGAGCGATAAAAATCATGAACAAGCAGCGTGTGCTCAGCGGCCTGGATCAGTTACCAAAGTACGATCATCTTCTCCGCGGCCGCAGGATCGGCCTGATGACCAACCACACCGGCATCAACCTGAACTTCGAATCCGCCATCGATGTGATTTCCCGCAATTACAACCTGACGGCGCTTTTTGCCTGCGAGCACGGCATCCGCGGCACGGTGCAGGCAGGCGAACATGTGGATACCACCGTCGATGAGCGCACCGGCGTGCCTGTGTTCAGCTGCTATGGCGATCACACACGCCTGACGGCCGAAATGCTGGATACCTTCGACCTGTTTGTGTTCGACATGCAGGACGTGGGCGCCCGCTTCTACACCTACCTGTATTCCCTGTCCTACGCCATGGAGGAATGCGCCCGCCACGGAAAGAGCGTGCTGGTTCTGGACCGCATCAACCCCATCGGCGGCGCCAAGGTGGAAGGCACCGTGCTGGATGAACGCTTCCACTCCTTTGTGGGCGAATATGCCCTTCCCACCCGCTACGGCCTGACCATCGGCGAATACGCCCTGTGGGTCAAGCGTCATCTGGATCTGGACCTGGATCTGACGGTAGCGCCCCTCAAGGGCTGGTACCGCGAATTTTTACTGCCGGATTGCGCCGTGCCGTGGGTGGCCCCCTCCCCCAACATCAACTGCTTTGAATCCGCGCTGTGCTACATCGGCACCTGTGTGTTTGAAGGCACCAATCTGTCCGAAGGCCGCGGCACGCCCCTCCCCTTCCAGATCGTAGGCGCTCCCTGGGTAAACGGCGCAGAGCTGGCCAAACGCATGAATGCAAAGAAGATCCAGGGCGTGCACTACCGCGAATGTTCCTTCTCCCCCAACATGAGCAAGCATGCCGGGCAGATGTGCCAGGGCGTGCAGCTGCATATCACCGACGCAGAACAGTTTGATTCCTTTGCCGCCGGCCTTTTCCTGCTGGATGAGATCCGCGCCCTGCACGGAGACAAGTTTGAATTCCTCACCGGCACGGTGCTCAATTCCCAGAGCCACCTGGACCGCCTGCTGGGCACGGACGCCTACCGCGTAGGCGGCAAGGACGCTTCCCAGATCATCAAGCTCCACGCTTATGATATCGACACCTTCAAGAAGGAGCGTCAGCAGTATTTCCTCTACCGCCTGTAAACCCAAACGCAAACAAAGGAGCTTTTCCCATGTGCCAGATTCGTCTTTATGAAGAAAAGGACCTCCCTCAAATCGTCCGCCTCTGGAACGAGAGTGTGAACGCAAACGAAGTGGTGTTCTATCCCGCTTCGGAAGAATACCTCAGCATGCGCATTTTTGACGCGCCTCACGACGTCAAGCCCTTCACCTTTGTAGCCGAAAAGGACGGCGCAGTTGTGGGCTGCGTGATCGGCGTATGCCAGAAAACCTTCCTGCCCAAGCAGACCCATGAAAATACCCCCGGGTATCTGGTGGCCATCTTTGTGGAAAAAGCCCACCGCAAAACGGGCATCGGCAAAAAGCTGATGGCCGCGCTGGAGGATGCCTTCCGCGCCGCCGGAAAGCAGAAGATCGCCATGACCAGCTTGAGCCCCATCGATCTGGAATGGCGCATCCCCAATACCCCCGGCCATGACCATAACAACGTACCCGGTGTTGACAAGGAGTGCGAGGGCTATCCCTTCCTCACCGCGCTGGGCTTTGAGGATACCGCCCGCGAAGTGGCCATGTACCTGGATCTTGCCAAGTACAGGGAGCCTTCCTTCGTCAGGGAAAAGCAGCAGAAGCTCCGGGAAGAAGGCATCGAAACGGGCCGCTACGACGTATCTTTGCATTACGATTTTGACCGCATGTGCACCCGCGTGGGCAGCGAATACTGGCGGAAAGTCCTGCAGGATGAAACGGCCAAGGAAAACCCCCGTCCCATCCTCGCCGCCACTACCCCGGACGGCTATATCGTAGGCTTCACCGGCCCTGTGGACCGTCAGGAAAGCGGACGCGGCTGGTTTACCGGCATCTGCACGGATCCCGAATACGAAGGCCGCGGCATCGCCAGCGTCCTGTTCAATCTGTTGATGCAGGAATTCATCCAGGTAGGCGCGGACTTTTCCACCCTGTTCACCGGCGAAGAAAACTGGGCCCAGAAGGTGTACCGCCGCGCAGGCTTTGATGTGGTGCGCACCTTCTCCTACATGAGCAAGCCTCTGTAACCGATTTTTCTGAAAGGAAGTTATCATTATGAGCAAAACCATCATGGCCGTCGGCGCCCATACGGGCGATGCGCAGCTCACCTGCGGCATGCTGCTGGCCAAGCACGCTATGGCAGGCGACAAGATCATCATCGTGGACCTGACCGCCGGCGAAAAGGGAACCCCCAAGGGCATGACCCCCGAAGAATTCCGTCCTCAGAACATCGCCGCTGCCGCTGAATTTGCAAAGGGCCTTGGCGGCAAGAGCATCGTGCTGGATACCCTGGACGGCGAACTGCAGTACACCCATGACGCCGCCATCCAGCTGGCCAATATCATGCGCGAAAACGAAGTCAACGCCGTGCTTTATCACTGGCGCAATTCCGTTCACCGCGACCATATCGCCGCTCACAAGATCTGCGAGGATGCCATCTTCTACGCCTCACTGCCCACCTATCCCCTGCCCCATCCCCCTGCCCGCATCGGTAACTTTATGTGCGCTGAAAACTGGGAGGACGCCGAGGGCTTCAACCCCTACTTCTACTACGATGTGACCGAAGCCTTCCCCCTGTGGAAGGAGAACATCAAAAAGCTGTGGCTGGCCGAGCACTCCACCAGCTTCAAGTATCTGCGCTATTACGAAGCCCTGGCCATCGCCAACGGCGCTCTCATCGGCAAGGATTACGCCACCCGCTTCTGCCAGAGCCCCCAGTGGCTCCCGCCGCACGTCGTAGGCAATCTCCTCTGATTCTTCTCCGCTGTTTCTCCAAGGCGCTTGCAAAAGCGCCTTTTTTATGGGCAGGCAACACCTTCGTAACCAAAAAGATGCAAATTATTGTTTATTTCCTGTGTTTTTTCCCTTGACATGCAGGAAGTTATGGATTATAATGTTTGTCGCATCAATAGGCTCCGCTTGCCCCGGGACTATTGTTCACCGCAGAACATGCGACCATCATGGACTGCAAACAACACCCAGAAACATCAAGTTTACATTCTTCAAGGAGGAACCCAACTTGAATACCTATATGGCGAAGGCTCAGGAAATTGAGCGCAAGTGGTATGTCGTTGATGCTGACGGCATGGTGCTTGGTCGTCTTGCCAGCCAGGTGGCCAACATCCTGCGCGGCAAGCACAAGCCCATCTATACTCCCCATGTGGACACCGGTGATCATGTGATCATCATTAACGCTTCCAAGGTCATTCTGACCGGCAAGAAGCTGGATCAGAAGTACTACTATCGTCACACCGGCTATCCCGGCGGTCTGAAGGCTGTGAAGTATCGTCACCTGATGAACGACAAGCCCGAATTCGCTGTGGAAAAGGCGATCGTGGGCATGCTGCCCAAGGGCCCCCTGGGCCGTCAGATGGCCAAGAAGCTGCGCATTTACGGCGGTGCCGAGCATGAGCATGCCGCGCAGCAGCCCGAAGTGCTTGAACTGATTAAGTAAGGAACGCGGAAGGAGATATAAACATGTCTGATTTCAATGCCGTTGGTCGCCGCAAGTCGGCGGTCGCCCGCGTCCGTCTGGTACCCGGCGATGGCAAAATCGTGGTCAATCATCGTGACCTGGATAACTACTTTGGTCTGGAAACCCTGAAGATGACCGTTCGTCAGCCCCTCGTTCTGACCAACGTGAACAGCTTCGACGTGATGGTCAATGTGACCGGCGGTGGTCTGACCGGCCAGGCCGGCGCCATCCGTCATGGCATCAGCCGCGCCCTGTGCAAGGCTAACCCCGAACTGCGTCCCGAACTGAAGAAGGCTGGCTTCCTCACCCGCGATCCTCGTATGAAGGAACGTAAGAAGTACGGTCTGAAGGCCGCTCGTCGCGCCCCCCAGTTCTCCAAGCGCTAATTGGAACATCAAGCCCTGGAAACACAACGTTTTCAGGGTTTTTTCTTTTATCTTGGTTTGACACATTTACTTGGGCGCAAATACGATGTGATATTTACACACCCACTTGGTATGTGCCAGACTGTGCGTTTGGTTTGCTATACATTTCACCTTTCTTTCCGCAATAGGCCTGAACATCCTTATTGTAATCGAAAGGTGTTTTTTGTTTAACTTTTTGCCCTCCACCCACATAGCGGGTGGTTTTCTGTTTCGCTTCGCTCAACTGCCTAAAGGCATGAAATAAGACGCCGGACTGTATAACAGCCCGGCGTCCGGTATTATTTGTTTGTTGACCAGCTGCATTGTGCCAAAGCATCGGAGATGTTTTTCTCGTAGGCTTCGTGCCCGTACTTGTCCACTTCGCCCTTATCCTTCGGGCCGTGGGTCAGGCAGCCGGCACCGCCGATACAGCCTCCGCTACATGCCATGCCTTCGATAAAGTTTTCTTTGAGCAGATTCTTCTGCTTCTTCATCAAAGCGACGCGGCAGGCTTCGATGCCGTCACAAATGACGGGATTGGCAATAAATTCTGTATTCTTCTGCTCTTTGAGCGCTTGGGCCACAGCATCACTGAGGCCTCCGCTGCGGGCGAAGATCCTGCCAAAATAGCTGGCATTATCCAGCGCGCCTTCCTCCAGAGATTTCAGATCCAGATCGCGGCTGTCGATCCATGCCTGCAGTTCCTCAAAAGTCAGAACACAGTCCACATGCGGCTTCACATTTTCGCGCTGGGCCTCCATCTTTTTGGCTGTGCATGGGCCAATGAAGATCACCTTGGCGGTGGGGTCTGTCCGCTTGATGAAGCGTCCCAATTCAGCCATGGGCGAGAGATTGTGGCTGACATGCTGCTTCAGCTCCGGGAAGCTCTTCTCAATGTAGCTGACGAAGGCAGGGCAGCAGCTGGAAGTCAGGAAGCCTTTTTCAGCAAGTTCCTGCGCCTCCTGATAGGCAACCATATCTGCGCCCA
>SVGT01000055.1 GCA_015056175.1 Clostridiales bacterium | reverse complement strand
GTCCCTGAGATGGGCAACGCCGTACACCAGCGTCAGTTCGCCGGAGATTTCATCACTGTAGGCCACGCCCTCGCTCTGGCCAAAGCCGTCCTGGGTCAGATCCGCCAGCTGCTCAATGGAATTTTTGCACGTGCCCTCCAGCATGCCGGACAGGGCCAGCGCACGGCTGAGGCGCTTGATGGCGCTGTCGCTGCGGGCAGGCGCCGCCGCATGGCCGGAGGTGCCGGCGGCGGAAATATGGGTGCCGTTTTCGACCTTCTTGACGGTCAGCATGCAGGTATCTTCCTCCGGCACCTTTTTGAGAGCGGCAAGCACCGCATCCTCGTCCAGCGCCACCACGCACTCTGCATAATCCGGCACCACGTTGCGCACCGTGCCGCTGTCAAAGGCGACAAGGTTGCCTTCGCATTCGGCCACGATCTCGCCGTCAATGGAGCCCTTCTGGCCGTAGTTGACGGGGAATGCGGCGTCCGGCACCAGCGAAAGGTTGGGGAACCGATATCCCTTATCCAGCAGCATCTGCATATCCTGCATGCCCGTTTCCTCGCTCATGCCGCAGAACAGCTTCACGCCGTGCTTCATGGGCCAGCCAAATTCGCGGATCATGCGCATGGCAAACATGCCCATCACGGCAGCGCTCTTGTTATCGCTCACGCCGCGTCCGATGAGACAGTCGTGCTCGGGAAGGTAGGTGGCGCCAAAGACGGGATAGGTCCAGCCGTCGCCCACGGGCACCACGTCCAGATGCGCCACGATGCCGATGGCATTGTCCTTGTCGCCCATGGAAATGGCGCCTGCGCAGCCGGAAAGATCCTCCGCGTCAAAGCCATAGAATTTGCCGCGCTCCAGGGCATAATCCAGCACCTTGCGGCAGTCCGGGCCAAAGGGCGCGTTTTCCTCGGCCAGATCCGCCCGGCTCACGGAGGGGATGCGGGCAAGGCCCTGCAGCTCGGTAACAAACTCTTCCTTGTGTTCTTCGATCCATTTTTCAATTTTCTTGCGCAATTCAATATACTTTTCCTGCATGATATAGGCTCCTCTTTTTTGCTTATTTTCCACCATTATAAAGCATATTTGGCAAAAACGCACCTGTTTATCGGCATAAAAATGTATTTATTCTGCCTTTTCTCTCCTGAAAGGCGGCAAAGGGACTCCCCGTGTTCCGGGAGTCCCCTCATTTTATTCCATTTCAGTCACAAGTTCGTCAAGCGATTTGCGTTTTTTGTCCCGCTGCACATCCTTGTCGCCTGCGTAGCCCAGGCAGATCACCAGCCGCACGGGATGGGAAAGACGGCAGATCTCCCGGATCGCCTGATCGTCAAACCAGCCCAGGATGCAGGTGGAAAGCCCCTGCGCCGCAGCCTCCGCCGTCAGGTACGCCGTCATGATGCCAATGTCCATGGATCTATAATCGTTATGCTTCACCCGGGCGCCGAATTTGGCGCTCTGCACGTATTCATCTTCCGAAACGACGATCATGACCGGCGCCTGCACGGCAAACCTGTTCATGCCCATGCCGGCGGTAGCCCTGGCCACCCGCCCAGCCGCATCGCCCCTGCACACCGTCAGGTGATAGGGCTGTCCGTTGCAGGCAGAGGGCGCAAGCCGCGCCGCCTCCAGCACAGCACGGAGCTTTTCCTCCTCCACCGGGCGCTGTTCGTCATAATGCCTGCAGGACTGCCTTTTTTGCGCAATGCTCATAAAATCCATTGTTTTTTTCACCTCCCGTTCATCATAAAACACCCGCTAACAAAAAGCAAGTAAACAATTTGTTCTGCCAATGTACATTTGACATCTAAAATCCAAGGGGCTATAATCAAATCAGATTGCATAAAATGCCTTATTTTTTTCGCATGACGCCGGGCGTTATCCGGCAGAAAGGCACCAACGTGGATATTTTCCAAAAAGTTTTTGGCGTAAAGGATCACGAAGGAAATCAGATTCCCAAAGAAGAGCTGAAGCAGCTTTACAAAAAGACCCTGTCCATCGCCTGGCCCTCCACTGTGGAGGGCGCACTTATGAGCATCATCGGCTCTGTGGACACCATGATGGTGGGTACCCTGGGCGCGGCCTCCATCGCCGCCGTCGGCCTCACCGGTCAGCCCCGCATGATCATGCTGGTGCTGGCCCAGGCGCTGTGCATCGGCACCACGGCGCTGTGCGCCCGCCGCAAGGGCGCGGGGGATCAGGCAGGCGCCAACTCCTGCCTGCACCAGTCGCTGACGGTGATCTCCGTGATCGGCATCCTGATGACGCTGATTGGCTATTTCGGCGCGGAATGGCTGATGAAGCTGGGCGGCGCCAATGAAGATACCATCGATCTGAGCGTGGAATATTTCCGTATCATCTCCCTGGCCTTCCTCCCCACCTGCTGGCAGATCTGCATCTGCGCCGCCATGCGCGCAATCGGCAAAACAAGGGTGACCATGGTGACCAATATCACAGCCAACGTCGTGAACCTGTGCCTGAACTACGTGCTCATCAACGGCAAGCTGGGCTTCCCCAGGCTTGGCGTCCGGGGCGCCGCCATCGCCACCGCCTGCGGCACGGTATGCGCCAGCATCATCTGCATCTTTGTGGTGTGCAGAAAGGGCGGTTATTACCATCTGGCGCTGCCCAAATTTGATAAAGTCACCCTGTCGGGGCTTACCAAAGTGGGCTCCTCCTCCATGGTGGAATCCGTCTGTCTGCGCCTTGGCTTCCTCATGCTGGCCCGCCTGATCGCGGGCATCGGCACCAACGCCTTTGCCGCCTACCAGATCACATCCCAGGTCACCTCCCTCTCCTTTACGCTGGGCGACGGCGTCGGCACGGCAGGCACCTCGCTTGTTGGGCAGAGCCTGGGCGCCAAGCGCAAGGATCTGGCCATGGCCCACGTCAGCGTGGCCTACCGCATCGGCATTTGCGTATCCCTGGGCCTGATGGCGGTCATCACGCTGTTCAGCCGCCAGATCGCCCTGCTCTTTACCACGGATGAAGAAATCATCCGCGCGGTCAGCCTGTCGCTGTACGTGGTCATCCTCTCCATGATCCCGCAGAACGGCCGCGTCATTCTCTCCGGCTCCCTGCGCGGCGCAGGTGACGTCAAGTTCGTAGCCGTGTGCGCGCTGCTCAGCGTCACGCTGCTGCGCCCCATTCTGACGTACGTGTTCTGCTACCCTGTGGAAAGCATGTTCCCCGGCCGCAACATTGCCGTGCTGGCCCCGTGGATCGCCTTCCTCATCGACGCCGTCGTCCGCGACAGGCTGACGAACCATCGCATCAAGCAGGGCAAGTGGCTGGATATCAAACTCAGCTGACAAAGCAAGGAGGCCATCGGATGAACTGGGAATATTCCTGCGGCGCCGTCGTGTTTACCAGACATGGCGGACAGATCCTCTTCGTCATCGTCCAGGAACAAGGCGGCGCCTACAGCTTCCCCAAGGGACACATGGAGGGCAACGAAACGGAAGAAGAAACCGCCCGCCGGGAGATCTTTGAGGAAACCGGGCTGCGCCCCGCGTTCCTGCCCGGCTTCTGCATGCGGGATGAATATGCCCTTCGCGAAACGCCCGGCACCAGTAAGCGTGTGACCTATTTTCTGGCAGAGTTTGGGGATGAACCCCTGGTCCCGCTGCAGGGCGAGATCCAAAGGATCCACCTGCTGCCCTACGAAGACGCGCTCAGGCTTTTTGACCATGAAAGCACCCGCCGCATTCTGACTGAGGCTCACATTTTCCTCACCGCATAATTGTCAAGCCCTCCCGTTATTGGAAGGGCTTGCATTTTTCGCACGCCTAAGTTGCGCAAGGACGAAAAACAGAACGCTGCACATGGTGGAATCGCTTATCCCCCCGTGCTATCCTTGGACAAAAGGAGGTACACTTTATGTTTCTTGGCAAAAATCTTACGTTCCTGCGCAGGCTGCATCACCGCATGACCCAGGAGGAGCTGGCGGAAAAAATGCAGGTCAGCAGGCAGACGGTATCCAAATGGGAATTGGAGCAGATGCTGCCCGAAATGGATAAGGTATTGGATTTGTGCGCCCTCTTTGGCTGCAGCATGGATTCCCTCATCCGGGAGGATATGTGCATCAGCGACGAAGCGCTGCATCACATCCGCACGCAAACGCTGCCCGCCTTCCGGTATGTAAAGTATACCGTCATCTCTCCGGAGCCGGAAGACGACGCCCTTGCCCACATGAAAAATACGGCCGCAGCCCACGGCGATCCCGCCCCTTACCTGATCGGCTGGGATTTTCCCCACCTGACGCCGGAGCAGGTCAATTTGCACCGCATGCACGGCTATACCGCCGCCTGGGTGCTGAAAACCGGCGCCGCGCCCGAAGGCTGCACCGTTTCCCTGCAGGATGCATGCCGCTATGCTGCCGTCACCATCATCCGCCCCTTTGACGCGCCCTTCCGCATCATTCCCAACGCCTATAAAACGCTGATGACCTACATGCAGGTAAACCACCTTCCCCACACCCGCAAAAAGGATATCATCGATTGCTTTGAGTACAGCTATCAAAAAGACGGCACGGAATACATGGACGTGTATATCGCACTGGATGAATAACAAAATACGGGACCGCATCCTGTGCGTCCCGTTTTTTGATCACCCGATCAGCGTTTTCAGCGCATGGGCGACGCCGTCTGCATCATTTGCAAGCGTCACGTACCGCGCGGCTTTTTTCACTTCGTCGCAGCCGTTGCCCATGGCCACGCTGTGAGGATAGAAGCTCAGCATTTCCAGATCGTTCACGTCGTCGCCAAATACGCAGACTTCATCCTTTTGCAAACATAATGCCTTCCGGATGCGCTCGATGGCGTTGGTCTTTCCTGCCTCCAGGGAGGAAAGCTGCACCGTGCGCCCGGCGTCCGTCACATATACCCGGGCAAGGGCTGCGCACTGTTCCCTGATGCGGCCAAGTAGCGCATCGGGAAGCGCATCCACAGAATCGGTCAGATGCCGGGTAAACACCAGCACCTTGACCGTGTTATTCACGCTTTCCTCGTCAATGGGCAGGATGCGGGCGTTTTCCAGTCCCCAGGACGCATGCATGCACGCTTCCACCGGGAAATTGAAGGCATACCCTTCCCCCGGCATGTGCAGCGACAGATGCACGTCGTGCGCCTTTGCCGCCTCCACACAGGCGCGCACCGCATCCGGATGGATGTAGCTGAACTGCCACTTTCCCATAAAATCCACCGACGCGCCGTTGGAGTAAATGCCGCCGTCAAAAAGATCAAACTCCCGCCCGGTCCAGCCCAGCGTCTGATCCAGCCGCGGCGAGCGGGCAGATGCAAAAAACACCTTCGCGCCCCGCCGCCGCCATGCCAAAATGGCGTCCCGGGCGGACGGGGGAATCTTCTTCTTGCTGTCCAGCAGCGTGCCGTCCAAATCAAAAAACAGCGCTTTGATCATGCCGTACCTCCAACCGTCTTTCTGCTTACATTATACCGCCGGAAACTGCCGAACACAAGACAACCCAGCGGAATATGCAAGCCCTTCAGCCCGGCAAAACGCACCCGGAAAAACCGGGTGCGCTTTCGTTTTCACCTGTCTTTATTCCGTGTAATACTGCGATTGCATCCTGTACAAACGGGCGTAATGCCCGTTTCTCCGGATCAGCGCATCGTGAGCGCCCAATTCTTCAAGCCTTCCCCCATGCAGTACGGCGATCCTGTCGCAGAATTTGCAGGCCACCGATACGGGGCCGGATGCATCAACTTTGCTCCTGGATCTGGCAGAAAAGATCGTTCCTAGTGTGCCTACCCAGGATGCTTCCCTACCCTGCACACATTCGATCTGCCGCCCTACATTCCCCAATGTACAAAGCGAAAATAGTCAAGCTGATGCCAGTCTTTTTCTTTACACATTCACAGCATGCATGCTATAATATTGTATCTTACACAAAAGGATGTGTACACATGGAGCTTGGCTTTTGGTTGGTCATTTTCATAATCATCTTATACTTATCATGGGTCTTGTATGATCGAGCTACGCTCCGTACAGAACTCAGCGTTCTTTTGTCTAAAAAATCGGACTATGATAAACATATTGCTACGCTAAAAGCTGACTATGAAACGCAGATCGCCACGCTAAAAGCTGACTAGTATTTGCTATAATATTCGTGATTCAACCCGGCTTACTAGGTTCCCTAAGGACATATTTGTTGAGCATGTGATATCCTTGCTTATGTGTCTACTGTTATGATGTGTGGTGGTTGTATGTGTTTG
>SVGT01000014.1 GCA_015056175.1 Clostridiales bacterium | reverse complement strand
TGTTTGCGTTGATTGTCAACGAGATCCGCAATGCCAGATTCCGCAAGTTTACGCAGACCGTCAGCTATATGCCGTACTTTATTTCGTCCGTAGTCGTTGCCGGTATGGTGCTGTCCTTCATCGCCAACGACGGTATCATTACCCAATTGATCAATGCATTTGGCGGCAATGCCCGCTCGCTGAATGCTGATCCGGAGGTATTTCCCTGGGTTTATACCATCACAGGCGTGTGGAAGAGCTTTGGCTGGAACAGCATCCTGTATCTGTCCACCATCACAGCCATAGACCCTGCGCTGTATGAATCGGCAGACGTGGACGGCGCCGGGCGGCTGAAAAAAATCTGGTATATCACATTGCCCAGTATGCTGCCGCTGATTATGATCCAATTGATCCTGGCTGTGGGCAGCCTTCTGTCTTCCGGTACGGATATGATCCTGCTGATGTACAACTCTGCCGTGTATTCCACTGCGGACGTGATTGGCACCTATATCTACCGCGAAACGCTGTTCAGCGGCAAGTACAGCTACGGCACGGCAGCAGGCCTGCTGATGAGCGTACTCAGCTTTATCCTGGTATTTGCGGCAAACCTGACGTCCCGCAAGCTTACGGATTTTTCGCTTTGGTAAGAAAGACGTTTGGGAAGGAGGGCTCTGTATGCGCAGAAAAAGTTCCCTGAACCGCTGGACCACGTTTGATACAGTCGTCACATTGCTGGCTGTGCTGGTGTGCTTTATCACGATCTATCCCATGTGGTATGTGCTGATCATGTCCTTCAGTGATCCGGTGGCAGCTTCCAGCGGCAGCGTGACCTTTTTGCCTGTGGGCTTTACGCTGGATGCCTATGATATCGTGCTTGGAAACGAGCGCTTCTGGCGCTCTCTTCTTAACTCGGTCCTGTATGTGATCATCGGCGTGATCCTGATGCTGATCACAACTGTTTCCGTTGCATATCCGCTGACCAGAAGCAATCTGAAGGGCCGTAAGCTGCTCAGCCTGTTTCTGATCATCCCCATGTACTTTGGCGGCGGCATGATTCCGTCCTTTATCCTGATCACCAAGCTGGGCTGGTACAATTCCCCGCTGGCGCTGATCGTGCCGGGCTGCTACAGCATCTGGAACATCATCCTGTGCCGCACATATTTGGCTTCCATCCCCAATGAACTGAGCGAGGCGGCGTTCATTGATGGCGCCACCAACATGCAGGCGCTGTGGAAAATCTATCTGCCGCTTGCAAAGCCGGTGCTGGCTGTGATTACCATCTACACCATCGTGGGCATCTGGAACAGCTGGTTCAGCGCCGTACTCTACACGACCCGTCAGGAAATTCAGCCTGCGCAGGTGTATCTCCGGTCCATCCTCAACGCTTCGTCCATGGCGGATCTGGGGGTCAATTATTCGGAAGAAAAACTGAAAATGTATATGGAACGCATGCTGAGCGCCAGGCAGATCAAGTACACGGTCATCGTGATCGTTACCCTGCCCATCCTGATGGTGTATCCGATGTTCCAGAAGCATTTTACCAAAGGTGTTATGCTTGGGTCTCTGAAAGGTTAATCCTGTTCCCGTAGAATATACAAAGTCCGGCCGGCTTGTGTATAGAGGTGCGTTCAACAACTAAAAGGGAGGCGTTCATAGTGAAGAAATTTCTGGCATTGCTGCTGTGCGCGGTGATGATCGTTCCTATGTTCTCCGGCGCGTTGGCCGAAGAAAAGGAACTGCGTACGGTGACCATTCTGGCGGGCGCTCAGACTGAGCCCTATCTGACTGCGGAATATGCCGATTATGAGGCTGGCAAGTACTTTGATAAAGTGATTGCCGAGCTGGGTCTGAAGATCGAAATCGAAGGGGTGGATGATTCCTCCTTCTCCGATGTGGTGAGCAGCCGCATCGCTGCCGGCGTTGATCTGCCTGATGTGATCGGTTCCGGCTGGTGGGAGTTTGACGCCATGTCCTGGGCTGAAAACGGCATGATCCTGCCTGTCAGCGATCTCCTGGCGGAGTATGACCCCGAAAACCATATCCTGGACTTCTACAACAAGTATTGCCCCGGTGCCGTGGGCGCCAATACCGCTCCTGACGGCAAAATGTACTGGTTCTCCTACCTGAACAACATTACCTACATCGATCCCGAAACGGGCAATGTGCTGCCTCAGGAAAATGCCCGCACCACCATGATCCGTAAGGACTGGCTGGACAAGGCCGGTATCGAATGGAAAGATTTCTACACTCCCGAAGAGCTGTACAACATCATGGTGAAGTTCCAGGAAGTGGACGTCAACGGCAACGGCGTGAAGGACGAAGTGCTGAACCTTCCCTTTGACAGCTTCCAGAACGGCGTGGCCAAGGCCTTTGGCCTGTCCATGCGCACCCTGGCCGGCTACGGCGAGGACAATGTGGTGTTCTCCAACTTCTATCATGAAAACTTCGATGATTACATCACCTATATGCAGAAGATGTACAACGAAGGCTACATTGACAGCGGCGTGCTGGGCACCTCTGTGCTGGATAACGAAATCCTGACCGAAAACAAGGCGGCTGTTACCTTTGGCTATGCCCATTGGGAAGGCCTGGAAAAGCTGATCGCCGACGAAAATGCGCTGTATGTGCCCTTCTTCCTGGATGCGGACGCCGGTGCGGATGGCTTCAGCACCCAGGGCGACCTGACCAGCGGCACCTATTGCAAGTATGTGGTCACCAAGGCCTGCAAGGATCCTCAGGCGGTTGTGGATCTGTTCAAGTACCTGTATACCCAGGAGCATTCCCTGTTGAACTACTGGGGCCTGGAAGGCATCGGTTATGAGCTGGATGAAAAGGGCGTTGTGGTACCCATTCCGTGGCCCGAGAACTATGATCCTTACGTTGTGTACGGCACCAATGACGCCGGTTTGACGCCCAATGCGCTGCCCTCCATGCGTACCTTCTCCATGTACAAGGAAGCAGTGCCTGCGGGTCTTGACGCCAAGGCTGTGCCTAAGTACGAATTCCTGGATCGCTATCGCAGCGAATATCTGGCAAAATGCTGGTACGAGCCCACTTTCGAAGAACTGGCCATCGCATCCGATGAGGAGAAGGAAGTTCTGGATGATATCACCGAGCAGCTGAACACCTATGCTTCCGAGCTGCTGGTCGACCTGATCCTGGGCCGCAAATCTCTGGACGATATGGACAAGTATCGCGGCGAGATGGAACAGCTGGGCATCAAGGAATACATGGAAGTGATCCAGGCTCAGCGCATCCGCTTTGTGGAATCCGGCAAATAAGCTGAAATCACCATTCGCTTAAACTAAACCTACGCAGACTGGCGTTCTTTGCGGGCGCCAGTCTTGCGTGCGTTTCTGGAGGCGCACGATTTGATGAACAGATGGAAGAACCGTACCTTTATCAGTTTGCTGTTTATGTACATGGCCGCAATCCTGATTGTGGAGGTCAGCATCTTTGGCTTTACCTTGAAAAGGGAAATAGAGCGCAGCAATGCGCGTACAGAGGAAGCCAATGCGCAGGCTATGGAAAACGTTCGGAGCTATCTGGACGGACTGATTCAGGACGAGATTACACTGGGTGAGCGCGTGCGCAACTCCTCCTGGGCGATCAAGCTCAATTCGGATACGACCGTGTTTGACGATCAGTTCACGTACCTGAGAAAATCCGAGATCATGGAGGATTTTCTGTTTGACGTATCCACGGGGGATGTGATCGGCTCCCGCACGGTGTATTTCAAGGGACGCGGGCTGGCGGTCAGCAAAACGCAGTGGTGCTCAGTGGAATACTATTTGCGCAGCATCGGATTACCCAGAGATCTGTGCCGGCCGGTACTGGAGGAAATAGAACAGCTCAAAACGGCTACTCAGCTTGAGTGGACGGATGAAAACGGGAACAGCTACTTTGGCAAGAACACGGTGTTTGCCATTCCTCTCAAGGTGGGCAGTGCAAACGCTTGTCGCATATTTCTGTGTACCACATTCAATTCGGACAATATTGTAAAAAGCATTAAGAAAATGCTGCCGCAAAGCATTGTGGGTATGCGGATCCTCAGCGAAAAAACCGGATCAGAAATCATGCGCTGCGGAAGCGGATGGGATGAAGCGGAATACACCCAGGCTTCGGTATCCGTCATTCGTGCGGGATGGACGGCGGAATTCCTGATCGATGACGCGGTGATCTACATCGATCCCGGCTTTATCCGCGAAAATGCATTGGGATATTTCCTGATGCTGCTGCTGGCTGTCGTAGCGTCTGTGCTGCTGTCTGCAATCACCTATCATCCCGTACAGCAATTGCTCAAAAAGCTGACGCCCGTCAGCACATCCCCCAACGCATACCGTGCTATTGGCGATTCTATCGACAGCATGGTAAAGAAACTGAAGGAAAGCCGCCGTGCTGAGGCCATACGCCAGCTGCTGGCAGGCTATTTCGGTACCGCAAGAGAAGTGGAGCATGACGTTCCTTTTCGGGAAGATATGGCTGTGCGCGTGCTGATTTTTTCCGATGGGGACAATCACTTTATTCGCTATGACGTGATCGACGGATTGCGGCGTACTGTGGAAAAAACGGAGAATGTGTGCCATGAGATCGTTGAGGCGCTGGATAAGAGTATTATTCTTGCTATCGGTTCCAAGGATGCGGGTGCGCTTCATGCGGTTTCCAGACAGGTGATGGATTATGTGGCCCAGCAGCATTGGAACGGGCATGTGTTTGCAGGCGATCTTTCCACAGGGCTGATCGGCATCAGCATTTCCTATCAGTCTGCGCAGGATAAACGGCAGTATCTGTCCGGATACGGCGCATCCCGGTATTACTTCCCCTTTGACTGGGAAAGCCAGCTGCTGCAGGCGATCCGTCAGGGGAAAATGGCTGTTGCAGATGGGATCTTCCGGGAATTGCAAACGGAAAATTACCGTCGCCTTGCGGCCTACGAGATGGCGGGAAGCGATATGATGCCCCTGTTCCATCGCCTGTCCTCGGACGTGGGCAGATGCGCGCTGGAAATGGCTGCGGAGGAGCGCGTATCGCCCCTGCTTCAGCAGATCGGACGCGGCGAAACGTATGATGAGATGTGGGAGTTGCTCCATGAAGCGATTGTCGAAGTCTGCAGCATCAGCCAGCAGCATCAGGAGCCGGCCGCGGATGTGGACAGGAGTATCGTATCCTATATCGATCTTCACTTTGATGACGTCAACATGGGGATTACCGTGCTGCAGGATCGGTTTGGCCTGAGCGCCAATACCATCAACAAAAGCATCCGCAACCTGACCGGACTTACATTCTCGTCTTACCTGATCAAGTGCCGCATGGATAAGGCCAAACTGCTGCTGCAGGATCCTTCGCTCAAGATCCCTGCCATTGCGCAGATGGTGGGATATGAAAACGATTATTCTTTCCGGCGCGCTTTCCTCAGGTATGTGGGCTGCAAGGTGCAGGAATACCGGCAGATGCCTGACTTGAATGCGGAAGAAACGGACGAGGCAGACGGGTAAGGGAAAGGATATCTTGTTTAAGTCAGATCGGAGCCACCAATAAAAGTCCTTGATTCTATCAAGGGCTTTTCTTTTTGCGTTGGGAGGATCGCAGGAGCGTGGCATAAAGAAGGCGTCCGGCGTGAAATAACGGGCGCTGTATTTTTTCTGTTGTAAAAAACGGGATTGCTTGCGAAGGGGAGGCCGGGCATGTATAATGGGTGCATCATATCCTGTATATTTGCACGAAAGGATGCGTGAAGTATGAATAAGATCACTGCCGAAAAGTTTTGTGAAATGCAGTTTGCGGGATCACCCCAGTTTTCTCCCGACGGAAAGTACCTGGCCTATACCCTGAAAAAGGTGAAGGCTGACAAAAAGGGCTATGAAAGCGATCTGTATGTGCTGAAGGAAAACGGAAAAACCATCCGCCTGACCGCCGGCGGCGACGGCAACGGCTTTGTGTGGACCAAGGAAAATACGCTGCTCTTTTCTGCCATGCGTGAAAAGGCGGACAAGGACCGCGCAGCTAAGCGGGAAGTTTTTTCCGTATTCTACGAGATCTCTCCCGAAGGCGGCGAAGCTGTGCGCGCCTTTGAACTGCCTATCTGGGCGGGCGCGCTGAACATGCTGGACGACGGAAGCTTCTATACCGTGGCCCGGGTGGATACGCACTATCCCGACAAGGACGCCGAGGATTTTGACAAACAGCTGAAGGAATATACCGCCCCTGCCTACCGTGCGCTGGAGGAAACGCCCTTCTGGTTTAACGGCCGCGGTTTTACCGACGGCATCCGCAATGTGCTGTACCTGTGCGATAGGCAGGGTCAGGCAAAGCCTGTGACGGGTACGGATTTTGACGTGTTCTTTACCACCACGGACGGCACGCGCATCCTGTTTACCGGCGTACCGGTGACGGGCAAGAAGCTTAACCGGGATTCCGGTCTGTATCTGTACGATACTGCATCCGGCGAAACGAAGACCGTCCTGGAACCCGGCGCCATCCGCATTTCTTACGCCTATTTCCGCAACGAAAAGGAAGCGCTGCTGTGCGCCTCCCGGGAGGATGTGTACGGGAAAAACCAGAGCGGCCAGCTCTATGTGCTGGATCTGGAAACCGGCGATATCCGGGACTTTGGCGATACGCCCATCATCCCCGCCATGGGCCATGTGAACACCGACGTGCGCATGGGCGGCGGCTACTCCTGCAAGATGATCGGGGAGGATTTCTACTTTATCCGTTTGGACGGCTACAAAAACGTGCTGTGCCATGCGGATGCATGCGGCTGCGTGCATGAGGACCGGGTGTTCCCCCACGGCGTGGACGCCTTTGACGAATGCGGCGGCAAGTGGGCCTTCAACATCCTGTCTGCAGAGGGCATGAACGAGATCTTTGTGGACGATGTGCAGATCACAAATACCTCGGACGCGCTGAAGGATCATTATGTGGCTGTGCCCGAATATGTGCCCTTTGTAAATGCGGACGGCATTGAGATCGACGGCTGGATCATGAAGCCCATCGATTATGTGGAAGGGAAAAAGTATCCTGCGCTGTATGAGATCCACGGCGGCCCGCGCACGGCCTTTGGCGATAACTTCTTCCACGAGATGCAGTATTTTGCCTCGGAAGGCTACTTCGTGTTCTTCTGCAATCCCCGCGGCAGCGACGGTAAGGGCGACGCCTTTGCGGATATCTGGGGCCGCTACGGCAGCATCGATTATGAGGATCTGATGGCGTTTTGCGACCATGTGCTTGCCATCACGCCGGATATCGATGCACAGCGTCTGGGCGTGCTGGGCGGCAGCTACGGCGGCTACATGACCAACTGGATCATCGGCCACACCGACCGCTTCAAGGCGGCCTGCTCCCAGCGCTCCATTGCTAACTGGATCTCCTTTGAGTTTACCACCGATATCGGCGCTACCTTTACCCCTGCGCAGCACAAAACCACTACCCATGAGGATGTGCATGCGCTGTGGGATGTATCGCCCCTCAAGTATGCGGACAAGGCGGTTACGCCCACGCTGTTCATCCATTCCGACCATGACTTCCGCTGCTGGATGGTGGAAGGTATCCAGATGTTTACGGCGCTGAAGATGCATGACGTGCCTACAAGGCTTTGCCTGTTTGCAGACGAAACCCACGAACTGAGCCGCTCCGGCCGTCCGGACAACCGCATCAGCCGCCTGACCGAAATGAAGGATTGGTTTGCCAAGTATCTGAAGGAGGAGAATGAAAATGGATAAAAAGAACGTTGAGATCCGTGATCTATTTGATTTTTCCACCCTGTCGGGTGTCAAATTTTCTCCCTCCGGCGCGTATGCGGCCTTTGTGGTCAGCACAGCCGACGAAAAGAAGAACGGCTATGACAGCAACATCTGGCTGTATGACGCGGCAAGCCATACCTGCCGCCGGCTGACAGCAGGCGGAAGCGACCGCATTTCCTACTGGGAGGATGATGAGAATCTGATCCTCACCTCCGCAAGAAAGCCTGCTGACAAAGAAAAAAACAAGCCCGAAAGCAGCTTTTTCCGTATCTGTATTCACGGCGGCGAAGCGCAGGAGGCCTTTACCGTGCCTGAGCGCGTTGGCGAAGTGCTGGACGTACGTGAGGGCAGGATGATTTTCCGCGGCAGCAAGAACATGACTGAAGATGCGGAAGAAGCGGACAAGAAGGAAAAGAAAGGGTATCAGGTGTTTGACGAAATCCCCTTCTGGTTCAACGGCCGCGGCTTTGCAAACGGCAGGCGCTCCGTGCTGATGCGGTATGATTTTGCATCCGGCGAGGTTAAGCAGCTCACCCATCCTCCCTTTGAGGTGGGCTCTGCCTCTGTATCCTCCTGCGGAAAGTATGTGGCGTTTTCGGGTTCCGACTTGATCGGCCGGCGCAAGCGGGAGAGCGGCCTGTTCCTGCTCAATCTGGAAACGGAAGAGATCAAAACCATCCTGGAGCCCAAAGAGATGAGCGTGGGCCAGGTGCTGTTTATGAACGGCGGTCAGGTGCTTTTGACCCACAATCCCTTCCATGACAGCCACTCCAATTCTTTGCCCTATCGCTATGATCTGATCAATAAGCAATTGATCCCCCTCAAGGATGAAAACGTGGCCTTTTCCGGCGTTGTGAAGGATGGCGACAAAATCTACATCTGCCACGATCACTACAGTGCCTCCCGTCTGTGCGAGATGGAAAAGGACGGCGCGCTTAAGGAGATCCCGCTGCCAAGCAACATGGCGGTGATGAGCTTTGATGTGAAAAACAGTCAGGTGCTCTTTGCGGGCGAAGCGGAAAACGGTTTGCAGGAGCTGTATGCCGTGCTCGACGGCAAGTGCGTGCAGGTGAGCCACATCAACGACGCCTATGCAGAAGGCCATCATATCCCCGCGCTGGAATGCTTCACCTTCAAGAACCGTGCCGGGATCGATCTGGACGGGTTCATTCTCCGACCTCACGGCTTTGACCCCGACAAGAAGTATCCCGGTCTGCTTGAGATCCACGGCGGCCCCAAGGCCCGCTACAACGCCGGCTTCAACCATGAAATGCAGGCCTATGCGGCGGCGGGATACATCGTGTTCTTCTGCAATCCCCGCGGCTCCTCCGGCCGGGGAAGCGAGTTTGCGGACGTGACGGGCAAGCTTGGCACCATCGATTATGAGGACGTGATGGACTTTACCGACGAGGTGCTGCGCCGCGAAAAGGCGCTGGATGAAGAGCGCCTGGGCGTGCTGGGCGGCAGCTACGGCGGATTCATGACCAACTGGATCATCGGCCATACCGACCGCTTCAAGGCGGCCTGCTCCCAGCGCTCCATTTCCAATTATGTGACCAAGTGTCTGACTACGGATATTGGACACTTGCACAATCTGTCCCAGATGGAAACCGATCCCTGGCAGGACTTTGACAAGTTCTGGTTCCATTCGCCCCTCAAATATGCCGACAAGTGCAAAACGCCCACGCTGTTTATCCATTCGGATCATGACTTCCGCTGCTGGATGAGCGAGGGCATCCAGATGCATCAGGCGCTGGCCCGCTTTGGCGTGCCCACCAGGCTGTGCCTGTTCAGCGACGAAAATCACGAGTTGAGCCGCTCGGGCCGTCCCAAGGGGCGCATCGGCCGTCTGGAAGAAATGCTCAAGTGGTTTGATACCTACCTCAAATGATCTTTGCCCCGGCATTTTGCCGGGGTTTTGCTTGACTTTTACATGGATATCCGTTACCATTTTGGTAGCAAAAAACATGCGATGGAGCGATGAGAATATGAGAAAAAAGCTTTCGTCTGCCTTGGCTGAAAATAAAATGACGCTGATCATGAGCATGCCTATCAACGATATTGACGTGATGCGCGCTGCGCTGGACGCGGGCGCGGACGTGGTCAAGGTGCACGTGAATCTTTTGCACCGGGCCAGCGGCAATTCCTTCGGTTCCCTTCGGGAGAACGAAAAGGTGCTGCATGAGATGCTGCATTTGACCGATGCGCCCATGGGCGTGGTGCTGGGCGCCGATGCGGAAACCGTGCGGGGCGAAATGGACGCTCTCCGGGATTTTGATTTTTCCTTCCTCTCCCTGTATGGGCATCACGCGCCGCTGTGTGTGCGGGATATCCCTCAGGAATTGATGGCGGCGGCAGACGGCACCTATTCCATGGATGAGGTGCGCGCCTTCCGCTATTGCGGCGCGAAGATCCTGGAAGCGTCCATCATGCCGGGCAGCGAGTACGGCATGCCGCTGACCTTCCGCGATCTGTGCAAATATCGTGCGCTGACGGAAAACACCTTCCTGCCCGTGGTGGTGCCCACCCAGCGGCGCGTGCTGCCGCAGGACGTGCATGTGCTGCACGGATTGGGCGTTAAGGGCTTGATGGTGGGCGCCGTGGTGACGGGCGAAAGCGCAAAGAGCGTGTTTGACGCCGTCAGCGCCTTCCGCAAGGCCATTGATGAACTGTAAGGAGCAACACATGCGATACGTTTATCTCCCTCTGGACGACCGCCCCTGCACCTATTCCTTCCCCGTGCAATTGGCAAATGCGGCAGGGGTTGGCGTTTGTGTGCCTTGCGATCTTCCCGGGAAGGACTATAAGAGCGCCTATCCCTATGCGCAGGCGGAAGCATTTCTGCGCGCGCATGCGGGGGAGGATGCGTGCATCATTCTGGCGGTGGATCAATTGTGCTACGGCGGTCTGCTTCAGTCCCGCAGCATGAGCGGTACGGATCAGGCTGCGGCGCTTGCCCGCCTCAAACTGATCCGGGAACTGAAAAAGCAGTATCCTGCCATGCAGGTGCACGCCTTCAGCGTGATCATGCGCGCGTCCATCAGCACGCTGAGCCAAAGCGATCTTGTGCATTACAACAACATGACGCTGTACTGCCGGCTTGCCCATAAAGCCAGGCTCACGGGCAGCCGGGAGGATCGGGAAGCCCTGGAACAGGTGACAGCGCAGCTGCCTAAGGAGCTGCTTTCTCACTACCTTTCCGTCCGCCGCCGTAACC
Source organism: Clostridiales bacterium (assembly GCA_015056175.1). GTDB lineage: Bacteria > Bacillota > Clostridia > Christensenellales > Aristaeellaceae > SVGT01. The sequence goes on along the minus strand of SVGT01000014.1, from coordinate 34,910 downwards.
ATACGGTCAACCGTGCCTGCGTGGAGATGGCGCGGGAGGGGTTTTTTGACAGCCTGATGCTTTTGCAGGAGGATGCGCAGGAATACGGCTTGCACCGTCTGGAGCAGGAAGAGCTGCTGCAGCACGCCCAGGGCTGTGAAAACGTGTATCTGCACAACGGTGCGGACGAGGGCGGCGTGATGGCGCTGCTTTGCGCCGTAGCCCGGGAGAAAAAGCTGCGCATGCAGGCGGCAGTCTGCTATCTGCGGGGCGATGAGGGCACTTTTGTGGCCCGGTATGAGGACAGGCCTTTCTGCGAAAATCTGAAAAGCTATCTGGCCTATGCCGGGATCGATGTAGTCCCTGTTTCGGAAGCGCAGCAGGTGCTGTGCATCCTGTCGCCGGACGAAATGGGCCAAAAGGACATGACGGACGACGTGCAGGAAACGGACGATGAGGATATGCGCAGACGGTTTGCCGTGCAGATGGCGCAGCTTGCCGCGCAGGGAAAGCATTGCTATCTTCTGGATCTGACGGTGGCAAACGGAGGTCTGCCGGGCATTTTGCAATCGACGGACGACGTGATGGGGCTTGACAAACTGTGGGGCTACAGTGCATGGAACACTTCCTGCAATGCACTGGGCACCATTGTTGCGCAGATGCTGTCGGACGCCCTTTCCGGCGTAAGGAACGAGTGCTTTTTGTGGGAGAGGATCCTGGACGATTGCCTGTATGAGGGCGTTGTCCGTGCAAGGCTGCGCAGGTATCTTACCGCCCTGGGCGAGGACGCCATGGCGCTTCGGGATAAGCAAGGGGGAGATCTGGCGCTGCAAAAGCTGGCCGGGGAAGCGATGGACGAGATCCCCTTCCTCCGCAGTATGCCCCTGGATGCAACGCTTTCCCTTCCCTGGCCCAGAGTGTTTGAATGCCGGGCGGAATGCAGAAAAAGCGTGTGAAATTCCGCAGAAAAATTATCAAAAGGGAATAGTGTTTTGGAAACAAAGATGTTATAATAAGGCCATCAACCGGATGAGGTGATTTTGTATGCAGATTTTGAATGATATCAGCGCCGCCCTGCAGCGCGGCAAGGCCAAGGACGTGGTGGCTCTGGTGGAACAGGCCATCAACGAAAAGATCCCCGCCAAGGATATTCTGGAGCAGGGTATGCTCCACGGCATGAATATCATCGGCGAAAAGTTCAAGAACAACGAAGTGTTCGTGCCTGAAGTGCTGGTGGCTGCCCGCGCCATGAACAAGGGTACCGCCGTGCTCAAGCCCTATCTGACCGCCGAAGGCGTGAAGGCCAGCGGCCGCGTGTGCATCGGCACCGTGAAGGGCGATCTGCACGATATCGGCAAGAACCTGGTCAAGATGATGATGGAAGGCAAGGGTCTTGAAGTGGTGGATCTGGGGACCGACGTGGCGCCTGAAGATTTCGTCGCCGCCGCCAAGGAACAGAACTGCCAGGTGATCTGCTGCTCCGCACTTCTGACCACCACCATGTCCGTGATGGGCGACGTGGTGAAGGAAGCCCAGAAGCAGGGCATTCGTGATCAGGTGAAGATCATGGTGGGCGGCGCCCCCGTCACCGAAGCCTTTGCTCAGCAGATCGGCGCGGACAAGTACACCTCCGACGCTGCCAGCGCTGCGGACGCCGCGGTGGAATTCTGCGCTCAGCTGGCGTAAAAGTGTAAATCAATCCTGCCGGGCGCTTTTGCGTCCGGTTTTTTGCAATGGAGGAACTATGCCCAGATTGCTGGTGACGGAAAAGGGAACTGTGCGCGAGATCGTGTTCGAGGGCGAAAAAACGGTGAGCCGGGTGCTTATGGACAACGGGGTACAGGCCAAACATCCCTGCGGCGGCAGGGGCACGTGCAAAAAATGCATGATGAAGATGGAAGGCGCGCTGTCGCCCCGGACGGAGGCGGAAAGGGAGCTTCCCTGTGGGCTGCGTCTCAGCTGTCAGGCAAAATTGCTTGGCGATGCACAGGTGTGGGTGGACGAGGAAACCATGCTCCACATCCAGTCGGACGGCGTGATGCCTGCGTTTTCCCTGAACCCTGTGGAGGGGAAGATCGGCTCTGCTGTGGATATCGGCACCACCACGGTGGCCGTGCGCCTGATCGACCTTGCCGCCGGCCGTGTGCTGGGCACAAGGAGCATGGAAAATCCTCAGCGCAGCATCGCTGCGGACGTGATCGGCCGCATGGAGGCGGCGATGGCGGGGAAGAGTGAGATACTCGAAAGGCTGATCAGGGATGCGGTGGACGGGATGATCCTTTCCATGTGCCGGGAGCAGGGTATTCCTGCCTGCGACGTGCGGGTGATCACCGGCAATACCACCATGCTGTATCTCTACACCGGAAAAGATCCCGTCACGCTTTCCCGGGCGCCCTTTGAGGCGGACTGTCTCTTTGGCTGCCGGGAAGGGGAGAATATATACCCGCCCTGCATGAGCGCTTTTGTGGGCGCGGATATCACCTGTGCGCTGCTTGCCGCCGACGTGCTGCATACCACGGATACCGTGCTGCTCATTGACGTGGGCACCAACGGCGAAATTGCCCTGTGGAAGGACGGAAAGCTGCTGGTCAGCGCCACGGCGGCGGGCCCTGCCTTTGAGGGCGGCGGCATCGAAATGGGGCTTGGCAGCGTGAAGGGAGCCATCGACAAGGTGTGGGTGGAGGACGGAAAGATCCTGCACACTGCCATCGGCGGCGAAAAGGCTGTGGGTCTCTGCGGCTCCGGCATCATCGACGCCATGGCGGCGATGCTTGAAACGGAACAGGTGGATGAAACGGGCGCGGCGGACGAGGATGAACTGTACATTACCGACCGGGTGTATCTCAGCGCGCAGGATATCCGCAGCATCCAATTGGCCAAGGGCGCCATTGCCGCCGGCATCAAAACGCTGATGGACGAAGAGGGCGTTACCGCAAAGGACATCGACCGGATGTACCTGGCGGGCGGCTTTGGCGCGCATCTGAATTTGAATAGCGCTGCGAAGATCGGCCTGATTCCCGAAGAACTGGTGCAAAAAACGGTGGTGCTTGGCAATGCGGCGCTCAGCGGCGCGCATATGCTGCTGCTCAACCGGGATTACGGGGACGACGCGAAGAAGCTGTGCCAATTGGCCCGGACGGTCAACCTGGGCGGCAATCCTGCCTTTACCGAAAACTTTATGGAATGTATGCTGTTTGAATAAGCATTGCGGCGCACGGGCGCCGCTTTTTGTATGCCAATTATGCAAAAAAACCTTTTCATCCCCGCAAAAGCGTGATATAATCAATAGGTTAAAAGGGGGATTTTCACTATGCTGAGCATGACGGGTTACGGAAAAGTTCAACTGGCTGAGGACGGACGCGAGATCACGGTGGAATTGAAATCGGTCAACCACCGCTTTCTGGATATCTCCTGCCGTTTGCCCCGGGCGCTTTCCTTTGCGGAGGATGCGCTGCGCAAGACCATCGGCCGCTATCTGAGGCGCGGCCATGTGGACGTGTTCGTCAACTACCAGAACACCCGTCAGGACGCCCGCACCGTGCGTGTGGATGAAGCCCTTGCCATGCAGTACCGCGATGCGGTAAAGCAACTGTGCCTTGCAACCGGCGCGGAGGACGACTGCAAAGCATCCTTCTACGCCCAGCTTCCGGACGTGGTCACGGTGGAAGTGGCTCAGGACGATCAGGAAAAGGTGCTGGAGCTCCTTCAAAAGGCTGCCGAATGCGCCCTTGTCCAGATGGTGGAAATGCGTACCCGGGAGGGTGAAGCGCTGTATCAGGATTTGTCCGAGCATCTGAAGCTGATGGAGGAGCAGGTAGCCGTCATCGCAAAGCTGGCGCCCGAAGTGCCCCTTTTGTATCAGGAAAAGCTGCTTGCCCGCCTGAAGGACATGCAGGTCAATGATCTGGACGAGCAGCGCCTTGCGCAGGAAGTGGCGCTGATGGCCGATCACTGCGCCATCGACGAAGAGCTGAGCCGCCTTTCCTCCCACATTGCCCAGACCCGTCAGGTGATGGCGCAAAAGGGCGAAGCCGGCCGCAAGCTGGATTTCCTGGTGCAGGAGATGAACCGCGAAGTAAACACCATCGGCTCCAAGGCCTCCGACGCCCGCATCACCAAGTGCGTGGTGGCCGCCAAGAGCGAGATCGAAAAACTGCGCGAGCAGGTGCAGAACGTGGAATAACGCGATATACGCACATTGACACGAAAGAGGGGATTGGGATATGCAGGAAAAACGACGCGGAATGCTGCTTGTGATTTCGGGTCCCTCCGGTACGGGTAAGGGTACCCTGTGCAGCATGCTGATGGAGAGCGATCCGTCGCTGCGCTTTTCGGTGTCTGTGACGACCAGAGCGCCCAGAGACTATGAACAGGAAGGCGTGCACTACTATTTTGTCAACAATGAGCAGTACGATGAACTGATCCGGGAGGACGCGCTTCTGGAGCATGCCACCGTCCATGCCAACCGCTACGGCACGCCCCGCAAGCCCATTGAGGACTTGATCGAGAAGGGCTATAACGTGATTCTGGATATCGATCCGCAGGGCGCCAAGGAAGTGATCCGCAAGTGCCCGGACTGCGTGAGCATCTTTATCCTGCCGCCCAGCTACGCTGCGCTCCGCGAGCGCCTGGCTGCCCGCAATACGGAAAAGCCCGAAGAGGTGGAGCGCAGGCTCAATAACGCCAAAGGCGAAATAGAGCAGATGGGCGTGTATCAGTACGTGGTGGTCAACGGCGACGGTGAGGAAGGCAAGCAGAAGGCCTTTTCCCTGCTCAAAGCCATCGTGGAAGGCGAAAAGCAGCGCACCACCCGCTATTTTCCCATTGTTGAATAACGGCGCATCCGCGCAGACAAACTGCGCATGCAAATAAATGTACTATCAATTTCAGGAGGAATGAACATATGCCTTTGAATCAGCCCCCCATCAATGAACTGGTGAAGAAAGCCGACTGCCGCTATACGCTGGTGGTGGAATCCTCCAAGCGCGCCCGCGAGCTGGTGGCCGGCGCTCAGCCCCTCATCGCTCCCAAGGATCGCCAGCCTGTGTCCATCGCTGTGGAAGAGATCAGCCGCGGTCTGCTTTCCTTCCATCGCAACCTGGAAGACGAGGAAGATTGATCATGCGTCCGCTGGAAGGAAAATGCGTGGTGCTGGGCGTGACGGGCGGCATCGCGGTCTATAAGGCCTGCGAACTGACCTCCCGTCTGCGCAAGGCCGGCGCCGACGTGTACGTGGTGATGACGAAGAACGCCTGTGAATTCGTCGCTCCTCTGACCTTTGAAACGCTGTCCAACCACCCTGTGGTGACGGATACCTTCAAGCGGGAAGGCACGTGGGAAGTGGAACATGTGTCCCTGGCCAAGCGGGCGGATCTGTTTGTCATCGCCCCTGCCACGGCCAATATCTGCGCCAAAATGGCGCACGGCATTGCGGATGATATGCTCTCTACCACCGTACTTGCAACCAAAGCGCCCATTCTGGTGGCGCCTGCCATGAATACCGGCATGTGGGATAATGCGGCCACCCGGCACAATATGCAGATTCTTGCCTCCCGCGGCGTACACTTTGTGGGCCCCGAGGGCGGATATCTGGCCTGCGGCGACAGCGGCATGGGCCGTATGAGCGAGGCGGAAAAGATCTGCGGCGTATGCGTGGATATGCTCTGTCCCGTGCTGGATATGGAGGGCAAAAAGGTGCTGGTCACAGCAGGCCCCACAAGGGAAATGCTGGACCCTGTGCGCTTTATCACCAACCGCTCCAGCGGCAAAATGGGCTACGCCATCGCGGAAGCTGCCGTCAAACGCGGCGCCCGGGTGACGCTGGTCACGGGGCCCGTTAATTTGACGCCGCCCGCCGGCGTCAGGGTGGTTTCCGTGCAGTCCACCATGGATCTGTACAATGCCATGGAAGCGCTCTGCGAGGAGCAGGATCTGATCGTTCAGTCCGCCGCGCCTGCGGATTATACGCCGGATACGGTGGCCGATCAGAAGATCAAAAAGCAAAAAGGCGAGGATTTTGTGCTGACGCTGCGCGAAACGCCGGACGTGGCTGCCATGGTGGGCAGTAAAAAGCGTGCCGGTCAGGTGCTGGTGGGCTTTGCTGCGGAAACGGAGCATGTGCTGGAAAATGCACAGAAAAAGCTTGCGAAAAAGAACCTGGACATGATCTGCGCCAATGACGTGAGCCGCACGGACGCGGGCTTTGACGTGGATCAGAACGCCATCACGCTGATCACGCGGGAGGACGTGCGCCCCCTTGAACTGATGAGCAAGAAGGACGCAGCCCATGCGCTGCTCACACGCGCCATGGAGCTTTTCAAACAGTAACAAATACTGCTGCATGCGGAAGGGGGAAGGGTCTTGTACGCAGAGGTCATCGTGGATATCGCCTCCGAGCAGGTGGACCGCGTGTTTACCTACCGCGTGCCCGACGCCTTTTCAAGCATGCTTTTTCAGGGCTCGCGGGTGCGCGTGCCCTTTGGTTTTAGAGAGAAGGAAGGCTTCATCATCCGCCTGAAGGAAACGGCGGATTACGATGAAAGCCGCATCAAGGATATCATCGCGCCCCTGGAAAACTATCCGGCGCTGCTGCCCCAGCTGATGGAACTGGCGCAGGAGATCAAAAGCAAAACCCACTGCCCGCTGTGCGAGGCGCTCAGGCTGATGCTGCCTGCCCAGATGCGCGGCGGCAGGGTGAAGGTGAAAACCGAAACCTGCCTGCAATTGAATTTCCCGCCCGAAATGGTGGAAGAGGCTATTGACAAGCAGGGGCGTGCAGCCAGCCGCAAGGTGATTCTGACGGCGCTTGCAGACGGCGGAATCCATCCGCTGGAGGAGATCCGCGCACTGGTTAAAAACGTGCGTCCGCCCCTTGATTACCTCATTGAAAAAGAATTGGTGCGCTCCTTTGAGCGGGAAGTGCTGCGCGCGCCGGAAAGCGTGCGCGACGTAAAACCGGTGGAGGATCCGCCGCTTACAGAGGAGCAGGAAGAGGTACTCCTGGAGCTCAAAAGCGCCGTACGCAAGCGCGCAGGAAAGAATACCTATCTCCTCCACGGCGTTACGGGATCGGGAAAAACGGAAGTGTTCGTCCGTCTGACCAGGGAGGTTTTGTCCCTTGGCCGGGACGTGATATTGCTGGTTCCCGAAATTGTGCTCACGCCGCAGATGATTCGCTATTTTCGCTCCCGCTTCGGAGATGATATGGCGGTGCTCCATTCCCGCCTGACGCCCGGCGAAAGGTTTGACGAATGGCGGCGCATCCGTCTGGGTCAGGCCCGCATCGTGATCGGCGCCCGCTCGGCGGTCTTTGCGCCCGTCCGGAATCTGGGCGCGGTGATCGTGGATGAGGAGCATGAGCAAACCTATCTTTCCGATCATTTTCCCCAGTACGACGCCCGGGAGATGGCGCTTTCCCGCGTGAAAAGAGAGGGCGGCGTGCTGCTTTTATCCAGCGCCACGCCCAGCATTTACAGCTATGCCATGGCCCGCAGGGGCGATTATGTGCTGCTGGAAATGCCCCATCGCGTGCATGAAAGGCCCATGCCTCATGTGAACATTGTGGACATGCGGCATGAATTGCAGATGGGCAACCGGGGCATGTTTTCAAAGCTTTTGCTGGACAGGCTGAAGAGCTGCATCGAAAGCGGCCAGCAGGCTATGCTGTTTATCAACCGGCGCGGCTATGCGCCCTTTGTGAACTGCCGCAAGTGCGGCGAAAGCATCAAATGCCCCCAGTGCGACGTGAGCATGACGCTGCATGCCACCGATCACATGCTCCACTGCCATTACTGCGGCTATTCCATGTCCATGCCGGGGGAATGTCCCTCCTGCGGCAGCGAATATATCCGCGCCTGCGGCGTGGGTACGCAGAAGGTGGAGGAGGAGATCAAAAAGATCTTCCCGGACGTGGGCATCATCCGTATGGACGTGGATACCACCAAAGGCCGCAACGCCCATTTTGATTTGCTCAGCCGCTTCCGCGCCCGTCAGGCGCAGATCTTGATCGGCACGCAGATGATCGCCAAGGGGCTGGATTTTCCCAATGTGACGCTGGTGGGCGCGGTGCTGGCGGATTTGACGCTGAACTTGCCCGATTACAGGTCGCCTGAGCGGGCGTACCAATTGCTTGTGCAGGTAGCGGGCAGAGCCGGCCGCGGCGACGTGCCCGGCGAGGTGGTCATCCAGACCTACAAGCCGGAGCATTACGCCATCGCAGCTGCGGCGCAGCAGGATTACCGCGCCTTTTTCAACGAGGAGTTTGCCCGCAGAAGGAAGGACCTTTACCCGCCCTTTACCCGCATGGCCCGCATCCTGCTGGAGGGCGAAAGCGCCGAAAAAGTGCTGCACTGCGCGGAAAAAATGCGGGATGAGATGGCGCAGTTTTTGCAGGTCAAGCCCATGCTCAAAAAACGGCTCTTTTTCATGCGGGCGGATTATGCGCCCATCCAGCGCATCCAGAACCGCTTCAGAGCGCATGTGCTGACCAAGCTGCTCAACCATCCGGATACGGACAGGCTGCTGGAAAAAATGCAGCAGCTGGTGCAGGAAAACAACGAAAAGACCGGCGAAAGCGGCGTAAATGCCGCGCTGGAGATCGATCCCGCGTCGCTGGCATAGGAGGATACCAAATGGTTCGCAAGATTGTAAAACTGGGTGACGAGGTGCTGCGCAAGCAGAGCAAACCCATGCAGAAATTTGATTTGCGCCTGTGGCTGCTGCTGCGTGACATGGCGGAAACCATGTACAAGGCAGAGGGTGTGGGTCTTGCCGCGCCGCAGGTGGGCATTCTGCGCCGCGTGGTGGTCATCGATATCGGCGAAGGACTGGTGGAACTTGTCAACCCTGAGATCATCGCCGTAGAAGGCGAGCAGGCCGGCCCCGAGGGCTGTCTCAGCGTGCCCGGCCGTCAGGGCTATGTGGTGCGTCCCAACAAGGTGACCGTCCGTGCCCAGGACCGCAACGGCAAGCATTTTGAACTGACGGGCGAAGGCTTTATGGCCCGCGCCCTGTGCCACGAGATCGACCATCTGGACGGCGTGATCTACGTAGACAAGATGGATCACGAGATCTTTGCCGACGATGAGGATGAGGAGGAATAAGGCATGCGCGTCGTGTTCATGGGTACGCCGGAGTACGGCGTGCCGTCCCTCAGAGCGCTGATCGCAGCCGGCCATCAGGTGGTGGGCGTGTTTACCCAGCCGGATAAGCCTAGCGGACGCGGCAAAAAGCTGACGCCCTCGCCTGTCAAGCTGGTGGCGCTGGAAAACAATATTCCCGTATATCAGCCCCAGAAGATCCGCGTGGACGGCGTAGAGGATCTGCGCGCGCTGGCGCCCGACGTGTGCGTGACGGCGGCCTTCGGACAGATTTTGTCCCAGGAGGTGCTGGATATCCCTAAAATGGGCACGGTGAACGTGCATGCCTCCCTGCTGCCCGAATACCGCGGCTCCAGCCCCATCAACTGGTGCCTGCTGAAAGGCGAAAAGGTGACGGGCGTTACCACCATGCTGACGGATAAGGGCATCGATACCGGCGATATTCTGCAAAAGCGGGAGTGCGTGATCGAAGAAAGCGATACCACCGCCACGCTGACGGAAAAGCTGGCTTTGATCGGCGCAGAACTGCTGATCGATACCCTGGACAAGCTTGAAAAAGGCGTCTGCCCCCGGGAAAAGCAGGATGAAAGCAAAATGAGCTATTATCCCATGCTGAAAAAGGAAATGGGCCTGATGGATTTTCGTAAGAGCGCACAGGAACTGTGCAATCAGGTGCGTGCCTTTGATCCCTGGCCCTGCTCCTACATGATGGTGGAGGGCGCCCCCATGAAGGTGTGGAAGGCAGAAGTTGCAGATATGACCGCCGCTCCCGGCACTGTGCTGTGCGCCGACGCCAGGCAGGGCCTGGTGATCGCGGCGGGGGACAAGGCCCTGCGCATCATTGAACTGCAGGCACAGGGCGGAAAGCGTATGAAGGCGCAGGATTATCTGCGCGGTCACGGCATCAATCAAACGATTATTGAATGAGACGAGGAGTACATGTAATGGATCAGGAAAAGAAATTCACCCGTTCTCAGGGCGACAGGAAGTCCTACGGTGAAAAGAAGCCTTACGGTGAAAAGAAGAGCTTTGGCGACCGCAAGCCCTATGGCGACAAGAAGCCTTACGGTGAAAAGAAGAGCTTTGGCGACAAAAAGCCCTTTGGGGACAAGAAGCCCTTTGGGGACAAGAAGCCTTACAGCGACAAGAAGGAATTTGGCGAGCGCAAGCCCTTTGGCGAGTGCAAGCCCTTTGGGGAGCGCAAGCCCTATGGCGATAAAAAGCCCTTCGGCCGTCCCGCAGGCGACAGCCGTCCCCAGAACAATCAGGTGTCCGGAGGCCGCAAGGTGGCGCTGGAGGTGCTGACCGACGTGCTGCACAAGGATGGCTATGCCTCCCTGGTGCTGGATCAGAAGCTGACGGGTGCCAATCTTCCCCAGGTGGAAAAGCGCTTCTGCACCAATCTGGTGTATTCCACGGTGGAAAACCTCATCCGCATTGATTTTGCCCTCAGCGGCTTCCTGGATGACGTGGAATCGCTGGAAAAGCGGGTGCGGGATATCCTGCGCATGAGCGCCTGCCAGCTAATGTACATGGACCGTGTGCCTTCCAGCGCGGTGGTGGATGAAGCGGTGAAGCTGACCCGCCACATCGGCATGGAAAGCATGACCGGCCTGGTAAACGCCGTGCTTCGCAACCTGATCCGCGGCCTTCCCGATATCAAGTGGCCCACCCCCGACGAGGGCGCCCGCTACCTGTCCATCATGTTCTCCGTGCCCTATTGGCTGGCCCAGAAGCTGATGGACGCCTACGATCCCGAAACGGCCCGCAAGATCTGCGCCTATCGCGGCGAGCACTTTATGACGCTGCGCCGCAACAAGACCATGGTCTCTCAGCAGCAGTTTGAGCAGATCCTGGAAAAGAAGGTGTGGAACGCTCAGAAGGGCAAGGTGCTGGACGCCTGGCATGTGCAGGGTGCGTCCGAGATCGCCCGCGATGCGGATTATCTGGGCGGCCATTTCTCCATCGAGGGTGAAAGCAGCATGCTGGCGGCGGAAGCGCTGCAGGTGAAAAACGGCATGCAGGTGCTGGATTGCTGCGCGGCTCCCGGCGGCAAAACGGCGTATCTGGCGGAAACCATGTCCGGCACGGGCCGCGTGTATGCGTGGGACGTGCATGAGCATCGCGTGGCGCTGATCCGCGCCATGATGAAGCGTCTGCACCTTGAAAACATCCGTCCCGCCGTGCGCGACGCCTGCGTGCTGCGTGAGGATATTGAAGGCCAGATGGACGCTGTGCTGCTGGACGCTCCCTGCTCCGGTCTTGGCGTCATGGACGATAAACCCGATCTTAAGTACCGCGTGAGCAAGGAATCCGTGGAAGAGTTGACCGGTATTCAGGAAAAGCTGCTGGAAACCTGCTGCAAGTACGTCAAAAAGGGCGGCACGCTGGTGTATTCCACCTGCTCCCTGCTGCCGGAGGAAAACGGACTGCAGATCGAAAAGTTCCTGAAAAACCATCCCGAATTCAAGATCATGTCCCTGCCTGAGTGCTTCCCCGAAAGCATCCGGGAGCGCAACGGCGAACACGGCGTGCAGATTTTGCCCCATCTGGATGGGCTGGAAGGCTTCTTTATTGCCCGCATGAAGCGTGTGTAAAGGAATATAGGAAATTAACATGCAAGAACTCATGGGTATGTATCCGGAAGAACTGAAGGAATGGATGGCGGAACGGGGCGAAAAAGCCTTCCGTGCGGATCAGGTGTTTGCCTGGCTGCACAAGGGCGCTGCCTTTGATGAAATGAGCAACCTTTCCCAGGCGCTCCGGGAAAAATTGAAGAGTGAAGCGGTGGATCAGCCGGTCAGCATTCTGTCGACCCGGGTGAGCAAACTGGACGGGACGCGCAAATACCTCTTTTCCCTCCGCGACGGCAACTGTATCGAGGGCGTATTGATGCGCTACGAATACGGCTGCACGCTGTGCATTTCCACCCAGGTGGGCTGCCGCATGGGCTGCCGCTTTTGCGCCAGCACGCTGGATGGGTGCGTGCGCAACCTGACGGCGGCGGAAATGCTGGGTCAGGTGCAGTGCGCCAACCGGGATATGAATGGGGAAAAGGTGCACAACATCGTGCTGATGGGCAGCGGCGAGCCGCTGGACAATTATGACCAGGTGGTGCGCTTTTTGCGTCTGGTGAGCCATGAAAAGGGCCTGAACATCGGTCTGAGGCATATTTCGCTGAGCACCTGCGGTCTGGTTGACAAAATGCATCAGTTTGCGGATGAAAAGCTGCCTGTTACCCTGTCCCTTTCGCTTCATGCGCCCAATGACACGATCCGCAGGCAGCTGATGCCTGTTGCCAACCGCTACGGCATGGACGAGGTGCTCTCTGCCTGTAAATATTACATTCAGCAGACAGGCCGCCGCGTGGTGTTTGAATATGCGCTGGTGGACGGTCTCAATGCAGATGAAGGGTGTGCCCGGGAGCTGGCGTCGCGCCTGCGCGGCATGCAGTGCCATGTGAACCTGATCCCGCTCAACTCCGTTCCCGAGCGCGATCTGAAGGGCGTTACCGAAAAACAGGTGCAAACCTTCCTGAAAGTATTGAAGGACCTGCACATTTCCGCCACCCGCAGGCGCGAAATGGGCGATGATATCGAGGGTGCATGCGGGCAATTGCGCAAGAAGCATCTGGCGGAGGTGAAAGCATGAAAGTGGTAAGCCGGACGGATATCGGGCGGGTGCGCGCATCCAATCAGGACGCGTTGCTTTTGCACCGCGACCGGTTTTCCCTCTACGGTGTGGCAGACGGCATGGGTGGGCATAAGGCCGGCGACGTGGCCAGCCGCATGACGGTGGATATGCTTGCTCAATTGCTTTCCGATAAAAAGCCCACGGAGCATGCGCTGCGCAGCGCGGTGGAGGAAGTCAACAAAGCAGTGTATGCAGCGCAGCTGGAAGACCCCGATCTTAAGGGGATGGGCACCACGCTGACCATGCTGTGGGAGGATGAGGATTCTCTCCTCATCGCCCATGTGGGCGACAGCCGGGCTTATCTTTTGCGCCGGGGCGAAATGCGTCAGGTGACGCAGGACCACAGCCTGGTTGGGGAAATGGTGCGAGACGGCATTATTACTCCGGAGGAGGCCGCACGCCATCCCTATCGCAATGTGATCACCCGCGCAATCGGCACAGCGGAGGATATCGAGTGCGATATTATCCGTGTGGATAAAATGACGGGCGATAAGTGGCTTTTGTGCTCCGACGGGCTTTCCGAATATGTGACCGACGGGGAAATGGCTCAGCGCCTGGAAAACATGAACATGGAAGAAGCGGCCAATGCGCTGCTGCTGCGCGCGCTGTCGCTGGGCGGCCGGGATAATGTGACGCTGCTCCTTGCGGAGGTGGCGCCATGATCGGAAAAGTATTGGATAACCGGTATGAACTGATCAGTTTTGTGGGCAAGGGCGGTATGTCTGTGGTCTACAAGGCGCAGGACAAACGCACCGGTCACCATGTGGCGGTGAAGATCCTCCGTCCCGAATACAGCAAGGATGAGGAATTCCTCGGCCGTTTTGAGCGGGAGGCCACCACGGCCAGCAAAATGAGCCATCACAATATCGTAAACCTCCTGGACGTGGGTCAGGAGGGCGAACTGAGATATCTGGTGATGGAGTACGTCCGCGGTAAAACGCTGAAGGAGCTGATCGTGGAAAAGGGCGCCATGGCGCCGCAGGTTGCCTGCCAGATCGCCATCCGCATTCTGTCAGCGCTGCAGCATGCCCATCAGAACGGCATCATTCACCGGGATATCAAGCCGCAGAACGTGCTGGTCCATTCCGAAGGCCATGTGAAGGTGGCGGACTTTGGCATCGCCCGTGTGGCGGGCAGCAATACGCTGACCAAAACGGACAGCGTGATGGGCTCGGTGTACTACTTTTCGCCCGAACAGGCCCGCGGCGGGCAGGTAAACGAAAGCAGCGATCTGTACAGCGTGGGCGTGGTGATGTACGAGATGCTCACCGGACAGGTGCCCTTTGACGGGGAAACGCCTGTGGCGGTGGCCATGCAGCAGATCAACGCAGCGCCCAGACCCATGAACGAGATCCGCCAGGGTATTTCGCCCGCGCTTGAAAAAGTGGTGCTCCGCGCCATGGAAAAGAAGCCGGAAAACCGCTACCAGAGCGCGCTGGAAATGGCGCAGGATATTCACCGCGCCATGCACGAGCCGGACGGCGACTGGCTCAGCTCCATCCAGACCAAGCCGATTTCCCAGATCTCCCAGGAAAACAGCAAGAAGAAAAAGCGCAAGGTAACGCCGCAGCTCATCTGGATGCGCATCATCGGCACTGCGCTGTGCGTGCTGGCGCTGGCGGCGCTGGGGATGGGCTCTGTGTATGTGTATAACCAGGTGGTTAACCGGGCAACGGTGCCCTACCTGCTGGATGAAACGGAAGAGGCTGCCCAGAAGCAGCTGGCGCTGGTGGGGCTGAAAATGCACGTGACCCGCGTCAGCGATAACGTAAAGCCTGTGGGTACGGTGATCACCCAGACGCCGGAATACGAGACCCGCCTTAAAAAGGGAGAAACGGTGCTGCTCACCATTTCCGCAGGCCCTGAGGAAAAGACCGTGCCGGACGTGAAGGGCGATATGCTGCAGGACGCCCGCGCAACCCTTGAAAAAATGGGTATTTCCGTGGTGGAACTGCCTGACCGGGTGCTGAGCAATCTGCCCTGGGATACGGTGATCGCCCAATCGCCTGAGGCGGGGGAAACCATCGCGGGCGGCATCGTGCAATTGACGCTCAGCGGCGGCAGCGTGACGCTGCCTCAGCTGACGGGCAAGAGCCGCGAAAGCGCATTGCAGGAGCTGGGCAATCTGGGCGTGACGGTGACGGAGATCAAGGAGATCATCATCGAGGATGAGCATCTCCATAATGTGGTGGCTGCACAGAACTATTTTGACCGCAGCGCCAATCCCCATGACGTAGGGGATACCGTGACGCGGGACGCCACGGCGATTCTGGCCGTGTATGTGCTCAAGCCTACCGGAACGGACGGAGAGATAACGGAATGATGCAAGGAACTTTGCTCCGCGGCATGGGCGGTTTGTACACCGTGCGCGGAGAGGACGGCACGGAATATGTGCTGCGGGCCAAGAAAAAATTCCGCAGGCAGCGTATTTCGCCCCTGGTGGGGGACGATATCCTGTTTACCCCCGGCGGCATCAGCGATGAGCACGGCTGGGTGGAGGAAATCCTGCCCCGCCGCAGCGAATGCCTGCGGCCGCCGGTGAGCAATATGACGCTGATGTGCATCGTCATCGCCGTACAGCCGCTGCCGGACTGGCTGCTGGTGGACAAAATGCTTTACTACGCCCGTAAGCAGCATATCAAAACCATGATCCTGATCAACAAGTGTGATCTGGACGGAGGCGAAACGGCAAGGGCGGCGCAAAAGACCTATGCCGGCGCCGATACCCGTGTGCTGGGCATCAGCGCCAAGGGTAATGAGGGGCTGGATGAAGTACGTGCCTGCCTCAGGGGGGAAACGGCCTGTTTCCTGGGGCAGAGCGGCGTGGGCAAATCCACCACCCTCAACAGCCTGTTTGCCCTGGAATTGGAAACGGGCGATATCAGTTTGAAGATCGCCAGAGGCAAAAACACCACCCGCCATGCAGAGCTTTTTTGTCTGGAGGATATGCGGGTGTTTGACACGCCGGGTTTTTCTCTGCTGGAAATCGAGGACGTGTTTGATCCTGTGCAATTGCAGGATTATTACCCGGAGTTTGAACCGTATCTTGGGCAGTGCCGCTTTGCCCCCTGTTACCATCACAGCGAGCCCGGCTGCGCCGTGCGCCAGGCCGTGGCAGAGGGGAAAATCGACAGGGACAGGCACGAAAGATACACACTGCTCCTGGAAGTATTACGCAAGAATTGGAGAGAACGTTATGATTAAGCTTGCCCCGTCCATTCTGGCGGCGGATATGATGAATATGGGCGCGGATATCCAGAAGGTGCTGGACGCCGGCGCGGACTGGATCCATCTGGACATTATGGACGGCCATTTTGTACCCAACTTCTCCTACGGCCCCGCGCTGTGCGCACGCATCTGCAAGCAGTTTCCGCAGGCTTTTGTGGACGTGCATCTGATGCTGGATCAGCCCTTCAAGTACCTGGACGCCTTTATCGGCGCAGGCGCAAAGGCGGTGACTGTGCATGTGGAGGCGGACGGCGATATGCGCAACATGCTGCGTCTCATCCGCGAAAAGGGCGCCATGAGCGGCATTACGCTGCGCCCCGGAACGCCTGTTAGCCACATTATCCCCTATCTGGATGAAGCGGATATGGTGCTCATCATGACGGTGGAGCCCGGCTTTGGCGGCCAGAAGTTTAAGGAAGAACAGATGGAAAAGATCATGCGTCTGCGGGAAATGGGCTACAAGGGCGAGATTTCCGTGGACGGCGGCGTAAGCATGCAGAACGCGCACATCTGCGCGGAAGCGGGCGCCAGCGTGCTGGTCATGGGCACGGCGCTCTTTGGCGCGCCGGATATGAAGGCGGTTTCGGAGCATGTGAGGAGGCTTGGATGAGCATCTACAGCAAGGGCCACAAGGGCGGAAAGGGCAAGCAGGATTTTCACCACAAGAAAAGCCTGGGCCAGAACTTCCTGACGGACGATTATCTCATCGAAAGTCTGGTGGATCTGTCCGGCGTGGGGGAAAATGACTGCGTGCTGGAAATCGGCCCGGGCATGGGCATCATGACCAAAGCGCTGTGCAGGCGCTGTAAAAAGGTAGTCTCCGTGGAGATCGATGATGCGCTGATCCCCATCCTGAAGGTGAGCATGGGCAAGTTTTCCAACTTTACCCTGGTGCACGGGGACGTGATGAAGCTGAATTTGCCTGAGGTGACAAAGGATTTGGGCGCGTTCCATGTGGTGGCCAACATTCCCTACTACCTGACGGCGGATCTGATGAACATGCTGATGGCGTCCGATATGCCCATATTGTCCATCAACGTAATGGTGCAGAAGGAGGCAGCCGAGCGCCTGACTGCCAGGCCCGGCGGCAAGGAATACAGCGTGCTTTCGCTGAAAAGCCAGTACTACGGCCAGCCGCAGATCGTGCTGGACGTGCCCCGGGTGCTCTTTACCCCGCCGCCCCAGGTGGACAGCGCTTTTGTAACCATGCCGCTGCGCGCAAAGGATGAACGCGCCTTTGCAGGCGATCGGGAGGAGCTTTTCCTCAAGGTGGTCACCGCAGGATTTGCCATGCGGCGCAAAACGCTGCTCAATAACCTGATGAACACCTTCCATATGGAGCGTACGGCGGTGGAGGGATGGATGACAAAAAGCGGCATCGAAGCAAACCGCCGCGGCGAAACGCTGACACTGAAGGAATATATCACTCTGACACAGAACTTTCCTGCGTAAAAGGCAGAACCGAAAGGAGCAATCAACGTGAAGATCAATCCCCTGAAGGGTATGAAGGATTATTTGCCGGACGAAATGCGCCTGCGTGATTTTGTGCAGGGCAAGATTCTGGAAACCTACCGCGCCAGCGGCTTTGAACGCATTTCCACCCCCATGCTGGAGGATATGGAAAACCTGGACAAGAGCGATGGCGGCGACAACCTGAACCTGATTTTCAAGGTGCTCAAGCGCGGCGAAAAGCTGAATGCGGCCCTTGAAAAGGGCGATGAAAAGAGCCTGTCCGATATGGGTCTGCGTTACGATCTGACGCTGCCCCTGTCCCGCTATTATGCGGCCAACCGCGCCGTGCTGCCCACCCCCTTCAAGGTGATCCAGACCGACCGGGTGTTCCGCGCCGAGCGTCCCCAGAAGGGCCGCCTGCGCGAATTTGTGCAGTGCGATATCGACATCCTGGGCGATGACAGCGTCAACGCCGAGATCGAACTGATCGATGTGACGGCCCGCGCGCTGCTCAGCATCGGCTTTGAGGATTTTACCGTCAACATCAACGACCGCCGCATGCTGCGCAGCATGCTGACGGCCATGGGCTTTGCACAGGATACGCTGGACAGCGTGTGCATCACCTTTGACAAGATGGACAAGATCGGCGCCGAGGGCGTGAAGAAGGAGCTGACCGAAAAGGAATATCCCGAAAGTGCCATCGAGGCGCTGGACGCTTTCCTCAAGGCAGGCGATTTTTCCATCCAGCGTGTGGCTGAACTGATGGAGGATAAGACGCTGAGCGACCGGCTGATCGCCATCATCGACGCTGTGAACGCGCTGACCGACGGCCGCTACAAGATCGCCTATGCGCCCTCTCTGGTGCGCGGCCAGGGCTATTATACCGGCGTGGTGTTTGAAATCACCTGCGCGGCCTTCTCCGGCGCGGTGGCGGGCGGCGGCCGTTACGACGGCATGATCGGCAAGTTCCTGGGTCAGCAGGTGCCCGCCGTGGGCTTCTCCATCGGCTTTGAGCGCATCTGCGGCATTCTGCTGGAGCAGGGCTATAAGGCACCTGTGGCGCAGAAGCTGGCTCTGCTCTATCGTGACGACGTGCCCTTTGCGGACGTACTGAAAAAGGCCGGTACGCTGCGCGGTGAATATGCCGTTACCGTGCTGCCGCAGCAGAAGAAGCTGGGTAAGCAGCTGGGCAACCTGGAAAATGCCGGATTTGCCGCCGTGGCCTTCTTCGACAATGAAGAGATCAAGGTGCTTGGAAAAACGGCTGAATAAGCAAAATCAAGCGGTCTCCGGACATGTGCCGGGGACCGCTTTTGGATGGACGCAGGGAGGGGAGGGGGACGGAGCATGAGGTTCTGCTTGCGACCCTGCCGGCAGATTTCTTCAAGTTTGCCATAACACAGGACGCCCCATGTCAGGCAAGAGGGCTGCGCCAAGCGAATGATCGCTCCATAACCTGACAAACGCCCCATAATAAAAAGTCCGCCCACAGCAAAAAGACCGTCCCATAACAAAAAGTCCGCCCATAACAAAAAGTCCGCCCACAACAAAAAGACCGCCCCATAACGGGACGGTCTTATTGTGCAGCGAAAATCAGTTACGCTTCTTCAACGACGGCGACTTCGGCCACGGGGGCTTCTTCGACGACCTTGATTTCATGCATGGCGCGCACGACCTTGCCGGAACGCAGGCAGCGGGTGCACACGTTCAGGTGAGTGGGCTTGCCATCAACCAGCACATGCACCTTCTGCACGTTGGGAGCCCAACGACGGTTGCTCTTGCGGTTGGAGTGGCTCACGTTATGGCCGGACATGAGGCCCTTTTCGCATACTTCGCAAAACTTACCCATAAATCTTACCTCCAAGGGAATGTTCATGATCATGCAGCTGAAGGGCCGCAGTACATTCCAATCATTACAGCTTGACTATTATATCATAGGGATGCTGTGATTGCAAGCATTTTTTTGTGGAAAATCGGGCGAAAAACCGCGTTTCCCACGGAAAATTACGCCTTGATGCTGCCGTCCGGATTGAACAGGGGCAGTTTTTCCAGATAGATGATGTCGGGGCGCTCCTGGGCGTCACCTTCGGCCAGAATGGCCATCTTGCCCACGATATTGCCGCCGGCTTCCAGCACCAGCTTTTCCACAGCCTTCAGGCTTTCGCCGGTGCTGATCACGTCGTCCACGATCAGCACGCGCTTGCCGCGCATATCATCCGCATCCTTCTGGTCGATGCAGAGGATCTGCTCGCCCTCGGTGGTGATGGAGTTGACCACCGTTTTGAACACGTTTTTCATGTACAGCTTGGGCTTCTTGCGGGCGATGAGATAGTGGTTGACGCCCTCCTGACGGGCCATTTCGTAGGCCAGGGGGATGCCCTTGCTTTCCGCGGTGATGATGATATCGTGCTCAGGGGCTTTTTTGAGCAGGTCGCGGGCGCAGGCACAGGTCAGTTCCACGTCGCCAAAGATGACGAAGGCGCCGATGTACAAATCGTCCGTCACGCGGCACAGGGGCAGATGGCGTTCCACGCCGGCAATGATCATCTTATGTGAAAGTTCCATGGTCACAACTCCTTTGACGAAACTTACGGAATTTGGCATACGTACCATTATATACATTGGAAAAGAGAATTGTCAACCGCTATCTTTACGCGCGTTTCTTGCGGAACACCACCCATTTGCTGGCCACGTAGTTGAAAATGATCACCAGCACGTTCATGAGCAGCTTATCCAGCTTATCGTTCATCAGGTAGAGCAGCGCGGTATAGATGAGCATATCAAAGAGGAAATACCCCACCACACGGGCGGAAATGAATAGGATAAATTCCTTCCACGCGCCATTTTGGCGGGTGGCGCCGCTTTTGAACACATAGCGCTTGTTGGTGAAAAAGGCGAAGAGCACGGAGAGCACCCAGGCGCAGAGCGTGGCGGCATTGCCGATGAGCACGTATGCGGCGCTTCCCCGGGCATGGGTCTGCATACCCAGCACCCAGGTCAAAAATACGTACACGCACCAGTTGACCAGCGTGGTCAGCACGCCGAAAAATACGTAGGAGATCATCTCCTGCATTTTGGGGTCCTTCAAAAGGGCTTTGATTTTTGTCATCATGGTTTGCTTTCCTCCTGAAATTGCAGCGTATCGCCGTGATCGCCCCGGGCGTAATCGGCAGAGAAGATCTGGCTGAGGGGAATCTCCCGGGGCGGCTTGCCCTGGTCGCATTTCCTTGCGCGGATGTAGAAGACCTTTTCCGCATCCCAGCTTAGCACGATGCAGGTAAGGTACTGCATCCTTTCTCCGGGGTTCATCTGCACCAGCAGCCGGATGGGCTTGTTGTGCTCTTTGGAATAGACAAAAAATCTTTCCATCGCTGTTACTCCACGGCGTAGATGGCGATATCGCCATAGCTGCTTTCAAACACTTTGGTAAAATTGTTTTCAAGGGCCAGGGTATTCACGTAGCAGTTGGCCCGCTCGTAGCTGCTGACAAAGATGTAGTCGACGCCGTATTTTTCAAGGGTATCCCCTTCATTTGCGGGATCCATGTAAAAATCATAGATCTCATTGGTGCGCTGTGTGATATCCAGACCGTGGAAGCTAAGCCACAGGGCGGGGCCGCACACGATGGTGCGTCCGGTCAGGGCGCTGACGGGGTTGATGTGCTGGGTCCAGGTCATGAACACGGCGTCCGCAGGGGTGTTTTCCTCGATGAATTCGGCAGCCTCCACATCCTGGAAGGAGAAGGTCTGATAATCGCTGACGCATTCGCGGGCGACGGTGAGCACGGCGGAAGCAAAGCATACAAACAGGGTGATCACCGCCATCACACGGCGTGCGCGGATGCCCTGGAGCTTGCGGTACAATTCCACCATATAATCGCCGACGATGACGGCGCAGAGCATGTACCACACGTAGAACAGCTTGTTGTTATCATACTCGTTGGGCTGGAACTGGATGAACTCTGCCACGAGAAAGATGGCAAAGGCGCCGCTTGCCAGGAAGCGCCGCTTGGGATTTTTTTCCAGCAGTGCAAGCAGCAGCAGGATAAAGGGCAGGCCTACGTTCTTGACGTAGAACCACAGATACCCGTCGCGCAGCCCGTTGGAATAGGAGTTGTTCACCCAGTTGAAGTGGAAGGAGAGGAAGCCCTCGCTGCCGGTGGCCTGTTTGAAGGTCCAGGTGAACAATTGGGGCGCAGCCAGCACCACGGCGATGAGGCCGTAGATCAGCCAGGAGATGAGCGCCTGTTTCCATTCCCTGCCCGCGTGGCAAAGATCGTAGAGCATAAAGCCTGCGCTCATAAGCCCCAGGGCCAGGAAGGAATGGGTGTGCAGAAGGGGCAGCGCGCCTGCCCAGACGCCCAGCAGGATCAGGGTGCGCAGGTTATAGGCACGGCTGTTTTCCGGACGGCAGGGGAGTCCGTTTGTGGGGCACAGGGCGTCATAAAGCAGATACATGCAGGGGAGCAGCTGACACCAGCCGCCCAGAATGGTACGCTGGGGGATGAGCATATCGCAGATCACATTGCTCCAGCGCAGGTTATAGGTGGTAAACTCCGCATGGTTGGTGGGCGCCTGGTACCAGCCGTCCAGCACATTTCGGATGCGGTTCCACAGGCCGCTGACGCTTTGCAGCTGGCCGTCGCCGTACACGCCGGTGGCCACGCCCTGCATATCAAACACATATAGGAACCCCAGGCCGCCGTTGAGGAAAAAGAGCAGCGTTGCCAGGATGGCGCCGCCTTTGGTATCCGCCATGCGGCGGGCAAGGATCATGTATCCGGAAAAGGTGAGCGCCATCATCAGCGTGCCCGGCATGACCACCGCAAAGCGCAGCGACGTGCCCAGCAGCATGAAGGAGGTGGAGAAACTGTCCATCAGGAAAGGGTAGGAGAGCTGCGCGCCCGGGAAGATGCTGTAATCGGCGGGCAATGCGGCATTGCGCATGGAGGTGATGATGCCAAGGTGAAGGTTCAGATCGCCGTAGGTGCTCTGGCCTACGTGCAAACTTCCGTCCGCAGCCGGGCGGATGTTGTGGGTGTGCTGCAGATAGCCGCCCAGGATGCTAAGCGGCAGCGCAACAAGCAAAAGCGACAGGCACAGGCGCTTTTCATCCTCGTTCCAGCCCTTGGCTTCCCGTTTGTCGCGGAGAAAATATGCGCCGCCGGTGACGAGCGCAAGGGGGATGAGGGAAAGCAGGTGCGCTTTCAATGTAAAATCCAACATGAAGCCCATCAGGAAGGGCAGCCACATCATCAGCAGGATGCCCAGGCACATGCCCAGCCAGAGCCTGGCGGTGAACGCCACTCGGGGCAGCAGAAAGCGGACGATCAGGGCGCCCGAGAGCATAAATACAAATAAGAAGGCGAGAGCCGCCATACAGGTACCTCCGGAATCACATTTATCGGTTGGCTTCATTATACGGCAAAAGCGGCAAAAAGGCAATGCGAAGGGGAATGGGCAATATTCCCTGCAGACGGTGGAAAAAGCAGGGGATATGTGATATAATTTGTGCAGATATACAAGTGAGGAGGCGCCAAGATGCTGAAAAAACGGATACTCCTGCTGCTTACCGTGTGCCTTATGCTGCAATGGACTTTTGCCTGCGCTTTGGAGCATGATTTTGCCGGCGCGTTCAGCGTCCGGTATCCGGACACCTGGGAGCTGGATGAGAACTTCGGCCTGGACAGCAGCACGGAGGATTTTAAGGTGCTGGGCGCCTTTGAAACCTATACGTCCCTGATCGAGATCTCCATTTCCGACGACCGCGCCTATTATGAGGATTTTTCCGTACCCACGCAGATGAACAGCGAGTACTACGGGTACCTGGCGGAACTGATGGGCATGCTGGAGCGGGCGGACGATACGCTGTCCTGCGAATATGTGAAGGGCGTTGGGAACGATCAGGGCAATGCGCTGTTCCTCATTTTTTATGTGGATGACGGCGCAGGCGGGTATTATTATGCCGATACCATGCTGGGCGGATGTACGCTTTTGTTCTACGCCTATTCCGATCAGGCGCTGCTGGATACCGGCGCGCGTCAGCTGGCGGAACTGGAAACGCTGCTCAAAAGCATTACCTTTAACGATGAACTGTTTTGATTGGGAGGAAGTTTTATGCGCTGCAGTTGTCCCGTATGCGGAGATTTTATGATCCATGCTGAAAGTGATGCGTCCTGCGTGTGTCCGTCCTGTCTCAGGCGGTGCAGTGCCTGTCTGGGTACGGACAGCGTGCTGAGCAGGGAGAGCATTCTGGCCATGAAGCAGGCCAATGCCGCCCAAAAGGATGCGGGAAAGAAGGAGTAACCCCATGGACCGGAAAGATGAAATTATCCAGCTGCAGAATGAAGTGATGCAGGACCTCCTCCGCAGGCAGATGCACGCCATCACCCGCGATCTGTGGGGAGATGAGGACGGGGAGGGTGGCACCCAATTGCCTGCCCGCCATATGGAAGAAGCCGAAAAGCATCAGGCGGATGCTGCAAAAACGGAGCAGAAAGCTGAAAACAAGGAAGAAAAACAGGAAACGCTGGAGGATTTGCAAAAGGAGCTTGCTTCCTACATCGGCCTTGACAGCGTGAAGAGCGAGGTCAGCAGCCTGATCAACTGGGTCACGGTGTGCAAAAAGCGCAGGGAAATGGATCTGCCTTCTCCCGAGCTTTCCCTGCATATGGTGTTTTCCGGCAACCCCGGCACGGGCAAAACCATGATCGCAAGGCTCATGAGCCGCATTTACAAGGTGCTGGGCGTGTTGAGCAAGGGTCAGCTTGTGGAAGTGGACCGGGCAGGGCTCGTGGCAGGGTACGTGGGCCAGACGGCGGAAAAAACCAAAGCTGTGGTGGAAAAGGCTCTTGGCGGCGTGCTGTTTATCGATGAAGCCTATACGCTGACGGGCCGGGGCGAAAACGATTACGGCCAGGAAGCGGTGGACACGCTGCTGAAAATGATGGAAGATAACCGGGATGATCTGGTGGTCATTGTGGCGGGCTATATCGAGCCCATGCAGGAGTTCCTCCATTCCAATCCCGGTCTGGAATCCCGCTTCAACCGTTTCATTCATTTCCCGGATTATACCGTGGAGGAAATGACGGCCATCTTTGACATGCGCTGCAGTCAGGGCGGCTATACGCTGGATGACGAGGGCAAAAAGGAACTGGCTGCCATCCTGGAAAAGGAAAGCCGGGAGGATGTGAAGGGCTTTGGCAATGCCCGCGGCGTGCGCAACCTGTTTGAAAAGACCATTGCCCGGCAGGCAAACCGTCTGGCGGGAGAAAAAGGCGAAATGACAAGGGAAAAGCTGATGCAGCTGACGAAGGACGACGTGCTTCAGGCTGCCGCACAGCGGGACGGAGACGATCTGAACATGTAAAATGTGACACGATACTGCCATATTCCGTACACAGTTGCCTTTTATTGTCGAGCGAATCCGGTTGATTTTATTGGAAAAAACAGTATAATGCTTGTTGCGGCCTGCGTGAAGCGGGCCAGATGGAGGCAAATTGGTTATGCTGCGGATCGGTCAGTTTACGGATACCTTTATTCCTGTGGTGGACGGCGTGGGGCGCGTGTCGCTGGCGTATGCCGAAACGCTGTGCAAAATGGGCCATCAGGTGACCGTGGTAACGCCCCAGAACGATACGGGCTACCGCGGCGGGTATCCCTTTGAACTTCTGGAGTATTACGGCACCACCGTGCCCGGCATCCGCCAGTACAAGACGGGTGAATCCAATCTGGACATTCATTACCGCCAGCGCATCAAGCAGATCCCGCTGGACATCGTCCATGCCCACAGCCCTTTCAAGGCGGGCTCGGATGCCCTCAGGCTGGCGGTCAGCCGCCATATCCCGCTGGTGAGCACGTTCCATTCCAAGTATTATGACGATTTTCTCAAAACCACCAAGTCCGAGCGCATGGCGCAGCTGGGCGTCAAATTCATCGTGGATTTTTACAACCGCTGCGATGAAGTGTGGGCGGTGGGCCACGATACGGCGCAGGTGCTGCACGATTACGGATATCAGGGCGAAATCCACGTGATGCCAAACGGCGTCAACATCCGGGAAAAGAACGAAAAATATATCCCCGTGGTGGAGGAAATGTTTGGTATCCCGGAACAGGAAAAACTGCTCCTGTTTGTGGGACAGATGAACTGGAAAAAGAACATCCTCAAAATCCTGGAGGCAGCGCAGCTCCTGCAGGAAGAGGGCGAACGCTTCACGCTGCTGCTTGCAGGACGCGGGCCGGATGAAAAGGAGATCGACAAAAAGATCGCCGATATGCATATCGGACATTTTGTCCGGCGCATCGGCCATCAGACGGATCTGAACGTGCTGGACGGGCTCTATCAGCGGGCGTCGCTGTTCGTTTTCCCCTCCCTGTACGATAATGCGCCCATGGTGATCCGCGAGGCGGCCGCCATGCATACCCCTGCCGTGATGGTGCGGGGAAGCAGCGCCGCGGAAGTGATTGAGGACGGCAAAAACGGCTTCCTGTGCGAGGATGAAAGCCGGGATCTTGCCCGGGTGATCCTCTCCTCCATGAATGACGGAGAATTGCTCCGGCGGGTGGGCAGGGAAGCCCGGGACACCATTCCCGTCAGCTGGGACACGGTGATGGAGCAGGTGGTGGAACGGTACGAGCGCCTGATCGCCTACGGGCGGGAAGGCCATCTGGTGAAAAAGAATACCCGCTTCATCTGATAGCCGATAATGACACAAAACGCCTGAAACACAGCGTGATGTGTCATTTTTTTGCTTGATTCTGTCATAAAAGCGGATTGACGGAGAAAGAAGAATTGTGGTATTCTCAATGCAGAGGACAAACCAAATATTATTTTACCGAGGTGAAAAGAATGATCAATTGGGCTTTGATCGGTTACGGCGGCATGGGTACCTGGCATGTGGCAATGCTCAGGAAGATTCCGGATGTGATCCATATCTGCGGCGTATACGATATCGACGAAAAACGCAACGAGGCGGCGCGTCAGGACGGGCTGCATGCGTACGCTTCTCTGGAGGAACTGCTTGCGGACGAACAGGTGCAGTTGGTCACGCTGGCTGTGCCCAACGATTTTCATCGTCCCCTGGCGGAAGCGTGCATGCATGCAGGCAAGCATGTGATCAGCGAAAAGCCCGTCACGCTGACCTCCTGGGATCTGCAGGCCATGATCGACGCCTCTCAGGAAACGGGCAGGATTTTTTCCGTGCATCAGAACCGCCGCTGGGACGAGGATTATCTGGTGGCCAAGAAGCTGTATGATGAAAATACCCTGGGCCCGGTGTTTAACATCGAAAGCCGCGTGCACGGCTCCCGCGGCGTACCCGGCGACTGGCGCAACAAGCTGCGCAAGGGCGGCGGCATGATTTATGACTGGGGCGTGCACATGATCGATCAGATGCTGCAGCTCATTGACGAGGACGTGGTGAGCACCTACTGCCATGTGACCCACGTGACCAATGATGAGATCGACGACGGCTTTACCTCCGTGCTGACCTTTGCCAGCGGCAAAACGGCGCTTATCGAGGTGGGCACCAGCAACTTTGTCAATCTTCCCCGCTGGTACATCCAGGGTCAGAACGGCACCGCCGTGATCCGGGACTGGGATATGTCCGGCGAAATCGTCATGGTATCCGACTGGGAAAAGCGGGACGCTGTGCCCGTTGTGACGGCGGCAGGCCTTACCAAAACCATGGCGCCCCGCACGGAAGAAACCATCAAGCGCTACCCCCTGCCCCGCATTGAAAGCGACGTGAAGGATTATTACCGCAATATCGCCGCCGCCATCGAGGGAAAGGAAAAGCAATTGGTCACCCATCCGCAGATGATGCGCGTGATGAAGGTGATGGAGGCCATGCTCCGCTCCGCCGAAATGAACGAAGTGGTGCATACCCGCATCTGAGCGTATAGATAAAGAGCAGGCGCAATGCCTGCTCTTTCTTCATGGGCCTTGATAACCCATGCTTGATAAATTTGTCGTATTATGCTACAATAAAACGTCATCGATTAAAAGGAGGCGCAGCATATGGCGCACATTTTTCTGGACGCGATGGGCGGCGATAATGCACCGAAGAGCACCGTGTTTGGCGCAGTGGAAGCGCTGCGGGAAAATAAGGAACTGAAGATCACCCTGGCCGGTATTGAGGAGGAGATCCGTCCTCTGTTGCAGGATTGCGCAGACGTGATGGATCGCATCACCGTGCTTCATACCCCGGACGTGATCACCAATCACGATGCGCCCGTCATGGCGGTGCGCCAGAAAAAGCAGAGCGCCATTGTGCTGGGCATGCTGGCACTTAAGGAGGGCACGGCGGACGGCTTTGTATCCTCCGGCTCCACCGGCGCCGTGCTGGCCGGCGGCATGTTCCGCCTGGGCCGCCTGGAGGGCGTGGATCGTCCTGCGCTGGCTCCGCTGCTGCCCAACGGCAAGGACTTTTTCTGCCTGATCGACTGCGGCGCCAATGTGGACTGCCTCCCTGCGTATCTGCCCCAGTTTGGCGTGATGGGCTCCGCCTATATGCAAATGATGCGTGGGCTGAAGAACCCCCGCGTGGGTCTTGTGAACATCGGCGCGGAAAACGAAAAGGGCAATGCGCTGACCAAGGAAGCCTTCCCGCTGATGCAGGAAGCGCCCTTCAACTTTGTGGGCAATGTGGAAGGCCGCGATATTACCGCGGATGTGGCGGACGTGGTGGTCTGCGACGGCTTCTGCGGCAATTTGATCCTCAAGTTCATGGAGGGCGTGTCCACTACGCTCCTTGGCATGATCAAGCGTGAAATGATGGCCGATACCCGCAGCAAACTGGGCGCCCTGATGGCAAAGCCTGCCTTCCGCCGGGTGAAAAAGGCCATGAACTACGAAGAAGTGGGCGGCGCGCCGCTGCTGGGCGTCAAGGGCGTTGTGGTCAAGGCCCACGGCTCCAGCAATGCCCATGCCATCGCCTGCGCCATCCGTCAGGCTGTGACCATGTATGAAAAGAAGCTGCCGGAAAACATCCAGAGCGGCATCAACGAATTGCTTTCCCGGGCGGAATAAACTGCCCTGAATTGAAGGAGGATAATACAATGGATCAGAATCTGTTCAACACCGTAGCCGGTATGATCGCCAAGCAGCTGAAGATGGACGTGAGCGAAGTGACCGCCGACAAGCGTCTCATCGAAGATCTGCGCGCCGACAGCGCCAACGTGATGGTCATGATCATGGATCTGGAAGATAACTTCAACATCATGGTGGAAGATACCGCCATCACCGAGCTCAAGACTGTGGGCGATGTGGTGGAATACATCGAAAAGCATCAGTAACCACCAAAGGAATGTCCTGCACGCGGTGCGTCCGGCATTTGTACGGGCGCACCGTGGTTTGTACTTGAGGAAAGTGAGGGGTGACCGTCTGTGGATGGGTTGATGGAAAAAATCGGATACCGCTTCCGGGATGAAAAGCTTTTGCGCTTGGCATTGCGTCACCCGTCCATGGGCGCGGAAAACAACCAGCGCCTGGAATTCCTGGGGGATGCGGTGCTGGAAATGTGTATCAGCGACCGCATCTACCTGCGCATGCAGAACCTGCATGAAGGAGAAATGACCACCCTGCGTCAGCGTCTGGTATGCGAGGAGGCGCTGGCCCATATCGCCCGCATGATCGACCTGGGCCCTCAAATCGTCATGGAAAAGGGCTGCGAGCAGACGGGCGGCAGGGAAAAGAACAGCGTGCTCAGCGACGCCATGGAGGCAGTGCTGGCGGCTGTATATCTGGACGGCGGTTTTCATGCCGCCAAAGATGTGATCGACAGGCTTTGGCCGGATGATCTGGTGGCGGTCAAGCGCGCACCCGATCCCAAATCTGCCCTGCAGGAGTGGACGCAGGCCCACATGGCCGTGACGCCCAGATATGTGCTTTTGTCCGAAAGCGGCCCTGCCCATCAAAGGGAGTTTGAGGTAGCCGTGCTGCTGCGTGATACGGAGTACGCCCGGGCAAAAGGGATGAGCAAGAAAAAAGCGGAGCAGTCCGCGGCGCAGACTGCGCTTGATATTTTACGGAAGAACGCGGGGAACAAACAGGCATGAAGCTGAAAAAACTGGAGATCTATGGCTTCAAATCCTTTGCCGACAGGACGGAGATCATTTTCAACGAAGGCATCACCGGCATTGTAGGCCCCAATGGCTCGGGTAAGAGCAACATTGGCGATGCAGTGCGCTGGGTGCTGGGCGAGCAGAGCGCAAGGGTGCTCCGCGGCGCCAAGATGGAAGACGTGATCTTTAACGGCACGGCAAAACGCAAGGCGGCCTCCTATTGCGAGGTCTCTTTGGTGTTCGATAATGAGGACGGCGCGCTCAAATCCAGCTTCGCCGAGGTCATGGTCACCCGCCGCGTGTACCGCAGCGGCGACAGCGAATATTATCTGAACAAAACCACCTGCCGTCTGCGCGATATTCTGGAATTGTTCCGCGATACGGGTATCGGCCGCGAGGGCTATTCCCTGATCGGTCAGGGCCGCATTGACGAAATCCTCTCCGCCAAGGGTGAGGAGCGCCGTCATGTGTTTGAAGAGGCCGCCGGCGTGATGACCTTCCGCGTGCGCAAGGAGGAAGCCGAGCGCAAATTGGCCCGCACCCGGGAAAACCTGGACCGCGTGGGCGATATTATTGAAGAACTGGAAAACCGTCTGGGCCCCCTGGAAAGTCAGGCGGAGGTGGCCAGAGAGTATCTGGAGCTGGCTGCCCGGCTCAAGGAACTGGAAATCAATATTTTCCTGATCCGTCACGATAAAGTGAAGGATCGTATCGAAACGCTGAAGCAGACCGTGGAAGGGCTGCAGGACGTGCTGCTCAACCACGAGGCGGCGCTGCGCGAAAACAGCGCGCAGCGCGAGCTGCTGGAGGAAGCGGTAGCCCGTCTGGATAACGAACTGGAGGATGCGCGGCAGAGCCACCTGAACGAAAACGAAGCGCTGCATTCCATCCAGTCCGATTGTCAGCGCATCCGTCAGCAGATCGAAAACGAAAAGGATCAGATCACCCAGCTGGAGGAGCGCAGGAAGGAATCTGTCCTGCGCAAGGACGAGCTGAGCCGGCTGGGGGAAATGGGCGATCAGCAGACGCAGCAGGAAAGCGCTGCCCTGGCCTCGGCGGAAAAGACGCTGGCGGACGAGCAGCAGAAGCTGGCTGACGCTATTGTGGATGCAGACGAAAAGGAAAAGCTGCTGGACGAGCACAAGAGCGCCATTCTGGAGGCCGTCAACCGTCTCAGCGACGTAAAGAACCGTCAGGCCCGCCAGAGCGCTATTGCCGCCCAGATGAAAAAGCGCCTGGAAGAAGTGCAGGAAAGCGAAAAGACGCTGGCCGAAAAGGAAATCCAGCTGCAGGATGCATTGGAATATGCCCGCAATCAGGCGTCTCTGGTCAATCAGGGGCTGCTGGATATGAAAAACGAGGCCAGCCGCTGCGAAGGCCAGTTGCAGGCGATGACCAACAGCATGCAGCGGGAGGCAGAGGAAGCCCAGCAGCTGAATGTGAAGATCCAGGCGGACATGAGCCGTCTGCGCCTGATGGACGAAATGAGCCGGGAAATGGAGGGCTACAGCCAGTCTGTGCGCCGTGCGCTGCAGTTTGGGCAGAACGATCCCGGCGTATACGGCGTGGTGGCGCGCCTTTTGCAGGTGCCCAAGGAGCTGGAAACGGCCATCGATATGGTGCTGGGCGGCGCGCTGCAGAACATCGTCACCCGGGATGAGGAAAGCGCCAAGCGCCTCATCGACCATCTGCGCAACAACCGTCTGGGTCGAGCTACTTTCCTGCCCATGACCAGCGTGCGCTCCCGCGTGCTGACCAATGAAGAAAGAAAGCTGCTGTCCATGCCCGGGTGCCTGGGCGTGGCCAGCGAACTGGTGTCCTTTGATCCCAAGTTCCGCGGCATCATGGAAAACCTGCTGGGCAGAACGGTGGTGGCACGGGATCTGAACAGCGGTATTGCCATCATGCGTGCAGGCCGCCACGCCTTCCGTCTGGTGACGCTGGACGGCGACGTGATGCACTCCGGCGGCTCCATGACGGGCGGTACGGCCAATAAGACGGCCGTTTCGCTGCTGGGCCGTGAGCGCGAAATGAAGGACATGCGGGAAAATATCCGCATGGAGCAGCAGCGCCTGCAGGAACTGCGCAAAG
This sequence comes from Clostridiales bacterium, assembly GCA_015056175.1. Taxonomy (GTDB): domain Bacteria; phylum Bacillota; class Clostridia; order Christensenellales; family Aristaeellaceae; genus SVGT01. The sequence goes on along the minus strand of SVGT01000014.1, from coordinate 3,307 downwards.
CGCTGGAGAGCCGTCAGGAGCAGCGTGAGGAACTGAAGCGTCTGCGCAACGAGGCTGTGGAGCGCGTCCATCAGGAAGAGATCGCAGCAGCCCGCGAGCAGGAGCGCGTGAACAACGCCTACGCGGAACTGGCTGCCAATCAGGATACGCTGGCACGCACCCGCGCAGCGATCGATCAATTGTCCGAGGGCATTGCGGAAATCGAGGAGGATCTGCGCCTGGTGCTCTCCCAGAGCCAGAACGAGACCATCGACCGCGAGGCCATGGATCTGAAAACCGAAGAATATCAGAAGGCGCTCTTTGACGCCCGCGAAAAGGTGGATTTTCTCCGCGAGCGGGTGCAGAAGGCGCAGATGCACTATGCAGACCTTTCCTACAGCCTGGATACGTTGCGGCGTGACCGGATGCGCAGGGATGAGGAAGTGCGCAAGCTGACCGAGCAGATCGACAGGATGGACGGCCAGATCAGCGAAAAGCAGGAAAACTGCCTTGCCCTTGAACGCGAACTTGCATCCCGGCAGAAGGATATGCAGGAATGTGAGGAGCGGGTGCGGTATAAACACGGTAAGGCAGAACAGTTGGAAGCCGCCCGCCGTGAAAAGAGCGAAATGCAGCGCATCAACGCCCGCCAGAGCGATGAACTGCACGCTTCCTACGATCAGGACAGCCAGAAGCTGCACAGGGTCGAACTGAATCTGAGCAAGGCCGAGAGCGAGCTCAAGAACATGATCGACCACATCTTCAATACCTACGAACTGACCTACGGCGGCGCGGAGGAGCTGCGAAGCAGCGAGCCCTTTGATCTGTCCGCAGGCGAAAGGGAGGCCGCATCGCTGCGCAGCCGCATCCGCGAGATGGGTACGGTGAACGTGGCGTCTATTGAGGAATTCGCCAGCACCAAGGAGCGTTACGACGGCCTTACCGCTCAGCGGGACGACCTGCTCAAGGCGGAGGAGGATCTGAACAACCTGATCACCCGTCTGCTTTCCCAGATGGAAAAGCAGTTTGTGGCCGAGTTTGAAAAGCTGGACGGCTTCTTCCGCATCACCTTTGCCCGTCTCTTTGGCGGCGGTCAGGCGGAACTGAGGCTCACCGATCCCAGCGATGCGCTGAACTGCGGCATCGAGATCATCGCCCAGCCCCCGGGAAAGAAGCTGCAGCTGCTTTCCCTGCTCTCCGGCGGCGAAAGGGCGCTGACGGCTATTGCCATCCTCTTTGCCATGCTCAAGCTCAAGCCCACGCCGTTCTGCATTCTGGACGAAATCGAGGCGGCGCTGGACGAAGCCAACATCGGCTATTTTGCCGATTATCTGGCGGAATACAAACAAAGCACCCAGTTTGTGGTGGTCACCCACCGCAAGGGCACCATGGAAAGGTGCGATGCGCTCTATGGCGTGGCCATGCAGGAGCGCGGCATTTCCGGTATGGTGTCTGTCAACTTGCAGGATTATGAATAAGGAGGCGTTTTGATGGGCTTTTTTCAGCGCCTGAAGCAGGGCCTTTCCAAAACCCGCGGCGGTCTGACCAGCCGTGTGGATGAACTGGTGGAAAACACCCGGGAGATCGACGAGGATTTTTACGATGAACTGACCGATATCCTGATCCTGGGCGACGTGGGTATGGACGCCACCATGGACATGATCGACAAGCTCAAGCAGCGTGTGGAAAGCGAAAAGATCCGCGACGCGGGCAAGGCCAGGGAGATCTTGAAAAGCATCGTGGCCGAGGAAATGAACATTCCCCGCCCGCCGCTCAAGTGGCCCATGGTGATGTTTGTGGTGGGCGTCAACGGCGTTGGCAAAACCACCACCATCGGCAAAATGGCGCTGCGCTTCCAGGAGATCGGCAGAAGCGTGATCCTGGCTGCCGCAGATACCTTCCGCGCCGCTGCGGATGAGCAATTGGCCATCTGGGCGGACCGCGCCCATGTGCCGCTGATCCGTCACGGAGAAGGGGCGGATCCTGCCGCTGTGGTGTATGACGCCGTGCAGGCCGCCAAGGCCCGCAAGAGCGATCTGCTCATCGTGGATACCGCCGGCCGTCTGCACAACAAAAAGAACCTGATGGACGAGCTTTCCAAAATGCGCCGCATCATTGACCGGGAATATCCCGAGGCCAATGTGCGCTGCATGCTGGTATTGGACGCCACCACCGGCCAGAACGGCATCCAGCAGGCCAAGCAGTTTAAGGAAGCGGTGGAGATCGGCGGCATTGTGCTGACCAAATTGGACGGCACCGCCAAGGGCGGCGTGGCCATCGCCATCCGCAGGGAACTGAACGTGCCCGTGTGGTACATCGGCGTTGGCGAGGGGATTGACGATCTGCAGGCCTTTGACGCCAAACAGTTTACAAACGCTCTGTTCGGTGATGAGGAATAAGACATTTTCGGCGTTTCCGTCTATGACGGGGACGCTGAAATTTTATCCAAATATGGGAAAATATATTGCAATTTAAGCTTGATTCATTTATAATAATAACGTACCATGAGGTACTATGGATAAGTTTGGACGCGCAGCAAATCTGCTGTGCCCACTACCAAATAAACGGAAAGAAAGAGGTCGCATCAACATGGCTAAGCTGGATCTGACCAAGTACGGCATCACCGGTACCACCGAAATCATCCACAATCCTTCTTATGAAGAACTGTTTGTGGAAGAAATCAAGCCCGAGCTGGAAGGCTATGAAAAGGGCCAGGTGACCGAACTGGGCGCTGTGAACGTGATGACCGGTATCTACACCGGCCGTTCCCCCAAGGACAAGTTCATCGTCATGGATGAAAATTCCAAGGACACCGTGTGGTGGACCTCCGATGAATTTAAGAACGACAACCATCCCATGAGCGAAAGCACCTGGCAGACCGTTAAGGAACTGGCCATGAAGGAACTGTCCGGCAAGAAGCTGTACGTTGTGGATGCTTTCTGCGGCGCCAACGCCGACACCCGCATGAACGTGCGCTTCATCATGGAAGTGGCCTGGCAGGCTCATTTCATCAAGAACATGTTCATCGTCCCCTCTGAAGAAGAACTGGCTGTTTTCGAGCCCGACTTCGTGGTGTACAACGCTTCCAAGGCCAAGGTGGAAAACTACAAGGAACTGGGCCTGAACAGCGAAACCTGCGTGGCCTTCAACATCACCTCCCGTGAGCAGGTCATCCTGAACACCTGGTACGGCGGCGAAATGAAGAAGGGCATGTTCTCCATGATGAACTACTACCTGCCCCTGAAGGGCATTGCTTCCATGCACTGCTCTGCCAATACCGATATGAACGGCGAAAACACCGCCCTGTTCTTCGGCCTCAGCGGCACCG
>SVGT01000013.1 GCA_015056175.1 Clostridiales bacterium | reverse complement strand
GCTGTGGCTGATGGCCACAAAGCGGCCGTTGGGCGACAGCACATGATCGTTGTTGCAATGATCGGCGCTGCCGGTATCGATCACGCCGTGCACGCCCGTATCCATATGATAGGTATGCAGCTTTCCCTCCATGTTGTACACCAGATACCCGTCCGGATGCCAGTTGGGCGCTTCAAAGCGGCCCTCCCTTTCAAACAGCACGCGGCGCGCGCCCGTTTCCACATGGAACGCCTCCATCACGGAAATGATTTTCATGTTTCGTCCTCCTCCCCGCCCACATGGCGTCTTGCCTCAAAAAGTTCCTCAAATGCATGATCCTCGCCCATCCAGCGGCAGCCCACCATGGTGTCCAGGCAGACCCGATGGACGGCGGAAAAAATGCTCTTGTCGATCTGCGGGCTGTTTACGCGAAGCTCCGCCAGAAGATGCTTGATCTCCCGCCGCTTGCTCATTTCCTCCCTGCCCTTTTCCGTCATGCGGCAGGCGCAGTTGAGGAAGTGCAGATCGTGCATCTGCGCCCAGGCGATGATGTCTTTTTCCCTGATGCAGTACATGGGCCGGATCAGTTCCATCCCGGGAAAATTCTGACTGTGCACTTTGGGCGGCATGGCCTGCAATTGGGATCCGTAAAACAGCCCCAGCACCGTGGTCTCGATCACGTCGTCCATGTGATGCCCCAGGGCGATCTTGTTGCACGAAAGCCGCCTTGCGTTTTTGTACAGATGCCCTCTGCGCATGCGGGCGCACAGATAGCAGGGGTTGTCCTTCACGTCCTCGGCAGCGGCAAAAATATCCGTTTCAAACACCGTGACGGGGATGTGCAAAAGCCGGGCGTTTTCCTCAATGCGGCGGCGGTTTTCCGCGCTGTAGCCCGGGTCCATGACCAGAAACTCAAGGTCAAAGGGCACGTCCGATACCCTTTGCAATTGCTGCATCAGTTTGGCCAGGATAAAGGAATCCTTGCCGCCCGATATGCATACGGCGATCCTGTCCCCCTCTTCGATCATCCCGTAGCGCTTCACGCCCTCGATGAAGGGGTTCCATAATTCTTTTCTCATGTCGCGGATCAGCGTGCGGGTGCACAGCTGATGCGTTTCCAGCTGTCGTTTCATATATGCCTCCGTTTCCCCTATCATACCACAGAAGCACCGCCCATTTCAACCGCAGCGCTTGACAAAGCGCCGGGAGCGGGTATAATCGAAAGTGGATACAGTTAGTCCTTATTAACCGACGCAAGGAGTATTCCATGAAGCAATTTACCGTTACCGGCATGACCTGCGCCGCCTGCAGCGCCCGGGTGGAAAAGGCAGTCAAGGGCGTTTCGGGCGTTACCGAATGCGCCGTCAGTCTGCTGACCAATTCCATGGGCGTGGAGGGGACGGCAAGCGACGGGGATATCATCGCCGCCGTGGAAAAGGCGGGCTACGGCGCAAGCTTAAAGGGCGCACAGAAAACTGCGCCGCAAAGCGACGACGCCCTGCGCGATACCGAAACCCCCAGGCTCAAAAAACGGCTCATCGCCTCGCTGGGCTTTCTGATTTTGCTCATGTACATTTCCATGGGCCACAGTATGTGGGGTTTCCCCGTGCCCGCGTTTTTGCAAAGCCCCGTAGCGCTTGGGCTCATGCAGCTTTTGCTTGCCGCCGTCGTCATGGTGATCAACCAGAAATTTTTTATCAGCGGCGTAAAGGGCCTTTGGAACCGCTCCCCCAATATGGATACGCTGGTAGCCATGGGCTCCATGGCCAGCTTCCTCTACAGCGTGTGCATGCTCTTTGTCATGATCCATGCAGATGCGGCCTCCCAGCACCAATATCTCCACGAATTCTACTTTGAAGGCGCCGCCATGATCTTAACGCTGATCACGGTGGGCAAAATGCTGGAAGCCCGCTCCAAGGGCAAAACCACGGACGCGCTCAAAAGCCTGATGAAGCTGTCGCCCAGGACCGCCACCGTGATCCGGAACGGCGAGGAAGTGGTGCTCCCCACCGAGGACGTGCAGAAGGACGATCTGTTCTCCGTCCGTCCCGGCGAAAGCATCCCGGTGGACGGCGTGGTGGTGGAGGGCGAAAGCGCCGTCAACGAAAGCGCCCTCACCGGCGAAAGCATCCCGGCAGATAAAGCCCCGGGCGATCATGTATCCGCCGCCACCATCAACCAGAGCGGCCGCCTCCTCTGCCGCGCAACCCGGGTGGGCGAGGATACCACGCTCAGCCAGATCATCAAAATGGTGCAGGACGCCGCCGCAACCAAAGCGCCCATCGCCAAGGTAGCCGACCGGGTATCCGGCGTGTTCGTGCCGGTGGTCATCGGGATCGCCGCGGTCACGCTCATCGTCTGGCTGCTTGCGGGCAGGCCCTTTGGCTTTGCCCTTGCCCGCGCCATTTCCGTGCTGGTCATCTCCTGCCCCTGCGCGCTGGGGCTGGCAACGCCGGTGGCCATCATGGTGGGCAGCGGCATGGGCGCCAAAAACGGCGTGCTGTTCAAGACCGCCGCATCGCTGGAAATGACGGGCCGCGCCGATATCGTGGCGCTGGATAAAACGGGCACCGTCACCAAGGGCGAGCCCAGGGTGACGGACGTGGTGTGCGCAGAAGGCATTGCGCAGGATGAGCTGATGCATCTTGCCTGCACGCTGGAAAAGAACAGCGAGCATCCGCTGGCCAGAGCCGTGCTCCGTTGGGCGCAGGAGGCAGGCGCCTCTCCCGCTCCCGTCACCGCCTTTGCGGCGCTGCCCGGCAACGGCCTGACCGCAAAATTTGAAAACCGCACCCTGCTGGGCGGCAGCCTGGACTTTATCCGCAGCCGCTGCACCGTGCCGGAAACGATGGAAAAGCAGGCTCACGCTTTCTCCCTGCAAGGCAAAACGCCCCTGCTCTTTGCAAGGGACGATCAGCTGCTGGGCGTCATCGCCGTGGCCGATACCTTGAAGGAGGATAGCCCCGAAGCCATCCGCCAGCTGAAAAACATGGGCGTGCGCACCGTCATGCTCACCGGCGATAACGAGCGCACCGCCAAGGCCATCACCCAAATGGCGGGCGTTGACGAAGTGATCGCGGGCGTCAAGCCCGAGGGCAAGGAAAGCGTCATCCGGCAGCTCAAGCAGCAGGGCAGGGTGATCATGGTGGGCGACGGCATCAACGACGCCCCGGCGCTGACCCAGGCAGATATCGGCATGGCCATCGGCGCAGGCACGGACGTGGCCATCGATGCTGCCGACGTGGTGCTGATGAACTCCTCCCTCATGGACGTGCCCGCCGCCATCCGCCTTGGCCGCCGCACGCTGCGCAGCATCCACCAGAATCTGTTCTGGGCGTTTTGCTACAATACGCTGGGCATCCCGCTGGCAGCCGGCGCGTTCATCGCATGGCTCGGGTGGGAAATGAACCCCATGTTCGGCGCCGCCGCCATGAGTTTGAGCAGCTTCTGCGTGGTGACCAACGCCCTGCGGCTGAACTTTGTGAACATCCGCTCCCCCAAGCATGACCACAAGATCAAACCCCATCACCATCAAAAGATCAAGGAGGCCAAACCCATGACCAAGGAACTGAAAATCGAAGGCATGATGTGCATGCACTGCGAAGCGCGGGTCAAAAAGACCCTGGAAAAGATCGACGGCGTTACCGAAGCCATCGTCAGCCACGAAAAGGGCAACGCCGTCGTCACCCTCAGCAAGGACGTGCCCGGCGACGTGCTCAAAGCTGCCGTGGAGGATCAGGATTACAAGGTGCTCTCCGTCAACTGACACACAAAAAAGGAAGCCATGCAGGCTTCCTTTTGTTTTGCCTATTTACTTTTCCACCTGGCGCAAAATGGCCTCAAAGGTGACGGGCGACAGATCGTGCTCCACCTTGCAGGCGTCCTCGCGGGCGGTTTCCTCATCCACGCCCAGTTGCACAAGGAACCGGGTCAGCGTCTTGTGGCGGTGGTACACCCGCTGCGCCACCTCCATGCCCTTGTCCGTCAGGGTGATCAGGTTGTCCTGATCCATCAGGATGTAGCCGTCCTCCCGCAGGTGCTTCATGGCCACGCTGACGGAGGGCTTGCTCACCGACAGCCCCATGGCGATATCAATGGAGCGCACAGCGCCCTTCTGCTCATGGAGCATGAGGATCATTTCCAGATAGTCTTCCGCCGACTTATGGATCTTCACAGCCAAACGCTCCTTTCCTACAGTTTTTGTACATTTTACCACACTTTGCAAAACTTTTCAAGTTTCCCCGTTTTGGAGCAGGAACCAGTCGGAATACACCGTCTGCTTTTCGCCGCCCGTGCGCGTTTCCACCCGCACGCGGTATTGGCCTTCAGGGGCTTGGCTTCCGTCCTTCATCAGGCCGTCCCAGGAAAAGGTGCTGCCGGGGAACGCCTGGGGGCGGGTGGGCTGGCTGTAGGCGATGCGGGCGATCACAGTACCTTCCTCATCCTCAATGCTGACGGACAGGCTGCAGGGCATATCGTGCCGCACCACGATGTTGTTTTCCTCGCCGCTTGACGGCGTAAAGGCGCTTTGGGCGTGGGCGGACAATTGTACCTTGCCCTCCGCCGGCTGCACGCACAAAAGATGGCTGGCCTGCATTTCCAGGCGGCCGTTTTCCTTGGTGATGAGCAGCAGCATCACGTATCCCGCCGTGTCCAGTTGATCCGTTTCGATCTTCAGCGTGCGGGCGCGGCGGCCCGGGCTGGTATCGCCCTGCGTCAGCATGCCGTCGCCGATCATCTGGGCGTTGTCAAAGTCCCAGGCGCCCCGGCTGTGGTAGATGAGCTGGTAGTACACGTTCACTTCCTCGTGAAGCGTGTAGGAAAAGGACAATGTGTTCTGCCCGGGGAGCAGCACGTCCTCGTTAAAGGTCAATCCGGAGATCACCCGGTAATCGGGCAGCGAGCGGGTATCGTACACAAAGAGGGGAAAATCCCCCTTCTGGGGGTACATGCGGGGCGTGGAGGCGGCGTAATTCATATACAGGTAATCCGTCATTTCCCCGATGGTCACAAGGCCGTCCTCGTTCTTGTCGGCGGCCGATGCAGGGGAAAGCGCCTTGGACAGCACGGATGCAAAATAGCTGGCGCCGTACTGGACGGTTGGGTCGCCGTCGTCCCTCCCCTTCCAGTACCAGCTTTCCTCGCTGCCGCCGGCACTGCACAAAACCTTAAAATCCTCCCCCGCAAAGGGATTATCGCCGTTTTGCAGCGACAGCCCCTTGCCGATGAACGCGCCGGAGTGGCAGGCGTCCAGGATCAATACCTTGGTGCCCGGGATGGGCGCAAGGATGTCATACAGCTCCTGCGCGGTCAGGGCATACTCCCGCTCGCCGTCGGAGAGCAGCAGTGCCGCCTTGCTGCTGGGCAGGTATTTGGAGTATACCCCGTGGGTGCTGATGTAAAACAGGCTGATATCGTTTTCATCCGCCCCGGCATAGGCCCACGCTGCGGCGCTTTGCAGTTCTTCAAGGGATGCCACGGTATCCCGCTCGGTCACAATGCGGCGGTACTCCCGGTTATCGCGCAAAAGCGCCTCGGCAAGCAGGGCCACATTGCTGGAGGCGGCAGGGGCGGTGGAGGGCTGGGAGATAAAATTATCACACCCCACAAGCAGCGCCCGCAGCCGGACGGGGTTTTCCGCGTCTTCCGTCCTTGCAAAAGAAGGCATGAGCAATACAAGGCACATGACAAGCGCCGTCAGTCTTTTCATATCGCCGCCTCCCTTCCCCTGCGTTCGTTACGGCTATTATACCATACATCCCCCTCTGTGTACAATCGCTGCGCCCATATGGCATTTTTTGCAGGGAGAAATTGAAAAGTTATGCCCGTTTCGTATTGAAATTTACATGCACGATGGGTATAATAATAGTGGTATGTTTATAAATATCCTGCACAAAGGAGTGGAACGCATAAATGAAAGCCATTATCAACGGCCGCATCATCCTGCCCGAGGGCGAAGTGAGCGGCAAGGCCCTGCTGTTTGATGAAAAGATCGTGGGCATCGTCCCCGAAAACGAAGTGTGCGACAAGTGCTGCGAAGTGATCGACGCCAAGGGCGCCTACGTCACTCCCGGCCTGGTGGACGTGCATATCCACGGCTACCTTGGCGCCGATACCTCCGATGCCGATCCCGACGGCGTGCGCCTGATGGCCAAGGGCATTCTGGAAAACGGCGTTACCTCTTTCCTGCCCACCACCATGACCGTGGACTGGGATATTCTGGAAAACGTGTTTGAGCAGCTGCGCGAGCTGAAGGAAGAGAGCCTGAAGGACGATTTCATCGGCGCCGAAATTCTGGGCTGCCATGCCGAAGGCCCCTTCATCAACCCCGCCAACAAGGGCGCTCAGGCCGAAAGCGCCATCCTGGCTCCCGACGCCGAAAAGGTGCTGCCCTACAAGGACATCATCAACGTGATCACCTATGCCCCCGAAATGGAAAACGGCATGGAATTCACCCGGACCCTCCGTCAGAAGAGCAACATCTGCCTGTCCATCGGCCATACCAAGGCCAATTTTGACTGCGCCTGCAAGGCCATGGGCCTGGGCATCACCCGCGTAACCCATACCTTCAACGCCCAGACTCCCCTGCATCACCGCGATCCCGGCGTGGTGGGCGCTGCGCTGACTCAGGACGTGTACACCGAGCTCATCGCCGACTGCTTCCACGTCAACAAGGGCATCTTCCCCCTGATGAACACCGCCAAGGGCAATAAGCTGGTTTTGATCACCGACTGCACCCGCGCCGGCGGTCTGGCGGACGGCGAATACACCCTGGGCGGCCAGCCCATCTTCGTCAAGGGCATCGAATGCCGCCTGGCGGACGGCACCATCGCGGGCTCCGTGCTCAAGCTGAACAACGCCGTCAAGAACTATCGCGATAACGCCTCCCTGCCCATGTGGAAGGCCGTGCGCGCCGCTTCCCTGAACGCTGCCGAATCCGCAGGCGTCGCCGATCGCAAAGGCTCCCTGGAATGCGGCAAGGACGCAGACGTGGTCATCATGGATGAAGACTGCCAGGTCATCAAGACCTTCGTCCGCGGCGTGTGCAAGTTTGAAAAGTAATCCATCATCTATACAATAAGTTTGGAGGGTATTTGTTATGGAACTCAAAGTGAAGGCCCCGCTCGATCCTCAGTTTATGCCCATGAGCGTTGTGCTGCGCGAGTATGAAAAGGACGTGGCCGCCGCCCCCGAAAAGGTGGACTTCTGCGTGAACGTGGAACGTAACCAGGGCTACTGCGACTACTACCGCATGCAGATCCTGCCCGACGGCGTGGAAACCGAGCGCACCGTGGACCTGCTGGACCGTCTGATCAAGACCATGCTGTGGTCCCGCGGCGGCTACAAGATCACCGTGGCCGGCTCCAAGGCCGTGTACGAGCACCTGAAGGCTGCTTATGCCGAAGGCGGCTCCCGCTACTTTGACGCCGATTTCATGTCCACCGTGTACGAAAAGCCCTTCGAAGTGCTGGAAGCTGCCTGCCCCAAGTGCATCTCCGTCAAGCGCGAGGCCGCTTCCTCCGTGGGCCGTCATCTGGACGGCTGCCGCATCGGCTTTGACGCCGGCGGATCCGACCGCAAGGTCAGCGCTGTGATCAACGGCGAAAGCGTGTACAGCGAAGAAGTGGTCTGGTTCCCCAAGACCCAGTCCGATCCCGACTATCACTACCAGGGCATCCTGGACGCCATGAAGACCGCTGCCTCCCATATGCCCCGCGTGGACGCCATCGGCGTATCCTCCGCCGGCGTGTACATTGACAACCGCATCATGGTGGCTTCCCTGTTCCTGAAGGTGGGCAAGGAAGACTTTGACAAGAAGGTCAAGAACATGTACATCGACGTGGCCAAGGAAATCGGCGAAAACATCCCGATCGAAGTGGCCAACGACGGCGACGTGACCGCTCTGGCCGGCGCTATGGATCTGGAATGCGGCAATGTGCTGGGCGTGGCCATGGGTACCTCCGAAGCTGCCGGCTTCGTGGACAAGGACATGAACATCACCGGCTGGCTGAACGAACTGGCCTTCGCCCCCGTTGACGCCTGCAAGAACGCCATGGTGGACGAATGGTCCGGCGACTACGGCTGCGGCGTGAAGTACTTCTCTCAGGACGCCGTCATCAAGCTGGCTCCCGCTGCCGGTATCCAGCTGGATGAGAGCCTCTCCCCCGCCGAAAAGCTGAAGGTCGTGCAGAAGGAAATGATCGCCGGCAACCCCGAAGCCGCCAAGATCTACGAATCCATCGGCGTGTACTTCGGCTATGCCATCGCCTACTACAGCCGCTTCTATGATATCGACCACGTGCTCATCATGGGCCGCGTGACCTCCGGCGAAGGCGGCGCGCTGCTGTTGAAGAAGGCTCAGGAAGTTCTGGACGCCGAATTCCCCGAGCTGGCTGCAAAGTGCAAGCTGCACATCCCGGACGAAAAGTCCCGCCGCGTGGGCCAGAGCGTGGCTGCTGCCTCCCTGCCCGCCATCGGCTAATTCATCCTCAAGCGGTATTTTCACCCCGTCTTCTTCGGAAGGCGGGGTTTTTTTGTGGGGGCTCCTTGCCCCCACTACCCCCAGGCAGGGTACTGATTTCCGCAACCTCAATCGTCGCGCTCTCCCTGCCGGTCGATCGCTCGTTTCGGTTGACTCCTCCGCCTCGCTGTATCCGCCACCGGCGGCGCTTCGGCTCCGTCCCCCTGCACCCGCCATTCGGGACACAGGTACACCGTTCCACATGCATTTTCCCCGTGAAACACTGTTGCCGGAAAGAGACCCTACTCATCGATACGGCGATCCGCCGGGCCAGGGCGCGCTTTGCGCGTCTGGCCTCCTTCATCAACCAAGGCAGGAAGCAAATTCATTTGCTCCTGCTCTTGGTGATGAAGTTCCCGTTTTTTCCGTAAACGGAAAAAACTGCGGATCGCTCAAACATGTCCCACTCAACCCATTGGCTTTTCCCAAACAAAGTGGCGGGAGCAAGCCCCCGCCCTACAGCGGCTGTAAAGCCGCAACGCGTTCTAAAGGAACGTGCTTCATGTGCCGCATGGCACGCTTCATTCCTTCATTTTTCATTCCGTTTCCCCGTATTGTCCCATTGGGAAACATCTCAATCGATCAGACCTGTCCGTCCAACACTGCAGGTCCAGGAGGCTCAGCCTCCTGGTAGGGGTGCAGGGGGCAACGCCCCCGCAAGGCTTGCGCAATTTGCCGTTTCGGTGTATCATATACACACAAAGAACACCATATCAGGAGGCATTTATGCACATTCCTTTCAAGGTCGATCAGGACTATATTGTTGCCCTCCGCCGGGAGCTGCACATGTACCCGGAGCTCGGCTGGGATCTGGACAAAACCAGCGCCCTTGTCCGCCGCGAGATGGACAAGCTGGGCATTTCCTATGATTTTGAAAAATACGGCCGCAACACCGTGGTCGCCACCCTGGGCAGGCAGGACGCCGCTTTCACCATCGGCATCCGTGCGGATATGGACGCGCTGCCCATCCAGGAGGCGGAAAACGGCCTGCCCTTCCGCTCGAAGATCGACGGCCAGATGCACGCCTGCGGTCACGACGCCCACACCGCCATGCTGCTGGGCGCCGCCAAGGCGCTGAAGGAAATCGAGGACAAGCTGGCCTGCCGCGTGCGGCTGGTGTTCCAGCCCTGCGAGGAAAACAAGCCCTCCGGCGCACAGGTGATGTGCAAGCACGGCGTGATGGACGATATCGACTGCATCATCATGTGCCACGTCAACTGCGTGGAAAAGACCGGCGTCATCAATTCCTGCAGCGGCATCACCAACGCCACCTCCTGCGCCTTTGAGATCACGACCCACGGCGAGGCCGCCCATGTGGCAGCGCCCCATCTGGGCAAGGACGCCCTGGCCATGGGCGTCAGGATCTACGACGGGCTGCAGTTCCTCATCAGCCGGGAGGTAGACCCCTTTGATACCTGCGTGCTGGGCGTGGGCGTGATGGAAAGCGGCAAGACCATCGCCCAGGTGCCGGATTTTTGCCACATGCGCGGCTCCATGCGCTGCCTCAAGGAATCCACCCGCGATCAAATGCAGGAGCGCATCCGCCGTCTGGTGAAAAGTGTCTGTGACGACATGGGCGGCACGGGCGAAGTGACCTTCGCCCAGGATCCCCTGCCCCCCGCCTATAACGACAGCAAGATGTACGATATGTTCCTTGAATCCGCCGCCAAGGTGACGGACAAGGTCGCCGTGCTGGAGCCCTCTCCCGGCGGCGAGGACTTTGCCTATTATGAAAAGCACAAGCCGGGCCTGCTGTTCGGCCTGGGCCTGCGCAACGAAGAAACGGGCTGCAAATACCCCGCCCATTCCCCGCTGTGGCAGATCGACGAAAGCGGTCTGCACTACGGCGCCGAAATGTTTGTACAGTTCGTGCTGGATCACATGCACAAAACCAAAGCGCACTGGGAGTGAGAGTATGGAAAATTTCTACTGTCAATTGGATTATGAGCACGTCCCCTATGTTTCCCCCGTCAGCCCCCACGGCAACCTGGCCAACAACGGCTGCGGCCCCTGCTCCGCCGCCATGATGATCGAGCGCATGCTGGATATCCCCTTCCCGCCGGAAGAGGCTGCCAAGCTGGCCAAGAGCTGCGGCGCCCGCGAGACCTTCGGCACCAATTTCTATATCTACGCCAAGGGTCTGGCCGAGCACTTCCACCTGAACGTCACCGATACCGAGGACGCCGAGGAAGCCATGCAGTTCCTGCGCGACAAAAAGGGCTTCGTGGTCGCCAATACCTACGGCGACCGGGAGGATTACGTCGGCGTGTTCTCCGACAGCGGGCATTATGTGCTGATCACCGGCATTGAGGACGATATCATCTCCGTGCTGGACCCCATGTACCGCCCCGGCCGCTTTGACAAGCCCGGCCGCAGGGAAAAGGTGCGCATGGACGGCACCACCGCCTATGCCCACTGGACGGTCATCCGCGACGACTGCCGCGAACGCCCCTTCTTCCTGTTCAGTAAGCCTTAAGTATGCCGCTTCCCCGTGAAAAAAGCTTAAGCGGCTTTGCTGCTCATATGCGTAAGCATGCCACCAAAGAGGAAAATCACCTTTGGTACGATTATCTGCGTACATATCCTGTGCGTTTTAATCGGCAGCGCATCATCGGTTCCTATATTGCTGATTTCTACTGCGCCCGTGCCCGGTTGATCGTCGAACTGGACGGGTCTCAGCATTATTCTGAGCACGTCAATCAGCATGATTTTGAACGCACCAAATATCTGAACAGTCTGGGACTGCGCGTGCTTCGCTTTGACAATCAGGATGTCCGTCTGCACTTTGAAAGTGTGTGCGCCATGATTGATGAGGAAGTTCGGCTTCGTCTGTCCGGCGTTGATACAACGTATGACGATTAAGCCCGGTTGCAGTCAAAGGGCAGATTGCGTATGCTAAAGGAATACCAGCCCATCGAAGCAATGTGCTTCTAACGCAACTGAACATTCAACTCCCCTCGCCAACCCACCAAACACACCCTTCCATCCCCCTTAGGCAAAGGAAGCGACTCATCGACTCCATTACACCTTCCAGTAACTTGATAAGCCTGCTCCTATCGCTCTCCCACCAAACACGCCCATCCAAAAGGCCCCTTAGGCAAAGGGGCTCCGCGCAGCGGTGGGGATTGTCCTGTGCAGCAAACATCATATGCAGCTTAGAACAATCCTCAGTCACTTCGTGACAGCTCCTTTGCCAAAGGAGCCTTTTTCGTGTATTGTCGGAAGCAGAATCGATGCCTGTCGACTTCAATACATCCGCAAACCATCTCCCGGCTCCGCCTGGCAAAGCAAACTGACACCCCCCGCTGCGCCTGCGCATAAACTGATCCCGACAACCCTTTGTCGGAAAGGACAAGATCGCAATGACAGCCTTTTTGTGGGCGGGCGCAGGCACGCTCCTTCCCTTTTTGCTAACCGCGCTGGGCGCGGGCACGGTATTCTTTGTCCGGAAGCAATCCTCCGCCGCCCGATTGTTCTTAAGCTTCGCAGCCGGAGTCATGCTGGCATCCTCCCTGTTCAGTTTGCTGCTTCCCGCCATGGATCGGGCGCGGGCGCAGGGCCTGTCGCCCCTGATCCCCTCCGCTGCGGGACTCGTCGCCGGCACGCTGCTGATGCTTCTGCTGGAGCGCCCCGTCCGCACCCGGCGCAGCCCCATTGATGGAAGTGCGGCGCTGACCTATCTCTCCATCACGCTGCACAACATCCCCGAGGGCATGGCGGTGGGCCTGGCCTTTGCGCTGGCGGCGGAAAACCCCCAGACGCTGCCGGCGGCCATTGCGCTGTCGATTGGCGTGGCGCTGCAAAATTTCCCCGAGGGCGCGGCGGCGGCGCTGCCCCTGCTGCAATCCGGCGTCAAGCGCCCCAGGGCCTTCCTGCTGGGCGCTGCAAGCGGCGCGGTGGAGCCCCTGTTTGGCGTGCTGACCGCCTTTTTTGCTCTGTACGCCACCCGGTACCTTCCCTTCCTCATGGCGCTGGCCGCAGGCAGCATGCTGTTTGTCACCGTGCGGGAATGCATCCCGGACGCAGCGCGGCAGGATGCATCGCCCCTCCCCGCGCTGTGCGTGATGCTGGGCTTTCTCCTCATGATGACGCTGGACGTAGCCCTTTCCTAATGCTCCGACGGCCCTGCGCCGTCTTTTTGTTTGCATCAAAAAAGGGCGGCCGCGCCGCCCTCTCCCTTACTTGCAGGGGTTTTCGCAGGGATTTCCGCAGTTATTGCCGCAATTGTTCCCGCAGTTGTTCCCGCAATTGTTGCCGCAGTTGTTTCCGCAGCCCTGATTGCGGTAGCACTCGCCCATCATGCTGTCCGTGCGTACCTCCACAATGGCCACGCACCCCGTGCTGCCCGTCACATAAGCCTGACCCATAGCCTGCACGGTGCACACGCCGCCGTTCACCATCCGGTCAAACTGCAAGGTGACCTGGGTGCCGTTTTCCAGATGTCCGGCGATGCAGCCGTCCGTGCGCAGCCGCAAAGTAAAGATGGGCGTATCCTCGCACCGGCGCATGGAAAAGCACACCGGCGTCACGTAGCTCTGGCCGTTTGCGCACACCGCAAGCCGTCCGTAGCGCAGCGTGCGGAGCAGCTGCAGCATTTCCTCAAAGGTCATGGGATAGGGACAGCTGCCCTGAAAGGGACAATTCTGATCAAACCGGAAAGCCTCCGTGCAGCCGTTGACACAGGTATTTGCGCAAGTATTCCCGCAGGTATTCCCACACGTATTCCCACAGGTATTCCCGCAGCCGTTCCACGGCACAAAGCCGCCGCATGCATATCCGCAGCCGTTATGGCATTTTCGAGCCATACAAAAAGCACCGTCCTTCCTTCACTTGGGCGAATCTTTCGCCCCTACCAATGTATGTGAAGGGGAAGGGATCGGTGCTTTTTTGCGTTATGCGCGCGCTTCAAACTCCTGGGTGATCCTGACCGCCGCCGAGGTGCCGATACGCTCTGCGCCGGCCTCCACCATGGCAAGGCAGGCGGCCAGGTCGCGGATGCCGCCGGCAGCCTTCACCTTCACCTGATCGCCCACGATGCGCTTCATCAGCTTCACGTCCTCCAGCGTGGCGCCGCCACTTCCAAAGCCGGTGGAGGTTTTAATGAAGTCCGGCTTCACCTCCAGCGCGATGCGGCACAGCGCTTCCTTTTCGGCCTGCGTCAGATAGCAGTTTTCAAAGATCACCTTGCTGATCACATTGTTTTTGCGGCATACGTCCACGATGCGCTGCATTTCATCCCGGATGTAATCGAGATTGCCCATCTTCAGTTCGGTGATGTTGATCACATAATCGATCTCGTCCGCGCCGTTACGGATGGCGTCTTCCGTTTCAAACACCTTGGTTTCCACCGTGGTCTGCCCCAAAGGGAAGCCGATGGCAGCGCCCACGTGCACGTCGGTGCCGCGGAGCAGCTCCTTGCAGAACCTGGTCTGCACGGAATTGATGGCCACCATGGCAAAATGATGCTCCCTGGCCTCCGCGCACAGCTTTTCCATATCCGCATGGGTGGCGTAGGGATGCAGACAGGTGTGGTCAAACAAGCGTACCAGTTGTTCCTTGGTCATATCTCTTTCCTCCGACGTTATCCTGATGTTTCCTTCTCATCTTATGCTTCCGATGCATGCTTGTCAAGCCTCGGCACGCCGCAGCGGTGCAGGTGTTCGATCAATCTTTTCCCTGCAAACACCAGAAAGGGAAAGGTCTCCCCGTTTTTCATGTGCAGCGACAGGATCCATCGGCCCTTTTCATAGCCCGCCATGTCCCGGTAGGGCATGTTAAGGTTGCGAAAACGCCTGTCCACCGTCGTTTTGCCCGTCCGGTAGGTCAGGCCCGCTTCATCCGCGATGATCCATCCGCCCAGCACGCCCTGACGGCACAGACTGACCATATACACATTCTTCATACAGTTTTCCCCCTTATTTCATCAGTGTCTGCACGATCTTTTCCGCGCACTCCTCCGGCGTATGCAGATGAGTCTCCACCCGCATGCTGTAGCGGATATCTTTCGCCATCAGGTCATGCTGCTCCCGGGACTGGCTTTCGTACCGATCGCCCCTTGCAATATTGCGCTGACGGCAAATGTCCAGCGGGCAGTACACCTCCACAATGTCCAGCGGATTGTCCTTTAAGATCTCCAGCAGCTGCCCGTAATGGGGCCTGAGCTCCTCCCGCTCAACCAGTATGCCGTCGATGAGCACACATTTTCCCATATCGGAAAACAGTTTGGCGGTATGATACATCAGCAGGATCGCCTCGCTCAGGTACTTCCAGTAGTTTTCCCGCAGAAATTTTTCCCCCACCGTCTCCTGAAACAGATCGTTGGCCACCACATAAAAGAACACGTCGTCCCGGTTTTGCAGCGCCTCCACGATGGAGGTCTTCCCGG
Organism: Clostridiales bacterium; assembly: GCA_015056175.1. Lineage (GTDB taxonomy): Bacteria > Bacillota > Clostridia > Christensenellales > Aristaeellaceae > SVGT01. The sequence goes on along the minus strand of SVGT01000013.1, from coordinate 31,074 downwards.
CGCTGGTCACGCCGTTCAAAAAGATGATCCTTCCCTTGTCCATTGCTTCTCCCTGCCGCTTGGAGCCGTTACATTCTGATCTCTGTGCGAAAGTATTGCTCCTGAAATGCCACCTGCTCCATGATTTCATCCTTGGTGTAGGAAACATTTTCCGGCGCCACCACCCATTTTTCCTCCACGTCGTCAAACCGGTGAATGATGGCAATCACTTTTCCCACAAATTCCCCGACCGGCTCGTGGACGCCCAAAATGTAGGCATCCTGCTCCTCGCCGTCCGGCGCAAAGACGCCGGGAATATAGCCGTAGTTGACGGTATAGAAGATGTCCGGATGCCTGGGATGAAAAGTTCCAAGCGGTCTGTCCACGATCACTTTCACCATGCTGCCGATCATCAGCGCATCCTCCGATAATTCCACGATTGCAAACTGCAGAATCGCTCTCCGCTTTACCTATATTATGTACAGAAAAACTTGTGAGGAAATTTATAGAAAAAGCAGGTCCATATGGACCCGCTTTTATTGCAGTCTGAGCAGATACTCTTCACTTAGTTTTTTCTCAAGAGTTGCAATTATATCTTCGAGTGCAACGTTTGCTTCGGCATTAAGACCGAGACATTGAAAAATACCATCAGAATCTGTACTTACTCTGGTGTCCAAGGTCAGTTTTAATCTATTACCAATATTCTTAAAATCATAAGAATGGAAATGTGCGGAGTCTCCAATTCTGGCACCGGTTATGTGAGCGAACGAAAACTCTCTGTTCATGTATTCAAAAAACGGTTTCTGAATAATCAGAACAAGATGCTTGTTCAAATTCTCAAATGTTTTTGTCTTGTGGTGCATCTGAATCAGAATGGTCTTTGCAGTCATTTTCCAGTTCATTCCGAAAGACTTTGTGTTTCTAACATCTGCTTCATCAACGGCAATGCCGTATTCATTAAGCAGTTTCTGTCTTTCAGGCCAAACTGTGCCTGTTGTATCCATGGTCTGCAGTTCAATTCCAATGAAATCTTTTACCTTGCCATCTTTCACAGAAACAAGGAAATAGTCAACATTGCCACCAGGAATTGAAATTTCGGGGAGAACATAGAGTTCATTGCCTGGTTCGTGCAATGTGAGGAGATGGATGCAATCCATAAATATTTGACTGTTTTCCGTTAAACGATTAGGACAGATAATAATGTCTTTGTTTTGATACGAAACAGTACAAGTGCCTATTGCAGTATCGGGGTCACTTTTTCTCGTTTTATAGCACTTTTTATTTGAGTATGGACAGATTTGAGAGGCGAGAGCACCAGTCACATTTGCATTTTCACTACAATAAATCCCAAATAGTTCTTTGACTTTGCTCATAATCTTCCACCTTCTTTTGGCATCTTTCTTTGGCAGCTACCACATATTCATCTGCGATTTCTATGCCGATTGATTTTCTGTTGTATTCTAATGCAACCAAACAAGAGGTTCCTGTTCCTGCAAATGGGTCAAGTACAACACCATCTTTGGGACAGGTAAGTATAATTGGTGTTCGGCACAAATCTTCTGGATAAGGTGCAAAATGAGTGGTTCGCTTTTGAGTATCTTCTGGCAGTATATCCCAAACATCGGAGGGTTTGCTCCCTTTAGGATTGCACTTTAAGAAATAGAATCCTTTTTCATGCAGTTCCTTTGCACGACCGGAAACCTTTTCAGAATCAGAATGAGTGGTTCGCTGAGCTCCTTTGATTATCATTCTAAAATCTGACACTTCGCCAAGACGGACCTTTTCCAGCATATCCTCAAGTGCTGCATAAGCATTCTTCTTTTGCTCATCTGTCAGCACAGTTGATAACTCTATTTTTCTTTTGTAGCTAACACCCGTAACCCCTGTCGCAGAGACCACTGCACCTTTTACAACCTTTGTGCTTTGCGGTGTGTTTCTTACACTGTCAATATCGTAATAATATCCCTTTGCTTTTTTTACGAAATGAAAAACAGGTTCATAGATGTTTCTTAAACGGTCTTCAGTATTATCTAAACCGCCTTTTACTTTGTTCCATATGACAGTATTACGAAGAATCCACCCTCGGTCAGTCAATTCAATTGCAACTCTCCAAGGAATATTGAGCAATGATTTTTTGTGGTAAGTATCGCCAATATTGAGCCAGAAAGAACCAGTTGGTTTTAATACTCGGTGTACTTCCATAAATATTTCAACAAGTGCGGAAATATAGTCATTGTAATCCTTTTCCAGACCTATTCCGCCATTTGCATATTGTCTCTTGTTCCAATAAGGAGGACTTGTTATACAACAATCAATGCTGTTATCTGGAATATTTTTTAATACATCAAGAGCATCTCCCACCAAGAAAAGTGGGTCTATGGTCTCGGATGCGAGATATTCTGAAACCAAATATTCCATTCGCAGTCACCTCCTAAGCATAAAAATTCATAATATATTATACTGCAGAAAGTCTAAATTTTCAAGTCAACTCGACCAACTGTTTTTATTGCACTACAATCTATAAATGCAGAATCTCCGAGAATTGTCACACTTCCATCGGAAGGGATGATGCTATTTTTGCATCCAGCGATAAGAGTTTTGTTTGCAGTATTTATAATGCAGTTATTTTTGCTATGATAAGTTGTATGGCATACCTGCCTTACAGGTCCTCAACATTCACATCAAACTTGATTCGCTCGTAGACATCTTTCCGACTTAAGAGGATTACAGTCTCCACATGATGGGTGTGGGGGAACATGTCCACCGGCGTGGCCTCCACGGCTCTGTAGCCGTTCTTCGTCAGGTAGCGCAGGTCCCGCGCCAGCGTTTCCGGCATGCAGCTGACGTACACCACCCGTTCGGGCTTCAGCATGCACACGCTCTTTAAGAACTTCTCGTCGCTGCCGGCCCGGGGCGGATCCATCATCACCACGTCCAGATGCTCTTTCCGGGCCGCCATGCCGCGGATAAAATGGCCCGCGTCGCCCTGATAGAACCTGGCATTGTCCGCATGATTGCGCCGGGCGTTGCGCACGGCGTCCTCGGCGGCGTCCTTGTTCAGCTCCACGCCGATCACCTCGCCCGCCCTGTCCGCCGCCACCAAGCCAATGGTGCCGATGCCGCAGTAGGCGTCCAGCAGCCGCTCCCTGCCCGTCAGTTGGGCATAATGGACCGCCAGGGAATAGAGCTTTTCCGTCTGGCTGTGGTTGATCTGATAAAAGCTCTGGGGCGATATGGCAAAGCGCTTGCCGCACAGCTCGTCCTCAATAAAGCCCTTGCCGTACACCGTGCGGGAGGAGGGGCCCAGCACCATGGAGGTTTTGAAGCCGTTCAGATTCACCACCACCGAGGTAATAAAGGGGCATTCCTTCACCAATTGCTGCACAAAGGCGCTGCGGGCGGGAAAATGGCTGTTGCCGATGACCAGCACCACCAGCATCTGCCCCGTCCTTTTGCCCACCCGGATCAGCACATGGCGCAAAAGCCCCCGCCCGCTGTCCTCATCGTAGGGGCGGATGCGGAATTTGTCCATCAGCTTCCGGATGACGCCGATCACTTCGTCCGCCCGTTCATCCTCCAGCAGGCATTTTTCCACCGGGATCACCCGGTGGGTGCCCGGAGCGTACACGCCGCTGATGATGCGGCCCCGCTCGTCCTCCGCAAAGGCGGCGTGCACCTTGTTGCGGTAGTGGCAGGGGTTTTCCATGCCCACGATGGGGCGGATCACCGGGCAGACGCCCTTGAGCAGCTCTTCCACCCGGCGCTGCTTTTTTTCCAGTTGCAGGGCGTAGCTTTCGCCCATCCACTGGCAGCCGCCGCAGACCTTGGATACCGGGCAGGTATAGCTTTTTTGTACATTCTGCGCCATTTTGCTTCTCCGTTCATGAAAAAAGCGCCCCTCCTCCTTGGGAGAGGCGCATGAATACTTACTTGGCAATATAGGCCTTAAGGAATTCGGCAGCCTTGCGGATATCGGCCACAGGGTTGTCGCCCACTTCGCGCTCAATGGTCAGGAAGCCTTCGTAGCCGATCTCTTCCAGCGCCATCAGGTAGCGCTCCCACGGCACGTCGCCGTCGCCCAGCGCAAGCTCGATGAACGCAGCGTCGGTAACCAGCGCGTCATCCTTCACCAGACCGTAGATGATCTCGGGATCCTTGTCAAACAGCTTCTTGCCGTCCTTGGCATGGGTGTGCACGATGTACTTCTTCAGACGGTGCACAGCCTTGGCGGGATCATCGCCGGTGACCATGACCAGGTTGGCGGGATCCAGGTTGACGCCCACGCCGGTGGAATGGAGGCCGTCCAGGAAATTGCCCAGCACATCGCTGGTTTCGGGGCCGGTTTCCACAGCGAAATGAGCCTGCACGCTGTCGGCATATTCAGCCAGCTGGCCGCAGGCGTCCTGCATGATGGCGTAGCGGGGATGCTTGGGGTCTGCGGGCACCACGCCGATGTGGGTGGTGATCACGTCGGTCTCCAGATCCTTGGCCAGATCCACAATGCGCTTGCTTTCCACGATCAGGCCGGGGTTTTCTTCCGCATTGCCAAAGCCGTGGCCCAGGTCGCCGCACAGGGCGGAGATTTTAAGGCCGTGATCCTTCACCAGGTTCAAAAAGTCCTTGCGCTTCTGGGCGGTCATGTTGGAGGGAGTCAGTTCGCCAAAGGAAGCGTACACCTGGATACCTTCAACGCCCATTTCCTTGGCGGTCTTGAGAGCTTCGGGGATGGGCATGCAGAAAGATTCCAGCATCGCGCCCACATGGAAAGGCTTCATATAAATAACCTCCTGAAAAGATGATTTTTTTCTCTGTTTATTATACGGGATTGCACCCGTCTTTGCAAGGCTTTTTCCCTTTTCCGTCATAAATTGCACATTGTGCATTTCCTGCATTGCGCCTCTTGCCACGGAACGGGAAAGGCGGTATAATATAAGTTGGATATTTACCGGCGCATCGCCGCCGTAATCTTTAGAAAATTGAGGTATGTACACATGAAATTAGGCGTCGTAGGTCTGCCCAACGTGGGCAAAAGCACGCTGTTCAACGCCATCACCGGCGCGGGCGCCCAGGCGGCCAACTATCCCTTCTGCACCATCGAGCCCAACACGGGCATCGTGCCTGTGCCGGATGAAAGGCTGCATGTTCTGGATGAAATGTACCATCCTAAGAAGGTGACCCCCGCGGTCATCGAATTTGTGGATATTGCAGGTCTGGTGAAGGGCGCCAGCCGGGGCGAGGGTCTGGGCAACAAGTTCCTCTCCCATATCCGCGAGGTGGACGCCATCGTGCATGTGGTGCGCTGCTTTGAGGATGAAAACATCATCCACGTGGACGGCTCCATCGATCCCGCCCGCGATATGGAAACCATCAATCTGGAGCTCATCTTCGCCGATATGGAAAGCGTGCAGAAGCGCATGGAAAAGGCCCAGAAGATGATCAAGACCGGCGATAAAAAGTACCAGATCGAGGCGGAGCTGGCCCAGCGCCTGCTCACCCATCTGGAAGAAGGCAAGCCCGGCCGCACCTTCCCCTGCAATGAGGAAGAACAGGAAACCATCCGCGGCTGGTTCCTGCTCACCACCAAGCCCGTGATCTACGCCGCCAATATCGCAGAAGATATGGTGGCAGAGCCCGAAGAAAACAACCCCTTCGTCGGCAAGGTGCGTGCCGCCGCCGATGCAGAAGGCGCTCAGGTGCTGGTCATCTCCGCCCAGATCGAGGAGGAGATCGCCCAGATGGAGGGCGATGAAAAGGCCATGTTCCTGGAGGATCTGGGCATTGGCGAAAGCGGTCTGGACCGTCTGGTCAAGGCCTGCTACAAGCTGCTGGGCCTCATCTCCTTCCTCACCGCAGGCGAAGACGAGTGCCGCGCCTGGACCATCACCCGCGGCACCAAGGCGCCCCAGGCCGCAGGCAAGATCCATACCGATTTTGAACGGGGCTTCATCCGCGCCGAGATCGTGCCCTTTGATACGCTGCACGAGCTGGGCAGCATGGCCGCCTGCCGCGAAAAGGGCCTCATCCGCTCCGAAGGCAAGGAATACGTCATGCAGGACGGCGATATCACCCTGTTCCGCTTCAACGTGTAACGCTTCGCTTTCGCCCAAATCAGGATTGCATTTCTCCCGTAACGGGGACTTTGTGGGGCTTTCTCAGCCCCACACCCCCCCGGCAGGGACTTCCGGGGGCGTTGCCCCCTGGACCCCTACAAGGGTGCTGAGCACCCTTGACCCACCGTTTCGGACACAGGTACAAGATATTTCATACTATTTCCCGATAAAACAGTAGAGAAGATACCCCAACCCTACTCATCGTTACGGCGATCCGCCCGGCCAGGGCGCGCTTCGGCTCCGTTCCCCTGCACCCACAGCAGCGGACATGGTTGTACACATTTCCTGTCAGCTTCCCGCTGCCGCTCCGCTTATTTCTTGTTGTTATAATCGCAACCAGTCCCCTTGTTTTTATCTGAAAACAACATTCATCGCTGCGGCGATCCGCCGGGGCAGGACGCGCTTTGCGCGTCTGCGCCTCCTTCATCGATCCAAGCCGTGGAGAGAATGCATTCTCTCACGGTCTTGGCCGATGAAGTTCCCGTTTTTTCCGTAAACGGAAAAAACGGCGGATCGCTCCAACATGTCCCAACAAATCCGCTCATTTTTCCCAAACAAAAAAGGCATGCAAGCCCCCGCCCTACAGTGCCCGCCGCATTGGGAAGCAATCCGGATGATAACGCTTGTCCGTCCAACACTGCAGGTCCAGGAGGCTCAGCCTCCTGGTCGGGGTTTGGGGCGGACAGCCCCAAGTCCCCACGCCATCAAACTTCCTCCGTCAGAGGTGACTAAATCATGTCCAAACTTTCCTATCTTGCCAAGCGCGCCGCCAAAATGGACTGGAAGCGCATGCTGCAGACCGCCCGCATGCTGCACAAAAAGACGGGCAAAAGCACGGCCTGGCTGCTGAAGGACATGCTGAACTGCGCCCTTCGCTATAACGCGGGCTACGTGGATTATAAGATCGCCGAGATGTATAGGCTCAGCGACGCCCAGAAGCGCACGGTGATCACCCGCGGCATTTCCAACCGCATCGTCAAAAACATGAACGATAAGGCCTACTGGCATCATTTTGACGATAAAACGGAGTTCAACACGCTCTTTGCCGCGCAGGTGCGCCGGGATTGGATGAAAATGACGGCGGATACCGCTGCGGATGAGCTTGCCGCCTTCCTCAGCCGTCATGACGTGATCCTCTATAAGCCGCTGGAAGGCTCTTCCGGTCAGGGCATTGTGAAGTTTACAAAGGATGACTGGCAGCATGTGGACGCCTTCCGCGATCAGCTTGTTTCGATGGGCGACGGCATTCTGGAGGAGCTGGTCGTCCAGCATCCCAAAATGGCCTCCCTCTGCCCCACCTCGGTCAATACCATCCGCATCGCCACGCTGCTTGGCGACAAGCAGGAGGGCATCGTGTACGCCTTCATCCGCATCGGCAACGGCAAGGTGATGGATAATGTGGACTGCGGCGGCATGGCCGCCCGGGTGGATCTGGCTTCCGGCGTGCTCAAGACCGTGGCCGCCGATAAGCAGGGCAACGTGTTTGATACCCATCCCATGACCGGCACGCCCATCGTGGGCTTTGAGATCCCCTACTGGCAGGAGGCCAGGGAGATGTGCCTGGAGGCCATGCACAAGGTGCCCCAGGTGCGCTTTGTGGCCTGGGACGTGGCCATCACGACAGACGGCCCCGTGTTCATCGAGGGCAATTCCTTCCCCAGCCACGCCATTCCTCAGTTTGCCGCCCATTACCCGGACGGCGTGGGCATTTTGCCCGAGTTTGAGAAATTTATCCATATCAACGGCCTGAAGGCCTGAATCGGCAGGATAAAAACCGCCCCTTCCGCCGTTTGATAGGTATGCGCGCTGTAGCGCGCCCCAAAAGGAGCTGACGCAATGGATCTGCTGAAAACCCTGATGGTCTATATGATGATCGTCCTGTCCTCCGCCGCGGACGCCAACCCGGGCGTCACGTCGCCCCCGGCCACGCCCACCCCGGCGCCCACGCCCTATGTATCCCCCGCTCCCACCCAGGAAGCGGAGGAAACGGTATCCTATACCACGCTTTCCCGGGGCAGCATGGGCGATGAGGTGCGTGCTTTGCAGCAGAAGCTGAAGGATCTGGGGTATCTGGACGGCGCTGTGGACGGCGACTTTGGCAGCAAGACCAAGAAGGCCGTGGAGGCCTTCCAGAAGGATATGGGCATCAAGGCGGACGGCATTGCGGGCCGGCAGACGCTGACGCTGCTCTACGCTACCCCCGAACCCACCGCAACGGAAACCCCCGCGCCCGCCGCATCCCGCCTGACGCTGGCAGGCGAACGCCTTGCCGTCAACGGCAGCGACGCCGATATCAGCTGGTACCGGGACGAAGGCGCCTTCCTGTATCTGCCCATCCGGGCGCTGGGCGCCTGGTGCGCCTCCTTTGCGGAAACGGATACCCAACTTTCCTTCACCCTCAACGGCCGCACGGCGGATATCACCCACGACGGCAAAAAGGTGCTTGCCTGCACCGTCACCGGGCTGGATACCGTTTCCCCCGACCAGATGCCGCTGTATGAGGACGCTCAGGTGTTCGTCCCCGGCGCGCTGCTCATGGAAATGGGCGTCACTGTGACCGACGGCGGCAATATCCTTGCACTGGAGCAGTTCAACTGACAAAGACGCAAATCAAAAGGGCCTCCCGAAGGAGGTCCTTTTTGATTATCTTTGATTAACCGGCCGCCTTTTCCTGCTTGAGGAAGTTCAGCCACTTGCCCGATCTGTAGCGCCATTCCACCGCCGGGATGCGCAACAGCCATTCCACCAGCATGCCGATAAAGATGCCCACCGGGCCCAGGTTCAGCGTGATGGTCAGCACATAGCCCAGCGCCATGCGGCCGATGAGCATCACCACAAAGGATACGTAGGTGGCAAATTTCACGTCGCCTGCGGCGCACATGGTGGTGGAGGTGACAAAGGATTTGCACCAGATCAGCGGCATGGGGAACACGCCCACCATCAGCATCACGTAGATCATGCCCAGCGCGTCGGGGTTGGGGTTGTACAGCTTCATCAGCAGCGGCGTCAGGGGGAACAAAACCAGCACCGTGATCAGGTAGATCAGATTGCCGCCCTTGATGATGCTTTGGTTGTACCGCTTGCACAGGTCGATCTTCTCCGCGCCGATGCACTGGCCGCACACCGTGCTGGTCATCTGGGTGATGCAGTAGCCGGTGGCCTGATACAGGCTGACCAGCGAGGAGGCCACCGCATGGGCCGCCAGCGCCATGGTGCTCATTTCGGGGGTATCGCCCCAGGTGCTCAGGTACCCCTGCACCACCACCATGCCGCCTTCAAAGAGCATCTGCTCTGCGCAGAAGGGAATGCTCAGGCGCAGGATGGGCCTTGCCATCTTTTTATCCAGCTTCAGAAACGCCCGGGGCTTCATGTGCAGCTTGCCCATGGGGCCAAAGAGCCACACCATGGCCACAATGGCGCCGATGACGCGGGCCACGATCAGCGAAAGCCCGGAGCCCGTCACGCCCATGCCCAGCACGTTGATGAACAGAAGGGACAAAAGCAGATGGCTGATATTGATGTACAGCGTCAGAATCAGGGAGGATTTGCTGTCGCCCACGCTGCGGAAGGCGGTAAAGATCACGTGGAAAATGGAGAAGGGCCAGAGGGTGAGCATGTTCAGGCGCATATAGTGCACGGCGTATTCCTTGAGCAGCGGCTCTGCGTGGGGATACAAAAGCTCAATGATAGGCCCTGCCAACGCCGTCAGCGTGATGGACAAAACCAGCATCACGGCAGAGGAGATCATGGCCGTGGTGGCAATGGCCTTGTGCAGCCTGTCCTCATCGCCGCTGCCCTTGGCCTGGGCGATGATCACGCCGCCGCCCGCACTGAGGGCAAACATCACGGCCGTCACCACATAGGAAAGGGTGTTCACCATGCTGACGGCAGCCAGCGCCTCCTGACCCACCGAGGACACCAGCGACGTACTCAGCGTCATGATCAGGTGAATGGCAAACTGATCCAGCATCAGCGGATAAAACATGCGCAGGATGTCCCCGGTCGTAAACATTTCGCTGTCAAACAGGCGGTGAAGCCAGCCGTTGAATTTACCCCTGGGGCCGCGCGCAGGCGTCAGTTCGGACATAAAAAATCTCATCCTCCATCATATTGTGCAAGTTCCATTATACCGCATTATGGCAGGAACGCAATCGGTATTTCCACATTTTCCCGCTTTCTTCGGCATATTTTTCCGTATTCCGACACGTGCAAAAAAACGCAGCCTCCGTTTGCGGGAGACTGCGTTGATTTTTTAGCCTGCGGGCTTTTGCCTGTATTTTTCCTCGATGAAGGCGGTCCATTTTCCGCTCTTGAAGCGCTTTTCCATCAGCACCACGCGGATGAGCCATTCCACCAGCATACCCAGCCACACGCCCACAGGGCCCAGGTTGAACACAATGGTGAAGATGTAGCCCAGCACCACGCGGCCGATCACCATCACCAGCAGCGATACGTAGGTGGTGTACTTTACGTCGCCTGCGCTGCGCAGCATGGTGGGGGTCACAAAGGCGTTGCACCACACGATGGGCATGGGCAGCACGGCCACCGCCAGAATGCTGTAGATGATGCCCATGGCGTCGGGATTGGGGTGGTAGAGCTTGAGCAGCAGGGGAGAAAGCGGGAAGAGCACCAGCACGGTGATGAGCAGCACCAGTCTGCCGCCCTTGATCATGCTGCGGTTGTAGCGCTTGCACAGCTCAATTTTGCCTGCGCCGATGCACTGGCCGCACACCGTGCCCGTCATGGTGGTCACGCAGTTGGCGCTGGCCTGGTACAGGTTCATCAGGGAGGAGGCCACGGCGTGAGCCGCCAGGGCCATGGTGCCCATCTGCGGCGTATCGCCCCAGGAGCTGAGATACCCCTGCACCATCAGCATGCCGCCCTGGAACAAAATCTGCTCAATGCAGAAGGGAATGCCCAGCTTCACAATGGGCTTCACCGTGGACAAATCCCACTTGAAAAAGTCGTGCACGGAAATGTGCAGGTAGCCCCGGGGACGGAAGATCCAGATCAGGGCCACCACGCAGCCGATGGAGCGGGCCACGATCAGCGAAAGCCCGGAGCCCGTCACGCCCATGCCCAGCACGTTGATGAACAAAAGGGACAAAAGCAGATGGCTCACGTTGATGAAGATGGTCAGCACCAGGGAGGATTTGCTGTCGCCCACGCTGCGGAAGGAGGTAAAAATGGCGTGGAACACGGCGTAGGGCACCTGGGAGAGCATGTTCAGCTTCAGGTAGTGCACCGCGTATTCCTTCAGGATGGGCTCGGCGTTGGGGTAGATGATCCCCACCACAGGCTCTGCAAACGTGTACAGCAGCGTAGAGAGCACCAGCATGCAGCCGGTGGCCAGCATGGTGGTATTGCCCACGGCATGGCGCAGCCGTTTTTCATCGCCGCTGCCCTTGGCCTGGGCGATCACCACGCCGCCGCCCGCGCCCAGAGCGAACATGACGGCCGTCACCAGAAAGCCCATGGAGTTCACCATGCTGACGGCAGCGATGGCTTCCTGGCCTACCGAGGAGACCAGCGAGGAGGATAAAACGCCGATAATGTGGATGGAGAACTGGTCCAGCAAAAGGGGAAAAAACATGCCCAGCAGTTCCTTGGTGGTAAACATCTCACTGTCAAACAGTCCGCAGAGCCATTTGTTAAACCTGCCCTGCGCCTTTGTCCGTTCCGACATACGTGCGTACCTTCCTTAGTTTTGAATTTTCATGTCCATTATACTGCAATTTCATCAGAATACAATCCGTTTTTAGCATTTTCCGCTTACTATTTTTTGCTCTCCTGCAAAACTTCGTCCCGTTCCCGCGTTCTATGATCGGGGCCTGTCCCGCCTTTTCCGACGCAAGAAATTGTGGTTTTTTTGAGTCGAAAGTGTTTACATTTTGTTAAATCATGATATACTGGAAGATGCCCCCTTCCGTCGGAGGGCGGCTTTCCCATGCGCTTTATGCGTGCAAAAACGCATTTTCTTCCATAAAGAAAGGATGACTTTTGTGAGCTCCAACCGCAACCGCTATACCAGCGCCCCGCTGTACGGACTAAAAAATAAACCCCTGCAAAAAAGCGCGCCCCAGCAGCCCCGGCAGCCGCAGACCCAGGCGCAAAACGCGCCTCAGATGCAGCAGCAGCAATACGGGCAAGCGCCCCAGCAGCAATATCCCCAGCAGCAGCAATACGGGCAGCAGTTTGCAAATCCTGCCCCCCAGCAGCCCTATCAGCAGCCCTACGGGCAGCCGTACCAGACGCCGCCCTACCAGAACCCCTACCAGCAGCAGTTTGCAAACCCTGCGCCCCAGCAGCCCTATCAGCAGCACTTTACCTCCCAGGCGCAGTCGCAGCAGCAGGTACAGCAGCCCGCCCGCCGCAAGAGCTATAACTGGCTCATCGCCGTGGTCACACTGGCGCTGCCCGTTTTGTTCCTGCTGGCGCTTTTGATGGGCAATGTGGTGCTCCACGGCGTGTTCATCGCCTGCGCCCTTGCGGTCATCGGCATTCTGCTCTTTGCCCGTCCCTTCAGCAAAAACGCCCGCTACACCCTGGCGCTGATCTACGGCGCGCTGCTGGTGGTCATCGCCGTGGCGCTGCTCTTTTCCCTGCCCGCCCGGGACAGCCTCGCGGCCTCCGGCAATGTGGACGCCTCCGCCCTCTTTGGCGGCGACAGCGCCCTGAACTCCGTATCCGCCCAGAACCCCCAGACGGACGATACCCCCCAGGATTCCGTGCCCGAAATTTCCGCCACGGATTCCCCGGACGCCTCCATGGCCTCCATGCGCCTGAATACCTTCATGAACTACTGGGCCGAAAGCCAGCTGGATTCCATGCTGGAGTTGTGCCTGCCCTCCTGGGTGAATAATTTGGAAAATCCCAAGTCCGAGCTGTTCATCCTCCTGGCCAACCGCACCCCCATGAGCTACACCGTGGAAAAGATCTCGGGGAGCGAGGCCGATACCTCCCGCACCGTGACCCTCACCGTGCTCATTGACAAAAAGAACACCAGCGAGCCTGCCTATTACCAGATGCAGGTGCTCATGCTGCGCATCAACGATACCTGGTATGTGGATCCCAACTCCCTGGGCGCCACCAAGATGCAGACCACGCCCCAGCCCGGCGATCAGGAGGCGGGCACCATTCCCTTCGTGCCCACCCAGGCGCCTACGGAAGCGCCCACCATGTCCGCCAATATGCTGCTGTATTACAATCCCGACGGCGGGTTGTACTACCACGCCAAGGAGGATTGCTACTCCGTTGCGGAGGAATATCTGCCACTCAAGGCCTTCTACTTCTCCGATATCAACAATACCACCTTCAAAAACCTGCTGGCCTGCCACAAGTGCGATGCGCCCGCCCGTCCCGTCATTACCGGGAACTGATCAGGTACTGATCCTTGTGCGCCTGCAGCCCCGCGATGCACAGGATCTGCGCGTATTTGACCATGCCTCCCAACAGCACCGGGCTTTCCGCGTCGATCCCCCTTTGCATCACGTCCGCAAAATCCGTAAGCAATGTGTGCACGTGCAACGCCTCCTTGGGCAGCGTATCGCCCCCAAAGGCCGCCGTCAGCTTCACGCACAGCTCCTGCGCCGTGCGCCGGTAGGAAAGCAGCCGTTCTTTGGCTGCCGGGGCGTCCGTTTCGCCTTTGTCCAATTGCAGCGAAAGGCGGTACATTTCCCCCGCCATGGCACAGAGCAGGTCATACCCCTCGCACAGCGCCTGGCTCCTGCTTTCAAGCCCCGTCATTTCAACCGTCACGGAAGGCGAATATATCTCCTGCACCACCGTTTCCACCCCGTGGTACCTGAGCAAATTCTGCTGTACCAATAGGGCGCTTTCCCGGGTGTCGTAGGCCGCAGCCAGCACCTGATGCAAGCTGTCTATATAGCCTGCCGCGCCCCGTTTTTGATACGCCTGCGCCATGTCTATCGCCTGCGCTCCATCCTCGCAGGCGCCCAGGCTCAGCGCATACCAGCGCATGCCCTCCAGGGTGTAGGTGCGCACCGTGCTTTCTGTCTGCGCAGATCGCATGGACAGCGCAAGCGGCTGCGGCTGCCTTGCAAAAAGGCGGTACGCCCCAAGCAATATGACCGCGATACACAGAGCCACCAGCCATCCCCGCCGCCTTTTTCGCACCCGGATGCGTTTGTACTGCGTGCGCATATCAATCCCCCTTTTTTTCCGCTTCACTTCAGCGTATGCTGCCCTTTTCCCATTCATGCCCCTCCTGGGGGAGATAAGGAGTGCCTATGCGTTACCATATCGATACCATCCCCGTCTGGGACGCCTTCAAGCAGCAAAGCCACTGCCCGCTGTGCGCCCTGAAGCACAAGATTGAGCTCACCGACGTGGACCGGTGCCTGGGCGGCTCGGTGATGGAGCCGGACACCCGCATCCAGGTAAACCGGAAGGGCTTCTGCCCCCGTCATCAGGTGCTTTTGTACAACCAGCGCAACCGGCTGGGTCATGCGCTGATGATGCACACCCATCTGCTGGAAAACCATAAAAAGCTCTCCCCCCTGTTTGCCGACGCCCAGAAGGCGGCCAAAGGCTGCGCCGAAGCGCCCCTTGGCAAGAAGCTGACCGGCAACAAGGACGGCAAAAACGCCCTCCGGGACGCTGCAGAGCACATCCGCGCAGCTGTTTCCACCTGCCTGCTTTGCGATTCCATCGAGGAAAACATGGAGCGCTACCGCTACACCCTGATGCACCTGTACAAGACGGATTCTGCCTTCCGCACGGCCTATGCGCAAAGCGACCTTCTCTGCGTGCCGGACGCTGCGGATCTGTTGGAATTGGCGGCCGATCACCTGTCCGGCGATCTGCTTGTGCAGTTTGCCCGCGATACCCAGGCGCTCATGGAGCGCAGCCTGTCCAAGCTGGAGGGCGATCTGGAGTTTTTTACCCTCAAGTTTGACTACCGTAATGCGGACAAGCCCTGGGGCGACAGCAAAGGGTCTTTGGAGCGCACGGCCAACAAGCTGCGCACCTATTGCATCGGAGAGGAACCGGAGATCTGATGAAACGCATATACCTTGTCCTTCCCCTGCTTTTGTGCCTGCTGCTCACAGGCTGTAAAAGTCAAGCCTCCCTGCCTCACGATCCTTCCCCCGCGCCCTCCCTTGCCGAAAGCTTTCAGGAGACGCCTGCGGATGATGATCTGACCGTGCGCCTCTATTTCCGTTATCAGGACAGCGCCTATCTGGCTGCCGAGGAGCGGAAAATAGACCTTGCCCGCAGCGATGCGCCGGAAAAAGCCGTGGTGGAGGCGCTGATTGATGGCCCCGAGGCGGCGAGCGTGTCCCTCACCTCCCTCTTCCCGCCGGATACCCAGGTGCTGTCCGCCGCCCGGCAGGAGGGCACGCTGTTCCTCACCTTTAACGATGCGCTGCTTTCCCGCTACCCCGGCGAAAGCGGCGGCACGGGCAATGACGAATTCATCCTGCGCCGAAAGCTGTGCATGGCGTCCCTGGTCAATACCCTCACCGAGTGCGGCCTTTGCACCCGGGTGCAGGTGCTGGTGGACCGCAGCGCCGACGCCGTCACCTCCCTGCGTTTGCCCGCCTCCTTTTTCCGCGATACGGAGGATGACACGCCCCTTGGCCCCATCACCCGGGACGAAAGCGTGCTGCTCACCCCCTACAATACCGCCTGTCAGGTGCTGGACGCATGGATGCGCCGCAGCCATGAGGAACTGTACCAGCATCTGGCCGCCACGGGCGATCAGGGCGATATGCGCCCGGGGCAGAATCAGGCCTACGAACAGTTTGATCTGTCCCCCGCGCTCCTGTCCTTTACACTCAGCCCCGGCGTGGTCAGCCACGACGGCCATCGCGCCGTGTTCAGCTGCGATCTTGTGCTCCATGCGGACGGGCAGGACGTGATGCTCCCCGCCTTCCCGCTGCATCTGGTTTCGGAAAACGGCCTGTGGCGCATCCCCTACGATCATCTTACGGCCCTGTTTGCGGCCGCCAACTGACAGAAACGGAAGTCTGCCATGAAAAAGCTTATCCCCATCCTTTGCCTTGTGCTGATGCTCACCGGCTGCGCAACGCCCAAAGACGCCCTGCCCCAGGAGAGCGCCACGCTGCCGCCCATGCAGGTATCCTTCCAGGCGCCCATGGGCCAGATGGAAAACGCCCGCGCCGCCACGGTGCAATTGTACCTGCCGTCCATCGACGGCACCCGTCTTGTGGCCGTAAACCGGAGAGCGGAGCTGAGCCCCTTCCGCTGGCATGCGGATACGCTGCTGGAGATGCTCTTTGCCTATGAGGGCGATGAAGCTAAGCCCCTGCCCCGCGCAGATGCGCTGAAATTGCAAAGCCCGGTTGAAATCTCCTGCGGCGTTGCCACGGTCAATCTGTCCGCCACGGCGCTGACGCTGAGCCACGAGCAATTGTACACCGTGTTCCAGGCCATCGCCAACACGCTGTGCCGGTGCGACGGCATCGACAGCGTGAATCTCCTTATCGCCGGCGTGCAGCCCGGCCTGGACGTAGCCTCGGAAACGCCCACCGGTGCGCTGCATCTCAATTCCACCGACGATCTGAGCACCCTGTGGGACCGCGCCCTTTCCCAGCGCAGCGCAGCCGACGGAAGTCGCCGTCTGGTGCAGGATGTAACGCTGTATTTCCCCGCCGCAGGGGGCCGGGGCGTGCTGTGTGAAAACCGCACGCTGGCCTTTTCCAATGCGGCGCTGCCCCACATGGCCCGAACGCTGCTGGACGCCCTGTCCGAAGGCCCCAAGGTGCTTACCGACCTGCCCGCCTTCCCGCCGCTGCATGTGTACCTTGCCACCGAGCCCGCCGTCAACGAGACCTCCGGCGAAAAGGTGCTCACCCTCCGCTTTTCTCAGGATCTGAACGCGGCGCTGCTGGACGAGGGCGTCACCCGCTCCTGCATGGCGGCCTCTCTGGTCTATACCATGACCACGTACCTGCCCAATATCGCAGGCGTGGAAATGTTCATCGGCGATGAAAAGATCACCTCCCTCACCCCCGAGGGCACCTATCAGGGCGCCGGCGAAACCATGCTGTTTGCAAACGGCGTGATGCGCCGCAGCCAGTTTGGCGTTTTCCTTCTGTCCCGCGCCAAACTGTACTTCGCTTCCGACGATAACACCCTGGCTCCTGTCTACCGCGCCGTGCCCTGGTACGAAGCGCCCAACGCCCATTACCTCATCACCCAGCTCATCAAGGGCCCGGATTATTACGACGCCGGAAACGATCATCTGTCCCCCGTCATGCCCGCAGGCGCCGGCGCAGGCGATATTCTGGGCACCGCCTGCAGCGGCGGCACCGCCCTTGTCAACCTCACCCAGCGCTTCCGGGATATCGCCGCCCACATGTCCGTGCAGGAGGAGCGGCTCATGGTGTACGCCATGGTCAATACCCTGACGGAATTGGAAAATATCAGCCAGGTCTGCTTCTTCATCGACAGCAGCCAGCCGGATACCTTCGTATCGGCCATCTCGCTGCCCGGCGTGTTTCTGCGCAATGTGGATATCATCGCCCGCTGACAAAGGAGTTTTGTTTATGGATCGGCACATCACCCTGCTTGACGGCGCCATGGGCACCAGCCTGTGGGCGCTGACGGAGGATAAACAGCCCGTGTGGCGCTATAATATGCTTGCCCCCGATCTGGTGCACCAGGTGCATCGGGATATGATTGCAGCCGGCGCGGACATGATCCTCTCCAACACCTTCGGCGCCAACGGCCCGGAGGTCAAACGCACCGCCTACACGGTGGAACAGGCCGTGCGGGAGGGCATGGCCATCGCCAAAGATGCCGCCCAGGGCAAAGCCAAAGTGCTGCTGGACATAGGCCCGCTGACCGGTCTTCTGGAGCCCTACGGCGATATTGAAGAGGACGAGTGCGAGGAGATTTACGCCCAGATGCTGGAAGCCGGCGTCAAAGAGCAGCCCGACGGCATTTTTCTGGAAACGTTTATCGACCTCAATATGCTCTCCGTGGCCGCCCGCTGCGCCGTAAGGTACGATCTTCCCCTGTACCTGTCCATGAGCTTTGAAAAGGTGGGCAAAACCATGATGGGCAATTCCGTTTGCGATATGGTGGAGGCGCTTGCTCCCCTCCATCCCGCTGCCCTGGGGCTCAACTGCTCCATGGGGCCGGAGCTTTGCCTGCCCGTGCTCAAAGCCTTCCGCCAGCATACCGATCTTCCCCTGCTCTTCAAGCCCAACGCCGGCCTTCCCCAGATGGTGGACGGCAAGGCGGTAAGCCCCTATACCCCGGAGATGTTCGGCCGCGATATGACCCCGGCGCTTGCCTATGCCTCCTTCGTGGGCGGCTGCTGCGGCACCACCTGTGCGCATATCGCCGCCCTTCGCGACGTCGTCAGGCACGAGCAGGGTTGACAGCCCCGTTCCAACAGTGCTATACTGAAAAAAACAGGTACAGGAAGTGGGAAGATGAAGAAGTAATCCGTTTGCACTGCACAATTTGCCCCCCGCACGGCGGTTTATTTTGTGTGGCATAAACGGAGCTTCGCACCCCTTTGCACGGCCTGCGCCGCGCGTCTTTTGTGCTATGATCCTCCGTTTGCCCCGCCGCGGGAGAACGGAGGTTTTTTATGCTTTCTGTACGCAATCTGACCCTCACCCACGAAAAAGACCTGCGCGTCCTCATTGACGATCTTTCCTTTACCCTGTCCGGGCAGGATCGTCTGGCCCTCATCGGCGAGGAGGGCAACGGCAAGTCCACCCTGCTCAAGGCCATTTTTGATGCCAATCTGATTTCCGGCTACGCCCGCGTGACGGGCCGCATCGATACCCCCGGCGAAAAGCTGGGCTACCTGCCCCAGGAGATCCCGGAAGCATGCCGCGCCCTGCCCGTGTACGAATACTGCATGCGCTGCGACGCCTTCCAGGCGCTCTCGCCAGCTGATCTTAACCGGCTGTGCGCCCAGCTCCGCATGGATCCCTCGCTCCCCTTTTCCTCCCAGATGCTGCAAACGCTCTCCGGCGGCGAAAAGGTCAAGCTGCAATTGCTGCTGGTGCTTGCGCAGGAACCCACCATGCTGCTTCTGGACGAGCCGGGCAACGATCTGGATCTTCCCACCCTTCGCTTCCTGGAGCATTTTCTGTGCACCTGCCATCTGCCCGTGCTCTTTATCTCCCACGATGAAACGCTGCTCTCCCGCACGGCCACAGGCGTTTTGCATCTGGAAATGGCCTACCATAAAACCACCCCCCGCTGGACGCTTTCCCGCACCTCCTACGATACCTATATGGCGACCCGTGCCCGCGCCATCGCCCAGCAGGAGCAGCAGGCGCAAAACGAGCGCCGTCAGGAGCGCATCCGTCAGGAAAAGTTCGACCGCATCCAGCAGGCCGTGGAGCACGCGCAGGCCTCCGTTTCCCGTCAGGATCCCCACACCGGGCGGCTGCTGAAAAAGAAAATGAAGGCCGTCAAATCCCTGGAAAAGCGGTTTGAACGGGAAAGGGAGGATCAAACCCAGCGCCCCAACGTGGAATACGCCATCGACGCCGCATTTGAGGGCGATAACACCGTCCCCGCGGGCAAAACGGTGCTGGAAATGCATGTTCCCCGCCTGGAAACGGAGGATCGGCTGCTGGCGGACAATATCTTCCTGCGCATGACCGGCCCGGAAAAGGTGATCATCCTGGGCGACAACGGCTGCGGCAAAACCACGCTGCTGCGTCATATCGCCGCCCATCTCACCGCCCGACAGGATCTGCGCGCCGTGTACATGCCCCAGCGCTACGAGGAGCTGCTGCCGGAGGATCATACTCCCATTCAGTTCCTCCACACCCGGGGCGATAAGGAGCAGTTGACCAAGATACGCACGTACCTGGGCGCCATGAAGCTGACGCGGGACGAAATGACCCATCCCATCCGGGATCTTTCCGGCGGGCAGAAGGCCAAGCTGCTTCTGCTGCACATGATCCTCACCCAGGCCAACGTGCTGGTGCTGGACGAGCCCACCCGCAATCTGTCGCCCCTGTCCGCCCCCGTGTTCCGGGAGATGATCGTGTCCTTCCCGGGCGCGGTGCTCTGCGTCACCCACGACCGAAAGCTGATGGACATGTGGCCGGGGCGCATCCTGCTTTTGAACGCACAGGGGCTCTGTGAAGCCTCCCCGGAGGAATTGCGCTGACCTCTTCCTACCCGCCCGCTTTTGTTGTATAATGAAAAAAACGATATGAAAAAATACGGAGGCGTGTATGTTCGTTTCCAATATCCCCCTGTCCTTCTCCTGCAATCTGCACACCCTGCTGCAAAAGGGCGAAGCGCGCACCTTCCGCGCCCTGGTGCGCCCCACGTGGCCGGGTACGTTTTCCTGGCGTTTTGGCTACCAAAACGCGGTGGATTCCACCTGGGATGACGGCTCCGTCAGCTTCGCCAATCTGCCCGGCGGGCATTTCCGCATCCGCTGGGCGGAGGCCGCCGCCTGCGACGGCGATGAGACCGTTGCGGAGCGCCATTTTGTCACCTTCTGCGGCACGCAATCCGCAGACGTATCCCCAGGCGCCCTCATCGCCTCCGATCCCGTGCCCCTTTCCGTCGCCCCCGGCGGCTATGTGACGTTTACCTGGTGCCTGGAGGCGTTGGAAGATAACTGCGTGCTTCCCGGCACGCCGGACAGCATGGCCCTGTGCGATGTGAGCGAGGGCGACGTCCATCACGGCGCGCCCCTCCGCCGCGTGACGGACGATACCTATGATTGCTGCACGCTGCCCTGCTTCTGGCAGGCGGATCGGGACGCCCCCTGCACCTTCGCCTTCATCGGCGACAGCATCACCCAGGGCTGCCAGACCCGCACCGACATGCAGGAGCAGTGGGCCGCCCGCATCATCAAGGGGCTGCCCTGCGATATCGCAGGCCTCAACGTGGGGCTTGGCTATGCCCGGGCGCAGGACGCCGCAACAGGCGGCGCATGGCTGCAAAAGCTGTCCGGCGCCGATATCGTCAACGTGTGCCTGGGCGTCAACGATATTTTCCAGATGCGCGATACGGAGGATCATGCCGCCGTGCTCATCCGCAATCTGACCGCCGTCGTCCGCCTCATCAAACAGCACGCGCCCCGCACCCGCGTGGTGCTGTGCACCGTGCCGCCCTTTTCCATGCAGGGCGATGAGGAGCGGGTGCGCAAGCAGGTCAACGCCTGCATCCGGGAGGATCATCTGGGCGCCGACGCGATCTTTGATATGGAGCTCCTCGCCGTCCCCGGCACGGAAGGGCTTGCCCGCTTCGGCGATCATCCGGACGGCATCGGCGGCGCGGTGGTAGCAGGGGAGTATCTCTCCCACTTCCTGCCCGATCACCGCCACATCCTCTTCCCCCAGCTGTAAGCGCACAAAAAAAGCCCCTCCCGGGAGGGGCTTTTGCTTTTTTACTTCTCGTACACCTTTTCGATGGCGCGGCGGGTCACTTCCACAAATTTGGTAAAGCGGGCAGGATCGTTGCGGCAGGAGTGGGTGTCGCGCAAAATGATCTCGGGATAGCCGCATTTGGCCGCCGTCAGGCTTTCCACCATGTACTTTTCCACGGCCTCTTCGTCAAAATACTCGCCGGCAAGGTAGGCGGGATTGGGCTTCCAGGTGAGGATATAGTCCTTCTTCAGGCGAGCCGCCATTTTGCCCAGGTTAGCCCATGGGCAGGCCGCCACGCGGCGCAGGTTTTTGATCTTCAGCACCTCGTCCAGCTTTTCCGTCAGATCGTCGCAGCAGCCGTAGCCGTTGAGACCAAAGGGCTCCAGCAGCCGCTTTTCAAAGGGCAGGATGGTTTCGTAGAACATATCCGGCGATACGCAGGAATATTCCTGCGCCTCCGCCGCACCCCACAGATGGGAAAGGGGCGCTTCGCCCTCATGATAGGCGGGCAGATCGTCGCAGTACCCAAGGCCGCCGGTGTAATGATAGGTGTAATCGTTGTTGCTCTGGGGCAGGTGCAGATCCACCGCCTGTTTGACCAGCCCCTCGTATCCCTCGCACATGAAGGCAAATACGTCCTTCACCATCTCCTCATCGTCGATCAAATCGATGAACAGATTATCCAGGCCGCGAAAATCGCAGTACAGATGGGCGATATGGAAATCAAAAATCTTGATGCCCGTCACGTGCACGTTCAGGTCGTCGCCCACGGCGTCCTTGAGCATTTCGGCATTTTTCCGGGCGCCCTCCATATCCACGTCCTCATCCAGGGTGGGCTTTTTCAGCTTTTTCCAGTCCTCCGGCTCTTCCACCACGCATTTGTGGTGCCAGCTGCCGCGCTCCGTGCCCTCCTGACGCATCACGGGCAGGCCCCAGCCCCGGTTGAGCGGAATGCAGCCCACCGGAATGTCAAAATCCATCTCGATGGGCGTATCATCGTGGATATGCTCATGGCGGAAGATGCGCCAGCGCAATTGCTGCTCCACATAGCGGGCAAAGGGATCGGTGCACTGGAGACTGTCTGCGGGCACGATTTCCGCCCAGGAGCCCTCGGGGGATACAAAGATGGGCGGAATGCCGCCCTTGAGGGCAGTGTGTTTGCGCCACATATCACGCTTCACCTGCTGCTCGGGCAGCAGCGCGATGCGATGCACATACGCTGCCAGTTCCTTCAAAATCTGTTTTTCTTCCCGGGAAAACATCGGCTTTCCTCCTTGGAATCCATTATTTTCCACATCATAGCACACTTTTTTCGACTTTTCCATACAAAAAAGCAGGAAGCTGCACGCTTCCCGCTACTTTTTTATTCTGCTTCCGCATCCTGCACAGGCAGCGCCCGCATGGAGGATACGATCTCGTGGGCCATCAGATTGATGGCTACATCGGACGCCGGCATCACAGTGATCATAAACATGCCCGCCTCGGTCTGATCGGGGAATGCAAAGGTCAACAGATCCTGCTCTGCGATCAGGTATTCCACCACCTGATTGCTGCCCAGCGTTACGACCTGGGCTTCGGGATAGTATACCGCCAGATCCTCCCGCATAGCTTCCAGCGTCATGCTTTCCGGAAGGCTGTTCCAGGCCACGTTGAGGATGGCGTTGTTGTCCGGGTCCAGAATGCCAAAGTAGATGCCGGCGTCCAGCAGCGTTTCGTTGACCTCCAGCATCAGCCAGTTGGCCGGCAGGTACATCTCAAACCCGTCGTTGGGGAACTGGATCCACACGCCCTCGTAGGAGTAGTTTTCTTCGGCGGCAGCCGTTTCCTCCGCCATCGCCGCGCAGGAAAGCAGCATCACAAGCGCCGCAAGCAGCGCGCACAGCTTCATCATCGTTTTTCGCATATCTTTTTCCTCTCGATCTTCATTGCCGGTGTATTTCATTATAGCATGCCGCTGAAACGGCTGTCAACAAAAGGGCGTTTCGCCGTTGCGCAAAACGCCGTTTGCGTATATAATGGGTGCAGTACGTATAAAGGAGGAAAAGCATGAAACTGCTTTGGGATTTGTACCGCACGTTTTTCACCATCGGCGCCATGACCTTTGGCGGCGGCTACGCCATGCTGCCCATGCTGGAGCGCGAGGTGGTCAACAAGCGCAAGTGGAGCACGCAGGAGGAGCTGCTGGATTATTTTGCCATCGGCCAGTGCACGCCGGGCATCATCGCCGTCAATACCGCCACCTTTGTGGGCTATAAGGAAAAGGGCGTTGCCGGCGGCATCGCGGCCACGCTGGGCGTCGTCTCTCCCTCCATCGTCATCATTGTGCTCATCGCCATGGTGCTGGAAAACTTCATGCATATCGCCTGGGTGCAGCACGCCTTTGCGGGCATCCGCGTGGCGGTGTGCGCGCTGATTGTCAGCAGCGTGGTGAAGCTTGTGAAGAGCAATGTGAAAAAGCACTGGCATATCGCCCTGGCGCTGTGCGCCTTTGCCGTGGTGGCGCTGCTGGGCTTGAGCCCCGTGTGGGTGGTTATCGGCTGCGTGGTGCTCAGCGTGATCTTTGGAAAGAAGGTGCAGAACGCATGACCACTTTGCTTATCATGTGCTGGGAATTTTTCAAAACCGGCCTGTTCGCCGTGGGCGGCGGTCTGGCCACCCTGCCCTTCCTCACCCAGATGCAGCAGAAGTATAACTGGTTCACCGCGGAGGAGCTGGCCAACATGATCGCCGTTGGCGAATCCACCCCCGGCCCCATCGGCGTGAACATGGCCACCTACGTGGGCTACAGCACCTACGGCATTGCCGGCGCCGTGCTGGCCACGTTGTCCCTGGTGCTGCCCTCCCTCATCATCATCATGATCATCGCCAAGGCGCTGGACACCTACAAGAACAACAAGTACATCCAGAACGCCTTTGCCGTGCTGCGTCCCGCCGTGACCGGTTTGATCTCCGCCGCAGGCTTTGCCGTGCTCAGGATCGCCCTGTTCCGTGAGGCGAATTCCTTCCTTGCTTCCATCCACGTCACAGCCGTTATCTTTTTTGCGGTGCTGGTGTTCCTCACCCAGTGGAAGAAGCTCAAAAAGGTCCACCCCATCGCCTTCATCGCCCTGGGCGCGGTGATCGGCGTCATCTTCCAGATGTAAACACCAAGACCGTCCTTGATGGGCGGTCTTTTTGCATACAGCAAAAGTACAATCCGTGCGCAGGGAATACGCCCCCCGGCAGCGAAATGATGGGAAAAACGCTGAAAAAAACGCCGACAAAAATGCTGAAAAAAACGCAAAGGAGCGGAGCTTATGCCGAAATTTGATATCGACAAACAATACCTCATCGACTGTTTCAAAGAGATCGTCAATACCCCCAGCCCCGTGGGCTATTACACCCAGCTCAACCCTCTGCTGGAAAAGATCGCCGCCGCATTCGGCAAGGAAGTCACCTACGATCATAAGTCCACCGCCTATATCCTTTTGCCCGGTCAGGATCACTCGAAAAAGGTGCTCATCGGCGCCCATTCGGATACCATCGGCTGCGTGGTGCGCCGCATCGATCCCAACGGCTGGCTGCGGCTGCGCAACCTGGGCGGCGTGCCTTATGCATCCCTGGAGGGCGAAACGGTGACCATCCTCACCCGGGACGGCAGGGAATACACCGGCCTTGTGGCCTGCCAGAGCCACAGCGTGCACGTGTTTGACGACGCCTACACCTCCGAGCGCAGCGAAAAAACCATGGTAGTCATGCTGGATGAAAACGTCAAATCCAAGCAGGATGTGCAGGCCCTGGGCATCATGAACGGCGATTTTGTGGCGGTGGATCCCCGCTGCCAGTTTACGAAAAACGGCTACCTCAAGTCCCGCTTCATTGACGATAAGGCCGCCATCGCCTGCGTGTTCACCGCCCTCAAGTACCTGACGGAGCATGACCTGACCCCCAAATACGATACCATTCTGGCCTTCCCCTACGGCGAAGAGATCGGCTTTGGCGGCACCTATGTGCCCGAGGGCGTCAGCGAATACGTGGCCATCGATATCGGCCTCATCGGCCCGGACTACGACGGCAATGAGCATAACGTGGCCATCTGCGCCAAGGACGCTTCCGCGCCCTACGACTGGGATCTGACCAACCGCCTGATCGCCTATGCCAAAAAGGCGGAGTGCGATTATGCGGTGGACGTGTTCTACCGCTACGGTACCGACGGCAACGCCGCCGTCCGCGCGGGCAACAACCTGCGCGCCGCCGCATTTGGCATGCCGGTGGTATGCAGCCACGGCATGGAGCGCACCCATATCGACAGCCTGGACAATACCGCCAATCTGCTCCTTGCCTACATGCTGGATATCTGATCCCGCAGCTTTTTACGCCTGCAAACGCAGGCGTTTTTTGGTTGGACGCGGCCTGTCGGATTTTCACATATAAACAGGTTATTTCGCTGGACACAGTTTCTAATTGGGTGTATCATGAAGGGGACGACATCGTTTAACCCAATACATCATCTTTCCGGGAGGACATGTATTATGCATACTACCGCGTTCAAACGCATTCTGGCCATGTGTCTGTGCATCATGCTGGTGCTGGGCACCGTGACAAGCGCCCAGGCGTCCGGCAATGCCACGCCGCTTACCATTACGGGGCAGCCTGCCTCCGTCACCGTCCGGGAGGGCGCCACGGCCTCCACCACCGTCACCGCCCAGGGCGACGGGCTTTCCTACACCTGGTACTGGAAAAATGCCGACGGCGCCTATTATCAGGTGTCCTCCGGCACGACAAAAACCTATTCCACCCAGATGGCCGCCGAAAAGAACGGCCGCACGGTGTACTGCGTCGTCACGGATCAGTACGGCAATTCCGTCACCTCCAATACCGCCACGCTGCGCATCGGCAACGCCGTGAAGATCACGGCACAGCCCCAAAGCGCCTCCGCTGCCGACGGCAAAACCGTGTCCACCTCCGTCACCGCCACCGGCGACGGGCTGACCTATGCCTGGTACTGGAAGAACGCAGGCGATGCGTCCTATCAGGTGTCCTCCGTCACCTCCAACACCTATTCCACCCAGATGAACGCCGTCCGCGCAGGCCGCAAGGTGTACTGCGTCGTCACGGACAAATACGGCAATTCCGTTACCTCCGCCGTGGCCACGCTGACCATGGCCTCCCCGCTCAAGATCACGACGCAGCCCCAAAACGCCTCCGCTGCCGACGGCAAAACCGTGTCTACCTCCGTCACCGCCACCGGCGAAGGGCTGACCTATGCCTGGTACTGGAAGAACGCCGCAGATAGCGATTACTACCTTTCCTCCGTCACCGCCAATACCTATTCCACCCAGATGATCGCCGAAAAGAACGGCCGCACGGTGTACTGCGTCGTCACGGACAAATACGGCAATTCCGTTACCTCCTCCGTGGCCACGCTGACGCTGGCTTCTGCGCTCAAGATCACATCGCAGCCCCAAAACGCCTCCGCTGCCGACGGTAAAACCGTGTCCACCAGCGTGAAGGCTTCCGGCGACGGCCTTTCCTACAAATGGTACTGGAAGAACGCAGGCAGCGCAGCCTATCAGGTATCCTCCGTCACCACCAATACCTATTCCACCCCCATGGCTGCCGAAAAGAACGGACGCACGGTGTACTGCGTGATCACGGACAAATACGGCAATTCCGTCACCTCCTCCGTGGCCACCCTCACCCTGAAAGGCATCCTGATCACGGCGCAACCCCAGAACGCTTCCGCTGCAAACGGCAAAACCGTGTCCACCAGCGTCACCGCCACCGGCGAAGGCCTTTCCTACAAATGGTACTGGAAGAACGCCGCAGATGCCGATTACTACCTTTCCTCCGTCACCTCCAATACCTATTCCACCCAGATGATCGCCGAAAAGAACGGCCGCACGGTGTACTGCGTGATCACCGACAAATACGGCAATTCCGTCACCTCCTCCGTGGCCACGCTGTCTGTCATGACCCCCCTTAAGATCACGACGCAACCCCAGAACGCCTCCGCTGCAAACGGCAAAACGGCATCCACTTCCGTCACCGCCCAGGGCGACGGCCTTTCCTACAAGTGGTACTGGAAAAATGCCGACGGCGCAGCCTATCAGGTATCCTCCGTCACCACCAATACCTATGCCACCCCCATGGCCGCCGAAAAGAACGGACGCAAGGTGTACTGCGTGGTCACCGACAAGTACGGCAATTCCGTTACCTCCTCCGTGGCCACCCTCACCCTGAAAGGCATCCTGATCACGGCGCAACCCCAGAACGCCTCCGCTGCCGAAGGCAAAACCGTGTCCACCTCCGTCACCGCCATCGGCGAAGGGCTGACCTACACCTGGTACTGGAAGAACGTGGACGGCGCCTACTATCAGGTGTCCTCCGGCACCACCAGCACCTATTCCACCCCCATGGCCGCTGAAAAGAACGGACGCACGGTGTACTGCGTGATCACGGACAAGCACGGCAATTCCGTCACCTCCTCCGTGGCCACGCTGACCATGACCACCCCGCTTACAA
Source organism: Clostridiales bacterium (assembly GCA_015056175.1). GTDB lineage: Bacteria > Bacillota > Clostridia > Christensenellales > Aristaeellaceae > SVGT01. The sequence goes on along the minus strand of SVGT01000013.1, from coordinate 3,128 downwards.
TCACGGCGCAGCCCAAGAACGCTTACGTCCACGCCGGCGAAACGGCAACGGCCACCGTCGCCGCCCAGGGCGACGGCCTGACCTACCAGTGGTACTTTACCTACAGCGGCGCAGGCAATACCTTTGAAGCTTCCTCCGTAACCGCCGCGACCTATTCCACCACGCTGACCTCCGCCAAGGACGGGCGCAAGGTGTACTGCGTGATCACCGACAGGTACGGCAACTCCGTGCAGAGCCATACAGCCGAGCTCCACATCATCGATACCGTGCCGGAAAAACTGTCCTACGTGGTCAATACCACCGTCAAAGCCGGCATGTCCCAGTACGAGACCGCCCTTTCCCTCTACGACTGGGTGTGCGCCAACGTGACCTACGATGACGATTATCTGGTGGATAACGTGCCCACCAGCTCCCTGGGCGTAGGCGGCGAGGCCGCGCTGCTGGACGGCATTGCCGTGTGCCACGGCTTTGCCCAGGCCTACGAATGGCTGCTGGAGGAGGTGGGCATTGCCGCCCATTACGTGACCGGCTATGCCAACTATAACGGCGCCGCCCATGCCTGGAACCTGGCCAAGCTGGACGATAAATGGTACCAGTTCGATCCCACCTGGGATGACGACGGCAACGGCGAAACCCACAATTACTTCGGCCTGAGCGATTACGCCATGAACAGCAATCATACCCAGGAGACCCATACCCACATCCTGTGCAACGATTACGACGCCAACTATAACTATCAGCAGGGCCATTACGACGAGGTGCTTGCCTACGTCAAAAATCAGATCAACGCCGCCATCAAAAACAACGTCTACAGCGGCTCCGTGGACGTAAGCGCCTATACGGATTACCTGTTCTGGTGGTATCCGGACCATGCCACCGTGGCCACCATCCTGGTGGGTCAGGATGACTGGGCAAAGAGCGGCCGCGTGGAGGTATATTCCGCAGAGCCCTGCTACAACTTCTCCTTCTATCCCGACGAAAAGCGGGTGGAGCATATTGAGATCATCGGCGTCACCGAGGGCAAGTTTGCCACCGGCTACGTAGGCTCCTCCTACTATTACCTCTACACCGGCTACAAGGGCCGTCCCCAGATCATCACCGAGCCCGCAGGCGCGGCGCTCTCCTTCTCCAGCAGCAATCCCGCCGTGCTCACCGTGGACAATGCGGGCAATCTCTGCGCCGTGGCGGAGGGCACTGCCATTTTGTCCATCTCCGCCCAGAATTACCTCATGCGCCTACCCATCTGCGTGTCCGATGAGGATTTCAGCGTGTCCGATAAATTCCTGCGCAACCTGGCCGTGGGCGAAAGCAGCTCGCCCTCCTTCTCCTGCCGCCGCCGCAGCTTCGCCGATCTTTCCGGCACCTGGACGGTGGAGGATTCCTCCGTTGCCGCCATCGTAAACGGCAAATTGACCGCCAGGAAAAACGGCCAGACCACCATCACCGGCAAGCTGGGCGATATGAGCTACACCTACACCGTCACCGTGCGCGATCCCATCACCAAACTGACCAGCGACAAAAATGCCTATACCGCAACTGTCGGCGGCGATGACCTGGAAGTGAACATCTACCTCCACGGCACCGATCCCGCCCTGTACCGCGACAACTACACCTATATGTACGTCACCCCCTCTGACGATTCCGTCGTCGCCTGGAGCGGCTACTATACCACCTGGGAGGAAAACGGCGTCTGGTGCTTCCGCCTGCTGCTCGACCCCCTCAAGGCGGGTACGGCCACCGTCACCGTAGAGCCGCTCGATGAAAGCGGCGTCACCTACACCTTCACCGTCACCGTCAAGTAAACGGACGCCTGTCAGCCCCTGCTTCCGGCAGGGGCTTTTTTGCATGCTTTTTTTCAAAAAAATGCCTGTTTTTCCCCAGTTATTTCTATATAAACGCTATACAGATATTACCTTTTGTGATATGATATGATTTGGTAGATAATACCCCTTTTTTTACAACCCCACAGATATTTGATCGGAGGAAAATCGAATGTCAACCACCATCAACCAGCGCCTGACCGCCATCTTCCTGTGCATCGTCATGCTCTTTGGCATGATGCCTTTTGCCAATGCGGAAGCTCTGGCCATCACCAAGCAGCCCCAGAACGTGTACGTGGCAGAGGGCAAAACGGCCTCCACGATCGTTACGGCCACCGGCGAGGGCCTTACCTATCAGTGGTACTATACCGCAAACGGCTCCTCGTCCGCCTTCAACAAATCCTCTGTTACCTCCGCCACCTATTCCACCCAGATGACCGCCGAACGCGACGGCCGTCAGGTGTACTGCGTGGTGAAGGACGCCACCGGCACCAGCGTGACCTCCAATACCGTCACGCTGGGCATTGCCGCATCGGTTGCCATCACCAAGCAGCCCACGGACGTTTCCGTGCAGGAGAACGAAAATGCCTCCACCTCCGTCACCGCAACAGGCGACGGCCTTACCTATCAGTGGTATTACACCGCCAACGGCTCCTCCTCCACCTTTAACAAATCCTCCACCACCTCCCGCACCTATACCACCCAGATGACCGCCGCCCGCGACGGCCGCAAGGTGTACTGCGTGGTCACCGATTCCTCCGGCCATTCCGTGACCTCCAAGACGGTCACCCTGTCCATCGCGCCTGCCCTTGCGATCACCCAGCAGCCCAAGGACGCTTCTGCCGCTGACGGCGAAACGGTATCCACCACCGTGAAGGCCACCGGCGACGGCCTCACCTACAAGTGGTACTGGAAGAACGCTTCCGATACCAGCTATCTCCTTTCCTCCGTCACCTCCAATACCTATACCACCCCCATGTCCCAGGTCAAGGACGGCCGCACGGTCTATTGCGTCATCACCGATGCCAGCGGTAATTCCGTTACCTCCCGCACCGCCACGCTGACGCTGGCTGCGCCCGCCCTTGTCATTACCTCCCAGCCCAAGGACGCCTCTGCCGCCGACGGCGAAACGGTGTCCACCACCGTGAAGGCTACCGGCGACGGCCTCACCTATAAGTGGTACTGGAAAAACGCCTCCGATTCCGATTATCTCCTTTCCTCCGTCACCTCCAATACCTATACCACCCCCATGTCCGCAATCAAGGACGGCCGCACGGTCTATTGCGTCATCACCGATGAAAACGGCAA
>SVGT01000012.1 GCA_015056175.1 Clostridiales bacterium | reverse complement strand
GTCCGGCATGCTGGAGGGCACGTGCAAAAATTCCATTGAGCAGCTGGCGGATCTGACCCAGGACGGCTTTGGCCAGAGCGAGGGCGTGGCCTACAGTGATGAAATCTCCGGCGAACTGACGCTGGTCTACGGCGTTGCCCATCTCAGGGACGGCAAACTGACCGTCAGCGTGGACAGCCGCTGCTCCATCACCATCGATCAGCAGAAGCTGGAAAAGGATCTGCGGGCCGATTGGACGCGCCGCGGCTTTGCGGTTGAAAACTTTGAAATGACCCGTCCCTTCTACATCCCCAAGGATGACAAGCGCGTGCTGGCGCTGCAGGATATCTACAAGGATATCACCGGCCGTGAGGACGAGCCCTATACCATGGGCGGCGGCACCTACAGCCGCGTGGTGCCCAACGCCATTTCCTTTGGCCCCGGCATTCCCGGCACCGTGCGCGATCTGTCCTTCCTGCCCGAAGGTCACGGCGGTGCACACGGCCGCGACGAAGTGGTGTTTATGGAAAGCGTGCATACCTGCTGCATGATCTACACCCTGGCGCTGTGCGCACTGGATGAGATCACCGAATAAGGAACCTTCACAGGATATCGGAGGAGGAAAACCATGAAAAGCTGCATCGCTGTGGACGTGGGCGGCACCAAAATGCTGGTGGCGCAGGTGCGGGAGGACGGCAGCGTGGTGCACATGCGCCGCTATGTGACCGCCGGCAAGAAAAAAGAACAGGTGATGGAGGAGATCCTCCTCAATATCCGGGACTATGAGGAAAAAGAAGGCTGGGAAGGCGGCAAAATGCCCGACAGGATCGGCATTGGCGTCAACAGCATGGTGGATATCAAGGAGGGGCTGTGGCTGCCCAACTGGGATTGGGAGCCCACCATCAACCTGGTGGAGCGCGTCGAAAAGGAGCTGCCCGTGCGCTGCTTTATCGAAAACGACGTAAAGGCCGCCGTGATGGCGGAATGCATGTTCGGCGCAGCCAGAGGGTGCAGTGACGTGTTGTACCTGAACATCGGCACCGGGCTTGCCGCCGGCTCCATCGTAAACGGAAAGCTGGTGCGCGGCAGCGATAATTTTGCAGGCGAAGTGGGATACACCAATTTCACCTACGGCCAGGACGTGCATACCGAAATGCATGCCTCCGGCATGGGTCTTGCCTATCAGGCGCGGGCGCGCATGCATCTGTACCCCGGAACGCTTCTGCGCAGCAAAATTGACGGGGGCGTGACCGGCCATGACGTATTTGCCGCAGCCGAACAGGGCGATGCGCTGGCCAATGCGCTCTTGGAGGATCTGGTGAAATCCAGCGCGCTGCTCATTTCCAACATCGTGTGCGTTTTGTCGCCCGAGATCTGCGTGGTGGGCGGCGGCTTGATCAGCAACGGTCAGTTGCTTGAGCGCATCAAGAAAGCCATGCTGCCCAAGATGCTCATGCACCTTGAAAAAGGTGTGGTGCTGACGCAACTGGATGCGGATTATGCAGGGCTGATGGGCGCTGCCGCCGTAGGCCTTGGCTGTCAGGAACAGTACTGCTGAACATAAAGGGGAGGATTTGTTATGTCGACCATTCTGGACTGCATCAGGCGCATCCCTTCGGTGATTGACCATATTCTGGATACCTGGGATGAAACCTTTAAGCCCCTGGATACGCTCCTTGAAAAGGATGCGGAAACGCTTACCGAAATCGTGATGGTGGGCTCCGGCACCAGCTATACCTCTGCCACCACCGCCCAGCCCTTTGTGGAAAAGGCAAGCGGCCTGTGCACCCGGGTGGTGATGCCCAATGCCTGCGTGGAAGCGCATCATGCGGTGAACAAGAACGCGCTGTACGTGTTTGTCTCCCAGACCGGCACCTCCAAGGTGGTGTGTGAGGCGATGGAAAAGCTGCAGAATCTGGGCTGCAGGTGCGTGGCCATGACCCAGAAGGACGATACCGCGCTTGCCAAGATCGCAAAATGCCACGTATGCCTCAACTGCGGCATGGAGGAATTCTCCATGCGTACCATCGGCTATGCCGCAAGCGTGATGGATCTGATGCTCCTGTCCGTCCGCGTGGGCGTGATGCGGGGGCATCTGTCCCGGGATGAGGCCGCCGCCTGCATCGCCGATGCGAAAAAGGTGCCCGCAAGCCATGCAAAGATCACCGCGCAGGCGGAAAACTGGATGCAAAAGGTCAAGCGGCAGATGCTGCGCTCCAAGTGCATCATGCTCACCGGCCCCGGCGCGCTCTACGGCGTTGCGCTGGAGGGCGCTGTGAAACTGTGGGAGATGCCCCAGATCATTTCCGCGGGGTACGAACTGGAGGAGGGCCTCCACGGCCCTGCCTACGGCTATGATTACAACCACTGCATCGTGGTATTGGATGACGGCGGCAAGGAAAGCGAAAAGGGCCATGCCCTGGCCCGCTATATGAAGGACGTTTGGCAAAACGGCCTGGTTGCTGGCAAAAACACGGTGGACGAATGCGACCTTACGCTGGACTTGCAGGGCAATGATTTTGCCTGCATCGAGATAAGCGCGGTGGTGCAGGTGATGGCTTACGTGCTGGCCGTGGACAGCGGACGGGATATCAGCCGTCAGATCGACCATACCGTCATGTACAGCTACTTCAAAACCCATTCCTGATACGGTTTTTTACATCCCTGTGCGGCTTTGTTCATGGACAGGCCCGCAGGGATTTTGCTATAATAACAAAAAACATGTATAAGGAGCGCATATCATGCAGACATGGCGTTTTTATACCACAAAGGAAATCAAGCCCGCAGGCTGGATGAAAAAGCAGCTGGAAATTCAGGCCAAAGGCCTTTGCGGAAATCTGGACAAGGTGTGGCCGGACGTACGGGACAGCGCGTGGATCGGCGGCAATGCGGAAGGCTGGGAGCGGGTTCCCTACTGGCTGGACGGCTTTATTCCCATGGCGTACCTGCTGGAGGATGAGGATCTCATCGCCCGGGCGAAAAAGTACATCGACGCCATCCTCTCCCGTCAGTGCGAGGACGGCTGGATCTGCCCCTGCACGGAGGAAGAACGGGCGGGCTACGATAAATGGGTGGTGCACCTGATCAGCAAGGTGCTGGTGGTGTATTACGAGTGCTCCGGCGACGAGCGCATCCCGGACGTGGTGTACAGGGTGATGAAGAATTACCACAAGCTCCTGTCCGAGGGCGCCTTTGTGCTGCACGACTGGGGCAAGTACCGCTGGTACGAAGCTTTTATCGCCCTCAATTTCCTCTATGAGCGCTGCCGTGAGGACTGGATCTGCGATCTGGCAAAGATCATCCGCGATCAGGGCACCAATTTTTACGATAACGTGCCGCTGTGGCATACGCCGCTCAACCGCTGGCGCTGGGAGACCCACATCGTCAACATCGCCATGATGCTCAAGTTTGAGGCCGTCAGCCACGAACTGCTTGGCGAAGAGTACCGCGATCAGGCGGAATACTTTGTGGATTTCCTCACCAGACATCACGGTATGCCGGCAGGCACCTTTACCGGCGATGAATGCCTGGGCGGCCTTAGCCCCATCCGCGGCACCGAGCTTTGCTCCGTGGTGGAGCAGATGTACGCCTACGAGCATCTTTACGCCGTCACCGGCGACAAAAAGTGGGCCGAGCGCCTGGAGGTGCTGGCCTTCAATGCCCTACCCGCCGCCAACAGCGACGATATGTGGGGTCATCAGTACGACCAGATCACCAATCAGATCTCCTGCGAGCGCTTCTACGGCCGTCCCATCTTCGGTACCAATGCGGACGACAGCCACCGGTTTGGTCTGGAGCCCAACTTTGGCTGCTGTACCGCCAATTTCGGTCAGGGCTGGCCCAAACTCATGCTCAGCGCCTTTATGCATCAGGGCGATACGGTGGTAAACGCTGTGCCTGTGCCCGGCGTGCTGGATACGGGGGATATCCGCATCGAGCTGGAAACGGATTATCCCTTCAAGAACTGCTTTACCTACAGGATCTGCGCGGATAAGCCCTTTACCTTCAAGGTGCGCATCCCCTCCTTTGCCATGGCATTGCAGGTGGACGGCAAAGACGCGGAAAAGCAGGATGAACTGACCTTTGCCATCGGGCCGGGGGAAAGGGAGATCAACATCCGGTACCATGTGCGCCCGTATCTGGACGAGCGTCCCTATGACCTGCGCTGCGTGCGCATGGGCTCTCTGCTTTTCGCGCTGCCCTTTGAGTACAAAATGGTGATGCGGGAATATACCTTAAACGGTGTTGAGCGGAAATTCCCCTACTGCGATTATGATTACGTGGGCAGCAAGAAGGACTGGAACATGGGTCTGTATGCCACGAGATTTGAAAAGCAGGAGATGGACGTGGACGACGTGCCCTTCTCCTCCCACAACCCGCCGGTGATCCTCAAAACGGACGGCGCGCTGGTGGAATGGGAACTGCTGGACGGCTACGACAGCGTGTGCGATAAATTGCCCAAGGGGCGCAAAGCCATCAGCGAAAAACGGGAGATCACCCTGTGGCCCTACGGCTGCGCCAAGGTGCGCATGACCGAAATGCCCCTGATCGAAGAATAAACTGCATCCAAACAGACGGGCGCTTCCCAAATGCACGGAAGCGCCCGTTTTTTGCCCTCAGAGCCGTTTGAATATGTCCAGCGCATGGTTGGAGTACCCAAGCAATTCCCGCCGCTCACAGGAAGAAAAATGGTATTGCAGGAAGAGGTCAAAGGTATCTGCATCCATTTCCTCAAGCCGCTCACGCATGTGATGGGCATAGCCGTCCGTGGCCGCCAGGTGCAGCATCTGCACGGGAAGCTGTGCGCGAAGATACTCAATATCCTCAACCCGGTGCAGGGCAATAATATCCTCCGGGCGGGAGGAGGCGCGGAAAGTGCGGGGATCCAGAAGCTTGTTTTCAATCAGCGTATGGATATTGCCGCGGATGAAGCCGTGCTGCAAGATGGCGCTGTCCGCCATGCAGTAGGCAGCCATGATGACGCCGCCCGGCCTGGTGACCCGCACGGCCTCCCGAAGGGCTTGCAGCTGCTCCTTTTGCGTCATCAGGTGGTAGAGGGGGCCAAGCAGCAGCGTTACGTCAAACAGTTTGTCCTGAAACATGTGCAGATGAAGCGCATTGCCCTGATGGACGGAAACGGGATGGGCCTTATCTATGTGCGCTTTGAACACGTCGATATTGTGGGGGATCAGTTCCACCGCGTCCACCCGGTAGCCCAGGGAGGCGATATGGCGGCTGTAGCGGCCTGTGCCTGCGCCGATCTCCAGCACCCGCGCTGCGGGGAAAAGGTAACGCGAGATGTAGCGCATGGTGGTGAGGAATTCCGTCTGTCCCGGGCGGGATAAAAGGCGTGCGTCTTCGTCGTAATGCTCGTAGTAGTTTGTAAGATGGTTGATCACAGGGAAGCCTCCTTTGAATAAAATAAAAAAGCAGTGCGGGAGAAAGATCTCCTGCACTGCCTGTGTTTCCGGCTCTTTATGCGCATCCAAAGAGCAGCAATGCAGAAGCATCGCCGCGCCAGTAAAGGTTGAAAGGACGATGAGCCATCTTTGCCGCTCCTTCCTTTAGGATTTGCGCACAGTATAGCGCAGGCGGCGTCGTTTGTCAAGGCAGAGCGAAAGGCGAAAAAGCTTGAGAATACGGGCGGCATCTGGTATAATGATTCAGCTTATGTGGTTTTCCGGGAGGTTTATGTGATGATGGAAAGATTGCGCCTGCGTCTGCGCAGGATGGATTATACGCCTTTGCTCCTGATCGCTGCCATGGCGCTTATGTGGGCGCTGCTGCATGCGGCGACGGGTATCCGTCCATTTGGGTATACGGGGTACAATACCTATACCCTGCAGGCGCTGGCCTGGCGGCAGGGGCAGACGTTTATTGAAAACCGGCCCCATCTGGAATTGGCTGTGTTTAACGGGCAGTACTATATCTCCTTTCCGCCGGTACCCTCCGTGGTGCTGTATCCCCTCACCTTCCTGTTTGGGGCAAAGACGCCGGATAACCTGCTGGTCAAACTGTATGCCCTGGGCGCATGCCTGTTGATGTATGCAGCCTTCCGCCGCGCGGCCTACAAAAAGTGGAACGCCGCGTGCGCCGCCTTCCTGTTTACCTTTGCTTCGTCGCTCCTGCCGCTTACGCTGGAGGGCGCGGTATGGTATCACGCCCAGGTGCTGGCCTTTTTCCTCACGGTATCGGCCATCTGCCTGATGACGCTGGACAAGCCCACGCCTGCTTTGTTCCTCTATGCCCTTGCGGTGGGCTGCCGGCCCTTTAACGTGCTGCACGGGCTTCCGCTGATGCTGATCTACGTATCCCTGTGCAGACGGGCGGGGGAAAGCTACGGGTATATCGCAAAGCGCATGTGGAAGGGTATTGTGCTGGGGCTGATGGTGGCGGCGGCGTATGCTGCGTACAACTTTGTCCGCTTTGGCAATCCGCTGGAGTTCGGGCACAATTATCTGCCGGAATTTTCCTTCCAGGGCGGCAAGCAGTTTGCCCTGTCCCACGTCGTCAAGAACGTGAAGGAATTCTTCTTCCGCGCCCCCTTCTATGTGCAGGACGGCGCCATCCATCTGCAGAAGTTCGGCTTCTCTCTGTTCATTGCATGTCCCGTGCTGACGCTGCTGATCGTCTGGTTTGTGCAGGATCTTTGGCAAAAGCGCATGACGGGGGAAAAGGCGCTGATCTTCGTCTGCTTCCTTGCGCATCTGTTCCTGCTGCTGTTGCACCGCACCTTTGGCGGCTTCCAGTTTGGCGCCAGATACTGTGCCGATTTGATCCCCTACGCCTTCTTCTATCAGCTGATGCGTGCGGAGCGGAAGGAAATGCCTGTGTGGCAATTGTGCGTGCTGGGCGTTTTGTTCCTGTTCACGCTGTGTGGATCCATGCTCATTTATCTGTAAGGAGTACCTATGAAAAAAGAATGGAACTGGCAGCATACCCAGTACGGCTGCTACATCGGCTACGTGACCCAGGCTATTATTGTCAATTTGCCTGCTCTTTTGTTTGTTACCTTCCGCACCCGCTACGGCGTAACGCTGACCCAGCTCAGCTTTCTGGTGGTGCTTTTGTTTGCGGTGCAGATCGCGGTGGATATGCTGTCCGCGCCCATTGTGGATAAGGTGGGCTACCGCAGCTACACGCTGGCGGGCTTTGTGTCCAGCGTGCTGGGATTGATCCTCATGAGCGTGCTGCCTCTTGTGATGGCGGATACCTATGCGGCGCTGCTGATCTCGCTGACGGTGGCCTCCGTCGGCAGCGGCATGATGGAAGTGGTGATCAGCCCCATCAACGAATCGCTGCCCCGTCCCGAGAAGAGCGCCGGCGCCATGAGTTTGCTCCACTCCTTCTACTGTTGGGGCGTTGTGGCGGTCACGCTCCTTTCCACGCTGTATTTTTCCCTTTTCGGCACGGAGAACTGGGTATATCTGCCCCTTCTGTGGGCGCTGGTGCCCTTTGCGGGGCTTTTGATGTTTATCAAGGCGCCATTGTACCCGCTGGTCAAGGAAGGCAAGGCCATGCCTATGCTGCAGTTGCTCAAGAGTCCGGTGTTCTGGGCGCTGTTCCTGTTTATGATCTGCGCAGGCGCGTCCGAGCAGGCCATGAGCCAGTGGGCCAGCCTGTTTGCGGAAACGGGTCTGGGCGTGAGCAAGGCCATGGGCGATCTGATGGGCCCCTGCGCCTTTGCGCTTTGCATGGGCACGGCCCGTGTGGTGTTTGGCCCCTACATCAAATGGCCGGTGCATAAGGCGCTGATCTTCTGCGCGGTGATGTGCATCGGGTGTTATCTGCTGGTCATCCTTTCGCCCTGGCCGGTCATGTCCCTGGCAGGCTGCGCGCTGTGCGGCTTTTCCGTGGGCGTGATGTGGCCCGGCACCTTCTCCCTTGCTGCGCAGCATTTGCCCCTGGGCGGCACGGCCATGTATGCGCTATTGGCCATGGGCGGCGATATCGGCTGCAGCATGGGTCCTGCGGCGGTGGGCGCGGTGACGGATCAACTGATGCAGAGCGAGCAGGCCATGCAGGCGCTGGGGCAGAGCGGCGATGCGGTGATGAAAATGGGCTTCCTTCTGGCGCTTTTGTTCCCGCTGTGCATGGCGCTGGGCGTTGCGCTGTTTGCAAAGCGCCTCAAAAAAGCATAATTCTCAAACAAAAAACGGCTTCCCGCGTGGGAGGCCGTTTTTGCTTGTGTTTTATTTGGTGTCGCCGTGCTCCTGCATCTGCTCGTTGAGCAAATTGATGTTGCCGCAGCCCATGGTGAGCACCAGATCGCCCGGCTGCCAATGGGCGCGCAGGTATTTTTCCGTATCGTCAAAGGTGGGGGTCAGCGTGGCATCAATGCCGTTTTTGCGCATGCCCTCCACCACCATGGAGGCATGGATATCGCCGGGATCCTTTTCGCGGGCGGCAAAGATATCCGTGACCAGGGTGAAATCCGCAACGGAGGTGCAGGTAAGATAATCGTCAAACAGGCTCTTGACGCGGCTGTAGGTATGGGGCTGCATGACGGCCCAGAGGCGGTTGGGCTTTTGCAGCCTGGCCACGTTCAGCGCCGCCTTCATTTCGGTGGGGTTGTGGCCGTAATCGTGGTACATCTTCACGCCGTCGATGAAGCCGGTCAATTCAAACCGGCGGTGCACGCCGGCAAAGTGGCTCAGCGCATCGGCGATCCTGTGCGCGTCGCCGCCGCACAGGTGGGCGGCGGCAAAGGCGGCCATGGAGTTGATCACGTTGAATTCACCGGGCACCTGAAGCGTAACGCGGGCGATCTTGCTGCCGTTAAACACCATATCGTAGGAGGGGCAGCCTGTATCGCTGTAGCACAGATTTTCGGGGTGATAATCGTTCTGCGCGCCCATGCCGAAGGTGTAGGACTTGCAGTGCAGCGCGGAAAAGAGACGCAAAATGCGCTCGTCCTCGCCCCAGCCAAGGGCGCAGCCGTCCTGGGGCAGCAGCGCCAGAAACTGGCCAAAGGCGCGCTCGATATGGTCAATGTCCTTGTAATAATCCAGATGGTCGGCCTCGATGTTGAGGATCACGGCCAAGGTGGGGGACATTTCCAGGAAGCTGCTGTGGAATTCACAGGCTTCGGCTACAAAATAATCGTGCCCGCCGATGCGGCTGCCGCCGCCGATGGCGTCCAGACGGCCGCCGATATGCACGGTGGGATCCATGTCCGTATCCAGCAGGATCTGCGCCAGCATGGAGGAGGTGGTGGTTTTGCCGTGGGTGCCGGATACGCACAGGGCGTTTTTATGGCCCAGCATCAACTGGCCAAGCAGCGTGGAACGTTCCATTTCCGGAATGCCCAGGCGCTTGCCCTCCGCACGCTCGGGGTTATCATCGGCGATAGCGGCGGAATACACGATGATGGCCGCGCCGTTCACATTTTCCGCGCGATGGCCCACATGCACGGTAACGCCCATGCTGCGCAGGCGCTTGACGGCGTGGGAATCGGCGCTGTCCGAGCCGGTGACGGTATAGCCTTCTCGCAGCAGGATTTCGGCCAGACCGGACATACTGCTGCCGCCGATGCCGATCATGTGAACGCGGCGGCCCTGATAATCAGTGATCTTAAGCATGACTGGATCCCCTTTGTACAAAAATATCGGGATACGCTTGTATTATACGCCCAAATGCAGAATTTTACAATCGGGTAAAGCTGTGATAGAATGATTTTAAGGAGTGTGAGGAAGATGGCTGTTTTGCCGCCCGAACTGACGGAAAAGCCGGAGGACAGGTGTCTGGAGGACGCGGTGGAGGATGCGCTGCGCTTTGATGAGGATATTGAAAATGCATCCTTCTACGGAGAAATGCTGCCCGAGGGGGCAAAGCAGCTGGAGTTCCGCGGCTGCCGCTTTGAAAAGTGCGATTTTTCCACGCTGCGGGACACCCGCGTATCCTTTGTGGACTGCGTGTTTGACCATTGCGACACAAGCGGCGCGGTGATGGAAAAAAGCGCCCTGCAGCGGGTGCGGTTTGCAGGCTGCCGCATGACGGGCTGCCGCTTTTCCGAGGGCACGCTGATGAATGTGACCTTTGAAGACTGCCAGATGGATTATGTGTGCTTTGACAAAGAAAAGGTGCAGCATGTGAGAATCATACGCTGCACCATGAAGGAAAGCATGTGGATCGAATGCCGCATGAGCGATTTTGACATGGACGAATGCCGCCTGGACGGCAGCGAATTTGCCCGCATGCCACTGAAGGGACTGGATTTGAGCCGCTGTCCGTTTTCCTACCTGCGTGTGGAGGTACAGTCGCTGCGTGGGCTCAGGGTCACGCGGGAGCAGGCCATGACGCTGTCGCTGCTGCTGGGGCTCGAGATCACCGATTGAGTTTTTCCCTTAAAACGTCATAGATCATAATGCTGCCGGCCACCGCCGCGTTCAGCGATTCTGCGCCGCCCACCATGGGGATCTTCAGGTTCCTGGTGGCGGCTTTCTTTACGTCCGCGGAAATGCCCTGGCCCTCGTTGCCGATGACGATGCACACCTTCTCCGGGAAGGGAGCGCGGGCAAAAAAATCCTCGCCGTGAAGATCGCCCGCCGCAACGGCGTAGCCGTCTTTGGCAAGGGCGCCAAGCTCGTGCGCCAGATCCCTGACCCGCCTTACGTCCATGCGGAAAATGGCGCCCATGGAGGCGCGCATGGCCTTGGCGGAAAAAGGATCGGCGGTCTGTTCGTCGATGATCAGGGTATCAAAGCCTGCGGCGTCCATGGTGCGCAGGATGGTTCCTACATTGCCCGGGTCCTGCACGGCGTTGAGCGCCACGGCCCATTTGCCCACCGGCTTGTCAAAGGCGGGCAGACGGCAAATGGCCATCACGCCCTGGGGTGTTTTGGTATCGGACAGGCTCTCCATCACACGGGGGGAGAGCTTAAAGACCTGTGCGTCCGTCTGATTGGCCAGATAGGCGTATTTGTCAAAGACGTCTGCCGAAATGAGCAATTGTTCGCAGGCGCCCTCCTGCACGGCCTCCTGGGCCATGTGCTCGCCCTCTGCGGGGTAAAGGCCTGCCTCCATGCGGGCGCTGCGGCTCTTTGCAAGGGCGCGCCAGCTTTTGACCCGGGGGTTTTGCAGGCTCTGGATTTCTTCTGTCATTCTTCAAGTACCTTCAGCGTCCGGGGCATGGCTTCCAGCGCCGGACGGATCGCGTCTTTTTCAAGGGCATAGGCCTGGATGTGGGGGATCACCACGGCGCGCACGGCAAAATCCACCGCAGCGGCCACGCCGCCTTTCATATCGTCCTGACAGGACAGGATAAAGGTGCACAGCTTGGTGCGCAGCGCAAGGGGCAGCGCAGCGCCTGCATCGCGGAGCGCGCGGCACAGGGAGATGACCAGCTTCTGCACGGCTTCCGGAATATCGCCCTCCTTGAGCATGGCCTTTTTCAGGCACAGACGGCTGACGGCGGGGAATGTGGGAAGCGCTTTGGGCAGCGCCTCATCGTCGGTGGTGAGATGGACGCCCAGCCAGGGAGAGGAGAAATAGTGTTCGCTCATTTCGCCTTCCTCGCACAGCAAATTCATCTGCCGGTCGGAAAGGATCATGTGCGTGCTGTTTTTGATGGGGGAGGCAAGGCTCTCGGTATCGCAGGTAAAGACGGGGGCGTCGCCGCCATTCAGCACACGGACGGGGTCGATCTGCAGATGGGCGCTGTGGATACGGTATGCGCCGGTGCCAAGCGCAGCTGCGATGGCATGCGCGGCGGACAGGGCGTCCGAGCGGGTATCTGCGGATACGGATAGGGTATCGTCGCTGAGCGCCAGGGTGACAAGCAGCGCACGCACATCGTCCTCATCCGCCCTGAAGCCCTGCTTTTTGAGGCATTCCAGCGTGCGGGCGATCAATTCCTTATCCGTGGCGTCGCTGCCACAGACGGGGGCGATGATATCCTGCCAGGGAAGCTTATCCAATTGCTTCTGCACGTTTTCGCATTCTGCGATCAGCGCCTGCTGCTGTTTGGTGAGCGCGTCCACGCACTGCTGCTTTTCTTTGGTTACGGCTTCCAGCTTTTCCTGCGCCGCCTTTTCCTGGCGGGTGAGGGACTGGAGAACTTCGTCCCTGATCTTCTGCTTGCTGTTCTTTGCATCATCCAATTGCATCAGGGTCATCAGGCGCTCTGCCTCCAGCTCCTGCAGCTGGCTGTGCATGGCGGCGATGGTCAGATCCTGCTTGCCTTCGCACAGCGCCTTGGCAAGGGCGGGACGGATGCCGTTGACGCCCAGAATACCGGAAATCACCTGACGGTGGGTATCGGGCATGTTCCACGCCTTTTGCAGCGCATGGCGGAAGTGCTCCACGGGGTTTTGCACATCGCTCATCTGGGCGCTGTTTGCAATGCAGGCGCCGGGCGCTTCATAGCGGGATTCGTAGCGGTTGGGGTTGCGCTGCATGTCCACCGTTTCCGCCAGGCTGTTGTGAGCCTTCATGCCCTGAGGCTTTTTCTGGGGAGAAGCCTGGTACAGCTTGGTGCCGCCCAGCGGCTGCTGGGGCTGCTGCACGGCGGCGGGGGCGGGGATAAAGGGCTTGTGATCGTCCTTAAGACGGGAGGCGACATTCAGTTCGCCGTTGAGCTGCTGGATCTGCTGCAGGGCGTTTTGCATATCGACTTTGGGTTTGCTTTCCTTGTTTTCCTGCACGGGCTTTTCGCCTGCGATAATGGCGTCCAGCTGCTTTTTCCAGGGGGAAACGGGCTTGTTTTCCTGCACGGGTTCCTGCTTATCGTCTGCGGTTGCTTCGGGATTTTCCGGCGCCGTTTCGGGGGCGTTTTCCTGCTCTTTACGGGGGCAGTAGAAAAGCAGTTCCCTGTCGTCCGGGAGTGCGACGGTATAAAGCGCGGCGCTGTCCGGAGGCAGCTTTTGCACGTCGCCTGCGGGCTGGTTGGTGGTGGAATCAAAGGGGCCCTGGATATTGGCGCCGCTGCGGGTAAAGACCAGGGGGGTCAGCGCGCTGTCCAGCTGGTCCTGCGCAACGACCTGGAAAAATTCGTCCCGGGGCAGGGGCTGCACCGCGTCGGAATAGACGATGTACTGGTTGTTTTCCCCGCGGGCAGGGGCATAGTTTTTGTTGGTGCGGATCTTGCTCACATCCGGCGGCATATCGCGCAGATTCAGCACGCACAGGCCGCACAGCGTGCGCATGCGCTCCTTGAAGGTGTGCTGCTCGTTTTTATCCGGCACGATGCGCAGATACCCTTCGTCCGGGAATTCGCTGACGGCCTGCTTGTCCACAGGACCCTCCTGCGTCAAAAGCGGACGCACGCGGAAATATGCGCGCTGGATATTATCTTCCTCCAAAAAAACCAGAACCACTTTACCTGCGAAGTTCATAGTTCCCCCTCCTGAAAATACCTTTTGAAAAAGTTTTTGCGCAGCCGATGGGATGAAATACGAAAAAGGCCTGCAAGGAAAAAAGCGTGTGCAAGCAACAACGCATTCATCTCATTTTGAACGCTGCATTGGAAAATGTTGAAAGGATGTTTGAGAAACAAAAGCAAATGCAGCGGTACACATAGGGTCATGCACCGCAAAATGCAGCTATGCTGGTCGATTTATTTCCAATCACCGAATCAAGCAGCCTTATTTTAGCAAACAGAACGGCTTTTCGTCAAGAGCATATTGGAGAAATAACACAAATAAACGGTGCAGATTTGTGTATCTGCACCATAAAGTGTCAAAATCTGCCGTCGTTACATGCGGACAAAGGCGTCGTAGATGGCCTCGATGGTCATTTCAAACTGACTTTCGTCCACGCCTACGATGATGCTCAATTCGCTGCTGCCCTGATCGATGATGCGCACGGAAATGCCCTGGGTGGCAAGGGCGGTAAAGAGGCGCGCTGCGGTGCCTGCGGCGCGCACCATGCCGCGGCCTACGGTAGCCACCATGGCTACGTTCTCGTGCACGGTGATTTGGTCGGGCGCGACCAGTTCCCGGATGCGGTCAAGCACGTGATCCAGGTGGGGCGCCAGATCCTTTGCGTTGATGACGATGCACATGGTATCGATGCCGGTGGGCAGATGCTCAAAGCTCAGGCCGTGCTCTTCAAAGGCCTGCAGCACCCGCCTGCCAAAGCCCAATTCCGCGTTCATCATGTCCTTTTCGATGGAGATGATGGTAAAGCCCTTGCTGCCCGCAATGCCGGTGATGGTCTGGGGCAGGGATTCCTGGCCTGCGGAGGTGCGGATCACCGTGCCGGGATGCAGGGGATCGTTGGTATTGCGGATATTGGTGGGGATGCCCATTTTGCGCACGGGGAACACCGCATCGCCGTGGAGGACGGTGGCGCCCATGTAGGAAAGCTCGCGCAGTTCGCGGTAGGTGAGGCTTTCAATGTACTGGGCGTCCTTGACGATGCGGGGGTCGGCCATGCGCATGCCGGTCACGTCCGTCCAGTTTTCGTACACGTCCGCATTGACGGCACGGGCTACCAGCGCGCCGGAAATATCGCTGCCGCCGCGGGAAAAGGTGTGGATGGCGCCCGTTTCGTCCGCGCCGTAAAAGCCGGGGATGACGGCGCACTTGTGGTTGGCAAGGCGGCGGGACAGCAGCGTGTTGGTTTCCTGCTCCATCAGCTGGCCGTTTTCATCAAAGCGGATCACGTCCGCAGCGTCCACAAAATCAAAGCCCAGATAGGCAGAGAGCAGTTTGCCGTTCAGGTATTCTCCGCGGGATGCGGCATAGGCGCGGGAAGCGCCGTGGGCAAGGGCTGCCTCGATGGCTGCAAAATCGTCGGAAAAATCGATGGCCACCTGCAATTGGGAGGCGATCTCTTCATAGCGTGCGCGGATGCGGTTAAGGTGCAGCGAAAAGGGCTCGCCCATTTTAGCGCTGTCATGGCACAGGTACAACAGATCCGTCACCTTGTCGTCCTTGTCAAAGCGCTTGCCCGGTGCGCTGGGCACCACATAGCGGCGGTCGGTGTTTTCAAAAATAATATGGCGTACCTTTTCAAACTGGCCTGCGTCCGCCAGAGAGCTGCCGCCGAACTTGGTTACGATCATGCATGGATCCCCCTTGAAATTATCTTCCATATTTTAGCGAAATATGCATGGCGTGTCAATTGATTTTCCGCCGCATGGGCATTCTTCCCCGGGTTTTGCTTCATTGTATGCTGTGCGCGCATCGGCGTGCGATGTTTTTTGCCAGTTTGGGCAAAGTATGCTATAATACATCCAAACCGCCCACCGGCGGTGAAAGGGAGGCGCGGGCATGACGGACAAGATGATGCAGAAGTTTATCGACGCTTCGGAAAGGCTGCAGCTTGCCGAGTACGTGCGCTTTCAGAGCGACCGGAAAAGGCGTTTGTTTGACGCCTTCTGCCAGGGCGTCATGCGGGGCCTTGGCGCGATGGTGGGGTTTGCAGTGCTTGGCACGCTTCTGATCATCATCCTCAAGCGTCTGGCGCAGCACAACCTCCCCCTGATCAGCGATTTTCTGGCGCAGGTCATCACCATGGTAGAAACGAGAATGCATTAAAGGATTGTGGCTATGAGCAAAAGAATGTGGCTGTACGGCGCCATGGCGCTGGCCGTTGCGCTGGATCAGATCAGCAAATATTTTCTGGTGGGGTACCATGCGGTGCTGATCCCCGGCGTGGTCAATCTGACTACCGCCTTTAACGAGGGCGTGGCCATGAGCATGCTCTCCGGCTTTGGAGGATGGATTCCGCTCATCACGGCGGCAATCATCGTGCTGGGCTTTTTTGCTGCACGGAAATACGCCGTTGGCTGGCTGTCCCTTCTCTCTTGCGGGATGATCCTGGGCGGCGCGGTGGGCAATCTTATCGACCGGGTGACGCTTGGATACGTGATCGACCTGTTTGAATTTACCTTTGTGGATTTTTATATTTTCAACGTGGCGGATATCTTTATCACCTGCGGCGCCGTGCTGTGCGGCGTGAGCATCCTCTTTTTTGAAAAGCGGGACTGGAAAGGGAAGGAAAAGGCATGAGCGAAACGATGAAATGCGCCGTGGGCGACGGCAGCCGTTTGGACGTGCTGCTGCCAAAGGCGGACGAAAGCCTGTCCCGCTCCCAGGCAGCAAGGCTGATCCGGGAAGGATATGTGCAGGTGGACGGCCGGGTGGAGGAAAAGCCCGCCTTTAAGGCGGATAAGGGCGCGAATGTCACCTGGCGCCTCCCTGAAGTAAGGGAAGCGGAGAACGCCGCCCAGGATATTCCCCTTGAGATCCTCTATCAGGACGAGCATATCGCCGTGGTGGTCAAGCCCGAGGGGATGGTGGTGCATCCCGCCGCCGGCAACCCGGACGGCACGCTGGTAAACGCCTTGCTTTACCATCTGGACCATCTCTCCGGCATCGGCGGGGAAATGCGCCCCGGCATTGTGCACAGGCTGGATAAGGATACCAGCGGCGTGATGCTGGTGGCAAAGAACGATCAGGCCCACGCCTCCCTCAGTGAGCAATTGTCCCTGCGTACCATGGAAAAGCATTACCGCGCCATGGTGATGGGTAAAATGAAGGAGACGGAAGGCCGCATCGAAAAGGCCATCGACCGGGATAAGAACGACCGGAAGAAAATGGCCATTGATCCCAACGGGCGCATGGCGATTACCGAGTGGAAGGTGCTGCGGGAATACGGCGATAAAACGCTGCTGGATGTGCACATCCTCACCGGGCGCACCCACCAGATCCGCGTGCATATGCGCTCCCTTGGTCATCCGGTGCTGGGCGATCCCATCTACGGCTTTGCCAAGATGCCCCATGCCAAACGGCTGATGCTGCATGCCTACTCGCTTACATTTACCCATCCTGTCACGGGCGAAAGGATGACCTTTACCGCCCCGTGTCCGTTTTCGGAGGAATCATGATGGCGCAGAAACAAAAGAAAGTGCTGCTCATGCACCGGCTCATCGACGAAGGCTTTTTTGCCGATGAAAAGGAGGCGGCAGCCTTCATCATGGCGGGCGACGTGCTGGTGGACGGTCAGAAGGCCAAGGGCGGCATGAAGGTGAATGCGGACGCCCGTATCGAGGTGAAGGGCAAGGATATGCCCTTTGTGGGCAAGGGCGGCTTTAAGATGACGGGCGCGCTGGAGGACTTTCATCTGAACGTGACGGGGCGCGTGTGCATCGACGCCGGCGCCTGCACGGGCGGCTTTACCGATTGTCTGGTGCAGCGGGGCGCAAAGCTGGTGTACGCCGTGGACGTGGGTTTTGGCCAATTGATGGGCAAGCTCCGTCAGGAGCAAAGGGTGGTCAATCTGGAAAGAACCAATATCAGCGATGAAAAGCTATTGACGCTTTCTCCCAGACCCGACTTTGGCACGGTGGACGTAAGCTATCTTTCCCTTCGCAAGGCGGTGCCCTATTTTGCCGCCGTGCTGCACGGGGAGGGCGATCTGGTGTGTCTGGTCAAGCCTCTGTTTGAAATCGACGATGCGGAGGCGAGGCGCACGGGCGTCATCCGGGAGGAGCAGTACGCGCCGCTTTTGTCTGACCTGATCGATGATATCAACGCCATGGAGGGCGCGCGCTGCATGGCCCTTTCCCACAGCCATGTGACGGGCAACGCGGGCACGAGGGAGTTTTTTCTCCACGTGCGCCTGGGCGAAAACGGAGAAACGCCTGACATCAAGCACCAGATCCCCGGCGCGGTGGAGCGTGCCGGTGCGCTGGAACAGTACAAAAAGTGAGGCAGTATGGAACAGGTCAATAACGCCCGTCAGGTGCAAAAGCAGTACGAAAAGGCGGATAATCTGCAGGTACGCATCCGTCTGCATGCCAAATACAGCACCAACAAGGAGCCCTTTGGGCAGTGGATCTACAAGCAGTACGCGCTTGAGGAAAACATGCGTCTGCTGGAGGTTGGCTGCGGCGACGGCAGCATGTGGGGCAATGCGGACGCTTTGCTTCCCCGGGGCGCGCAGCTTGTGCTGACGGATTTTTCCGGCGGGATGCTGGAGGCAGCCAGGGGAAATGCGAGGGGCGAAAAGATTTCCTTCCTGCAGGCGGACGTGCAGCAATTGCCCTTTGAGGACGAAACCTTTGACGCCGTGTTTGCCAACATGATGCTCTACCATGTGCCGGATATCCAAAAAGGCCTTCATGAAATCGTCCGCGTGCTCAAAAAGGGCGGCAGGATGTATGCCGCAACGTACGGGGAAAACGGCATTTCGGGGTATCTGGGAGAATTGCTTTCCGGCTACGGCGTGAAAAGCGATATGAACAGGACCTTCACGCTGCAAAACGGCGGGGAGATTCTGCAAAGGTACTTTACGCATACAGAAGTGCGCACGCGGGAGGACGGCCTTGTGATCACGGATCGGGAGGACCTGCTGGACTACATTTTTTCCATGACCGCCATGATGGGCGCAGCGGACGCCGACCGCGAAAGCGTCCGCAAACTGCTTGACGCCCGCATGCAGGACGGCGTGATCTATATCCCCAAGGAATATGGCATGTTTGTGTGCACAAAATAAAAGGACGCATGGGCGTCCATTTTGCTTGCAAAAAGGGGGCGGGGATCGTTTCTCTATTGCATCATGCGAAGGGATTTGGTATCATGGAAGCACCTGAAACGGGGAGGAACAAAAGATGCGCATGGGAGAACTGCCCCGGGAGTTGTATGAGGGCTTCGAACTGGTATTCTCTTATGATACCTCGGCGTACTACGAGGTGCGTTTGCGGGAAAGCGGCCATGTGCTCAGCGCCGAATTTCTGCGCGTGCCCTGCAAAAGGATGCACAGGGAATTTACGGGAAAGCTCTTTGAAAAGCACTGGCAGGATCCCCATGCCTACGGCGTGTGGGACGGGGATGATCTGCTTGGCGTGATGGAAGTGACTCCGGAATGGAATAAAAGGCTGCGCATCACCAATTTGTGCGTGCGGGAAGGTTTCCGCAGGCGCGGACTGGGTACAATGCTTATGACGCGAGCAAGAGAGCTGGCGCGTGCGCAGGGCTTGCGGGGGATCATCCTGGAAACGCAGAGCTGCAACGCGGGCGCCATTGCGTTTTACAGGAGTCAGGGGTTGACCCTGCAGGGCTTTGACGCCTCCTGCTACACCAATCAGGATATTCCAAACCACGAGGTGCGCATGGAATTCGGGTGCTTCGTGTAACGTACGAAAGGGTTTTTGTATGCAGATTGTATTGTTGACCGCGCTGGGCGTGGGGGGCGCATCGGTACTGGGCGCGCTGCTGGGGTTTGTGTTCAAGAAGATCAGCCACCGCTTCAGCGATATGGTGCTGGCCTTTGCGGCCGGCGTGATGCTGTGCGCCGCCGTGGTGGGCTTGATCCTCCCGTCCCTTGACAACGGAGGCCGCATGCCGCTGCTGGTGACCGCTGCGGGCATCATGCTGGGCGCATTGTGCGTCAATGTGATGGATAAATTGGTGCCCCATCTTCACCGTCTGTCCGGCGCGGATCAGGAAAGCCATCCGGACAACACGGAAAAGCTTAACAAGGTGCTCTTGTTCGTCATGGCCATCGCCATTCATAACCTGCCCGAGGGCATTGCGGCGGGCGTCGGCTTTGGCACGGGCAACAATGCGGAGGCGCTGACCATTGCAGGCGGCATCGCACTGCAGAATATCCCCGAGGGCATGGTGATCATCGCGCCCATGCTGGCGGCGGGGATGAGCCACAGGCGCACCTTCCTTGTCGCCCTGCTGACGGGCGTTGTGGAGGTGCTGGGCACGCTGCTGGGGTATTTTGCCGTATCTTTGTCTGCTGCCGTGCTGCCCTTTGCCCTGGCCTTTGCCGGCGGCACCATGCTGTATGTGATCAGCGATGAAATGATCCCCGAGACTCACGCCCACGGAAGCGAGCGGGGCGCTACCTACGCGCTGCTTGCGGGCTTTTGCCTGATGCTGTGCATGGATTATTTTCTGGGATAAGAAAAGCCGCCTTCGGGCGGCTTATTTCAGCAGATACCGGAATTCCGTATTGCCGTCTTCATGCTTGCCGGTGGGCGTGAAGCCCAGCTTTTCGTATATGTGGCGGGCTTTTACGTTGCGGTCATCGCAGTCCAGCAGCAGTACGTCGTATTTGCCGGAGGCTCTGGCGTTGTCGATCACCAGTTGAACGGCGGCGGTGCCGTAGCCCTTGCCCTCGTTTTGCGGCGGGAACATGATGCGCCAGAGGATCAGGGCGTTTTCGTCCATATCCTCTTCCAGCAAAAGGAAGCCCACGGGCGTTTCGTCCCAATAGATGGCGTAGGGGAATACGTCGCCGTTATCCCGGTACAGATAGCACTGAGCCAGTGATTTTGCGTTGGAGCAGACAAATCCCTCATCGTCGGGACGCTCCATCCGGATGACGGCGTCAAAATTATCCTCGGTAATATTGCGGAAAGAAATCATCATGGCCTCCTGTGTTATGATACGGTCAGTATAGCATAAAGCAGGAAGAATATGCAAACGAAAGGCGGAAGCGTAGTGAACACCCGGTATATGGATACGCCTGTTGGCGCCATGCTCCTGTGTGCGGAAGAAGGATCGCTTGTGCGGGCGGAATTTGTGGAAGCAAAGGGCGAGAATGTGCAGGGGGACGATCCCGTGCTGCTTGAGGCGCAGCGGCAATTGGAAGAGTATTTTGCGGGCGGCAGACGCATGTTTTCCCTGCCGGTAACGCTCAGCGGTACGCCCTTTCAAATGCGTGTGTGGGAGGAAATGAGCAAGATCCCCTACGGGCAGACGGCCAGCTACGGGCAGATCGCTGAGCGCATCGGAAAGATAGGCGCTGCCCGCGCGGTGGGCATGGCCTGCAACAAAAATCCGCTGTGCATCCTGTATCCCTGCCATCGCGTGGTGGGGGCAAAAGGGCAATTGGTTGGCTACGCAAGCGGCGTGGACAGGAAAGAATTCCTGCTGGAACTGGAACAAAAAACAGTGTAAATACAGAATTGTTTTCAAATTGTATTTGCGTATTGGGCGGGGTTGACTTTTTCTCAAAATGAATATATACTCATCCCATCAAAAGCGATGACCGGGAAAGAGTAAGCGCTTTCAACACGTTCAAGAGAGTCCCCGACGCTGGAAACGGGATACGCGAAAAACGCCGAATTCATCCTGAGAGCTGCCGCCTGAAAAGAAAGAGATTTCCGTTCTGTGTAGGGTGCGCCGGTTTTTCCGCCGTTAGAGGGAAGGGGCAATGATGGTTGCCCGCAAAGGCCGTTTTTGTGAGAAAACGGTAAAATGAGGTGGTACCGCGGAATGTTCTTTCCGTCCTCTGTTTTATGCAGAGGGCGTTTTTTTATTCATTCTTTATGCATTTACATCCGGCTGTGGGCCGAATGCAAATAGATTTTTGACGGAGGAACTTATTTATGAAGAAACTGTTTGCGATCCTGATGGCTGTGATCCTTTGCCTGGTTATGACCGGCTGCGCCAAGCAGCCCGCTGCCCAGCCCACCGAGGCTCCTGCAGATCTGCCCAAGGTGGGCGTCATTCAGCTGGTGACCCACGTGGCGCTGGACGCCGCCTGCGAAGGCTTTGTGCAGGGTCTTGCCGATAACGGCTATAAGGCCGGCGAAACCGTGCAGCTGGACCTGCAGAACGGTCAGGCCGATTCTTCCAACCTGGCGACCATCGCCGACCAGTTTGTGGCCAATGATATGGATCTGGTGCTGGCGATCGGCACCGGCGCTGCCCAGACCATGGCGGGCAAGACCACCGAAATCCCGATCCTCGGCACCGCCATTACGGACTACGAAGTGGCAAAGCTTGTGGAAAGCAACGAAAAGCCCGGCTTCAACGTCTCCGGTACGTCCGATATGAACCCCGTGGCCGACCAGATCGCGCTGCTGCTGGAGATCGTGCCCGAAGCGCAGACCGTAGGCGTGATCTACACCTCTTCCGAAGACAACTCCATCCTGCAGGCGCAGATGGCCAAGGAAGCCATCGAGGCTGCCGGCAAAACCTATGTGGAAGTGACCGTCACCAACTCCAACGACGTGCAGCAGGGCATGCAGGAATTGTGCGGCAAGTGCGACGCCGTCTATATCCCCACGGATAACGTGCTGGCGTCCTCCATGCCCATCGTCTACGGCGTGGCCGTGGAAGCGGGCAAGGTGGTCATCCCCGGCGAAAGCGGCATGTGCATGGCCGGCGGCACCGCCACGCTGGGCATCGACTACTACAAGCTGGGCTACCAGACCGGCGTGATGGCTGCGGATATCCTCAAGAACGGCACCGACGTGAGCACCATACCCATCCAGATGGCTACCGGCTTTGACTACTGCTTCAACGCTACCATGTGCAAGGAACTGGGCATCGAGATTCCCGAAAAGTACCAGGCCTACGCGCAGGAAATGGCTTCCGAAGGCACCAAGTAAGGCTTTTTCAAAAACAAGTGAATACCTGTTGCGGGACGGTGCTTATCTGCCGCCCCGCAGCGGTCTGTTTAGGAGAACTCCGTTTTACAGGATATTTTTTCTACAATTACGATTACGGATGGTGAAACACGATGGTTGATGTGCTCCTGGGCGCGCTGGCGCTGGGTCTTCTCTGGTCCATCATGACGCTGGGCGTGTATATTTCCTACCGCGTGCTGGATATGGCGGATCTGACCGCCGAGGGCTCGCTGACTCTGGGCGCGGCGGTGGCCGGCGCCATGATCGCAAACGGCGCAAATCCGCTGCTGGCTACGCTCTGCGCTGCCGGCGCAGGTTTGCTTGCAGGCCTTTGCACGGGCGTTTTGCATACCAAACTGAAGATTCCGGCGCTGCTTTCCGGTATTCTGACCATGATCGCGCTGTGGTCCGTCAATCTGCGCGTCATGGGCAACCGCGCCAACGTGTCCATCCTGCGCATGGATACGGTGTATACCTTTTTCCAGAACCTGGGCCTTGACAAGACCTGGTCCATGATCGTGGTGGGCGCTGTGTGCGCCATGGCTGTGATCAGCGTGCTGTACTGGTTCTTCGGTACCGAATTGGGCGCTGCCATCCGCGCCACCGGCAACAACGAAAAAATGGTCCGTGCCCAGGGCATCAATACCGATACCATGAAGATCCTGGGTCTGGTGATCAGCAACGGTCTCATCGCGCTCAGCGGCGCGCTGATCGCCCAGAGCCAGGCCTTTGCGGATATCCAGATGGGTACCGGCGCCATCGTCATCGGCCTTGCGTCGCTGATCATCGGCGAGGTGCTCTTTGGCAAGGGCGGCTTCTACAAGCGCCTGTTCGCCATCATCCTGGGCGCCGTTGTGTACCGCGTGATCATCGCGCTGGTGCTGAAGATGGGCATGCCCTCCAACGACCTGAAGCTGTTTACGGCTATCACCGTCACCGTGGCTTTGTCCCTGCCCCGCTTCAAGGGGTATCTGGCCACGCTGAAAAGGTCTGTGAAAGGGGAGGCGAAGTAAGATGCTGAAGGTAAATCATGTGGTCAAGGTGTTCGGTCATGGCACCATCAATGAAAAAACGGCCCTCAAGGGCGTGGATCTCCATTTGCTTCCCGGCGATTTTGTCACCGTCATCGGCGGCAACGGCGCAGGCAAGAGCACGCTGCTCAACTCCATCGCGGGCGTATATCCCGTGGATGAAGGCACCATTGAGATCGATCATGTGAATGTGACCAAGCTCAGCGAGCACAGGCGCGCAACCTATCTTGGCCGCGTGTTTCAGGACCCCATGATGGGTACGGCGGCGGATATGTCCATTGAGGAAAATCTGGCGCTGGCTGCCCGCCGCGGCAAGACCCGCACGCTGCGCTGGTATATTACCGCCAGAGAGCGCAGGGAATACGCCGACGTGCTGGCGCAATTGGAGCTGGGCCTTGAAAGCCGCCTGGCCGATAAGGTGGGCCTGCTTTCCGGCGGTCAGCGTCAGGCGCTGACGCTGCTGATGGCTACGCTCCAGAAGCCCAAGATTCTGCTGCTGGACGAGCATACCGCCGCGCTGGACCCCAAAACGGCCGCCAAGGTGCTGGAGCTGAGCGCCAAGCTGATCGACGACAACCAGCTGACCGCCCTGATGGTGACCCATAACATGAACGACGCCATCAAGTACGGCAACCGCCTGATCATGATGAACGAGGGGCAGATCCTCTACGAAGTGGCAGGCGAAGAAAAGCAGCAGCTGCAGAAGGAAGATCTGATCGCCCTGTTTGCAAAGCGCGCAGGCGACGGCCTGGTCAGCGACCGCGTGCTGCTCTCCTGATACAAAAAACAAAAAAACAACGCCCGGAGCTTTTCTTCGGGCGTTTTTGCTTGCGGTTTTATGCGTTTTGCTGCGCAGCCTGCTTTTGCTGGGGAAGCAGCACGGTAATGCGGGTGCCGAAATCCGGGCGGGAGAGCACGTCGAAATGGCCGCCGTGCTGATCTACGATCCATTTGGCAATGGAAAGCCCCAGGCCTGTGCCGCCCGTTTTGCGGGTACGGTTGGGATCGGCGCGGTAGAAGCGGTCAAAAATATGGGGCAGGTCTTCCTTGGCAATCCCGATGCCGTTGTCCTGCACCTCCACGGCGGGCAGTCCCTTGCTGATATAGGCGCGCAGGGTGATGCTGTCGCCGTCCTGGGTATATTTGACGGCGTTTTCCGTCAGGATGCGCAGCGTTTGCTTGATCATGCCGCTGTCGCAAAATGCGGTCACTTCTCCCTGGATCTGCACGCGCCAGGTGCGGTTGGGGGTGATCATGTCAAACTCCTCGTACACCTCCTGCACGATCTGGCACAGGTCGCAGTTTTCCGCCGTCATGCGGGTGCGGCCGCTGTCGCCCCGGGCCAGGAAGAGGAGCTGCTCGATCAGCTTGTTCATATGGGCCGATTCGCTGCGGATGGCGGCGATGCCCTCCTCCAGGACGGTTGGATCATCCTTCCCCCAGCGGGAAAGCATATCCGCATAGCCCTGAATGACGGCGATGGGGGTGCGCAATTCGTGGGAAGCGTCGGACACAAAGCGGGTCTGCTCCCGGTAGGAGGCGCGCATGCGGTCCATTAGGTCATTGACGGCCTTTTCAAGGCCCAGAAGCTCCGTATCGCCGGTATGAAGCGCAGCGTTGGGGGATTCTGCCTGCACGGTGGCAATGGCGTTTTCAAGAGTGTGGAGCTTTTCCGTATCAAAGCGGGTGCGGCTCATTTCCCTTGCTGTTTCGGCCATTTTTTCAAGGGGCTTGAGCAGCTTTTGCGCCCGGCGTTTGCCTGCGTTGTACTGGAAAAGGAGGATCACCCCTTCGCCGATCAAAAGCACCATTGTTGCATGGCGGATCATGGAAAAATAGCTTTCGCCCGTCACGCGGACAGAAACGCCGGTATCGTCCGTATAGGTGTAGGCGAGGGTATCCAGCCGGGTGAGGAGGGGCGCTTCCGTATCCCAGGAAAGGCTGCGTTCCCGGTCCGGGGAAAAGCCGCTCCTTGCTTCCTCTGCGGCATAGCACCAGGCAAAGATCGCCAGCAGCACGATGAGCGCGTCCGTCAGCAAAAGCACCCACAGCGTGCGGCGCAGGTAGCTTTTGTTGATGCGCCTGGCGATGGAGGACATGCGTTTTTTCATTTATTGGCCGTCCTTCCTGCACAGGGTGTAGCCCACGCCGCGCACGGTGTGCAACAGCTTGTGGGCAAAGCCCTCGTCCATTTTGCCGCGCAGATAGCGGATGTACACGTCCACGATATTGGTTTCGCCCACGTAATCATAGCCCCATACGCTTTCAAGCAATTGCTCGCGGCTGAGCACCAGGGTCTGGTTTTCCAGGAGGTGCTGAAGGAGGGCAAATTCCCGTCCGGTGAGGGAAATCTCCTGCCCGTTTCTTGTGACCAGATGCCTTTTTACGTCCATGCAAAGATCATCCAAGGAAAGCAGCGTTTCCTCCGTTTTGACTGCGCTTTGCTTGCGCAGACAGGCGCGGATGCGGGCCAGCAGCTCCTCGATGGAAAAGGGCTTGGTCATATAGTCGTCCGCGCCCATGTCAAGGCCGGTCACCTTGTCCATGACGGCGTCCCGGGCGGTGAGCATGATGACGGGCGTTTCCCGGGTCTTGCGCAGGCGGCGCAGCACCTCAAGGCCGTTGAGGGAGGGCAGCATGATGTCCAGCAAGATCAGATCGCAATTCCCTTCCTCGGCCCGCGCCAGGCCCTGACGGCCGTCAAACTCCTTGATCACGGTGTAGCCTTCGTGCTGCAATTCCAGTTCGATAAAGCGGGCCAGCTTTTCTTCATCCTCGATGAGCAAAATGGTGGGCATGGGGCGTCACTCCGTTTGCATAAAGTATATGAACGCGCAAAGCCGTGACGGACGGGCCGTCACGGAAATGCGGGGGAGAGTATGGGGTTTAGTTCTGGGGATCCACGCTGTTTTCCTGCGCGGGCGCTTCCTGCACGGTGACCTTTTTCATGTCGGGGCCGTGGAGGGTAAAGCGGGCGCCGCAGAAGAAGCCGATCACCATGCCGATCATCACCAGGGGGAAGCACAGGCACAGAAGCAGGGCCAGGACGATCAGGTTCATCTCGGTCTTTTCCCCGTCCTTCCAGGTGATGTGCAGTTCATTGCGGCACAGGAAGTTCACAAAACGGCGGATGTAGCCGAAAAGCTGATTGAGGGCAGTGACAAAATCGCTCTTTTTTTCCTGCTTGGGGGCGGGCTTTTCCTCGGTGGTAAAGGTGGCGCCTTCGGTGCGCACCTTGCCTTCGCTTTCCAGCAGCACCAGCGCGTCCAGAATATCCCACTCGGTCTTTTCCAGGGCGGCCTTGGCTTCCTCATAGGATACATTGGCCTTCTGGCGCAGTTTTTCTACCATTTCAAAATGATCCATCGTATGTTCTCCTTTTCTTTGGGACGTTTTTTCTGTTCCTTGGGACGTGTTTATCATAACGCCGGAAAATGAAAAGCACAACCTGTATTCCATTAGAAAATGATGAGAAGTTGGAAAGATCGTGCACAAAATGTGTCAAATATTGACATTTTGTGCCGGCTTTGATAGCATAAGGACGAGAAAGGGGGATGCGTGTGAAACCCAGACTTGCAGTGGGAGATATTTACGAAGTCAGCCGCGACGATATGCCGACGGCGGATTGCTCCACCCGGGAAAACGACAATTTCATTCCTCATTTTCATCAGAGTATTGAACTGGTGTATGTGAAAAAAGGCATGCTCACCGCTATTGTGGACGGCGCCAAGCAGCATGTGCACGAAAAGCAGCTGCTCATCTGCTCCAGCTATGCGGTGCATACGTATATGAGCGAGGAGCCCAATGAAACGGTGGTCATGATCGTACCGCTCAGCAGCGTGCCCTCGCTCCAGAAGGTGCTGCAGAAAAAGGTTTTTCGCCATGCGGTGTGGGACCTCAAGGCGGACGGCATGGAGGAGTTGATCGCGCTCTTTCCGCTGCTCCCCGCGCACTGGCCTTCCTATTCCCCGGAGGTGCGCAAGGGTGTAAGCTATACGGTGCTGGGCCTTGCCATTGATCATGTGGGGCTGTGCGAAAATGCGGAAAGCAAGCGCCACGGTACCATGCGGGACGTGCTCAGGGACGTGCTGACCTATCTCCAGGAAAACTACCGGCAGCCGCTGAAACTGGAGGACGTGGCCCGTCACTTTGGCTATAGCAAGAGCCGCTTTTCCCGCCTGTTCCACGATTACCTGGGCTGCTCCATGAACGAGTATCTCATGGCGCAGCGCTGCCGCCATGCGGCGGAAATGCTGCTGGACAGCGAGCTTACCATGCTGGATATCGCCCTTAACGTGGGCTTTGAATGTCTGCGCACCTTCTACCGGGCGTTCCACGCCTGCTATCAGTGCACGCCGTCCCAGTATGTGAAAAACCACACCAACTGAGTGCGGCAGGAAAGGAGAAAAAATCCCTTGATCACCCGTTTTCTCAATACACTGGAACAAAAGATGGGCCGGCACTATATCCCCGACCTGATGAAGTATCTTTGCCTGGGTATGCTGGGCGTGTTTGTGCTGGATTATCTGCCCTTTGGGATCAGCGCATCGTCTCTTTTGTATTTTAACCGCAGCCTAATTCTGCAGGGGCAGGTATGGCGGCTTTTCACCTTTGTGTTCCTGCCGCCGGACAGCAGCATTTTGTTTATCCTGTTTTCGCTGTATTTTTACTACATGCTGGGTACCATGCTGGAAAACCGCTGGGGCAGCAGGCGCTTTAACCTGTACTACCTGATCGGCGTGCTGGGCAGCATTCTGGGCGGCTTTGTGACGGGATACGCCACCAACTATTATCTCAATATGTCCCTGTTCCTGGCCATCGCCGTGCTCTATGGGGAGATGCAGCTGAATTTGTTTATGGTGCTGCCCATCAAAATGAAGTATCTGGCCTGGGTGGATGCGGCGCTGCTGATCTACTCCTTCCTGTTTGGCTCCTGGCCCTCCCGCATTGCTTTGCTTCTGTCGCTTGCGCCTTTCTTCCTGTTCTTTGGCAGGAACGCCTATCTGGCTGCGCGGCACGATTGGTGGAAACTGCGCAACTGGTGGAATAATCGGAAACGGTAACAGCTATAGATAAAAGGCTGTCGCTTGCGCGGCAGCCTTTTTTGCGTTTGCGTGTTTATTCTGTTGTGCACTGCCCCTTGCTCACGTACCCGGTCTTTCCGTCCAGGTCGATTTGGTACCAGTTGCCCTCTTCACCCAGCAGCGGGAAGCGGTCGCCCTCTGCGGCGGAGCCGATTTTTTCATGATCGGTGCCCGGGCCGGAGCGGATGTTGCAGCCTTTCTGGATGATCACATAGCCCAGGGCGTCCGATGCATGCTCTGCTGCGTAGGCTGCGGCGTCGTTTGCCATCTCCTCTTCGGTAACGCCGTTCAGCCGCACGGTCAGCATGGCTTCGTTTGCGATATCCGACAGCTTCTGGCTGCTCAGCGTTTTGCTGAGTGCGATGACTATGTAGCCGATATCCCGGTAATACTGGGCGCTTGCGGCGTAAGCGGTATTGCCGTACTTGCCGGTGCCGCACACTGCTTTCTGTCCGTTTGGCATGCCGATGTCCCTGAGCTTCAGATTTTTATACCAATTGTCGGGTGTAATGGCGCCGTCTGTCATGAGGTCGGCCAGCAGATAGTAGTTGTCAAAGTCAAAGGACTGATCGGAAAGGGAATCGACGTAATCGCGGTCGTCCTGGGTCGGGTATTCCACAGTGACGAAGCAGAGCTCATAGTCTGTTGAGGCAGCAAAAAGCGACAGCGCATCGCTGGCGGAAAGGGCGGTTTCAGCCGGCAGGGACAGCGTGGCAAGCGCGGTGCCTGCGCTGTAGGGCTGCGCCTTGAGCGTGCTTGTATCCACCGGATCCTCATAGGCTGCGGATACGGCCTTCAAAACCGGCAGGCCGATCTTGTCAACCAGGAAATCCATGATCTGCGCGGTATGCATCCTGACCTGCATGGAGGAAAGCTTGTATATAGCGTCGGTGCCGGAAATGAATGTCGAAACCCGGACAAAATAGGTATCGTGGTGTTTCCAGCGGAATTCGCCCTCGCACTCGGCCAGGTTGCCGTCGTGGTATGGGCCGTATTCCTGCTCGATGGTATCCGGGCAGTCGGCGTAGATCGGGTCGGGGTACTCATCGATGAACAGGCGGCATTCCATTTCAAAGCCCTGATCGTTCATGAGTTTGCGGGTGCTTAGCAACTCGCCCAATTCCGCGTCCCAGTAGCCCCCGGTGGTAATATCCAGACCGCAGCCGGTAGACTTGATTTTGAAGGCGGAATTACCTTTGTCGATGGTGGCGGACAGATCGTACAGCCAGCCGTCGCCCCGTGCATCGGTCCGGATGGTAGGGAGGGCGTATTCGTCCCTGGTGAACCCCTTGGGCAGCCGGATAGCGTCAAAATACTGATGCAGCGGGCCGCTCAGATCGGGCCCTGCGTAGGATTTCCGCTCGATTGCCGCAGGATCTGCATCAAGGGAGACGCCCGCGTACTGCGCGCAGGCTTCGAGGCAGGGCATCAGCATGCTTTCCAGCGTAACATCCAGGATGTTTTCGCAAACCTTGGGGTCGCGCGACTCAATGTGCGGCAGGATGGCATCCTTGCTGTAGGCAACGCTGGCGTACATACCAAACGGAGCGTCGTACCAGGGCTCCTGTACCAGAGAAAAATAAGCACAGGGTACCCATTGGGGATTGTTTTGCAGCCAGCAGGAGAGATACCATTCATTTCCAAGCGGGATCCTCTTTGAAAACAGGCAATACTCCTCATCCATGCCGATCCAGGTTTGAATGTTTCCGGTATAGGCGTTCAGCTCCAGCCGATGCAGCGCCAGATAGTCATCATCCGGTTTGTCGGTGACGGCGGCGCCGTTGCCGTAGAAAGAGAGGGAAACGGATTTGCTGCCGTCATCGTCTTCATCGGTATCGTGCTTGATGCTGTCTGCTTCTTCCGGGATCCGGACAGAATCGAAAAGAGAAAAGAAGGCGTCGTCCTGTGCAAGGGCGGGAAGAGAGGTGCTCAGCATGCACAGCGCCAGCAGGAGAGAAAACCATTTTTTCATCATCAGGCCACCTGTCTTTCTGCAAAAAAGGGAAAACGGCATGCGGACAAAAGCGTCCGGCAGACCGTTTTCCCGGTTAAAGCATCAATTTACTTTTCGTACTTCTTTTCGATGTACTCGGTTTCCCAGGGGCATTCGATCTCAGGGATGATGTCCTTCTGGGGTGCGGCCCAGCGCACGGCGTTGCGCAGGATCTGGCCCACGATCTCGTTCTTGAAGGTGGGGTTGGTCTCATGGCCGGGCTGGAAATAGAACACCTTGCCGTGGCCGCGGGAGAAGGTGCAGCCGGAGCGGAACACGTTGCCGGTGGAGAACCAGCCGGTGAAAATCACGCTGTCGGGCTTGGGAATGTCAAAGAATTCGCCGTACATTTCTTCCTTTTCCAGGGTGAATACGGGCGGAATGCCCTTGGCGATGGGATGGGTGGGATCGGTGCACCACAGATGCTCGCGGGTATCGTCCAGCCAGCGCAGGGAGCAGGAAGTGCCCATCAGGCGGGTAAAGGGACGGGACAGGTGCGCGGAGTGCAGGCCGATGAAGCCCATGCCGCGGTGCACGCGGTCGGCGATCTTGTCGGCGATCTCCCAGGGAAGATCTGCGTGAGCCACATGGCCCCACCAGATCAGCACGTCGGTGTTGTTGAGCAATTCGTCGGGCATGCCGTGCTCGGGAGCGTCCAGGGTGGTCAGGGTGATTTCCAGTTCTTCATCCTGCTTCAAAAGATCGCGGATAGCGCCGTGCAGGCCTTCGGGATAGAGCGCCTTTACGCGGTCGTCTTCCCGGTCATGGACGTTTTCGTTCCAGATGGTAACGCGGATCATGGTAAAACCTCCTGCGTTGAAATTTCGTTGCATCCATTATATCACCTGTTTTGCAAAAATGGAAGTTTTTGCAAAAAATGATATGCCCCGGGGCGAAAACTGTTCATTGAAAAGCCCTGCCGCATCTGCTATACTGCCTGTAAGGATATGCGGAGGCGAAAAACATGGCGCAGGATACATGCAGAAAATGCGGAAAACCGGTGACGCGGGATGAAAAGGGACTGACCAAAAAGTTCATCAACCGCGGCATGGAAACGTATTTTTGCATGGAATGCCTGGCTGAGCACATTGGCGTTTCCGTGCGTCTCTTGGAAGAAAAAGTGAAGCAGTTCAGGGAAATGGGCTGCGTGCTGTTCAAATAAGGAGGTAATTGTATGATCATCACCAAACCCCCGATGGGCTGGAATTCCTGGAACACCTTTGGCGAACATATCAGCGAGCAATTGATCATGGAAACGGCGGACAAAATGGTGGAGGACGGCTATCTTGCCGCCGGGTATGAGTACCTGATCATCGACGACTGCTGGTCGCTGCGCAAGCGCGGCGAGGACGGCCGCATTGTGCCCGATCCCCAAAAGTTCCCCCACGGCATGAAGTATGTGGCGGATTATGTGCACAGCAAGGGGCTGAAGTTCGGCATGTATTCCTGCGCGGGATTGATGACCTGCGCGGATTATCCCGGCAGCTACGATCATGAGTTTGTGGACGCCCAGACCTTTGCCGAATGGGGCGTTGACTACCTCAAGTACGATTACTGCAACTTCCCCAAAACGGCGGACTGCCAGCATCGCTACCGGGTGATGTCCATGGCGCTCAAGGCCACCGGGCGGGATATCCTCTTTGCCGCCTGCAACTGGGGTCACCATGAGTGCCAGCACTGGATGAAGTCCGCAGGCGCCCATACCTACCGCAGCACCGGCGATATTTTTGACAAGTTTTCTTCCACCATGTGGATTGCCCAG
This sequence comes from Clostridiales bacterium, assembly GCA_015056175.1. Taxonomy (GTDB): domain Bacteria; phylum Bacillota; class Clostridia; order Christensenellales; family Aristaeellaceae; genus SVGT01. The sequence goes on along the minus strand of SVGT01000012.1, from coordinate 15,498 downwards.
GATCAGGCCCGCAAGCTGTATGCCTCCGGTCCCAACTGCTTTAACGATATGGACATGCTCACCGTCGGCATGTACGGCAAGGGCAACGTGGGCATGGTGGATCCGGAGGATCCCACCAAGGCTCTGCCCACCGACGAAGAGTATAAGACCCAGTTCGCCCTGTGGTGCGCCTTTGGCAGCCCGCTGATGATCGGCGGCGATATCCGCAATATGAACGCCTTCTGCAAGGAGCTTTTGCAGAATGAGCGGTTGATTTCCATCAATCAGGATGCAGCGTGCAACGCGCCCATCGTGCTGGAAAGCAGCGAGGATGCCATTGTGTTTGCCCGTCACATGAGCGATAATTCCGTGGTGCTGGGCATGGTCAACGGCGGCAGCGAGCCCGCCCGCATGTACATGTTCCTGGATGAGATCGGCCTGCCCGCCGATGCGCCCTATGTGCTCCGTGGCACGGACGCCTTTACGGGCGAGGATCTGGGCGTGATCAGCGACTATATCCTGGGCGAAGTGCCTGCCCACGGCTGCCGCCTGATCCGCGCGACGATCGAAAAGAAATAATCCGGCAAATCAAAAAAGGCTTCCCTTGGCGGGGAGCCTTTTTTGATGTTTACTTGTTGATGGGTAGTACCTTGCCCACAAAATATTTGCACCAGGCCAGCACCTCCCGGGCGTGGTTTTTGAACCACCACAGCGGCATGATGGGGCTGCCGGCGCCGTCCGCCTCAAGCCCTTCGTCCCGGCAGATCTGAAGCGCCCGGGGGAGATGATAATCGCTGGTGACGACGACGACGCGCAGCGCTGTATCCGGGAGCAGATTTTTTGCGTTGCGGATGTTCTGCCAGGTGTTAAAGGACTGGGTTTCGGAGATGATATGATCTTCCGGTACGCCGTTTGACACGAGCCATTGCTTCATCACGTCCCCTTCCGGGGCGGGCTCGTTTTCGCCCTGCGCGCCGCAGGCTACGATGAGACAGGGAGATCTGCGATACTGCTCCAGCGCTTTTTCCAGCCTGAGACGCAATTGCACGCTGGGCTCGCCGTCCGGTTTTACCTGTGCGCCCAGCACGATGACGGCGTCATATTCGCCCTTGGGCGCAGGCACGTGCTTTTCTGCATACGTCAGCATCAGGAGCATCAGCGCAAAGGCCAGTATGCCCAGCACAAACAGGGAAAGCAAGATGCGCACCGCCTTTCCAAAGGGGGTTTTAGCTGTCATTTTTGCCACGGATAAGCTCCTTTATGTGGGATCCTTTTTTCTGCCAAGGGGCAGGATGCGGTTTTGCCGGTCTGCGGCCATGGGCATGAAATGGGTATCCTCAAACAGGATATAGCCTTTTTCCTTCAGGCTGATGGGCTGACCGTCCGATACCAGTACATGATCGTACAGACGGATTTCAAGGGGCTCCAGGATGGAGGCGATGGTGGAGGTCACGTCCACGTCCTGCTGGGAGGGCATCATACTTCCGCCGGGATGGTTGTGGGTCAGCACGGCGCCCGTCGCATGGCGGCGCATCAGCGCATCCAGCACCGTGCGGGGGAATACGGGCACCTGGTTGGGCGTGCCCTCGCCCACAAGGTCGATGCCAAGGAGCTCCAGCTGGGAGTTGAGGGACAGAACATAAAACTTTTCGTTCTGCACGCCGTGGAACAGCGAGGTGCACAGTTTGCCCACTTCCTGAAAATTGGTCAGCACCCGTTTTTCCGTCCACTTGCTCTTTTCGTAGTGGCGGGCCAGGGGCACCATCATGGCAATCAGCGTGGCGGCGTTTTCGCCGATGCCGTCCACCTCCGTCAATTCATGGATATCCGCTTCCAGCACGGCGTGCAGCGAGCCGAAGCGGTCCAGCAGCCGGTGGGCGATGGGATTGGTATCCCGGCGGGGAAGTGCGTACGTCAGCAAAAGCTCCAGCATCTCGTGGGGATGGAAGCTTTCAAAGCGGTCTTTGGCAAAGCGCTCGCGGATGCGCTTTCTGTGTCCGTCATGCTCCAAGGAAGGTACCTCCAAATCGGGAACGGTGTGGAAAAATGTCGATAAGCAATTGTAACATTTTGCACCGGGAAAAGCAATACGGGAAGCTGAGGGGATGCGGGGGAAGATGTAAAATGCAGCAATGTGGGAGAAAAAATGCCGCCTGCGCCATGAGGGCAATCCGGCGGTAAAAAATACCACATAAAAATGAGAAGAAACTGTAAAAAATTCTTCAAAGGGTATTTTATCGGGGAAGAACATGTTGTATAATGGAATCAGTACATAAGGAATCGGGGTGGGCGCTATGGAAACCATCGGACGGGAGGCCAACAAGCTCCTGTGGAACATCTTTAACAGACCCACCGTTGTCGATCTGATTGATATTGCCATCATCGCATTCATGCTGTATCAGCTGGTGCTTTTGACGCGCCGTACCCGTGCGGTACAGGTGCTTAAAGGCATCGCCATTGTGATCGTGGTCAGCTATGTAAGCGAAATTCTGGGCTTCAAGGCCCTGAACTGGCTGGCAAGCACGCTGCTCAACAACGGCGCTATTGCGCTGCTCATCCTCTTCCAGCCCGAACTGCGCCGTGCACTGGAGCAGATCGGCCGCGGCACCAAGCTGGAAAGCCACAAGACCGACCGGGAGGAAAACGCCCGCGTGGTGGAGGAAATGACGCAGTGCCTTTTGCGTTTGTCCAAACGCAAGGTAGGCGCTTTGATCGTCATCGAGGGCAAAACCGGTTTGCAGGACGTGATGGAAACGGGCACGCTGGTGGACGCCTCCATTTCCGGCGCGCTGCTGGAAAATATTTTTGAACCCAATACGCCCCTGCACGACGGCGCCGTCATCCTGCGCGGCACCCGCGTGGCCACCGCCGGCTGCGTGCTGTCGCTGAGCGATAACAACACCATTTCCGCAACGCTGGGCACCCGCCACAGGGCGGGCCTTGGCGTCAGCGAAACGACGGACGCCACTGTGCTCATCGTATCCGAAGAAACGGGCATCATTTCCATGGCCCGCGGCGGCAAGTTGACCCGCCATCTGGACAGCGACAGTCTGCACCGCATCCTTGGCGATATTTACCGCGAGGATCAGCCCAAGCTCCTTGGCATGGTCAAGTCTGTGTGGCAGCAGCTGCGCACCCGGAAGGGAGGCAAGGCAAATGATGAATAACCAGCCCCCTGTGAAAGGGAAGAATATGGACGAAGTCAAGGCCGTGCTTCGGCACATGGGCAAGGTGATGATCCACAACTGGCCCATGAAGGCGGCCTGTATCGTGATGGCAGTGCTCCTGTGGGGTACGCTGATCTCGCGGGATGATTCGCTCACCCGTACCAAGGTGTTTGAAAACGTCACCGTCAGCGTGGCCAACCAGAGCACCCTGCAGCGCAACGGCTTTATTGTGGTGGGCGGTCTGGAGCAGATCAGCAATGTGCGCGTCACCGCAGAAGTCCCCCAGAATTATTACGATGCGGCTGCCGCATCCAGCTACAATGTGCGGGTGGATCTTTCCCAGATCAACAAGACGGGCGATGTGGAAGTGCCCATCAACCATACCCGCAATGCGCTTTACGGCGAAGTGACCGATCTATCCGTGGAGCAGGTGACCTTGCAGGTGGAAGAATACCTGTCCCGCTCCCGTATCCCGGTAAAGATCAAAATCGAAGGCGATATGCCGGAGGGTATCTACGGCAGCGCCAGCAATATCATGGTGGACCCGGAATATGTATCCGTTGCCGGCCCCAGAAGCAAGGTGCTCAGCGTTGTGCGCTGCGTTGCGGTGTATGATTTGGACGCCCTCAGCGGCGACGTGGGTCTGGAGCGTACGGCCTGCGCCTTCTACCTGGAAGATGCAACGGGCAAGCGGGTGGATATGAGCAATATTTCCGTCACGCTCAACGGCACCACCATCGATACCGTGATCGCGGAGCAGAACCTGTATAAGACGGTGGAACTGCCCCTTGACCCGGCTGTGCTGCTCAAGGGCGAGGTGGCAGACGGCTACCGGGTGAGCAATGTGAGCGTATCGCCCGAAAGCATTGTGATGGCTGTGCGCGACGCCTCCTCCTTTACGGGAGATCTGAAGTACCTGGAGGGCGCTGTGGACGTAAGCGGTCTTGCCGAAAATACCACCGCGGTGCTTAACATTATCCGTCCGGGCGACGTGATCAACATGAATTCCGACGTGGCGTATGTGACGGTGGAGATCGAAAAAATCGAGGATTCGGAAGGGACTAAATGAACGCGTTTGCCAATACGCTGTTTTCGCTTTTGCTCAGCTGGGTGAAGGGGCTGGTGCAGTCCGTGTGGGGCATGTTCTCAGGCGGCGCCGACGGCTTTTTCGTGTGGCTTGGGGATCACTGGCTTGGGCTGGTGGTGTTCATCTGCCTGCTGGGCGTTGCGGCGGATCTGATGGTGTGGCTGCTCAGATGGCGGCCCGACCTGGTGTGGCGCACCAAGGTACGCCGCTTCCGTGCGCGTCTGAGCGGACAGGAAATGGATAACCGGGATCAGCAGAATTTTTACCGCGGCTATGAAGAGGCTGTGGATATGGAGCCGGGTGCGCTTTGGGAAGAAAATGCTTCCTGGCAGCAGGACGACGGCTATGACGGTGCCCCCGTGCCGGACGAAACGGTGTGGTGGGAGCAGCCGGAGCCTGAAGAGGTATATGAGCAGCCGGATGCTGTGCAAAGCGTGCAGGTGCGCCGCCGCAGAGGCGATAAATACCAGAAAACAGACCGCATGAAGGCGCTGTGGCGGATCAAAAGCAAATTGCGGGACGCGCAGGAGGATGATACCGCCATGCTGGACGGGCTTCCTTCCTCCGTGGACAGCCGGGAAGCGTTTTACGATCCCGTGTTTCCCCAGCAGGAGAACAAACAAAGATGAACAGCGAATTTCCTCTTGGTTTTATAGAGCAGCTTGCGCCGCTTCTTGGCAGCGAGCTGCCTTCTTTTGTTGAAAGCTACAGGGAAGAGGCCTGCCGCGGGCTGCGCATGCGGGAGGGTTTCCCCAAGCCTCCTGATGCACAGGAAATGGTGCCGTGGGCGCAAAATGCCTACCGCGTGCCTTTTGAAAGCACGGACGGCGCCCAAATCGCCCATGAGGCGGGCGCATACTACATGCAGGAGCCCAGCGCCATGGCTGCTGCTGCCGCCCTGTGCCCCGAGCCCGGCGACCGGGTACTGGATCTGTGCGCCGCGCCGGGCGGCAAAAGCACGCAGCTGGCGGCCTATCTCAAAGGACAGGGGACGCTGGTGTGCAACGAGCCCCATCCTGCGCGTGTGCAGATCCTTTCCCGCAATGTGGAGCGCATGGGCATTGCAAACGCCGTGGTGGTATCCGCCCTCCCCGAAAAGCTGTGCGGCCCCTGGAAGGGCTTTTTTGACCGGGTGCTGGTAGACGCGCCCTGCTCCGGGGAAGGCATGTTCCGCCGCCATCCGGAGAGCCGGAGCGAGTGGGATATGACCTCGCCCCATCACTGCGCCCAGCGACAGACGCAGATCCTGGGTTGCGCTGCGGATATGCTGCGTCCGGGCGGCACTATGGTGTACTCCACCTGCACCTTCAACGAGCAGGAAAACGAGGGCGTTATCCGCCGCTTTTTGCGGGAGCATACAGATTTTGAACTGGTTCCGTTCGCGCTTGACGGCATCGGCGCCTGCGACGGCATGCTGCGCATCTGGCCTCACCGGGTGCGGGGCGAAGGCCATTTTGTGTGCAAAATGAGAAGGCTTGGCGATGCACCCCTTCCCCAGGGCGAAAAACTGCCCCCGGCTGATAAAGCAGAAAGCGCTGCGGTGTTGGATTTTGCGAAAAATGTCGGGATGGAGGCGCCTGCTGCTATATGCCGCTTCGGCAGCCAGTTGGTGTGCCCGCCCCGGGACGTGCCGCCTGTCAAGGGCGTCAAGGTGCTGCGCATGGGGCTGCATCTGGGGCAGATGAAGGGCAAGGTATTTGCTCCCGATCATGCCTGGGCGCTGGCGGTAAAAGGCCAACGCCTTGTGCCGGTGGATGAAAATGCGGCGCTTGCCTACCTGCACGGCGAAACGCTGCCCTGCGGGGATACGCTGCGCGGCTGGGTGATCCCTGCCTATGAGGGCATGCAATTGGGCTGGGGCAAGGCCTCCGACGGGCAGATCAAAAACCATTACCCCAAGGGACTGCGAAAATAAGATACAAAAAAAGCTTCCGATGCACGGCGCACCGGAAGCTTTCTTTTTTGCGCTGTTATTCCTGGGGAATGTCTGTGGCCTTGGGGGTGTAGGGCGGGCAGGCGGCGCTGGTCTGGTTGATGATATCCAGCATCACGTCCTTGCGCATGGCGCCGGGCGCATAGCCCATCACGCGGCCGTCCGCACGGATGAGGAAGGTGGTGGGGAAGGAGGTGATGGCGTACTGATGGAAGGTGAGGCCGGTTTCGTCAAACAGCACGGGGAAGGTAAAGTGTTTATCCTTGAGGAAGGCGATGATATCCGCCTTGCTCTTGCTGTCCGCGCCGGGATAGGGGTTCACCATGCCCAGGATGATCACGTCCTCCTGATTTTTGCCCAGCTCCTCAAAGAGCGCCTGGATCTCGGGCATTTCCTCAATGCAGAAGCCGCACCAGGTGGACCAGAAGTTGATGAACACGGTTTTGCCCTCGTAATCGGACAGGGAGTGGGTGATGCCGTACTGGTCCTCCAGGGTAAAGGCGGGCGCCGGGGGGTACATGAGGGCGTCGGCTGCAGCCTCATCTGCAGGAGCATCCTCCTGCACGGTTTCCTGTACCGCCGTTTCCTCCGCGCCGGCCGACGCAATCAGGCCGGAAAAATTGCTCATAAAGCCCGTTGCGATCATGACGCCCATGATGATGAGCAGAATGCCGCCGATCTTCACTGTGTAACGCACCACCTTCTGATGTTTTTTGAAAAAGTTCAACACTGTGCCGGTAAAAAGTCCCACCGCCAGGAAGGGAATCACAAAGCCCAGCGTGTACACCAATATGAGCAGGTAGCCCTTGGCCTGGGTGGCGGCGGACGCCGTCATCATCAGCACGCCGGTCAGCGTGGGGCCGATGCAGGGCGTCCAGGAAAAGGAGAAGCAAAAGCCCATCAGCAGCGCGCTGAGGGGGTTCATGCCGATTTTATCCAGCCGCAAGGGCAGCCGGTGCTCGCCTGCCATGAAGGGCAGCATGCCAAAGACGCCCAGCTGGTACAGCCCAAAGAGCACCACGATGACGCCGGTCACGATATTGAACACCGTTTCGTATCGGCGGAAAAACTGCCCCGCCGCCGTAAAGCCAAGGCCCAGCAGGAACAGGGCAAAGCTGATGCCCAGCACAAAGAATACCGTATTGCGCAATATGACGCCCCGGTGATAGGTTTTTTGCCCGTCAGGGCCTGATTTGACGCCGCCGCCCGAAAGATAGCCCAGGTACAGGGGGATCAGCGGCAGCACGCAGGGGGAAAAGAAGCTGATCAGCCCCTGCAGAAAGACGGTCAGAGCGGGAATGGTTTGCGTGATTGTAAATCCCATGTAAAACCTCCGGATGGGTTTGTTGATACTTAGTATACAATATATGTACCCGCCGCGCAAGGAAGTGAAACGGAAAACCCGGCAGACGAAACTGTCTGCCGGGCTGAAAAAGATGTTAGTTACCAGCGAACCTTGAAGGTGCGGATCTCAAAGGGCTTGATCTCAAAGAGGATCTTATCGCCCTTCACGGTGACGGGCGTGTCGTTTTCTTCCATCATATCACATTCCGCAGCGCAGGACAGCTGTGCGGGGAAGGTAAGCGCGGCGTTCACGCGGCGGCCGTAGGCTTCGTACACGCGGACGATGGTATCGTCGCTATCCTCCGCCTTCTTGACCACTTCCACCACCACGTTTTGCTGATTGCTCCTGACGGCAGCGTACTGCGCGGGGGCGCAGCCGCCTTCTTCTGCCTTGAATACACAGGTCATGGGCTTGTTCAGCTGATAGGCCTGCTGCAGCGTGCCGCTCTCGCGCCAGTTGCCTTCGTGGGGCAGGATGGCATAGGTAAATTCGTGATGCTCCTGATCGGCCACGGGGTTGGGGAGGGTGGCGCACTTGAGGAGGGAAAGACCCACCACATCGTCATGGACGTGGGCGCCGTACTTGCAATCGTTGAGCAGGGAGAAGCCGTAGTTGTCCTCGGCATAATCCAGCCACTTGTGATGGCACACCTCAAACCGGGCAAAATCCCAGGAGGTGTTGTAGTGGGTGGGGCGCTTCACATGGCCGTACTGCACTTCGTAGGTGGCTTCCGGCGCGTGGATATCCACGGGGAAGAGCGCCTTGACGAACAGGTGGTGCTGCTTCCAGTCCACATGGTTGTCAAAGTCGATGCGGGGGTTGTGCTCGTAGAAGATGATATCCTGCACGTACAGGGAATCCAGATACTTGCGCTCCACGCGCAGCACGGTGCGCACGGAGCCCGTTTCCAGCACCTCAAAGGAGCTTACGTCATCCATCTCCCACTGCTTTTCGGTGTAGTAGTTGTTCACGTCCCAGGCGTCGTAATTGTGGGGCTTGTCCTCGTAGGTCATGATGACGTTGGCGGCGCAGCCCTTCCTGATCAGCTCGCGCTTGTGCTTTTTATCGTATACGGAGGTGAGCTGAGCCTTTTTGTTGAAGCGGACGCGCCAGTAGGGGGTGGACACGTGCTTATCGTCGGCGGTGATGGAAATTTTGCCGTATTCGCCCTCCCGGACGGTGAAGGTCTTGTAGCCCATGGGAGGTACCTGACCCATGCAGAAAACGCCCTTGCCGTCGTGGGTGATCTGGGTGGGCAGCGCCTTTTCGCCGTCCATGACGGTGACGCTTTCCATGCCCTCGGGGAGATCAAAGAACACGCATTCGTTGTTCACAAAGGAGTTGGGGTTGTAGACAACCAGGGAGCCGCGGGGCGCGTCGATCTTGTCTGCAACGGCCTGCTGCGCGGAGGCGATGAGCGCATTGCTTTCCCTGGTGATGCCTTCGTATTCCGCCTTGGAATCCTCATACACTTCCCAGATGGAGGAGCCGGGCAGGATATCGTGGAACTGGTTGCGGTTGATCACTTCCCAGCCGTGGAGGATATCATCCTGCGGATAGGGCGCGTTTGCGATCTTGCCTGCCAGCGTGCCGTACAGTTCGCTGTTCTGATAGGCATATTCCATCTTGCGGTTGTAGCGCTTGTTGCGGGCCATGCCGGTGTAGGTGCCGCGGTGATATTCCAGATAGAGCTCACCCACCCACGCAGGCAGGAAGCGGTTGTCCCTGACTTCCTTTTCCAGCTGGCGGAAGAATTCCAGAGAGGTGGACATCTTGGCCTGGGGCGCGCCAGGAATGCCCTTGGAGAGGCGCTTGTAGTTTTCCAGCATGTCCTTGGTGGGGCCGCCGCCGCCGTCGCCAAAGCCGAAGGTCATCAGCGCTTCGTTGGAGATATTCTTCTGCTGATAACGCTGCCATGCGCCCATGAGCTGATTGGCGTTAAGGTAGGCGTTATAGGTGGTGTTGGTGGTGATGGTGGGATCGGTATCATGGATGCTGGAATGGCGGTAGGAATCCATGGTATAGTCCCGGGGCGGCGCAAAATGGGTCAGGATGCGGGTGCCGTCCAGACCCTCCCACATGAAGGTATCATAGGGCATTTTGTTGATCTCGTTCCAGGAGATCTTGGTGGTCATGAAATAGTCCACGCCGGTCTTTTTCATGATTTGGGGCAGTGCGGCGCTGTAGCCGAACACGTCGGGCAGCCAGACGATCTTGCTTTCGGCGCCAAACTCCTTGCGGAAGAAGCGCTTGCCGTAGAGGATCTGGCGTACCAGGGATTCGCCGGAGGACAGATTGCAGTCCGCCTCCAGGTACATGGCGCCTTCGGGCTCCCAGCGGCCTTCACGGATACGTTCCTTGATGCGCGCATACACGTCGGGCGCATCCTGCTGCACATACTTGTACAATTGCACCTGGCTGGACATGAACAGGAAATCCGGGTAAGCGTTCATGTTTTCAAGCACGGTGGAGAAGGAACGGACGGATTTATCGCGGGTGACTTCCAGCGTCCACCACCAGCATACGTCAATGTGGGTGTGACCCACGCAGTAGATCTTCTGCTTTTTGTCGCCGCAGCGCTTTTTGTAGAATTCCTTCTGCAGGTTCTGCTGCGCGGCGCGGAGGGAGGCGCGGAAAGCTTCGCTCTTTTCATCGCGCATGTCCAGCAGGTTTACGCTGTCGGTCAGCGCGGTGATGATCTGGGTATAGTCCTCGCTGTCCCGGGGGAGGAGCTTGGCCACGTCATGGGGCACCTTCAGGTCGTAATAATACTGCTCCACTTCCCGATCCAGCACCTTCAGGAAACCCTTCATGTCCAGGTCATACTGGTCGCGGCCGGAGAAGGCGCGCAACGTGATGCGGAAGCTTTCGCCGGCACGGGCGCATTCCGTCAACACGATCTCCCGGTGGTTTACGTCAAAGCCCTGACGGAGGGCGCCGTCCACATACACGGTGTACTGGGGGTTAATGGCGTCCCAGCCATCCTCCACCTGCAGTTCAAACACCACGGTTTTCCCGTCCATCGGATCCGGGATCATCACGGTGGTATCAAACCATGCGCACACGTTGTGGCCGCCCCAGGAGCAGGTTTTGTCAAATTCCTGCCAGGAGGAGGTGTCAAGCTTAGATACGTCGGCGTACCGGTTGCCGGAGGGCAGATAGCGGAAGCGATCCACTTCCGTCTTCAGCGGATTGACAAGCTCCTTCAGATCGATGAGGATGCGGCCGATCCTTTCTTCATAAAACAGCATCGTATTCTCCTTTGAAATAAGTATTTCAGAGTGTAAACAGATCCGCTTATATTTTACCTGATTTCTTTCTTGATGGCAAGCAAAAGCTGTGATATGATATGTGCATGGAAGTATATATAAAGGAGGCGAGCGTATGAAGATCGGCCTGAGTTCCTATTCGCTGGACAGAGAGATCGAAAAAGGGAATATGTCCCTGCACGGCGCCATCGAGTGGGCTGCAAAAAACGGCGCGGAATGTATGGAGCTGGTGCCCTTTGCCTTCCGCTTTGACGATCCCCAGACGGGCAGGATTGATACCGCATTGATCGGCGATGCCCGCAGATGGGCCAAGGACGCAGGCATTGAGCTGTGCAACTATTCCGTGCTGGCGGATCTGTGCAAAGAGGGCGCGGATTTTGAAAACGAGATCAGGCGCATCTGCCACGAGGTGGATATTGCAGCAGAACTGCAGGTGCCCATGATGCGCCATGACGTCAGCTCCTTCCGCCGTCCCCACAGCGAAAATACCCTCCGGGATTTTGAAAAATGGCTGCCCTACATGGCAGAGGGCGCAAAGCGCATCACCGAGCACGGAAAAAAGAGGGGCGTCAAAACCCTGATTGAAAACCACGGCTTTTTTGCCAACGGCTGCGACCGGGTGGAGCGCATCATCGATATGGTGAACGATGAAAACTACGGCCTGCTGCTGGATACGGGCAACATTGCCTGCGTGGATGAAAACCCCTCCGTTGCGGCGCAGGTGCTTGCGCCCAGGTGCAAAATGGTGCACCTGAAGGATTTCTACATCCGCACCCGCGACCCCGGCGACAGCCATCTGTTTGACTGTGCGGGCACCTGGTTCCGCTCCCGGGGCGGCAAATACCTGCGCGGCGCCATTCTGGCTCAGGGCGATCTGGACATCTGGGAAATTCTGGGCGCGCTGAAAAACAGCGGGTATGACGGCAACATCGTCATCGAGTTTGAAGGGCTGGAGGAGGGCACCTACGCATCCTCCGTGGGCATGATGAACGCCCGCCGCATCTGGAACGAAGTGTAAAGTTTCCCGTTCAATCTGTTCCTTAAGAAACTTTTCTATATACAAGGAGGAAAAACCTATGAAACTTGGCGTATCCAGCTACAGCTTTGCGCAGTACATGCGCAAGACCAATGCCAACTACTTCGAGATCTGCGATATCGCAAAGCGCATCGGCTTTGACGGCATCGAGTTTATCGATCTGCATACCGAAGTGCAGCCTGCCGAATCCGTGGAAGCGCTGGCCAAGGACATTCACGATTACTGTGAAAAGATCGGCCTGACCATCGTGGCTTACACCGTGGGCGCTGATTTTATGAAGGACGATCCCAAAGCCGAGCTCGAGCGCCTGAAGAAGTGCGTGGACGTGGCCGCCATCCTGGGCGCCCGCACCATGCGCCACGATATCACCTGGCGCACCGACGTGCCCTGGCGTGAGATCATCGCCAACACCAAGGATCTGGTTCGCGAACTGACCGTGTACGCCGCCTCCAAGGGCGTGCGCACCTGCACGGAAAACCACGGCTTTGTGATGCAGGACGCCGACCGTATGGAGCAGATGATGATCGAAGTGGGCCATGAAAACTACGGATGGCTGGTGGATATGGGCAACTTCCTGTGCGGCGACGATCAGACCATGCACGCCGTGCCCATCGCTGCGCCCTATGCCTTCCATGTGCATGTGAAGGATTTCCTGGTCAAGCCCTTTGACGCCGAAAACCCCGGCAACGGCTGGTTTAAGAGCCGCAACGGCAACTATCTGCGCGGCACCGTGGCAGGCCACGGCGTGGTGCCCATCGGCCCCGCGCTGAAGATCATCAAGGACGCCGGCTACGACGGCTTTGTGTCCTACGAGTTTGAGGGCATGGAGGACAATATCCCCGCGCTGGAGGCTGCCTACGAGTATATCAGCCGCGTGATGCCCAAGTAATTGCATAGCAAAGTAGAGGAGACGGTATCGTCTCCTCTTTTTTTCAAACTTGCGTTGAAATGCGTGCAGAAAAGGAGTATACTTGAAACAGCATACAACCATATTATTTTGAACGGAAGAAGGTTTCATCCAATGCTGAAGATGGCAGCCTTTGCAGATGAAGCGGCGGGCAATCTGGACGGCCAGATCGACGCCTTGCTGCGCAACGGGATTACATATCTTGAGATCCGCGGCGTAAACGGCGTGAACGTCAGCGATATGCCGCTTGATATGGCGCGGGACGTGCACAAAAGGCTCAGCGACGCGGGCATCCGGGTGTGGTCGCTGGGATCGCCCATCGGCAAGGTGGACGTGGACGATGATTTTAACGCCCATCTGGACAAATTCATGCATACGCTGGAGATCGGCCATATTCTGGGCGCACAGCGGATGCGCATGTTTAGCTTTTACCACAGGAACTGCGAAAAAAGCGATACGCTTCTGCGCCGGGTGCTGGTGCGCATCAACATGATGCTGGAAAAGAGTAAGGGCTCGGGCATCCTGCTTTGCCATGAAAACGAGAAGGGCATTTACGGCGAAACGGCTGCGGAATGTCTGCAGATCCACAGGGAGCTTCCTGCCCTCCGGGCGGTGTTTGACCCTGCCAATTTCATCCAGTGTGGGCAGGAGGTGCTGCCTGCATGGGATATGCTGAAAGACTATGTGGATTATCTCCACATCAAGGATGTGGATGCGCAGGGGCATCTGGTGCCTGCGGGCATGGGCATGGGCCAGTTGCCCAAGCTGGTTGAAAATTATGCACGCGCCGGCGGCAGCGTGATGACGCTGGAGCCGCACCTGGCGGTGTTTGACGGGCTGGCCGCGCTGGAAAAGGACGGCGCATCCCAAAAGGGCATGGTGTTTGCTTCCCAGCGCGAGGCCTTTGATGCAGCCGCCGCGGCGCTTCGCGGCATCATGGAGGGAGTAAAATGAGCATATTGATCGGCGCACAATTGTATACACTGCGTGATTACTGTAAAACCCTGGACGATTTTGCTGCGACCCTTGCCCGCGTTGCGGACATGGGCTATACCACCGTGCAGGTGTCCGGCACCTGTCCCTATACCGGGGAATGGCTCGGCGAGCAGTTGAAAAAGAACGGTCTCAAATGCGTGATCACCCATTACGCGCCTCAGAAGATCGCCGAGGAAACGGAAGCGACCGCCCGTCTGCACGATCTGTTTGACTGCCGCTACATCGGCATCGGCAGCGCGCCCAAGGGGCTGAACACGGATGCGGACTATGAGGATTTCCGCGATACCTTCCTGCCTGCAGCCAAAAAGCTGCGCGGCATGGGCAAGTACCTGATGTACCACAACCATTACATGGAATTTGCCAGGGACTCAGCGGGCAAACGGTATTTTGAGCGCATGGCGGAGGATTTTGCCGCCGATGAAATGGGCTTTACGCTGGACACCTACTGGGTGCAGTATGCCGGCGGCGACAGCGTGGAATGGCTGCGCAATTTCCGCGGACGCGTGCCCTGCGTGCATCTCAAGGATATGGCGGTGGTTCGCAATCAGCAGCGGATGGCGCCTATTGGCGACGGCAACCTGAACTTTGAAAGGATCATTGCCCAGGCGGAAGAATCCGGCACGGAATATCTGCTGGTGGAGCAGGATGATTGCTACGAAATGAGTCCCTTTGACTGCCTGAAGCGCAGCTGGGAGTATCTGCATGCGCTGGGCCTGAAGTAAAGGAGATAAAATGATGGATAAAGTACGGATGGGCATTCTGGGCATCGGCAATATGGGAACCGGCCATGCGGGCAATATCGTAAAGGGTCTGTGCCCGGAGATTGAGCTGATCGCCATGTGCGATATCAACCCCGACCGCATTCAGTGGGGAAAAGAGCATCTGCCTGAGAGCGTCCGGTATTTTGACGATGCGGAAAGCATGATGGACAGCGGCCTGATCAACGCCGTGCTCATCGCCGTGCCCCATTACGATCATCCCCGCTATGCCATCATGGCCATGGAAAAGGGCTTGCATGTGATGGTGGAAAAGCCTGCGGGCGTGTATACCCGCCAGGTGCGGGAGATGAACGAAAAAGCTGCGCAGCATGACGTGGTGTTCGGCATGATGTTCAACCAGCGTACGGACCATGTGTACCGCAAGATGCGCGAACTGGTGCAGGGCGGCACGCTGGGCAAGATCCGCCGCACCAACTGGATCATCACCAACTGGTACCGCCCCCAGGCCTATTACGATTCCGGCGCGTGGCGCGCCACCTGGTCCGGCGAGGGCGGCGGCGTGCTGCTCAACCAGTGCCCCCATAATCTAGATCTGTGGCAGTGGATCTGCGGTATGCCCGTCAAGGTGCAGGCGCATCTCCACTTTGGCAAGTGGCACGATATCGAAGTGGAAGACGACGTGACCTGCTATGTGGAATATGCAAACGGCGCCACCGGCACCTTTGTGACCACCACGGGCGATGCGCCCGGCACCAACCGGTTTGAGATCACTTTGGAAAAGGGCAAGCTGGTTGCGGAAAACGGAAAGCTGACATTGTGGGAACTTGATATGGCGGAGCCGGAATTCTCCAAGACCAACACCGTGCCCTTTGGCAATCCCAAGGTGACCGAAATTCAGGTGGAAACGGACGGGCAGTCCCTGCAGCATGTGGGAGTGCTCAATGCCTTTGCGGGCGCCGTGCTCCGGGGCGAAAAGCTGATCGCAGGGGGCGAGGAGGGCATCAACGGCCTGACGCTGTCCAACGCCATGCATCTGTCCGCATGGCTGGGACATGAGGTG
>SVGT01000054.1 GCA_015056175.1 Clostridiales bacterium | reverse complement strand
ACACCTTTTTTCAAAGTTTTATGCAAAAAAATGCAACTTTTTTGCCTTCATGTCGTTTCCGGGAAAATAAAGGACCCCGGCAACATGTACCGGGGTTTTTTAAGGCTATTTTGATCAATAAGTTGTACGTCTGCAGCCACAATTATTGCCGTTGCAACCGCAATTTCCCTGAATCTGGCTCTCATCGCACAGGGCAGGCGGGAACAAAGGAAGCGAGAAAAATTCGTCGCAAACGTTTTCCGCAAACTCCTCGCAGGGGGGAATGACGCAGAAGCCGTAGCTGGGCACCATCATTTCCACCTTGGCCAGCACCTTCAGGATCACCGTCACGCACACCGTCATCCGGAACACGTTATCGCCGATATATGTACCGGAAACACACACGGCACTGGCCATGCCTTCCAGGCAGAAGGGTACGATGGATTCATCGGGGACGGACAGGAGCACATCCTCATCCACCGCAACGACGCCCTTTCCGATATATTCCACGCATCGGCTGTCGGTAAACAGGATATCGATGGGGATCAGTACTTTGCCGCGTACGCGTGCAAAGCAGGGACGGTCGCACAGCCTTTCCACGGTGAGATTGCTGATATCCACATCCGTCGTGCTGGAACGGCAGCTTTCAAAGGTGATAGGCGGCACAGGTGCGGAAGTCGGCTGCGCCGTCTGCGCCTGATCCTGATTTGTGCATCCGCAGGTATTGTTGATCACCTGAGCATAGCTGGTCACGCGCACATCCACATTGGTCAGCTGTTTTTGCTGAAGACAGCTGTCATACACACGCTTTACCTGGATACAAACCTTTTCCTGAATGCCGTCCAGCGCCGTGCTGGCATTCACTGCGCCCGGGCAGCATTTGGCATTGGCGTTTTTGTAGGAATAGAACGACATAAGAACGCCTCCTTGACCGGATGATTCCCTTGCGGGAGGAAGGGCGCCTGAGCGCTGCCTTCACACTCATCCTATGCCAGGAGGCGTAATTGGTGCCTGTCAGTGTACAATGAAATCAAAGGACGTATCGGGATAGGGTTCCCCCCGCAGCTTGTAATGCCACCACTCCTGCTCAAAGGGACGGAAGCCGGCGTTTTCCATGGCAGTGCGGAGAATATTTCTGTTCTGTTCCTGCTCCGGGGTAATGTCACGCGCGCCGTGCCAGGCCTTTTTGCCAAAGTAGTCAAAGCAGGTACCCATATCCAGCTCGTTTCCATCCATGTCCGTAATGGTCAGATCAATGGCGCTGCCGCGGGTATGCGCAGAATTCCTGGCAATATATCCCTGATCCACCAGCTGGGTGCGGTTTTTGAAATCGGGATAGAATTCTTCCTTGGTGGAAAAATCCTCTTCCTTTTCCGACCAGTTGACAAAACAGCGCACGGCGCGGCGCGGGCGGTAGGCGTCAAAGATCTTGATGCGATAGCCCATCTGCCGCAATTCTTCCGCAGCAAGCGCCAGCCTTTCTGCCGCTTCTTTGGTCATAATGGCAAAGGGCGCTTCGTAACCGTCCACCACAGTGCCGGTAAAATTATGATCGGTAGCGTAACGGATCTCTTCAATCGCATCGGGGATCAGATCCCGCACATACACAAAGCCTTCCGGCAGATCATACGCTGGCGTCACGCAAGCTTCCGTCATGATCTCTTCCCCCATCGCCGCAGCAAACGGCAGCATCAGCAGCAGACATAAAAACAGCACAGCTTTATTCATAGGTATACTTCACAGTCTGGGCATTACCCCAAAGGTAATAGGTCACCGTCAATTCTCTGACGGCAGACGGCGTGCCGCGGGTGAGCAGCACGCACCATACATCACGGCTTTCGCCCGGGGCGATGGTAACTAACGTCTTTTCATCATAACACAGTACGTCCTGCCCGCCCGGGGACAATTGCACCTCTACCATTTCAGCAGGCACCAGGCAATTGTTTTTAAGGCGCAGCGTATACACATAGAAATTGTAGTCCGCAGCGTTCATGGGTACTGTTGCATCAAACAGCGCACCCTCCACTGTTCCCCGCTCAATATCCTCTCGGAGCGCTTCAAAATCCTCCATGCGCTGAGAGGCAGAGAGCACCTGCATGCCCTTGCCCTCCACCACCAACGCGGTATTGAACAGAGCATAGCCCATCACGCCCGCAAGCGCCACAACCAGTATCACCATCACGATGGCAAAGGTCTTCATACACACACTCCGCATCAATCCTCGGACAGAATCCTGTTCATTTCATTGATCATTTCCGCATCCTTCAGACGGAACTTAAATTCCACGCGTCTGGAAGCATCCATGTTCACGCTGCCGTCGCTGTTATACACAGGGTCGGAGTAGCTTCGGCCCTTGGCAGTCATCAGCTCCTGTAGCTTCAGCGTCTGGGCGCGGGTAAGGCCGGGCATCTCCAGACAGAAGGTAGCCACATTCAGCGCACGGTCCTGAGAAAGCTTCAGGTTGGTAATGTAGGAGCCGGCGGTATCCGTATGGCCTTCGATGATGATTTCGCCCACGTACTCCGCATATTCATCCTGCATGAGCACGCTCAGATACACAGGCAAAAACTGCCGCAGCAGCATTTCGCCGCTATCCTTTATATTGGAAGAATTGGTCTCAAAGAATACGGCGCTGTCCAGCAAAATATCGCCGGTATCCGGATCCACCGCAGCCTTGAGATTGGCCCGTGTCAGCGCCCGGCTCAGTTCCTCGATGATCTTGGTGCGCACGCCCACCAGATTGTCGATCTTTTCCTGCTGAGATGCCAGCTGCCCCTGCTGCGTCTGCAAAACCACCTGCAGAGCATCCAGCTTGTCCGCCTGCTCCGCAAGCTGCAATTGCAGGATAGAAAGCTCCTCTTCCTTATCGCCCAGCGCAGTCTGCGCGGCAAAGAGGTCTGCCTTCTGCTGATCCAGCTGGATCTGGATGGCAGCCAGCTCCTCCTGCTTGCCCATCAGCGTTACATTGGCTTCCTCCAATTCTTCCTCGCGCTGCACAAGCGTGATCTGCGCCTGGTCAAGTTCCGCCTTCTGTTCGTTCAGCTGTGCGGTTTTGATATCCAGCATATTGTAATACTGGTACACACTGTAGCACACCGCCAGGATAAACACCAGCAGCAGCGACGCCATCATATCCGAATAGGAAATCCAGTGCCCGCCGCTGTCGCCGCCGCCGGGCGCACGGGCGCTTCTTCTGTTCAGCGGGCGGCTCATACGCTTGCCACCTCTTTGCTCAGTTTGGCGCCGATCTTTTCAAGGCATGCGGCAATATCCGTCATGGTATGCTGCAGCGCCGCCATCTGGCCGATCAGGCTTTCGCTGTCCGCGCCCTTTACTTCGGCTGCGGCCTGGATAGCCTTGAGCCGTTCGTTGAGTGCATTGAGTACGCTGTTCACATTTTCATCAAACAGGCCTACGGATTTATTCAATCCGCTGCCGATATTCTGCACAAAGGTATTGTAGCTTTTGCCCAGCGTCTCAGCGCTCTTTTTCATATCCTGGCTCACCTGAGCCAGATCCTTGCTCTGGGTCTGCACAGCGCTGAGCGCACGGCTGCTCCAGTCGGCGTAATCCCGCATATCCACCTGCAGCTCGCGCTGGTGATTGCGGATCTTGTCCAGCAATGCGTTCTGCTCTTCCGCACTTGCGATCATGCCGCTGAGCACCTGGGAGCCGTGGGTAAGGAAGGCATCGTTATTGCGCTGCGCATCCTCCATGGAAGAGATATATCCTTCAAACCGGGTCATGATCTGCTCGTTGGCCTGCTGCACATGGGCCATCTGATCCATCAGTTGGTCGGCAGCGGCCATGGCGCCCTGCAAAGATTCATAATTGATCTGATGGCTCTGGTTGACCTGCGTCAGCGTTTCTCCAAGCTGCAAAAGCTGATTGCCAAGCGCCGTGTTCATCTGCCGCACAAACTGCTGGGCAATGGTGCTCACGCCGTCGATCTGCGCCTGGGTCTGTCCCATGATGAACTGGCTCATCTGCTGGGTAACAGGCACAAGAGAACGCTCCACCGCTTCCGCTACGGACCCGCCCACACGCGTTGCCATATCGCCGGACATACGGCGCAAAAGCTGATCCCGGTCGCGCTGCTGAATGATCATCTGCACATTTTCATCCAGAGGACGCTGCATCACCAGATCCGCAAAGGCTTCGCGGAATTCGTCAATAGCCCCGGTGGCACTGCCGATGGCCATGCGGTTGAGCACATTGAACACCAACGAGCAGGCCACGCCCACAATGGACGTGGAAAATGCAAACGTCATGCCGCCGATCATATCGGGGATGGATTCCATCGTTTTGGCGGCGTCGGATACGTCCAGACCGCCAAGGCCCCGCATCAAACCGATAAAGGTGCCCAGGATACCCAAGCTGGTCAAAAGCGACGGGATCACTTCGCCAAGCGGGATATGACCCACGCTGTAGATCACAGTTTCATCATTTATATAGTCGTCCAGATTGCAGGCAAGGCCGCGGGCATCCAGCTGCTCCGCGTTCACCAAAAAACGGCGCCAGGCACCCTGCAGCTTTTTGCCCAGAAAAACAGAATCCTGCCACACAGGCCTTTCTCCGCTCTGGGGCGGCATAGTTTCCAGGGCGCGCACGCCGCGGCGCAGCTTATGCGCGGCATTGCGCACCGGAAAAACACACTTGATCAAACCTACAACAAAAATAATAACCGTGGCGGTATAGACCAGCACGTCCGTCAAATTCCCAGCCAGGTTCTGCAGCATCTGTGCAAACATCGCTTTCACTCCTTCCGGATTCTTTCTATATTGTAACGGATTATCAATAAAATTGCAATATAATCGTCACGTTGTTCATCGATTTTTACACTTGCCGATCAACTGTCTCCCTGCGTTGACAGGGTTTTCAAAAAATGGTATTATGAACTGATCTTATAAATGGAAAGAAGGCGAGATCTTTTGCACCTCCGGAAAGCTTTGATCGCTTTGCTGCTGTGTGTTTCCATGCTTTTGAATTTTGCAGCCGCTGAAGAGAATATCACCCCCGATGCCGCTTCCACCGTCACCGTCACCTTCCTTGGCGACTGTACCTTGGGCAGCGAGGATCATTTCTGGGAGAGAGATTTTTCCTTCGTATATTACATCAACCAGCTGGGCTACGATTATCCCTTTTCCCTGGTGCAGGACGTGATCGGCCATGACGATCTGACGGTCGCCAACCTGGAAAGCGTGTTTTACGAGTATACAGCCAACAAGCAGGACAAAACCTATTGCTTCCGCGCTCCCACCTCCTTTGCAAAGATCCTCACCGCAGGCAGCGTGGAGGCGGTGAACCTGAGCAATAACCACTCCGAGGATTACGGCGCCCGCGGCATCCGTACCACCGTGGAAACGCTGGAAAACGAAGGCGTCAACTGGTTCGGTACCACCGAGTATGCCAACGACGTCTATATCTACGAAAAAGACGGCGTCAAAATCGGCTTTGTGGGCATTTACCTGACCTACTGGTGGGCGCATAACGATATGCTCAAAGCCAATTTCCAGAAATTGTACGACGCTGAGTGCGATGTGATCGTAGGCGTCATGCACGGCGGCGTGGAATACTCCTTCTACCACGAGGAATCCCAGCGCAAGCTGGCGGATTATATGATCCGCATGGGCGCCAGCGTGGTGGTAGGCCACCATCCCCACGTGCTGCAGGGCGTGGACGTACGCGATAACGCCACCATCGTCTATTCCCTTGGCAATTTTGTGTTCGGAGGCAACAAGGCCATGCGCGCCTATCAGAGCGCCATGGCGCAGTTCACCTTCTCCTTTGATGAAAACGGCGAATATCTGGGCCATCAGCTCAACATCATCCCCTGCCAGTATTCCGGCAGCCGGGAATATAACGACTACCGCCCCTTCATGTTCACCGGCGATGAAGCGGAAAAGGTCATCGAAGCCATGCGCCGCGACAGCAATATCCGCCTCAAGCCTTATGTGGAAGGCGTAGGCGCCGTGCAGGATTTTGTACCTGCGCCCGCGAAAACAGAAACCGAGGCAACCAATCCGTAATCCCATTTCTTGCGATCTTTGAACAGGAGGTATTTCCCGTGATCAACGCGCAGGATTTTATCAAAAGTCTGTCTCTCCAGGTCCTCTCCCCCTCCAGCCGCACCACGTGGGAAATGCATGCGGCAGATATCAACCGTCCCGGTCTTCAGTTTGTAGGCTTTTATGAGTACTTTGCCTACGAGCGTCCCCAGGTGGTCGGCAAGGTGGAAATGACCTATCTGGAATCCCTGCCCGAGCATGTGCTGGAAGAGCGCCTGGAGCGCTTTTTCTCCTTCCCCATGCCCTGCCTGATCATCTGCCGCGGCATGACGCCGCCGGAAATGCTTCTGGAACTGGCCAGGAAGCATGATGTGGCCGTGCTGGGTACGGATATGATCACCACCCGCTTTTCCGTCAACGCCATCAATTATCTCAACCAGTGCCTGGCGCCCCGCTCCACGCTCCACGGCGTGCTGCTGGACGTATACGGCGTAGGCGTTCTGATCACCGGCGAAAGCGGCGTTGGCAAAAGCGAAACGGCGCTGGAATTGATCAAGCGCGGTCACCAGCTGGTAGCCGACGACGTGGTGGACGTGTGCCGCGTAACGGATAACCGCCTGGTGGGCGAATCCCCCGCCACCATCCGCCATTTCATGGAGATCCGCGGTATCGGCATTACCGA
>SVGT01000011.1 GCA_015056175.1 Clostridiales bacterium | reverse complement strand
TGGGCACGCCCAGTTCCAGCAGCTGCGTGGTAAAGAACAGGCTGCGGCTCAGGTTGGTAGCATCCACGATGTTGATGATCACGTCGGGGTTTTCGCCCTTGACGTAGGCGGAGGTGATGCTTTCTTCCGAGGTGAAGGGAGACATGGAATAAGCGCCGGGCAGGTCCACGGCGATCAGCTCCATGCCCTGGGGGCAGTAGCTCTTTTTGATGGGGCTCATCTTCTTTTCCACGGTAACGCCCGCCCAGTTGCCCACCTTTTCGTTCCGGCCGGTCAGCTGGTTGTACATGGTGGTCTTGCCGCTGTTGGGGTTGCCCGCAAAAGCGATCCTCATAATGGTTTTCCTCCTCGCAATGCTGGAAAAATGGTTATTTCACAGGGGGTACCGCCCTGCCGAAATACAAGTGTTAGTTATAGTTAACTCATCTGTAAAAAAAATCGCAGTGCGATTTCTTTTTTGCAGGCTTTATTCCAGGATGATGGCTTCGGCCAGCTGATTGTCGATGCTGTAGCGGCCGTCCTTGATGGATACCACGCAGGTGCCCTTGCGGCGGGAAACCACCGTGATGGGCTCGCCGCTGTAGCAGCCCAGGGAAAACAGAAACGCGTCCAATTCCTCATCATCCGTTTCGATCCGGGCGATGATGTATTCCTTCCCTTCCTGTGCATCCCTGAGATTCAGCATGATCGTAACCGTCCTTCCTGACTCGTTGCGCCCCGGATTAGCCAATGCTAACCCAAGAGCAAAAAACAAATTAGCCTAAGCTAACCATGGGATATTGTACGCGCCCGCCGCCCGTTTGTCAATACCCGCGCCGCCCATTTTTTGTTACTTTTTTGCTGCTTTTTGTCGCTGCATACGCAAACATCCGAAAAAAGCAGGAAAACACATAAAAGACAATCCTGCCCTTGCCAAGGGTCGCCGCGCAGGGGTATAATGATCGAAATGACGTTGCATGCGATTCTTTTTCACTCGTATGCCCTATAAGGAGGAGCTTTTTATGCAGAAATTTGCCGATATCGTCTATACCCGCCCGGATCTGGACGCCTACAAGCAGAAGGCGCTTGCCCATGTGGAAAATGTGAAGAACGCAAAGAGCTGGGAAGAACTGAAGGCCGCCTGGCTTGCCCACGCCGAAGTGCGCAAGGAAGTGATGACCATGCGCTCCATCGCCTCCATCCGCAACAGCGTGAACACCTTGGATCCCTTCTATGATGAAGAGATCTCCTATTTCAACCGTACCATGCCCGCCATCTCCCTCATCGAAAAGCAGGCGGAAAAGGCGCTGCTCTGCTCCCCCTTTGTGGAGGACGCCCGCAAGGAATACGGCGATATTTTCATCAAGAACATGGAAAACAGCCAGCGCTTCGCAGATGAACGCCTGGTGCCCATGCAGATCAAGGAAAGCGAGCTGGTCAAGCGCTATTCCAAGTGCTCCGCCACCGCCCAGATTGAGTTCCGCGGCGAAATGTGCAATTTCTACGGTCTGCTCAAGAACATGGAATCCCCCGACCGCGCCACCCGCAAGGCCGCCTTTGAAAAGTGGAGCGAACTGTACGCCTCCATCGCCCCCGAGCTGGACGAGATTTATGACGAAATGGTGGCTCTGCGCACCGAAATGGCCCACACCCTGGGCTTCAAGAGCTATACCGACATGGCTTACCTCCAGCGCCGCCGCTTTGACTACACCGAGGCGGATGTGAAGAAGTTCCACCAGCAGGTGAAGGATTATGTGACCCCCGCCTGCGCGCGCCTGTATGATATCCAGCGTCAGCGTCTGGGTCTGGATCATCTGTATAAGTACGATGAATCCCTGGTCTTTGCCGGCGGCAACGCCGATCCCGAGGGCACCAAGGACGAACTGATCGCCAAGGCGCAGGAAATGTACCGCGAGCTCTCCCCCGAAACGGCCGAGTTCTTCGACTTTATGGTGGAGTATGATCTGTTTGATCTGGAAAGCAAGCCCGGCAAGCGTCCCGGCGGCTACTGCACCTCCCTCCCCGCCTACAAGGCGCCCTTCATCTTCTCCAATTTCAACGGCACCGCAGCCGATATGGGCGTTTTGACCCATGAAGCCGGCCATGCCTTTGAAGGCTATGTGGCTTCCCGCCTGCTGCCTTTGCAGGAACTGGGCCACTCCACCAGCGAGATCAACGAGATCCACTCCATGGCTATGGAGCATTTCACCTATCCCTGGATGGAAAAATTCTTTGGCGAAAAGACCCCCATGTACCTGTACGATCATCTCTGGGGCGCGCTGAATGTGATTCCCTACATGTGCTGCGTGGACGAGTTCCAGCACCGCGTGTACAATAACCCCCAGATGACCGCCATGGAAAAGCGTCAGGTATGGCACGAGCTGGAAGCGGAATTCATGCCCTGGCGCGATTATGACGGCAACGAGTTCCTCACCCAGGGCGGCTTCTGGATGCAGAAGCAGCACATCTTCATGTACCCCTTCTACTACATCGAATACGCCCTGGCTCAGGTATGCGCCTTCCAGTTCTACCTGCACATGGTGGAGGATCAAAAGGCTGCCTGGGCGGATTACCTGCGTCTTTGCCAGGCGGGCGGCAGCCTGGGCTACTTTGATCTGCTCAAGCTTGCCAACCTGGAAAACCCCTTCGAATACGGCACGGTGGAAAAGGCCGTCAACGCCGTCGTCAACCGCATCGACGAACTGGAAAAGATGCTGTAAACAACACAAATAAACAAAAAAGGCAGGCGCAGCGGCGTCTGCCTTTTTGCTGCCTGCATTCGGCGCGCAGGGTGCACATATTTGCGCGGATATCATATTGCTTTCATATGAAGAAAATGCTATGATAATGCCGTTTATACAACATCTGCCTTATTTCGGGCTTATGTCCCTCAGAAAGGAACATGCACCATGATCCCTGCTCTCATCCTGTTTGCTGCCACCTACGTGCTCATGCTGGTGTTCAGCAAATACCGTCCCTACATCGCCCTGGGTTCCGCCCTCATCTTCATCCTGACGGGCATGCTGCCCATCGCGGACGTCCTCCCCGCCATCGACTGGAACGTGATCCTCATGATCGCGGGCACCATGGGTCTGGTGGCGCTGTTTATTGACAGCAAAATGCCCGAGCTACTGGCGGATCTGGTCATGGAGCACGTCAAAAACGTGCAGTGGGCCGCCGTGGCGCTGTCCCTGTTCGCCGGCGTCATTTCCGCCTTTGTGGATAATGTGGCCACTGTCCTGATGGTCGCCCCCGTGGCGCTGGAGATCTGCCGGAAGCTAAAGACCAACCCGGTGCCCTTCATCATCGGCATTGCGGTATCCTCCAATCTGCAGGGCGCCGCCACGCTGGTTGGCGATACCACCGCCATCATGCTGGGCTCCGCGCTGGACATGAGCTTCATGGATTTCTTCTTCTATCAGGGTAAGCCCGGCATGTTCTTCATGGTGGAGCTGGGCGCTTTGCTCTCCGCCGCCATTCTGTATTTCATTTTCCGCAAGGAAAAGAGCCCCATCCCCCGGATGAACACCCGCACCCAGGTCACCGACATGGTGCCCACCTATCTGCTCTGCGGCGCCATTTTGCTGCTCATCCTGGCCTCCTTCATCCCCAACAAGCCTGCCGTCACCAACGGCCTCATCTGCTGCACGCTGCTGGTCATCGGCCTTGTCTACAACTTGATCCGCAAAAAGAGCCTGTCCGCCGTTACCGAGCCCCTCAAGTCCATCGATTTTGAGACCATCGGCCTGTTGCTGGGTCTGTTCCTGATGATCGGCGGCATCTCCGCCCGCGGCGTCATCGACGCCATTGCAGGGCTCCTTGCCAAGGCCGGCGGCGGCAACGTGTTTGTGCTCTACACCGTCATCGTGTGGGGCTCGGTAGCCATCTCCGCCTTCATCGACAATATCCCCTACGTCGCCACCATGATCCCCGTGATCGCCAGCCTGGCCGCCGCGTTGGGCGTGGATCCCACGCCTCTGTACTTTGGCCTGCTTTCCGGCGCTACCCTGGGCGGCAACTGCACTCCTATCGGCGCCTCTGCCAACATCACCGGCATCGGCATCCTGCGCAAAAACGGCCACGAGGTGACGAACGGCGACTTTTTCAAGATCGGCATCCCCTTCACCCTGGCCGCCATCGTGCCCGCCTATGTGCTGATCTGGCTGATCTTTGGTGTGTAAGCAAACCAACAAAAAAGACGTCCCGCTGCCGGGGCGTCTTTTTTTATGAAATCAGAAGGTGCTCACACCGAAGCTGTTCACCAGGCCGTCCAGCTTTTCGCCGTTTTTGCACATGGGGCAATCCACAGAAGGATGGCTCTCGTAATCGGGCAGATCGCGCTGCTTGTTGAAGATGCTGACCACCGGGAAGCCGGCGCACTCCTGTACGCAGGAGAAAATGCAGCTGATACCCACCGGCATGCCGCCGTAATAGCGCACAGCCTCCACGGCTGCCTGGACGGTATAGCCCGTGGTGACGGATGCGGCCAGGATAAGCACGTGCTTGCCCACGATCATGGGAGCGGTATTATCACGGAAGATCAGCTGGCTGCCGGAGGTATGCTCGGGCGTCACCACGTAAATGGTGCGGTGGGCGTTCATATTGGTAAAGCCTGCGCGGGTCAGTTCGCTGGCCATGCAGGCACCTACCACCTCGGTGCCGTCCAGGCACAGAATGGTATCCACGATGGTGCTGGAGGAATAGCTGTTGCACAGCACGGCAGCGGCCTCGCGGGCTTCGTTAAGACGGTGCTTGGTCATGGTCAGGTCCACATAGTAATTGATGTGGCTGTGGCTGGTGGCAAAGTGGCCCTTGGCCAGGCGGAGACGCACGTTATTGGTCCGGTTGGGCAGTTCAAAAAGCTGGATCGCCATGTGTCATCGCTCCTATTTCGTTTTAGATGATGGGTCACGTTTGTATCCGGTATGCTCATTATACATACTTTTGTACACAATGGCAAGTATATTTTTCATTTCAGACAAAATTTTATGCATTTTGGGGATTTTATACAGTTTTCCCGACTTTCCGACGCTTCATGTCCCGTTCGATGGGCGCAGCCCAATCGGGAGAGATGCCGCCGCAGGAGCGCACCTGCGTAACGGCGCACTCCAGCGTTTCGTAATTCAGCTTCGTCCCCTCAGGATCGCTTTCGTAGCGCACCGCCCGGTCTTTGCCGATGCCCAGCTCCCCCGCCGTCAGCGCCGCATCCATATTGGCGCCCAGGAACAGAAACTCCCAGCCGTATTTTTCCTTCTGCCTTTCGATCATGGCTTTCACTTTTTCCCAGGTATAGCGGCGGCTGGCGTTTTCCATGCCGTCGGTGGTGATGACAAAGAGCGTATGCTCCGGCACGTCCTCCTCCCGGGCATACCTGTGCACGTTGCCGATGTGTCGGATGGCGCTTCCCACCGCGTCCAGCAATGCGGTATTGCCAAAGGGGACGTAGTCCCTGTCCGTCATCGGGCGCACCTGACATACAGGCACCCGGTCGTGCAGCACCAGAGAATCGCTGCTGAAGAGCACGGTGGATACCAGCGCCTCCCCTTCTTCCCTTTTCTGCTTTTCAATCAGCGCGTTAAAGCCGCCCACGGTGTCCTTTTCCAGGCCTGCCATGGAACCGCTTTTGTCCAGGATGAACACCAGTTCCGTCAGATTCCTTTTCATATCAAAAACCTCCAAAGATGTTTTCTGTCCTGTATGGGACATATCCATCATAGGAGGTTTTAGGCTGCGTTTGGTCGCCCGGCATGCGACATTTTTTACAGCAGTACGCTGCCAAGCATGGGCTGATCGTGCAAAAACAGCGCCTCGTTGATGACGAAAATATCGTACTTCTCCTGCCGGATGAAGAATTCCACGATCACGTCAAACACGTCGCTGTGGCTGATGGCGAGCCCCGCCTTTTGGAGCAGCGCCTTGGTTTCATCCAGGCTCAGCTCCAGCGCCACGGCAAGGGCCAGCGCGGTGGTCTTTTTGGGCTTGTAGTGCACGTCGTTTTGAATCTTTGAAAAATGCTTGCGGTCTAGGTTGGCCTTTTTGTAGCATTGGGCGTTGGTCATGCCCTTTTCGCCGATCAAACGCAGCACGGCCTGAGAAAAGCTTTCGTCCAGGTGCAAAAGCTCCTCCTCCAGATCCAGCGCGGCGCAGGGCGCAGGCATGCAGGCGACGCTTTCCATCATGTGCGGCGGATCTGGCCTGCGCATTACGTCCGGATGCGCGGCCACATAATGATCGTCAATATACTGGCGGATATCTGCAAACAACTTACTTCCGATCTCCACGCTCTCCCGGGTGTAGACCACCAGATCTACCTGCATATCCTGCGCCATGAGGAACGCGCCGATCTCCTCCATGGCCACCTGCAGCGCCTCCGCTTTGGGATAGCCGTAGATGCCGCTGGACAATATGGGAAAAGCAATGGAGCGGCAACCCAGCTCCTGCGCTTTTGCAAGCGCCTGACGGTAGCAGGAGGCAAGCAGTTCCCTCTCCCCCCTGCTGCCACCCTGCCATACAGGCCCCACGGCGTGGATCACGTATTTGCAGTGCAGGTTGTAGCCGCCTGTCACCTTCACCTGACCAGTTTTGCAGCCGTGAAGGGACATGCATTTCTGCAAGAGACCGGGGCCGGCCGCCGCATGCAGCGCGCCACATACGCCGCCGCCCGCGGAAAGCTGGGCATTGGCTGCGTTGACGATGGCGTCGGCATGCATTTGGGCAATATCGTTTCTCACGATGCGGACAGGCATCAGATTCCTCCTTCATGCTCCCGGATAGCAAAAACCCCGCTTTGCGGCGGGGTGAAAAGATTAGCGGATATTTCCCTGATCGGCCACGTTCATGCGCACCAGCGCGCGCTTGAGGCGCGCTTCAGCAAGACGCAGCTCCTCCTGGGAAATGTTCTTTTCGGCAAGAGCGGCCTTGGCCCTTTCGGCAGCGCGCTGGGCGCGTTCCGCATCGATGGCGTCCGCCCATTCAAAGGTGGTGGGCACCAGTCTGACCGTGCCGTCCAGCACGGACAGAATGCCGCCGATGCAGGCGCCGTATTTCTTCTGCCCGTCGATGATCATGGTGGCTCTGCCCATGCCCAGAGGCGCTACGCAGTTGATGTGCCCGGCCATGACGCCCATGTCGCCGGTGGTGGTGCGCACCACGATCTCCTCCGCCATGCCGTCAAAGATGAGGCCGTCGGGCGTCACGATCTGCAGCGGGAAGGCCGTCATGCGCCCTCACCGCCTCTGGCGAATTTTTCCACCACTTCGTCGATGGAGCCGGCGAAGAGGAAGTAGCTTTCGGGAATCTGGTCGTGCTTGCCTTCGATGATCTCGCGGAAGCCGCGGATGGTCTCCTTCAGCGGCACATAGCGGCCTTCGTAGCCGGTAAACTGCTCTGCCACGGAGAAGGGCTGGCTGAGGAAGCGCTGCACCTTACGTGCGCGGTTGACGGTCAGTTTATCCTCTTCGCTCAGTTCGTCCATACCCATGATGGCGATGATATCCTGCAGTTCCTTATAGCGCTGCAGAATACGCTGCACGCTGCGAGCCGTTTCGTAATGCTCCTGACCCACCACCTCGGGAGAGAGGATGCGGGAGGTGGAAGCCAGCGGATCCACAGCGGGATAGATGCCCAGAGACGCGATGGAGCGGTCCAGCGCGGTGGTGGCGTCCAGATGGGCAAAGGTGGTGGCGGGAGCGGGATCGGTATAGTCGTCCGCAGGCACGTACACCGCCTGGATGGAGGTGATGGAGCCGTTGCGGGTGGAGGTGATGCGCTCCTGCAGCGCGCCCATTTCGGTGGCCAGCGTGGGCTGGTAGCCTACGGCGGAGGGCATACGGCCAAGCAACGCGCTTACCTCGCTGCCCGCCTGGGTAAAGCGGAAGATGTTGTCGATGAAGAGCAGCACGTCCTGATGCTTCACGTCGCGGAAGTATTCCGCCATCGTAAGACCCGACAAGCCCACGCGCATACGAGCTCCCGGAGGCTCGTTCATCTGGCCGTAGACCATGGCGGTCTTGCTGATAACGCCGGATTCGATCATTTCGTTGTACAGATCGTTGCCCTCACGGGTACGCTCGCCAACGCCGGTGAACACGGAAATGCCGCCGTGGGCCTTGGCCACGTTGTTGATCAATTCCATGATCAATACGGTTTTGCCAACGCCGGCGCCGCCGAACAGGCCAATCTTGCCGCCCTTCTGGTAGGGGCAGATCAAATCGACCACCTTGATGCCCGTTTCCAGGATCTCGGTAGAGGTCTGCTGCTCGTCATAGGCAGGGGCAGCGCGGTGAATAGGCCAGCGCTCGTTGTTTTCGGGCATATCCTCGCCCTCGTCAATGGGCTGACCCAGCAGATTGAACACGCGGCCCAGGCACTTTTCGCCAACGGGCACGCTGATGGGCGCGCCGGTATCCACAGCCTGTGCGCCACGGGTCAGGCCGTCGGTGGAGCTCATGGCAATGCAGCGCACCACATTGTCGCCAATGTGCTGGGCCACTTCCGCCACGATCTCATGTTCCCCGTTTTGCACCTTGATGGCATGGAGCAATTCGGGCAGCTGGGCATCGGCAAAGCGGATATCCAGCACCGGGCCCATGACCTGAATCACGGTACCAATATTATTAGCCATAGGGCTTCAACTCCTTTGGTTAGTTTAGCTGCCTGCCACGATCTCCGTGATCTCCTGGGTGATGGCGGCCTGGCGGGCCTGGTTGAATTTCAGGCTCAGTTCTGCGATCATTTCATCCGCGTTCTGGGTGGCGCTGTCCATGGCAGTGCGGCGGGCAGCCTGCTCGGCCGCGCGGCACTCGCACAGTGCGCCGTAAATGATGCCGCCCAGATATTCCGGGATGATGGTTTCAAACACCTCTTCGCTGCCGGGCTCATAGAGCACGTCGGCCGCGGAGGCGCTTTGCACGTTCTCTTCCTTTTCCAGGGGCAGCAGGGGCATGGTGACAGGCACCTGGGAAAGCACGGATACAAAGCGGGTGTAGCCGATCAGGATGCGGGAATATTCCCCGTCCTTGAAGGCCTTGCACAATTGCTTTGCCAGTGTAAAGCAATCGCTGACGCATACATCCTCTGCCTGGGGGTAGCTTTCGCTGATCAGGGGCACATTCCGCGCCCGGAAAAAGTCCAGCGCCTTTTTGCCGATGGGCAGCACGGCGGCGTCGCCCTCCTGAATTTCCTCCATGCATTTTTTGAGAATGTTGCTGTTATAGCCGCCTGCCAGACCGCGGTCGCCCGCGATGACGATGCAGGCCGTTTTCATTTCGCCCTTGCGCACGCTTTCAAAATAGGGCAGCGATTTTTCCGTGTTATGACTGACGATATCCCGGATCACGTCGCGCAGGATCTCAAAGTAGGGACGGGAATGCGCCACCTGCATCTGCGCCCGGCGCAGCTTGGATGCAGCCACCATTTCCATGGCCTTGGTGATCTGCTTGGTGCTTTCCATGCTGCGGATCCGGTTTTTGATTTCTTTTGCGGAAACTTGGGCCATGCTCTACCTCCTGTTTACTTTGCAGGCGCAAATTCCGCCTTGATTTCGGCAATACCCAGCTTGATGCCCTCTTCCACGTCCTTTTCCAGCTTGCCCGTTTCGCGGATCGCCTTGAGCGTATCGCCGTGGGCATTTTCCATATGCTCGTACAGACGCTTCTCAAACTCGGGAATCTTTTCGATCTCCACGTCGTTCAGATAGCCATGAACCACGGCGTAAATGATGCACACCTGATGGGCCACGTCCACGGGAGATTCGTTCTTCTGCTTGAGCACCTCCACGATGCGGGCGCCCAGGTTGAGGCGGGCTTTCGTATCCGCGTCCAGATCGGAGCCGAACTGGGCAAAGGACTGCAATTCGCGGTACTGGGAGTAGAGGAGCTTGAGGGAGCCGGCCACCTTCTTCATGGCCTTGATCTGGGCGTCGCCGCCCACGCGGCTGACGGAGATGCCGGGGTTCACGGCGGGCATGATGCCGGAGTTGAACAGTTCGCTCTCCAGGAAGATCTGGCCGTCGGTGATGGAAATCACGTTGGTGGGAATGTAGGCGGATACGTCGCCCGCCTGGGTTTCGATAATGGGCAGCGCCGTCAGGCTGCCGCCGCCCAGCTTATCGTTCATACGCGCCGCGCGCTCCAGCAGTCTGGAGTGCAGGTAGAACACGTCGCCGGGATAGGCTTCACGGCCCGGAGGACGGCGGATCAAAAGGGAAATGGCGCGGTAGGCCACGGCATGCTTGCTCAGATCGTCGTAGATCACCAGCACGTCCTTGCCCTGATGCATGAAGTATTCGCCCATGGTGCAGCCGGTATAGGGGGCAATATACTGCATGGGCGCCAGCTCGCTGGCCGTTGCGGAAACCACGATGGTGTAGTTCATGGCGCCGCCGCGGGAAAGGTTTTCCACCACCTGCGCCACCGTGGAACGCTTCTGGCCGATGGCCACGTAAATACAGATCACATCCTTGCCCTTCTGGTTGAGGATGGTATCGGTGGCGATGGTGGTTTTACCCGTCTGCCTGTCGCCGATGATCAGTTCGCGCTGACCGCGGCCGATGGGGATCATGGAGTCGATGGCCTTGATACCCGTCTGCAGGGGGGTATCCACGTGCTGGCGGGCGATGATGCCGGGGGCGTTCTTTTCGATGGGCTCATAGCCCGCCGCCTCGATGGGGCCCTTGCCGTCGATGGGCTGGCCCAGGGCGTTGACCACACGGCCGATCAGCTTTTCGCCCACGGGCACGGATACCACGCGGCCGGTACGCTTGACCGTATCGCCCTCGCGGATGCCCTGGTCGGTGCCCAGAATAACGATGGATACGGTATCCTCCTCCAGGTTCTGGGCCATGCCAAAGGAACCGTTGGCAAACTCGATCAGTTCGCCGGCCATGCACTTATCCAGACCGGAAACGCGGGCGATGCCGTCGCCCACCAGGATGACCGTACCGGTCTGGCTGGTTTCCAGCTTGTTTTCATAATGCTTGATCTGTTCTTTGATGATTCTGGTGATCTCATCAGGTCTAAGTTCCATAAATATTCCTGCTTTCTCCCATCAGAGCATGGTATTTTGGAGCATCGTGCGCACCGCATCCAGATGCCTGCGCACCGTATCGTCCACCTGCGTGCCGTCGTAGCGGAGCTTCACGCCGCCGAGAAGGTCCTTCTCCACTTTGTTTTCCAGCTCCACCTGCTTGCCGGTGATCCGGCACAGCTTTTCCTGCAGTTTTTGCTTCTGCGCATCGCTGAGCGCAACGGCCGTCAGCGCGGTGACGGGTAAAATGCCGTGATCCTCATTGTACAGCGTACGGAAATCCCGGCACACGGAGGCAATTTCCTTTGCCGCGCCCTTTTCGGTAAGGAGCTTGAGCGTGCTGAGCACATACTCATCCACCCGGTTGCGCAGCACCTCGTCCAGCGCATTTACCCTTTCCTCCTTGGAAAGGTTAGGGGCGGAAAGGAGGCGCACGTAATCGCTGTTTTGCGCAAACACATTTTCAAGCGCCCGAAGCTGCTCCAGCACGCGGTCGCAGCAATTGCTTTCCGCGCACAGTTCATAGAGCGCCCTGGCATACACATTTGCAGTCTGGGTCATTTGTTATCACCCAATTCGTCAATGAAGCGGTCCACCAGATCCTGATGGTCCTTTTCGTTCAGTTCGCGCAAGACCACCTTTTCGGCGATGGCCATGGCGATGCCGGAGATCTCGTCCTTGGCGTCGTTGATGGCCTTCTTCTTTTCAAGAAGGGCGTCGTTTTCCGCCTTGGTGATGATCTGGGCGGCTTCCTCGTTGGCCTTGCGGACAATTTCTTCCTCCCGCTGGGCGCCGCGCTTTGCCGCTTCCTTCACCATGCGTTCGCCCGTCTGCTGGGCGTCGGAGAGCAGCTGCTGGTATTCCTTTTTCATGTCGCCGGCTTCCTTTTCGGCCTTGCCGGCATTTTCGTACATATCGTCAATTTCCTTCTGACGGTCCGTGATCATCTTGTGCACAGGAACTACCAGGAACTTCTTTGCCACAAAGAAGATCAGCAGCGTGTTGAGAAGCACGAACAGCGCCGTCCAGAAGTTGACGCCGATAAAGCTTTCAAAATATCCCACGTCATTCACTCCTATCGCGTTATGAAGGAATTACAGAGTGAAGAGGATCAGGAAAGCGATGAGCAGGGAGTAAATACCGGTGGTTTCGGTAATGGCGCAGCCCAGGATCATGGTGGTGCGCAGATTGCCGGCAGCTTCAGGCTGACGGGCCATGCCCTCCAGCGCCTTGCCGACCGCGTTACCTTCACCAACGCCGGGGCCGATAGCGCCGATGCCCATGCACAATCCCGCGCCGATCGCCTTACCCATTACCTTGATCGCTTCAGCCAACATCGTCATATCCATAAGTCAAATCCTCCTGATATATAATTTGTTTTTTCTTACAGAGTGAAGAGAATGAGGAAGGCAATCAGCAGAGAGTAGATACCCGTGGTCTCCGTGATTGCGCAGCCCAGGATCATGGTGGTGCGCAGATTGCCGGCAGCTTCGGGCTGACGGGCCATGCCTTCCAGCGCCTTACCCACCGCGTTACCTTCGCCAACGCCGGGGCCGATCGCGCCAATACCCATGCACAGACCCGCGCCAATTGCCTTGCCCATGACCTTGATGGCTTCAGAGAGCATCGTAAAATCCATAAAAGTTCCTCCTTATGTATGTTTCTTCCATAATTTACGCGTTTGCTTCTTCCGGGGGCGGGCAGGCGCCTGCGATGTAGGTCATCGTCAGCAGCGTGAACACGTACGCCTGAACAAAGCCGGAGAACAGATCAAAGTAGCAGCTGAGCACAGCGGGAACACCCAGCGCCAGTACGGGCACGCCCGCCAGAATGCCGGCAGCTTCCAGGATACCAAACAGCCCAAGCGCCGCGCTTACCAGACCTCCGATCAGCACAATCAGCTTGCGCTTTTTGGTTTTCCACCAAACGAGCAGCGCAGCGCCCGCCGCCATCAGCACGATGCCCACCAGCACGCCGCTTGCGGAAATGGCGTTGAGGATCAGCGCGGATACCATGGTGAACGCCGTGTAAATGATGCTGGTGATCACGCCGCCGCCGGCCACGTTGCCAAAGTGACGGAAGGCCATGGAGGCGGGCTGGGCAATTTCACTGATGATGTTCATGGGCGTCATCACGGCGATGGGCTCGGTAAAGCCCTTGAGCCAGTTTTTCAGCCCGTTGCGCTTGATGTTGATGTACCAGATGATCACGGATACCATCACGGACCAGACCATGGTGCAGCTCAGATCCGCCGTTACCGAGCGGAAAAAGCCGGTCAGGCCGATGAAGGTGCCGCAGATGCTGCATGCAAAAATGGTGCCGATGAAGGGCGCCCAGTGCAGATTATGCTGCCCCATGGAATCCCCCACCATGGTATAGAGCATGGTGATCACCTTTTCCACCATCACCTGTACCTTGCCCGGGCGCTTTTGCAGGTTTTTGCCAAGCTTGACAGCGGCCGTCACCAGCAGGAGCGTAACCAGCAGCATGCTCACCGTGGTCTGGCTGATGGGAATACCGCCAAGGATTGGAATGGTAAAATATACAAATGCACCTTCAACATTTACATTCATACTTTTTCCTCTTTCGACTTTCTGAAAAATTCGCTCACCGTGATAATGATGCGGGTCAGCGCCAGGGGAATGACGGATGCCAGGGCGTTGCACAGCCCGCTTTTGACGCCGGCAAACAGCAGAATAAAGATCACGCCCAGGCGCAAAAAGTAGGATGCCTTCATCAGCGCCGTGCCGCCCTTAACGTCCTGGTTGACAGCCTTATCGGAAGCCAGCGTGGCGCTCACCGCCATAAAGAAGAAATTGCCCGTGGCCAGCACTGCGCCAAGCAGGCCGCCCAGAAGCACCGTTTTATCAAAATACCCAAGCAGCGCAAATACGCCAAGCATCAGGAGCAGGCAGATCAGCTGGCCCAGGGCCACCACGCCCGTCTCCCGATATACGATTTTACGGGATTCCATTGTACCTCCTTGCGCCCTATTCGTGATCGTTGAACGAAACAGGCGGCGGATCGTTTTGCTTTTTTCTGCCGGATGCAGCCATCAGCTCCATGGCGCGCAGCGTATGGCGGAAGCTGTCCGCCGCGCAGACAAGGCCGATCACGCAAAACACCACGATCACCCACGCGCCCAGTTGGAACCTGTTTTTCAGCCAGAGGCCCAGCAGTGTAAAGATCGCCATGGGCGTAGCCACGCTCAAACCCAGCTGAGTCAGCCAAACCAGCATGTTTAAATCTTTCATATTATATACACCTCAGCCAGTATGCATTATACTATATCACTCCCCGTATTTCAAGGGCAGAAAGCCGCCTTTTCATCAATCTCCGGGACAAAATTATTTTTGTGCAAAACCTCCCAACGCACATTCTGCCTGTACATTGCGTCCTCATGATGGCAGCAAAAAAGCAGCCGCAGGGCATATGCCTGCGGCCTGAAGATGTATTTATTTTTCCTGCCCGCGCCTGTCGTTTTCCTTGACGATCTCCATGATCTCCTCGTACCTAGAAATGATGCGCAGGTAGTTTTCCCTTTTGTGGGGCACCAGGCAATTGGTGCAGTCCTTGTAGCCGTATTCGGTGTAGGTGCAGTTGCCGCCGCACTTCCTGCCCAGCGCATAGAGCGGGCAGTAGCAAAACAGACAACTGAATTCTTCTTCCGCAATGCCCTCGTGGCAGGGGAAATATTCGCATTCCTTATTCTGGAAAAAATTGAAATGCAGTTTCCGTTCCATCGGTCAAGCCTCCCCAGAGTTTTCTTCGCAAAGCAGGTGCAAAAACAGCGTGACGGCCAGCAGATCCGCACAGCCGCCCGCGCTCAGGTTCCGGGCGATCATGTCCTGATCAAAATCGATCAGCGCCTGATGGGTGATCCCGTCCGCGATCAGCTTTTCCGCCCGGGCACGCATATACGCAAGCCCCTCTTCCCCGCCCCGGCGCAAAACATTGCTGTCCGGCACACGGGCCATCAGGTGCATAAGGGCACAAAGCGCCGCATCGTTATGGCTTTTCCCCGCACGCAGGGCATTTTGATACACGGGAAGCGCCATGCGGGATACCGACGGGAAGCCCGCCGCCGCCTCGCCCCGTGCGCCGGGAAGGCGCATGATGGCATACTGCTTTTCGCCGCCCGTCTGCATGGGGTTATGCGCTTTCAGCTGATGAAGGTAATGCGTTCCAAGCGCCGCACCCTCTAAAAGAACCGCCTCCGCCGCAGCGCCCCGGCCCAGCTTTCCCCCCGCATAGCACAAAATGCCCAGAGAAAAGACAGCGCCCTTGTGGGTATTGACGCCGACGGCAGAAAGCATCGCTTCCTCCGCCTGCCTTCCCCGCCTTTGCAGCGCATCCGCCCCCGCATGCTCCATGCCAAGGCGTGCAGCGTCCGCAAAATAGGGTTCCAGCAAGTCCGCGCTTTTGTAAAAATCCGCAAGGGTCATGTCCCGGTGTGCGCCGCTGTTTCTTTTGTCCACCAACCCGGGCTTGGGCGTGACCTCCGCCTCCATAATCAGTGCGCGCCTTGCAAGCTGTGCCACGCAGGCAGGATACGAAAGCGCCCTGGTCAGGATCTGCGTTACCCTTGCAAACAAGTCCTCCGCGCTGTGGGCGCGGCTGCGGCCGCAGATGCGTACCGGGCCGCCGCAGAGGATGCAATTGCGTTCCCTGCCCCGGCTCAGATGCACGCCGTTGCCGTCGATCACGTCCAGGTCCAGCAGCCGCCCGAGCGGGTCTGCTTCCTCCAGCGTGCACATGTATTTTTTAAGCTCCCCGGCATCCGCATTCACCGCCCACAGCGCCTCGGGGCCGGTGACGGCGTGCTTTTGCATCCGTTCCAAAACGGGGATGCAGTGGGCAAAAAGCGTGTTCTCCACACGCATCAGGCCGATCTGAAATGCCCTTTGGATCAACGCATTGCTTTTTTCAGAGCCGGGGATGTTCATGGTAAAGGAGATCAGCGGGCGTTTGTATTTTTGAAGCCACGTCTGCTGCCGATCTGCCCTCTCGTCCCGTGCGGCAAGCACCATGGAAACGCTTACATGTTCCATACCCGCCTCACAGCTGTGCAGCGGCAGGCCACTGCTGACGCTCGTCCCGAAGCTTGCCGATGCGCTCTTCCAGGTACAGCATGCTGCCCTCGTCCAGACGGAAGGCAAAGGGGATCACCGCGCCGGAAAAATCCCCGGGCGCATCCTCCCCTTCCGGGACGATCAGCACCTCCACCCGTTCCGGCACGCAGTCCGACGGGGCGATTTTTTCTATTTTCCATCCCTCCGGCAGCGCCGATGCGGTCATCTGCGCAAACGCCTCGCTGCGGCACAGGACGGCCGTCCTTTTTCCGCAGCAGGAAAGCGCCCGGATCAGCCCTGCCTGCTCAAGGCGAAAGGCCACCGGCACAAACTTGCTGCCGTCGGGCAAAAGATGGGTAACTCTCCCCTCATCCCGGGCGCAGGCCACAATCACGTCGCTCTGTTCATCCACGCTGTAGGGATATTCCTGCAATTGGTGCATGGGATGCACGGTGCACTGCACATTGGGCAGCATTTCCAATTGCTCCTTCAGCACGGGCGCGATCTCCGGGCAGGGCGATATCACCGTTACGTTGACGCCCGTCCACTTCAGCCCCCATTCCCGCATTTTGAGGTTCAGAAAAATCTGGATCTCCGCCGGGGAAAAATGCAATTCCGACAGTTTGCGGATCATCTGGTCGATGGCCACCATGGCCTGCTGCTTGCGGGAATCCCTGTCCCGGTGCACGAATTTGACAAACGTGCCGCGGCGGCGGGTCATCTCGATATCGCCCATTTCCTGCAGGCAATCGTAGGCCTTTTTCACCGTACCGGGAGAAAGGCGCAGCTTTTCCGCCATTTCCCGTACGGTGGGCAGCTGGGTGCCCGTTTTCAGTGCGCCGGAGCGCACCTGAGCGTTGATCTGATCCACCAATTGGCGGTAGATGGGTATGTTTTTGTCAGCGCTGACGCTGTAATGAAACATGCCGTTTTCCCCTTATATCGTTTCAAGATAAGCCTTGCGGCCGCTTTCGTACAGATTGTTGCCCTCAGCGTCGATGATGACCACCACGGGCAGGTTTTCCACCTCCAGGCGGCGGACAGCCTCCGCGCCCAGATCCTCATAGCACACGATATCGGCCTTTTTGATGCACTTGCCAAGCAGCGCGCCGCAGCCGCCGATGGCGCCAAAGTACACGCTGCCGTGCGCCTTCATGGCGTTTATCACGTCTTCATTGCGCTTGCCCTTGCCGATCATGCCGCGAAGACCAAGTTTGATCAATGTGGGCGCATAGGCGTCCATGCGGTAGGAGGTGGTGGGGCCGGCAGAGCCGATCACCTGACCGGGCTTTGCGGGCGTCGGGCCCACATAATAGATCACCGCGCCCTCCATATCAATGGGCAGCGCCTGACCCTTCTCCACCAATTCGCACAGCCGCTTGTGGGCGGCGTCGCGGGCGGTGTAGATAACGCCGGTCAGCAGACAGGAATCCCCTGCGCGGAGCGAAAGGGCGTCCTCCCGGGAAAGAGGCACCTTCACATGCTTTGGCATCAGATCACCTCCGTTTGATGGCGGGTCACATGGCAGTTGAGATTGACCGCCACAGGCAGACCTGCGATATGGGTAGCGCATTTTTCGATGTTGACGCACAGTGCGGTGGTGCGTCCGCCAAAGCCCTGGGGGCCGATGCCGAGAGCGTTGATTTTTTCAAGCAGCTCTTCTTCAAGGTCGGCATAGCGCTTTTCGGGATGGCGCTTGTCCACCGGGCGCAAAAGCGCCTTTTTGGCAAGCAGCGCCGCCTTGTCAAAGGTGCCGCCGATGCCTACGCCCACAACGACGGGCGGGCAGGGGTTGGGGCCTGCTTCCTCCACAACCTCCACCACAAAATCCTTCACACCCTCCACGCCGTCGGAGGGCTTGAGCATTTTGATCCTGCTCATGTTTTCGCTGCCAAAGCCCTTGGGCGCCACGGTGATCTTGATTTTGTCCCCGTCCACAATATCGTAATAGATCATGGCGGGGGTATTGTCTTTGGTGTTCACGCGCTCCAGAGGATCGCCCACCACGCTTTTGCGCAGGTAGCCTTCAGTGTAACCCCGTCTTACGCCCTCGTGGATGGCGTTTTCCAGATTGCCCTCCACATGCACGTCCTGCCCCAGCTCCACAAACACGCAGGCCATGCCCGTATCCTGACACACAGGCACGTTGTCCTGATCTGCGATCTCAAAATTTTCGATGATGCGGGAAAGGATATCCTGCGCCACAGGAAAGGTCTCCTGCCTTTGGCAGGTATGGATGCAGTTTTTCAGATCCTCCGTCAAATGACAGTTGGCATGGATGCAAAGCCCCCTGACCGTGTCCCGCACCCGGTCCGCAGAAACAGTCCTCATAGCCATTCCTCACTTTACGCTCTTGATTTGGTCGATCATCGTGCCGTCGCGGTAGATCACATTGGCAACCGTCCGGCCCGTGCGCTGCTTTCTTTGCGGCACGCCCGTCAGCTTTTCCGCCATGTACTTGAGTTCATGAATGTCCACAACAGGGATCCGGGCGTCCCGGAGCCTTAAGATCAGTTCCTCATTTTTCGGGTTCACCGCAACGCCACGCTGGGTAATGAGCACGTCTACGTCCTTGCCGGGAGTGGAAATGCACTGCACCCTGTCGCACACGATGGGCAGCCTTGCGCGGAACAGCGGCGCGATGATCATGGACAGTCTGGCGCCTGCCGCCGTATCGCTGTGACCGCCGCTGCCGCCCATGATGCGGCCGGAGGAATCGGTATGCACGTTTACGTTAAAGTCCGTATCCACTTCCGTTGCGCCAAGCAATACCACGTCCAGATGATCCACCACGGCGCTCTTTGCCGCAGGAGATGCATACTGCATGGCAGAGATCTCGTGATGGGCAGGGTTTTTGCGGATGGATTCCACGGCCTTGAGATCAAAGCACTGTACATCCATCAATTTTTCAAAGCAGCCGCTTTCCAGCATATCCACCAGATACCCCGTGATGCCGCCGGAGGCAAAAGAGCCGCGGATGTTTTCACGGAGCATGTGATCCTGCAGGAACTTGGCGGCAGCCAGCGTCGCGCCGCCCGCGCCCGTCTGGAAGGAGAAGCCGTCCTTCAAAAGCCCGCTGTGGCGGATCACCTCCACCGCCGTTTCCGCCATCAGAAGGCCCACCGGGTCGCGGGTGATGCGGGTGGTGCCGGAAACGATGCCCCTGGGATCGCCGATGGCGGGGACCTGCACCACGTAATCCACATAGATTTCGGGAATGGAGCAGTCGGTGAGCGGATAGGGCATCAGATGATCGGTGATCACGATCACTTTCTTTGCGTACATGGCGTCGGGGATGGCGTAGCCCAGGCTTCCGCAGGCGGAGGGGCCGTATTTGCCCGAGCAGTTGCCCGCCGCGTCCGATGCGGGCGCAGCGATAAAGGCCACGTCAATGGGCGTGATACCCAGGGAAATATCCCTTGGACGTCCGCCGTGGGTGCGGAACTCCACCGCCTCCTCCATGATGCCCTCGGAGATGCGGTGACCCAGGCCCTGGGACATGTAATTGGTGTTGATCTTTTTGATCACCCGGTTTTCGATATGCGCTTCCAGGCTCTGGTGCGTATCAAACAGGGAGCTTGCATTCAGCGTCAGATCCTTAATGCCAAGGTCTGCGATCTCCTCCATCACCGCGCTGAGCGTAAAATCGCCGTTGCGCAGATGATGGTGGAAGGAAACGGACATGCCGTCCCGCAGGCCGGAAAGCACAATGGCCTCGCGCAGCGTTTTGACCAGCTTCTTTTCCATTTATGCTTCCTCCCTTCCCAGACCCAGCGCCTTCGCCTGCTCGATGACCTGCTGCGCGCGCATCACAATGGGCGCGTCGATCATCTTGCCCCGGAGCGCCACCGCGCCCTTGCCCATGGCCTTGGCCTCCCGGATGGCATTCATCACTTCGTAGGCATAGTCGATATCCTTGACCGGGGGGCTGAATACCTCGTTGATACCCTTTACATGGCGGGGCGAAATGGACGCCTTGCCCGTAAAGCCCAGGGCTTTTGCATACTGCGCGTCCTGATAAAGGCCATCGTCGTCATTTACGTCGGTAAAGGGGGTATCGTACACCTCAACGCCGGCTGCACGGGCGGCGCACACCAGCCTTGTGCGGGCGTAGAGAATTTCCCTGCCCTCCCTGGTGCGCTTGCAGCGCAGATCCGCCGTCAAGTCCTCGCCGCCCAGAAAAATGCCCTTCACCCTGCTGCTCGCAGAGGCGATGAGAAAAGCGTTTTCAACGCCCATGGCCGTTTCGATGAGCGGCATCAGGCCGACAGAACCCTCTTCCATGCCATACTTTTCTTCCAGTACGGAAAGATACCGATCCACCGTGCGCACGTCCTCTGCGCAGGCCGTTTTGGGCAGCATGATGATCTGGGGACGGGCGGGGATCACGCAGTTTAGATCCTGCTGCCAGTAATCGCTGTCCAGCCCGTTGATGCGCACGATCACTTCGCATTTGCCAAAGCCCATCATTTTGATGGCGTTGCGCACCAGAATGCGGGCGCTGTCCTTTTCAGAAGGCGCCACGGCGTCCTCCAGATCCAGGATCACGCTGTCCGCGCCCAGGATCTCGCCGTTTACGATAATGTTGGGGGTGTTGCCCGGCAAAAACAGCATGGATCTGCGCATCACAACCCCTCCCTTCCGCGGAGAACAGCCGTCTCCACCCGGGCGCGGATCACGCAGTCCAATGCGCCGCGGTCCACCACGGTAACGCTGGCGTTTTTTACCTGCATTTCATGCAGCACCTCTTCCACCGTTTTCCGGATGGCTTCTCCAAACTGTTCCTGCACCACGGAATCCACCGTGATGCGGTTTTCACCCTCGCAATACGCCACCGTGACCATAGCGTCGCTGCTCTCCAGCGTACCCGCTGTGAAGCGTTCCTGCGTATATTTCATATCCTTCACCTCTGAACAGGCTTTTGTTATAGAACAATTGATTATATTATATATCCAACATTCCATTTTGGCAACTATGATTTATTTACAACCACAAAACAGCGCGCTATAATAGAAAAAGAAAAAGAGGTGACTGCCATGCACATGGCCGCCGGAGCGCCCCTGCAGGGAAAGGCGCTGGAACAATTACATCAATTCCTTCACGCATCCGGGCTGCGTTATGACCCGAACATCACCTATACCGTTTGTCTCTGGGATGAAGACCGCATCGCAGCCACCGGCTCGCTGGACGGAAACACCGTCAAATGCGTCGCCGTGGATCCTCAGTATCAGGGAGAGGATCTGACCTCCCAAATCATGACCGCCCTCATGCAGGAAAGCATGCGCCGGGGCTTCCGTCACCTGATGCTCTATACCAAGCCTGTCAATCAGGCCATATTCACATCCTTTGGCTTCCATCCCGTCATCCGCACGGCAAGCTGCCTGATCATGGAAAACAGGCGAAACGGGCTGGAGGAATTTCTTTCCGCGCTTCCCCCTGCGCCGCAAAGCGGCAGCCCCATCGGCTGCGTGGTTGCCAACTGCAATCCCTTTACACTTGGCCACCGCTACCTGATCGAAAAAGCGGCAGCGGAATGCGCCTTTGTGTACGTGTTCATCCTCTCCGAAAACAAGGGCATGTTTTCCCCGGATGACCGGCTTCAGATGGCAAGGGACGGCCTTTCCCACCTTGCCAACGTACACGTGGCTCCAAGCGGCCCCTACATGGTATCCTCCGCCACCTTCCCCACCTAT
This sequence comes from Clostridiales bacterium, assembly GCA_015056175.1. Taxonomy (GTDB): domain Bacteria; phylum Bacillota; class Clostridia; order Christensenellales; family Aristaeellaceae; genus SVGT01. The sequence continues at coordinate 27,795 of SVGT01000011.1, read as the reverse complement.
TTTATCCGGGATGAAGAAAAGGCGACGCAGGTGTACTGCGAGGCGGATCTGAAGCTCTTTGGCCAAAGGATCGCCCCCGCCCTTGGCATCACGCGACGCTATGTGGGCACAGAACCCCTGTCCCCCGTCACCAAACGCTACAACGAAGAGATGAAAAAGCTGCTCCCACCCCTTCATGTTGAGGTGGCGGAAGTTGAGCGCCTCGCCTCCTGCGCTACCCCCGTCAGCGCATCCCTGGTGCGCAAGGCGCTGGAAATGAACGATCTTGATATGCTTCACCGGCTGCTTCCCGAAAGCAGCCTCCAATACATCCTCAACACGGAAGGAGGGCGCCTGTGTCCTATTCCCACAGAATGCAGAAAAACCTGATCCAGACCTCCTATTTTGCCCCACGCGGCCGCGCCCGCATTTACGATCTGGGCATGCAGATGGGACAGATGTACCTAAGCCCCTTTGACCGGCTCATCGGCTTTATCGGCGATGCGGGCTCGGGCAAGAGCGCGCTGATCCACGGCATGTTTCCGGGATTGGAGCTGACCAACGATGACGACGGCGTCAACGTCCGTCCTCTGCCCATCCTGGATGTGACTGAGCAGCACGGCTTTTACACGCCCCACACCTATCATCTGGACATCCGCTTTGAAATGGGCTTTACCCAGCCTCACGTGCTGGCCGAAGCCATCATGGACGCCATCCGGCTGGAAAAGCGGGTCATCGTGGAGCATTTTGATCTCATCCGTCCCCACCTTCCCCGCAACGCCGATCTGCTCATCGGCATCGGCGAGCAGGTGATCGTCACCCGTCCCAGCATGTTCGGCCCCGAGCCCTCGGAGCTGGTGGATATCGTGCACACCTCCCTGCGCTACCGCCTGATGGCCCATACCGCGGAGGATCTGTGCGAAATGCACATGGATCCGGAGCTGGTGGATTCCTGCCAGCACGACGATATCAACCACGGCTTTGTGATGGCCTTTTCCGATCATGCGCCGGATATCGACCTTGTGGAACTGGAAAAGAAGGTGCAGGAGGATATTGCCCGCGATCTGTCCGTCACCTATGCGGATGAAGTGCACGTGCGCGTGGGCGACCGCGTCCACTACTGCAGCGGCCCCCGCACCCATGTGACCAGCACCGGCCGCGTGCAGAATTTCCGTCTGTGCCCCGAGATCATTTACGATAACCAGCGCAACCGCTACCTGATCATCGGCTTTGTGGGCGAAAAATCCGAACAGAACCTGCGCGAGCTTTTGCAGCGCACCCATGCCGCTCAGATGATGAGCCCCATCATTTACAGATAAAGCATCCCAAGCAAAGGAGTCTGATACCATGAAGAAAAAAGTCCTGGTCATCGGCGTCATCGGCGCCGACGTACACGCAGTGGGCAACCGCATCCTCTACCACGCCTTCACCGAGGCCGGCTTTGAGGTGGTCAACCTTGGCGTGATGGTGTCTCAGGAAGAGTATATCGCCGCCGCCATCGAATCCGCCGCCGACGCCATCGTCGTCTCCTCCCTCTACGGGCAGGGCGAGCTGGACTGCCGCGGCATGCGCGAAAAGTGCGATGAAGCCGGCCTCAAGGGCATCCCCATGGTGGTGGGCGGCAACATCGTCATCGGCAAGCAGAAGTTTGAGGACGTGGAAAAACGTTTCAAGGCCATGGGCTTTGACCGCGCCTTCCCCCCCAACACGCCGCCGGAAACCACCATTCAGGCGCTGCGTGAGCTACTGCACATGGAGGAATAAATATGAAACCCATCCTGCTGATTGATTTCGGCAGTACCTACACCAAGGTTACGGCGGTGGACATTGAAAACGAAGTGCTCCTGGGCACGGCAGACGCCTACACCACCATCGAAACGGACGTGAGAAACGGCCTGGAAAACGCGCTGCAAAAGCTGCACGCAATAACCGGCCCCCTGGATTATGCTGCCCGCTACGCCTGCTCCTCCGCGGCAGGCGGCCTGCGCATGGTGACCAGCGGCCTGGTGCCGGAATTGACCGCCGAGGCCGCCCATCAGGCAAGCCTGGGCGCCGGCGCCAAGGTGATCAAGTGCTTTTCCTTCCAGCTGACGGAGGATGATATCGAGGAGATCATGCACATCTCCCCCGACATTTTCCTGCTGGTGGGCGGCACGGACGGCGGCAATACCGAGTGCATCCTGCATAACGCCAAAATGCTCTCCGCCGTTCCCTTTACCTTCCCCGTCATCATCGCCGGCAACCGCACGGCGGCCCGGGAATGCGAGCGCATCCTGCAGGGCCATGAAGTGCACATCGTGGACAATGTGATGCCCAAATTCGGCGTGCTTAACACAGAGCCTGCCCGCAAAAAGATCCGCGAGCTTTTCCTGAACCGCATCATTCAGGCCAAAGGCCTTACCGGCGCGCAGGAACTGCTCTCCGGCATCCTGATGCCCACCCCCTCGGCCGTCATGAAGGCCATGGAGCTTTTGTCCCGCGGGTGCGAGGGTGAAAGCGGCATCGGCGATCTTATCTGCGTGGACGTAGGCGGCGCCACCACGGATATCTATTCCATGGCGGACGGCATGCCCAAGGACGCAGGCACGGTGTACAAGGGCCTGCCCGAGCCCTACGGCAAGCGCACGGTGGAAGGCGATATCGGCATGCGCTACTCCGTGCGCGGCATTGTGGAGGCGGCGGGAATCGCGCGTATCTGCCGGCTTGCCGGTCTTCCGGAAGATCGGGTAAACGAGCTGCTTGCCCAGCTGGACGAGCATAAGGATCTGATCCCCGAAGCGGGCAGCGATCTGGAAAAGCTGGACTTTGCCCTGGCCTCCATGGCCATTGAAACAGCGGTGAGCCGCCACGCAGGAACCATGGAGGAAACTTACACCTTGCTTGGTCTTACCTACGTGCAGTCCGGCAAGGATCTGCGCCACGTAAAGCAGCTGGTGGTGACGGGCGGCAGTCTGATCCGCACAAGAAGGACGGGCGATATTGCCGCCCACGCCTTCGCAAGCCCCCTCCAGCCCACGTCCCTGCGGCCGCTCACATGCGATATCCGCGTGGACCGCAAATACATTCTGGCAGCCATGGGTCTGCTTTCCGAATACCAACCTCAAACTGCCCTGCGCATCATGAAAAAGGAGCTGCAATACGATGGATATTCAGAACAAACGAATTCCTGACGCTGAATTTGACGCCCTGCGTAAAGAAGTGCTGGCCCAGTGGCCCACCGGCAAGGACGTGAACGTGGAAGAAGCGGCGGCCTACCACAAGGCCATGCCCGAAAACCGCATTTTCTCCCTCAAGCTGAACAAAGCCAAGCAGGAAAAGCGCACCCTGGTGCAGCCCCGCGCAGGCGTGCCTGTGGTGGAACGCCACATTGAACTGCTCCAGCACCTGGAAAATGCCGGCGAAGCCGATCTCCTGCCCACCACCATTGACAGCTACACCCGCCAGAACCGCTATCAGGAAGCGGAAAACGGCATCAACGAATCCCTGCGCCTGGACCGCGCCATGCTCAACGGCTTCCCCGCCGTCAACCACGGCGTGCAGAAGTGCCGTCAGGTGATCGAAAGCGTGAACGTACCCGTGCAGGTGCGTCACGGCACCCCCGACGCCCGTCTCCTGGCCGAGATCGCCTACGCCGGCGGCTTCACCAGCTACGAGGGCGGCGGCATCTCCTACAACCTGCCCTACTGCAAGAACATCCCCATGGAGCGCACCATCCGCGACTGGCAGTATGTGGACCGTCTCACCGGCATGTACGAGGAAATGGGCGTACCGCTGAACCGCGAGCCCTACGGTCCCCTGACCGGCACCCTGGTGCCCCCCTGCATTTCCCACGCCGCCGCCGTCATCGAGGCGCTGCTGGCAGCAGAGCAGGGCGTGAAAAACATCACCGTGGGCTACGGCCAGTGCGGAAACCTGGTGCAGGATATCGCCGCCATCCAGACGCTGGAAGAATTGACCGACGAATACCTCAACAAGTATGGCTATCATGACGTGCAGGTGACCACCGTGCTCCACCAGTGGATGGGCGGCTTCCCTGCGGACGAAGCCAAGGCCTTTGGCGTCATCTCCATGGGCAGCATGATTTCCGCGCTTTCCAAGGCCACCAAGGTCATCGTCAAAACGCCTCACGAGGCCGTGGGCATCCCCACCATGGAGGCCAACGCAGAGGGCCTGCGCTGCACCAAGCAGGTGGTCAACATGCTGCGCGACCAGACCTTCCAGGGCAAGGAACTGGAGGACGAAAAGGAGATCATCCGTCTGGAGACCCGCGCCATTGTGGATAAGTGCTTTGAACTGGGCAACGGCGATATTGCCATCGGCGTGTGCCGCGGCGTGGAATCCGGCGCGCTGGACGTGCCCTTTGCCCCCTGCCGCTTCAACGCCGGCATCATGCTCCCCGCCCGCGACAACAACGGCGCCGTGCGCATCCTGAACTTCGGCAATTTGCCCTTTGACAAGTACCTGAAGGATTTCCATACCGCCAAGATCGAAGAGCGCGCCAAATACGAAAACCGCAAGGCCTCCTTCCAGATGGTCATTGACGATGTGTACGCCATCGGCAAGGGTTACCTGGTGGGCCGTCCCCGCTGATTATAAGAACAGGAGATAAAAAACCATGAAGATTATTGACGTTGTATGCTCCCGCGGCCGTACCGGTTTCTACTTTGACGATCAGCGCGCCATCAAGCAGGGCGCAGGCCATGACGGCGTGTTCTACACCGGCGCCCCCGTAACCGAAGGTTTCAGCGCCGTCCGTCAGGCGGGCGAAAGCATCTCCGTGATGCTGGTTTTGGAGGACGGCCAGATCGCCCATGGCGATTGCGCCGCCGTGCAGTATTCCGGCGCAGGCGGACGCGATCCCCTGTTCCTGGCCAAGGATTTTATCCCCCTCATTGACGAGCACATCAAGCCCCATTTGGTCGGCAGGGAAGCGGACAATTTCCGCGCCCTGGCTGCCATGATGGAAAGCATTCAGGTAAACGGCAAGCGTCTGCACACCGCCATCCGCTACGGCCTTTCCCAGGCGCTGCTGGACGCCGTTGCCAAGGCCACCCACCGCCTCATGTGCGAAGTGGTAGCCGATGAATACGGCTGCACGGTGGCGGAGGAACCCATCGCCATCTTCACCCAGTCCGGCGACGACCGTTACCTCAACTCCGACAAAATGATCATCAAAGGTGCCCAGGTGCTGCCCCACGCGCTGATCAACAACGTGAAGGAAAAACTGGGCGAAAACGGCGAAAAGCTGAAGGAATACGTGGCCTGGCTGCGCGACCGCATCCTTGAGCACCGCGCAGACGAAACCTATGCCCCCGTTTTGCACATCGACTGCTACGGCACCATCGGCCAGATCTTTGGCAACTTCAACTACGGCGCCATGGCCGATTACATCGAAGAGCTGGGCCGCATCGCCAAGCCCTTCCACCTGCGCATCGAAGGCCCCATGGACTGCGACAGCGACCGCGAGACCCAGATCGAGGCGCTCTCCGGGCTGACCCGTGAATTGGACGCACGCGGCTGCGACGTGGAGCTGGTGGCGGACGAATGGTGCAACACGCTGGAGGATATCAAGCTCTTTGCCGACGCCAAGGCCGGCCACATGGTGCAGATCAAGACGCCTGACCTGGGCGGCGTGAACAACACCATCGAAGCCGTGCTCTACTGCAAGGAAAAGGGCATCGGCGCCTATCAGGGCGGCACCTGCAACGAAACCGACCGCAGCGCCCAGGTGTGCGTGCAGTGCGCCATGGCCACCCAGCCTGTGCAGATCCTGGCCAAGCCCGGCATGGGCGTGGACGAGGGCTACATGATCGTCTACAACGAAATGGAGCGTATCCTGGCCATGCGCCGCGCAAAGAAGGCCGCCGGCAAGTAATCACCCCAAACAAAAAAAGAGAGAAGCTGCTTGCTTCTCTCTTTTTGTTTGCACTTTTAGCGATCCACAGGATAGACCAGCTTCAGCTGATTGATGCGGCTCTGGTAGGCCTTCTGGCTCTTTTCCTCCATCAGGTGCTCGCGGATCATTTCGCGGGCCTCGCTCAGCTTGACGGGCTTGGGCTCGTTCTTCTTGTCCAGACGGATCAGATGATAGCCAAACTGGGTCTTCACCGGGCCTGCGATCTGGCCCTCTTCCATGCTGAAGCAGGCCTGATCAAACTCCGGCACCATCTGGCCATGGCCAAATTCGCCCAGGTTGCCGCCGCGGGCCTTGGAGGGGCAGGAGGAATGCTGCATGGCAGCGTCCTCAAAGGTAATTTCGCCGTTCTGGACGGCGGAAAGGATCTCATTGGCCTTTTCCTCGGTATCCACCAGGATATGGCTGGCTGCCACCGTTTCCTGACCCTTGAATTCTTCGGGGTTTTCGGTGTAGAAGTTCTGGATTTCTTCCTCGGTCACCTTCACCTTTTCCAGGGTCTTGGTAACGGCGAACTGATAGAGCAATTCATCCTTCACCTGCTGAAGCTGCGCCTTGAAGGCGGGATCGTACTCCAGCATGCTCTTGCGGGCGTCCTGCAGGAAAAGCTCCCGCACGATCAATTGCTCCAGCACGGCCTGACGGCCTTCGGGGGTATTAAAATTGCGTCCGCGGCCGCTGCTCATGCGGGCGACGGCGCTTTCCAGATCGCTTTCGGTAATGGGCTGACCGCCGACAGACGCCAGCACACGATTGTTTTCCATGGTTTCCATCCTCCCAAATCAACACTTGTAAAGTCACTGAATACAGTATACCACGCCCGTCAAGGGGGTGGTATACAGCACAATACAACGCTTTGCCACGGCCACTTTTGACAGGTTTCACGCATTTGGCAAAAGCGAAAGGCTCCTCCCCCTTCGCTTCTTTTTTCACTGTATCTCCTGATCCAAGTCATCAAACACTGCCGCGGAGAAAAACTCCCCCAAGGTGATTTCCAGACCGTCGCAAAGCTTCTTGATCAGATTGACCGATACTTCCTTGCGGCGCGGGTCAAGCATGCTGTATACACTGGATGGCGTGACGCCGGACACGTTGGCAAGTTCGTTGGTTTTGAGGCTTTTCTCTTTCATAAGCTCCTGAAACCGGGCAACAACTGCTTCTTTCACATTCATCATTTCTCATCACCTTTTTATAGGATGATAAGAAATTTTCCGCACATGCGTATACGCACTTGCGTATTTTGTGAAAAAGAGTTATAATTGAGAAAAATACGCAACTGCGTATATTGAGAAAGGGGGAACAGAGATGGCTCCAAGCAAGTGTCCGATGTGTGGTGAACAAGCAAAATGGATTCAGATCGACGAGGGCAAAAAGGGATTCAGTGTTGGCAAAGCCGCAGCAGGCGGCCTTCTTCTGGGTCCAATAGGTCTGCTCGGCGGAGCGTTGGGAAAGAAGAAAGTTGCCTACTGTTGCGGACGATGCGGCTTCCAGCATGAATACGATAAGTGGTGAGCATAAACGTATCGCGAAATATCCGATGAGCGCTACATCCCTGTTATGCAACTCTACACGAACATGAAACAGAACAAAAAAGGAGATAGTTTTATGAAAAAGACGATTGCTCTGACACTGCTACTCATCTTACTCTTGAGCTTCGCTGGCTGCTCCAGTAGTTACACCTATAGTAGCGGCTACGAACAATGGAAGAAGGATAATAACTATGACCGCAAATATAGTAATGATGAAATCACAGATTTTGTCAACAACTATGACGGAAAATGGTAAAGCAACCTTCTTTCATCTCCCTTACCGCTTCCATTCTACTTCCCATCATCTTTCCATCAGCTTTATATCATCTTTCCACACAAAAAACAGCCTGTGCATGTGCACAGGCTGCTTCTTTCTTGACGTCAGCCAACGATACCGCTGCGCTCAACGCCCTGAACAAACTTGCGCTGAACGAAGAGATACAGCACCACCAGCGGCAGGAAAACCAGCAGCGCGGCAGTTTTGGCAATAGCTCCTTCATACACAGGGTTCTTCAGCAGGAATGCGTACGTGGCAGGAACTTTGGACGAAATGCTGGCCAGCGCTTCATCCACCGAGCCGGTCGCCTTGTTGAACGCCAGCATGAGGAAGTTGGTATTGGTATTGTCAAACAGCTGCACATAGTGCGGATCGTTCCAGGACCACACGTAGCTCAGCACAGCAACCGTCAGGATGCCGGCGCCGGCAGAAGGAACAACCACGCTGAAGAAGGTGCGCAGGAAGCCTGCGCCGTCAATGTAGGCCGCTTCCTCCAGTTCCTTGGGCAATGCGCGGAACGTTTGACGGAAAATATAGATGTACAGACCGCTCTTGATCCCCATGCCCAATGCATTGAGCACAAACAGCGATACGCTGGAGCCCAGCAAATTGATACTCTTTCCCGTAATCAGTTTCACAATGCCGAAAATATCAAATTCCTTAAAGAACAGATATTGTGGCAGCATGAACATCTGCGGAGGCACCACGATGGTAAACACCGCCAGCGCAAAGAGCAGGTTTCTGCCGGGGAACTTCAGCCTTGCAAAGGAGTAGGCTGCAAACATGGCGCTCAAGGTCTGCAAAACACAGAGGATCGCCGTGAAGATCAGCGTGTAGGGCAGCGATTCGCCGTAATTCAGCATCAGATAGCTCACATGCCAGTTTTCAATGGAAACACGGGCAGGAATCCACATGGAAGACGGGAAGCTCAAATCCCGGGGATTGGTAAACGCCGTTGTAATATTGATCAGAATGGGCGCCAGAATCAGGTAGGACAAACAGATGATCAGCAAATATCTGAATGCGCTTACCACGATGCTCTTGCCGGTTTTCATCAGCTGATACTTCGTTCTGCGTTTCCGCTTCACATCAGTCATAATAGAACACCACCTTCCGAATCAATAGTGCAGCCAACCCTATGACGATCACATTCATGATGATATAGACGCAGCTCATCGCCGCAGCCAGACCATACATGGACTGCTTAAAGCTGACCGTGTAAACCAGTTCCACAATTTCCGAGCGGAGAAACAGGTCTGCCAGCGTATAGATGGTACAGGTAAGAATCATATGTAATGCGGATCAGACTTTTTCCTTACACCGATACTCACTGTAGCTCACCTCCCTCTTCGTTGTACAGTTCAAGGCCAAACTCCCTGCGCTTCACGTCAATCTCCTCATTGATGAGTTCCACGCTTTCATACAGCGTATCGGCAGCGTTCTCATATTCGGTAATGACGGTCACAAAGGCGTTGTTCAGGTAGCGGCCGGTAATGTATCCGCCGGGCACCTGCGGAATGCCCTTCATGGTTTTCAGCGCTTCGTTCAGCACCTTCGTGGTACTCAGGCTCCATTCCACACGCTCAAAGGCGTCCAGATTGGCGACCAGATAACGGCCGGCGGAACCCAGGATAGCTTCCATTTCCAGCGCATACCGGGTCTGGGTGTCTCCGCTGGTCCACCACTTGATGAATTCCCAGCTGGCGTCCTTCGTTCCGTTCTTTTCTACCGCGTTCTGAATGATCATGGCCGCGCCCGTCACGCAGGGCACCGCACGGGTCACTTCACCGTTTGCCTGACGGATACCGGGCACCTGCGCAATCTCCCACGCACCGCGGATTTCAGGGGCAGATACCGCAAGACGGGTGTAGGTGGATAGATCCACAATGCCCAGCGGCACTTCGCCCAGACGGAAACGGGTCACAAAGTCGATATCCCGCGGGAATCCGTGCTGTGTGTAGAACTGCGTCCACCATTTGAATGCGGCATTGGCTTCTTCACGGGAAAGCAGGCAGCGGGTACCGTCTTCATTATAGATTTCTCCCCCGGTCTGGAACAGACGGGACAGGAACACGGTATTGATCGGAACCGAATTGCCCATGGACAGCACTGCGCCCATGGTAGAAGGCGGCGCCGTATCAAAATACATTTCCATATTGTAGCGCTGCAGTTCGGGAATCAGCCCCAGCAGCTCGTCCCAGGTATCCGGCACTTTGAGTCCCAGTTCATCCAGGATGTCCGTTCTGTAGAACATCACCGGGAAACTCATCTGATCCGGCAGCGCATAGCATCCGTCTTCAAAATAGAAGGATTCCATTGCGGACGGCAGGAACCGGCTCGCAATGCTCTCATAATCTTCGAACTGCTTCAGGTCCAGCGCAGCGCCGCGGAAGGCAAAGTTGACAGGCGCGGTATTGCTGATCTGGATCGCCACATCAGGGCCGTTGCCCGTAAAGGTAGAGGGAAGCAGCACGTCCGCATTGATCAGGCGCAGGTTTACGCGCACGCCGGTTTCGCTTTCAAAGCTTTCGTTGATCAGGCGGCGAATGACTTCAAACTGATCGCGACCGGTGCTCAGCCATACGTCAATGGACTCCACGTCGCCCTGCACCGCGCTGTCGGCTACGTTATAGTCATTGAAGAAGCTGCCGATAAACGCGCAAATGCCGTGCCAGGTTTTTTCAAAAAAATTGCCCTCGGCACGCATGTCAGGCATTTCTTCGCCTGCCAGCAGGATATAGTCAATCTTCATGGGTTGGTTCTTGAAATCAAGCACCGTTTTACCCATGGCCGTAATACACTCTTTGAATGCGCCCAGACGCCGGGTCCACTCTTCCTCGCTGTCCGTCAATTCATCCATCATGGCCAGCAAACGGGTAAGGGGCGCCGTGCGCTCGCTGCCGGAGCCCGTCAGTGCAGTCAAATCCGCCAGAATCTGCTCCACATCCGCTTTCCGCGCCTGTATGTTCTCCTTCAGATCCGGAATGCGGGTGAAAAGCTGGTAGCTCTGGTAGGTATCCGGGCTGGTACCGGTGATCGCAATGATCTGACGGTAAATGTTGTTCAGCTTTGCCGTCTGGTCATCAATGGCCTGCAGGATGCGTCCCATTTCGCCCAGCGTTACTTCCAGGGCGATACGGTGGGTGCCCTTTTCCAGATAGAACCAGAATTCCTGTGTTTCTTCCTTCTTGTCGACAGGATCTTCCCGCTTGCCGCTGATGGGCTTGAGCTGGAAATTGCTGCTGTGATAGAAACGCAGGTCGCCGGCCTCTTCAAAGGGAACTTCGCCGTCAATAGTCAGCTTGCGCGTAGCATACAAACCGCGCAAATCGCTTTGCTTGTAGCGCAGCACGATGCGGTATAAGCCATCTTCCGGCGCCTCCAGATCCCATGCGATCCATTCGCCGGGCTCATTCCATGCCGTATCACCAATACAGTTCAGCACGATATTGGAGGCATGGTACGGTTCGCTCAAAGGAGAAGTGCGGTCATTCACAGGATAAAAGCTGGGGCCGGATTTCAGCGCAGCATCTGCATTTTGTACCCGCTGAATAAGTAAAACATATCGCACAGGCTGCCGGAGATTTTCTTCGGCAGCCTGCTGCATTCTTCTGTCGAAAATTTCAAATCACCTGAGGGGAGAGAACAGATATGAAGCGTTGGTTTGTTCTGCTTCTGCTGATGGCTGTATCGCTTGCGATGCCTGCCATGGCTGCGGAAGGCTGCTATTGTGAGGATCCCACTCCGCATCAGATCGGTTATGATGATGCCACCTGTACTTCACCCGGCTACTATGTGCTGGAATGCCTGGATTGCGGAGGCGAGTACAGAGTGGAAGCCACGCCTGCCCTTGGCCATGACTACCAATATGCTATGACCAATCCTGCTTTGTGCGAAAGTGATGGCAAGGAATGGTTTGAATGTACCCGCTGCGGCGACACGCAGTATCAGACGATTCCTAAACTGGGACATCAGTGGAGCCTGGCCGGTTCCTTGAATGCTACCTGCGGTAAGGACGGTGCCAACTACTACGAGTGCACAAGATTGGGCTGCGGTGAAGAAAAAACGGAATCCATTCCCGCGACCGGAGAGCATGACTATCAGCAAGTTGGCGTACTGACGCCTACCTGCGGTCAAAAAGGCGCCTATTACCTCCAGTGCACCCTCTGCGGCGATGAAGAAACCGTGGAGCGTCCCGCGACCGGAGAGCATGACTGGGTGTTGGACAACATCAACCGCGATGATGTGGAATGCGTAGCTGGCGGTACAGCTTATTACCATTGCAGCGTTTGCATGGATCAGAAAAACGAACCTGTTAATGCAACCGGGCATAACTGGCAGGCCGTTGCTGCCACGGCTGCAACCTGTCAGTCCGCCAAGGTTGTCACCTATAAGTGTTCCAAGTGCAACGACACCAAAACAGAAACCGAAGGCAGCAAAACCGATCACAGCTGGGTTCAAACATATTATGAGCCGGCTACCTGTGCTGCGGACGGCTACAAATCCTACAAGTGCGGTATGTGCTCTGAGACTAAGACAGATGTACTGCCAGCTACAGAGCAGTGTAGCTGGGGCGAATGGAAAGTAACCAAGGAAGCAACCGAAGTGGCAACCGGCACCAAGGAACGCACCTGTAAAACCTGCGGCGCAAAGGATACCGAAACCATCCCCAAGAAAGGTGCCAAACCCACCGCCACCGAAAAGCCCACCGATGCCCCTACACAGAAGCCCACCGACAAGCCGACGAACGCGCCTACGCAGAAGCCCACCAACAAGCCGACCAAAAAACCGACTGCGAAAGTAAGCAGCAGTTTTGAAGCAGAGGAAGGCACCGTGCAGGTGTTTACCACAGCAGGCAAGGTCAACCTGCGCTCCGGCCCCGGCAAGGATCATAAGTATGTGGATCAGGTGCCCAAGAAAAACACCTGCCTGGGTCAGCTGCTGGATGCGCAGCTGGACAAGCACAATGTGGTCTGGTTCCAGGTGGAGTATGATGGCAGGCAGTGCTGGATCACCAGCCAGTATGCCGTTGCCGTACCGGGCGAATACTGCGGCATCATTCGTATCCCCGACGGCGATCTGACAGAACTTTCCAACATTTATCTGCAGAGCTTTGATGAAATCGCCATCACACTGGGGCTGAATGAGAATATGGATTCCGATATGCGGGAATTCACCAACGGCAGCGTGTTCATTACCGGACAGCATTACATTGAGCACATTGTGCTTACCGGTGCGGGCTATACCGTGTACGGCGTGAAGGTGGGCGACAATGTGACAGATGCTGTTCGTCTGCTCAAGCAGAAGCTGGTACCCGACAGCCAGAGCACCGAAGCATATATCTACAGGATTCCCTGCAGTCCTGATTCCGTCAGTATTGATGGAGAAGGATTTGACGGCACGCTGACCATTACCGTGGATGCTAACAAGCAGGTGACATCCATTACGGTGAAAGCCGGTGTACCGGAAGCAGAATAATTGTCTGAAGGGAGCTTTTATATGAAAGCTTTACGAACGCTATCCATTTTTCTGGCTGCATCTCTGCTTGTTCTGGTCATGCCGTTATCCGCCTTCACGGAGGCTGAGTTTGAATATCCGGAAGGCACGCTGCACCGGGGCATCTACGGATACACCGAGGAAATCGAATTCCTGCAATATCAGTTGTTCTATGCAGGGTATCTGGGAGATGATGTGGACGAAGTGGACGGCATCTTCGGTAAAAAGACGGAAGATGCGGTCAAACAGTTCCAGCAGGATCACGGCATTGACGTGACCGGCATTGTGTGTCCCAATACCGTGATGATGCTGGATAAAATCTGGGAAGACAGTATGGAGCCTCAGGATGCAGACCCGGGCCTTTTCTGCGCCACAAATCACTATGCCAACGGCACGGCCTATGTGACTTTGTGTCAGCGGCATATGGACCTTTACGCGCAGGCGGCTGCGCTGCTTGATGAAGCGCAGGATGATTTTCAATTGATCGAAGGGCTGCAAAGCGGCATCACCCTGTGGATGGAGGATGCCGACAGCCTGTACGAATCGTGGAAGGAAATCCGGCCTGAGGAAATCGGCGAAAAGATCGACGGCGTGCAGGAAGGCATGGCTAACTTCCGTTTGATGATTGGCAGCAAGAGCGACTTTGACTCCATGGAAAAATACTTCAACGAGCTGTTCGGCATTCAGAAGACGCTGCGCAATTCCCTGAACAATGCCCGCCGTCAGGTGAACGCCATCAAGTCCGCCGCCGGCGCCATCAAGGCCATCAAGGACGGCACCATCGATGAAGCGCAGGCTGCCGAGACCATGGATGCGCTCCAGGCCATGGAACTGGGCGACCGTACCGAATGGATCGCCAAGGCGGAAGCTGCCCTGGCCAAAGTCAAGTAATCCGTCGGCAAATCATTTTACCGACCAATTCAGTGGATTCATTTCTGTAAAACGAGCCCCTGCGACGATCATCGCAGGGGCTTTCTTCATCCCATCGTTTTCAAATACTCATGCACTGTCAGTTTTGACAGCCCGCACGCCCTGCCGGTTCTCTGGCATGCATCTGTTCTGACAAAAGCACGGGACAGTGCTTGTAGAGCGCCGGAGGGATGCCATCCCCCGCTTTCTTTGGTCTGCCGATAGGCCGCCCTTTGGCACGGACATTTTCCATTCCCGACTTCACGCTTGACCGCAGGATCGGAAGCCCCGGTTCCGCGAAGCTCCCGCCCAGCCAAATGAACACCCGCCTCATGGAGTCGATATCACCACTTCGGCTGTCCGCCGTGTTGTGCCCTGTCATCTTCCGTTCACTCCGTCGTTTCAGCAGATAAAACTGCTCCAGCGCCTTTTCATCGGCGAAATAGATATATTTCCCCCTCTGCTATAAATCGCGGATATAGGCCCAAAATGCGGCTCTCTGACGCTTTCCCGCCTGTCTATATCCTGTTCCTCCCGAAGCCAGCGGGTCAGCAATTAGAGCGTTTTTTCGTAGGAATCCATGGTCTTGGGCCGCAGGTTCCGCACACGGCAGTCCTCCATGTAGAGTGCAATCATCCGCTGTAAAAGCAAAGCAACCAACCCTTTCATTGTCATCCGAGAAGTATGTTTCCTCTACACTTCCCGGACAGCGAATGAACAGAATTGGTTGCCCCAGAGTTTTCATGTTTATTGCCCTGAAAAGGGGATATTTTATGTTGGTTGCCCTTTTTTCACCGGCAGGAAAACCCGAAACCCATTGATTTTCCTGCATTCTTACGCGCTCTTATCCACCTTCAGTTTGTCCGCAATGAGGGCGATGAATTCGCCGTTGGTGGGCTTCATATCCTGATAGACCACCTTGCAGCCGAAGGCCTGATTGAGAGCGTCCACCCTTCCTCTGCCCCATGCCACCTCGATGGCGTGGCGGATCGCGCGCTCCACCTTACTGGACGTGGTGCCAAAGCGCTTGGCGATGCTGGGATACAGTTCCTTGGTGATGCCGCCCAGCATATCCGGCTTATCCAACACCAGGCGGATGGCTTCGCGCAAAAACTGGTAGCCCTTGATGTGCGCCGGGATGCCAAGCGCCAGGAACAGATTGGACAGCTTATCCTCCAAACTGGCGCCGGGCAGGGGCTTGACGGGGTTTTCCGTTTCCGGACGGGGCGCTTCCTCCTCCGCCACCAACTCCCGGATGCGCTGGGTGAGCACGTTCATATCCACCGGCTTGATCATGTAATAATGGGCGCCCAGCATCACGGCGCGGCGCACAAAATCATCCCTGCCAAGGGCGGTCACGGCGATCACCCTGGGGCGATTTGCAAGGGGCATGTGCTGCATCATTTTCAACACGCCAAAGCCATCGGTGTTAGGCATGATCATATCGAGCAGCAGCACGTCGCAGGTGCACTCGCCCATCAACCGCAGTGCATCCATGCCGCTGGACGCCTCCGCCAATACCTGTATATCTTCCTGCCCCTCCAGGTATTCCACCATGCTCAGGCGCAATTCCTCATTATCCTCCGCTACGATCACGCGAATCTTGTCCATGCCATATCCTCCTCATGCTGACGGCCCATTGCCCGGGCCGGATTTTGCTGTCGGAAATTCAGCTTCCTCAGCGATTATACGTTCATTCTGATTGCCTGGCAATTTTCATGCGCGCAGCATGACTCACGCGTGGTTAACCATATAATTTGTAACATTTTCGTCTTATTCAAACCTCAAATATTCCATTTTTTTGTCATTTACGTGAATTTTTATGTTTTTCCCGTCGACAAAAACGCTCATTGATGCAATCGGCAAAACCAAAAAACGTTGAATTTTTATGGAGTTTTTGCAGACGCACGGCGATCCGGCGATATCCGCCTGCATATTTGGGCGAAAAATGGCAACAAAAAAACGCCATGACGAAAGTCATGACGTCTTTTGTCCGAATACTTAGCGGCGGCCGGCTTCCTTGATCTTGGCGGCCTTGCCCTGACGATCACGCAGATAGTACAGCTTCGCGCGACGCACCTTACCGCGACGAACGACAGTCACGCTGTCCACGCGGGGGGAGTGCATGGGGAAGGTACGTTCCACGCCGATGCCGTAAGACACGCGACGCACCGTGAAGGTTTCACGGTTGGAGCCATTGCGCTTTGCGATCACAGTACCCTCGAACGCCTGAAGACGCTCGCGGCTGCCTTCCACGACCTTGACCTGCACACGCACGGTGTCGCCAACTTCGAAAGAGGGCAGATCGGAACGGAGCTGCGCCTGCTCAATGGAGCGGATGATTTCACTCATTGTAGTGTCCTCCTTTCCTCATAGACGTTCTTGGCAATGCGCTTTGCGCAATCCAGCGGACCGTCCGTATGACACAGCTGATAGTATACCACACATACGTCCCATTTGGCAAGGGGTTTTTTCACATTTTTTGCAGCTTTCCGCACATATTTTTGCTGCCGCGCCTCCCCCTCCGGACACAAAAAAACAGGCAGGTTTTTGCCTGCCTGTATGATGGTCAGCCAACCTTCCTTTCGTTCTGGGGATGGAAGGTGCTCACCGTTTCCTTCAGCTTTTCCACGATGTCTGCGGAATTTTCCTCGCACATGGTTTCCAGATCGCCCAGCTGACGGAGGAACACATTTTCCTCCATGGGGATGGGCGGGGCCACGAAGATCAGGTCGTGCGCGGTACGGGTCATGGCGTCGGCTTCCTGATCCATCAGCAGTTCTTCATACAGCTTTTCGCCGGGACGCAGGCCGGTGATCTTGATCTCCATATCCACATTGGGCTCATACCCGTAGAAGCGCACCAGGCGCAGCGCCAGATCCATGATCTTGACGGGCTGGCCCATATCCAGCACGTAGATGGCGCCGTCCTGACCGTTGCTGCCCGCCTGCAGCACCAGCTGGGCCGCTTCTGGGATGGTCATGAAATAGCGGGTGATGTCGGGATGGGTGACCGTGACGGGGCCGCCGGAGCGGATCTGCCCTTCCATGAGGGGAATCACGCTGCCGTGGGAGCCCAGCACGTTGCCAAAGCGCACGGCCATGCACTTCATGTTGGTGTTCTTGCCCAGGGTCTGGATGATCATTTCGGTGATGCGCTTGGTGGCGCCCATCACGTTGGTGGGATTGACGGCCTTATCCGTAGAGAGGATGATGAAGCGCTCCACGTTATGGGCAGCGGCGGAAAGCAGGGTGTTGCGGGTACCGAACACGTTGTTCTTGACCGCTTCGTTGGGGCTGTCCTCCATCAGGGGCACGTGCTTGTGCGCCGCGGCATGGAACACCACTTCGGGCTTGAACTTGTCCATCACGTCGTCCAGACGTGCGCGGTCGCGCACGGAGCCGATCATGATGCTGACGGGAATATCGTTGCCAAACATGCGGCGCAGCTCATAGAGCAGCTCATACGCGCAGTTTTCATAGATCTCAAAGATCACCAGATGACGGGGCTTGAAGCGCATCACCTGACGGCAGATCTCGCTGCCGATGGAGCCGCCGCCACCGGTCACCATGACGGTGCGGCCTTCGATGTACTCGCTGATCTTGGCATTGTCCAGCCTGATCTCGTCGCGGGAGAGCATGTCCGCCAGGTTCAGGCGGCGCATGACGGGAGCCTTGGGCTTGCCGTCCGCACCCACTTCGCGGGGATAGCTCACCGTACGCACGCGGCACTTGGTGGTCAGGCAGATGCCAGCCACCTCGCCCAGGCGCTTGCCGGTCAGCGAGGGAATAGCGATGACGATATCCTCGATGTTCATCTTTTCCGCCACGGCGGGGATCTCATCGATGGTACCCATGACCGGCACGCCGGAAATGCGCAAGCCCTGCTTGCTGACGTCGTCATCCACCAGCGCCACAGGATCGCCGTAGCGCTGGGCGCGGCAGTTGTCGATGGCCCAGGCGGCGCCTTCGCCTGCGCCAACGATCATGGTGCGGCGGGGAGAAACGCCCTTGACAGGGCTGTGCTTGTGGATCTGCACCCGGCGCCAGATATAGCGCATCACGGTGATGACGCCGAAGGTATAGGCGCCCGTCAGGATCAGCACGGAATTGTACAGCCCCATTTTGAAAACCACATTCAGTGCCACGGTCGCAGCGGCGGCGCAGGCGCAGGTGATGCACAGGCGGATATATTCCTTGCTCCTGGCATAGCGCCACAAAATCCAGTAAATGCCGCCCAGGAAATTGGCCACCAGATAGCAGGGAATGACCCACATCATGGCGTCGCACAGGAGGGCAAGTTCCGCCTGGGGCAGCGTAAACTCATTGCGGAGAACCAGGGCAACCACAGAAGCACAAAAAACGACGATTGCGTCCAGGATCACCAGCGCGATCTTGCGCAGTATTCTGCCCGCATTCACTTTCTTTTCCATGTGTTTCTCTCCTTCGTTGATAATCCCCGTAAAAGTTGTGCGTAGCACAACAAGCGCGCATAGACGCACACAACCATTTTACCATCGAAAACGGCATTTAGCAAGCCCCAATTTATCACGGTAAAGCATTTCACCATTTCACCCCATCGGCGGCTAAAAACCTTTTCTTCCTGTTATATATGCATTGACATTCTCCATTTGGAAGCGTACAATGGTTTCGCCTGCAGGAAAGGAGGCTTTTTTCATGTTGCTTTTACTGTTTGCCCTGTGGATCATCTTTAACGGACGATTGACGTGGGAGATCGCCCTGATCGGCATTGTGATGACGGCGGCCGTCTATCTGTTCAGCTGTCGGTATCTGCACTATTCGCTGCGTGCGGAAAAAGTGTTTTTCAAGCGCCTGCCCCGTCTCATCGCCTACTGCGCGCTGCTGTTGTGGGAAATCGTGAAGGCCAACGGCCACTTGCTTTCCATCCTCCTCCATCCCAAACGGGAGGTAAAGCCCTGCCTGGTGGAATTTCACGGCAAAGCCCGCACCCAGTGGGGCCGCGCCGCGCTGGCCGATTCCATCACGCTGACCCCCGGCACCATCACGGTGAGCATGGAGGACAACCGCTACATCGTCCATTGCCTGGATCAGAAATTCTCTTCCCTTGAAGACAGCGTGTTTGAACAGCGCATTCTTGCCATTGAGGAGGTGGGCCGCCGTGGTTGATACCGCTTACCAGATCCTGTTTACCGCAGCGCTGTGCGTCCTGGGCGTGCTGGCGTTGCTGGGCCTGATCCGCGCCATTCTTGGGCCGCTGACCACCGACCGCATCGTGGCCGTCAACATGATGTCCACCATCGTGATCGTGATGATCGGCATCCTTGCGCTGATGCTCCACGAAGGGTATCTGGCAGACGTGGGCCTCATCTACGCCATGATCTCCTTTTTGTCCGTGGTGGTTCTGTGCAAGGTGTTCATGGGCGTACACAACGAGAATAAAGAAAAACAGGCACAGGAGGAGGGCGAAAAGCATGCTTGAGTGGATCCGCTTTGGCGTTACCGCCGTTTTGCTCATCGGCGCGCTGTTTGTTTTGATCATGGCCATGCTAGGCGCCTACCGCTTCAAGTTTGTGCTCAACCGCATGCATGCCGCCGCCATGGGCGATACCCTGGGGCTGCTGCTGGCGCTTGGCGGCCTTGCCGTCAGCGCGCCGGACCTGATCACGGCGATCAAGTTTATTCTGATCATCGTATTTTTGTGGATCGCCAGCCCCGTTTCCAGCCACCTGATCGCCAGGCTGGAAGTGACGCTGAACGATCATATTGAGGATGAAATGGAGGTACGGGTGAAATGACGGTGTTTACCTATATCCTGCTGGGCTTCCTCATCGTATGCGCCGTATCCGTCAGCCTCATTAAGAACCTGCTCACCGCAACCGTGGTGCTGATGGGCTACAGCCTGGTGATGAGCGTCGTCTGGATGCTGCTGGAAAGCCCGGACCTTGCCATTACCGAGGCCGCCGTAGGCGCAGGCGTTACCAGCATCCTCTTCTTTATCACGCTCAAAAAGCTGCACGCCATTGAAAAGCAGAAGGAGGAAAAGCATGGAAAGGAATGACGCCTCCCTGCTGAAAAGCAAGTTTGCCGCCTTTCTGGAAAGCGCCTCCGTGCTGGATGACGCCATGGAAAAGGATTTGGAAAGGGGCAGCGACGAAAAGGCCCAGATGCGGGAAAAGGCTGCCTACGAAGCGCGGGAAATGCTCCTGCGCCGCCGCCATGAAAACGCTGTCCGGGACGAGCAGATGCTCTACAGCCGCATCCACCGCTGGTCCCGCAGCCGCGGCGCCGTGTACATCAACTCCCTCTACCGCATCCTGGCCGTCCTTTTGTGCAGCGCCATCATCGTGTGCCTGATGCTGACGGTGCTGGATATGCCGCCCCTTGGCGACGCCCTGGCCCCCGTCAACAACGAAGTTTCTCAGCGCTACATCGAAAAGGGCATGGAGGAAACGGGCGCCGTCAACATCGTGGCCGGCATGATCTTGGATTACCGCGCCTTTGACACCCTGGGCGAAAGCACCGTGCTCTTTATCGCTGCCTGCGGCGTTTTGATGCTGCTGCGCATCGACCGGGACCAGAACGGCCGTCCCACGGAAGAACTGATCGCCGCCGAAGCGGACGACCGCCATTACGAGCCCAAGAACGACGTGATCCTCCAGCGCAGCGCCGCCGTGCTCACGCCCATCATTCTGCTCTTTGGCATCTACATTATTCTCAACGGCCACCTCTCCCCCGGCGGCGGCTTTTCCGGCGGCGCCATCATCGGCGCAGGGCTCATCCTGTATCTGAACGCATTCGGCTTCAAAAAGACCGAAGCATTCATAAACTTCCGCCTCTTTACCGCCGTCACCTTCTCGGCGCTCATGTTCTATGCGCTGGCCAAGACCTATTCCTTCTACACCGGCGCCAACCACCTGCACAGCATCATTTCCACCGGCACCCCCGGCAACATTCTTTCCGCAGGTCTCATCCTGCCCCTCAACATTGCCGTGGGCATGGTGGTTGCCTGCACCATGTACGCATTCTACGCCCTGTTCCGGAAAGGAGGTATGTGATATGGCGCTTCTGTTTACCGAGCATCTGTATGAAACCGTGTCCGTGATCCTCTTTGGCATCGGCTTTACCACGCTGCTGCTCAACCGCAACCTGATCAAGAAGATCATAGGCCTCAACATCATGGATACCGCCGTATACCTGTTTCTGGCCTCCATGGGCTATATCGAGGGGCGCGTAGCACCCATTGTGGTGAATAACGTGACCGATATGGAAGTCTACATCAACCCTGTGCCCAGCGGCCTGGTGCTCACCGGCATCGTGGTCAGCGTATCCGTCACCGCGCTGATGCTCGCCCTTACCATCCGCCTCTACCGCCGCTACGGCACGCTGGATATCGACCGCATCACCGCGCTTGCAAAGGGGGAACAGGAGTAATGGCATTCATCCAGAACGTACCCTTTTTCAGCATCATTTTAAGCATGGTTTCGGGCATCGTATCCTCCGTGCTCAAGCGCAACGCCGCACGGCGCGTGACATTGGCGCTGGCAACTGCGGTGCTCATCCTCAACTCCATGCTCACCGTGTTCATTTTCAGAACCGGCGAAAGCTACACCTACATGATGGGTCACTTCCCCGCCCCCTGGGGCAACGAGATCCGCGCAGGTTTGCTTGAAAGCGTCATGGCCTGCTGCTTTGCGCTGATCATGCTGCTTTCTCTGCTGGGCGGCTTGCACAAGGTAGATCTGCAGATCAACGAACACAAGCAGAACCTGTACTTCATCATGGCGGATCTGATGCTGGCCTCCCTCCTGGCGCTGGTGTACACCAACGACTCCTTCACCGCCTACGTGTTCATTGAGATCAACACCATCGCCGCCTGCGCCCTGATCATGTCCCGGCAAAACGGCCACTGCCTGGTGGCCGCCACCAAGTACATGATCATGAACCTGCTGGCGTCCGGTCTCTTGCTGATGGCCCTCACCTTCCTCTACGGGCTGACCGGCCATCTGCTCATGTCCAACATCCGGGAAAGCGTGCAGGCGCTGCACGAGAGCGGCCAGTACAATACGGCGCTTACCGTGGTGGTGGTGCTCATTACCGTCAGCCTGTGCATCAAAAGCGCCCTTTTCCCCTTCCACGAATGGCTTCCGGATGCCTACGGCTATTCCACTCCCGCCTCCGCCGCCATGCTCTCCTCCCTGATCTCCAAGAGCTATCTGTTCCTGCTCATCAAGATCTACTACCGCGTGTTTGGGCTTGAGGTGGTGCGTATGAGCGGCATTACCAACATCCTGTTCCTCTTTGGCGCGCTGGGCATGATCTTAGGCTCAGTCAGCGCCATCCGCGAAAGGGATATCCGCCGCATGGTGGCCTTCTCCTCCGTGGCGCAGATCGGCTACATCTACATGGCGCTGGGCCTTGGCACCAAGGAAGGCACGGCGGCCGCCATCTTCCACATGATCGTCCATGCAGCGGCCAAATCCATGCTGTTTTTGTCCTCCTCCGGGCTCATTGACGTATCCGGCGATATCAAGCAGTTCCGTCCGCTGCGCGGCTCGGGTTACCGCAATATTCCGGCAGGCGTGGCCTTTACCGTGGGCGCCCTTTCCATGGTGGGCGTGCCGCTGATGGGCGGCTTCCTGAGCAAAATGTACGTGGCCTCCTCCGCCCTTTCCATCGGCGGCATGAAGGCGGTCATCGTGCTTGCGGGCCTTGGTATCTCCACCATCCTCAACACCGTTTACTTTCTGCACACTGTCATTTCCATCTACCGTCCCAATAAGGATGCCGTGCCTGCCTGCGAAAAGCCGGATACGCTTTCCGGCATTGCCCTGTGGGCGATGGCTGCGTTCAACGTGCTGCTTGGCACCTTCAGCGTGCCGCTGTACAACGCCATCCGGACGGGCCTTGACATGTTTGCTTAAGGGAGGAATACACAAATGCTGATGCTTCTTACCTGCCTGTTTCCCATGCTGGGCGCGGCGCTGCTTTACCTGCCCGCACTGAAAGAGGATCAAAAAAAGCGCAACCTGACGGTTGGCTGCGTGCTGGTGTTGCAGTGCGTGCTGGCTGCCGCATCTGCCATCCGGGGCGATGTGACGGTGCAGCTCTTTGCCATCACCCCCACGCTGCCCGTACTGCTGCAGGGCGACGGGCTTGCCCATTTCTTTGCCCTGTTTTTCTCTGTCATGTGGGCAGTCAGCGGCATTTATGCCTTTGGCTACATGGCGCACGCCGAAAACCAGCGCCGCTATTATGCCTTCTATCTCCTGACGCTTGGCGCCCTGTGCGCCCTGGCCTATGCGGGCACGCTGGTCACCATGTACCTGTTCTTTGAAGCCATGACGCTGCTTTCCGTGGCGCTGGTGCTGCATGAAATGAGCCGCGAGGCCATTGCCGCGGGCGTGAAGTACCTCTTGTACTCCATCGCAGGCGCCACCATGGGTCTGCTTGGCATCTTCTTCCTCACCGCCAACAGCGTATCCCCCGTCTTTACCGCAGGCGGCATGCTGGATATGGAAAACCTGTCCGTGTCCCTCAACGCACTTTTGATCATCATCCTGATCACCGTGGTGGGCTTTGGCGCCAAGGCGGGTCTCTTCCCCCTGCACGCATGGCTGCCCACGGCTCACCCCATCGCCCCCGCCCCGGCCAGCGCCGCGCTGTCCGGCGTGATCACCAAGGCGGGCGTATTGTGCATCCTGCGCGTGATCTATTACGTGGTGGGCGCGGACGTGCTGCGCGGCACCTTTGTGCATTACACGCTGCTTGCCCTTGCCATGCTCACCGTGTTCATGGGCTCCATGATGGCCTGGAAAACGGACCTGCTCAAAAAGCGCCTGGCCTATTCCACCGTGTCCCAGGTAAGCTATGTGCTGCTGGGCGTTTTCCTGCTGACCCCCACGGCGCTTGAAGGCGCATTCCTGCACGTGGTGTTCCATTCTCTGATCAAGACCACGCTGTTCCTGGCTGCCGGCGCCATCATCCATGAAACGGGCAAGACCCACGTAAGCCAATTGCAGGGCGTCGGAAAGCAGATGCCCGTCACCGTCTGGTGCTTTACCGTTGCTTCCCTAGGCCTCATCGGCATCCCGCCCACCGGCGGCTTTGTGAGCAAGTGGTATTTGGCGCAGGGTGCGCTTGCCTCCGGCACGGGCGTGATCACATGGCTTGGCCCCGTGGTGCTGCTCATCTCCGCGCTTTTGACTGCGGCGTATCTCCTGCCCGTCACCATCCGCGGCTTCTTCCCCGGCGCGGACTGTGCTGCCCTTGAAAAGAAGGAATGCGGCAAAACGATGCTCATCCCCATGCTGCTTTGCAGCGCGCTGGTGGTGCTGCTGGGCATGTTCCCCAACGCTCTGATGGACGCCGTGACCTCCATCATCTCCCCCCTGATGTAAGGAGGCGCGCATATGCTGCTGATCACCGTACTTGTGCCCATTTTGCTGGGCGCGGGATTGCTGCTGCTTCCGCTGAAGGGAAAGCGCACGATCCACATTTACACGCTTGCAGCCACGTGCCTGACGTCGCTGTGCGTGCTCTTTTGCCTCCTCTTTGCAGGGGACAAAACGCAAACCTTCCTGCTGCTGATGGAAAACATGCCGCTGACGCTGCGTCTGGACGGCATGGGCAAGGTATTTGCCGCGCTGGTCGCGCTTCTGTGGCCCTTTGCCGTGCTGTACGCCTTTGAGTACATGGAGCATGAGGGCGGCGAAAAGACCTTCTTTGCCTGGTACACGGTAAGCTTCGGCGTGACGCTTGGCATCGCCATGGCGGGCGATCTGATTACTCTGTACCTGTTCTACGAGTTCCTCACGCTGTGCACGCTGCCCCTTGTCATGCACGGCACCAGCCAGCGCAGCGTGGCCGCAGGTCTCAAGTACCTGTACTACTCCATGGCAGGCGCGGCGATGGCCTTTGCGGGCATCGCGCTGCTGTGGCACTTTGGGGACGGCATGGCCTTCCAAATGGGCGGCGTGCTGGAAAACCTGGCCGCAACGGACGTCATCTGGGTGCGTGTCGGCTATCTGCTTTGCTTCCTGGGCTTTGGCGTCAAGGCAGCCGTCTTCCCCTTCCACGGGTGGCTGCCCAGCGCATCCGTAGCGCCCACGCCCGTCACCGCCCTGCTCCACGCCGTGGCCGTGGTCAAGGCGGGCGTATTTGCCGTGATGCGCGTCACCTTCTTCTCCTTTGGCACCGCTTGCCTTGCCGGCACCTTTGCCCAGTATGTGCCGCTGGCGCTGGCGCTTGTCACCATCGTGTACGGCTCCTGCATGGCGGTGCGCGAGGAGCATTTGAAGCGACGCCTTGCCTATTCCACCGTCAGCAACCTGTCCTACATCCTGCTGGGCGTGCTGCTGATGACAAGGGAAGGCCTTGTGGCCGGCATGACCCACATGGTGTTCCATGCGCTGATCAAGATCCTGCTCTTTACCTGCGTGGGCGGCGTGATGGTGCACTACGGCAAGCACTATGTGCAGGACATCCGCCAGCTTTCCCACCGCATGCCGCTGACAGTATTTTGCCTGGTGCTGGGCTCCCTGGCGCTGACGGGCATTCCCCCCTTCATCGGCTTTACCAGCAAGTGGATGCTGTTTGAAAGCGCCTGGCAACTGGGCGGCACGGCGGGGTATCTTTCCATCGCGGCGCTGCTCATTTCCGCCGTGCTGACGGCGGTGTACCTGCTGGTGCCCTCCTTCCACGCCTGCTTTGCTCACGCCAATTCCGGCGATGAGGGCGGCAACTGCGATCCCGGCAAGCGCATGCTGATCCCCTTCTTTGTATGGGCGGCGCTGATCGTGATTCTGTCCTTCGCATCCCAGCCCCTGATCCGATTCATCATGACCGCAGCACAGCTGTAAAGGAGGAAACGCAATGCAATTGATGTTACCTGTCATCGTGTTTCTGCCCATGCTTTCGTCGGTCTGTGCATGCGTGCTTGGCAAAAAGGGGCATAAGGCACGGGATTATTTCGTCATCGCCGTATGCGCTGTGGAGTTCATCCTCACGGCTTCGGTGTTTGGCGCTTCCCTCATGGGCAGGGAATACGTGCATTCCATCCCCTATATCTGCGGTATGGGCCTGAACCTCCGTGCCGACGGCTTCCGGGCGCTCTACATCGCCGTGGCTGCGCTGATGTGGATGGGAAGCGGCCTGCTCTCCCCCCAGTATTTTGCCCACTATCAAAACCGCACCCGCTACCAGTTCTTTACCCTGATGACGCTGGGCGCAACGCTGGGCGTGTTCCTCTCCGACGATCTGTACACCACCTTCATTTTCTTTGAGATCATGTCCTTTACCAGCTATGCCTGGGTGGCGCATGACGAGCAGAAGCCCTCCCTCCGCGCGGCGCAGACGTACCTGGCCGTTGCGGTGATCGGCGGTATGGTGACGCTGATGGGCCTCTTTCTGCTCTACCGCCAGTTTGGCACGCTGCAGTTTGAAGCGCTGCACCATGCAGCCGAACATGCCCAAAACAAAGCCGCCCTGTACCTGGCCGGCGGCCTTGCGCTGTTTGGCTTCCTGGGCAAGGCGGGCGCCTTCCCCGTGCACATCTGGCTGCCCAAGGCCCATCCCGTGGCTCCCGCCCCCGCCAGCGCCCTGCTGTCCGGCGTGCTGACCAAGACGGGCGTCTTCGGCGCGCTGGCGATCAGCTGCAACCTGTTCCGGTACGATATGTACTGGGGCGTGGTGATTTTGCTCATCGGCTGCGTGACCATGTTCCTGGGCGCGCTGCTGGGCCTGTTCTCCGTGGATCTCAAGCGCACGCTGGCCTGCTCCTCCATGAGCCAGATCGGCTTTATCCTGGTGGGCGTGGGCAGCCAGTGCATGCTGGGCCACCACAGCGCGCTGGCTGCGCAGGGCACGGTTCTGCACATGCTCAACCACAGCCTGTTCAAAATGGTGCTGTTCTTCTCCGCAGGCGTGGTGCACATGAACCTGCACAAGCTGAACCTGAACGATATCCGCGGCTTTGGCCGCAAAAAGCCGCTGCTGATGGTCGCCTTCCTGATTGCGTACCTCGGCATCGCCGGTATCCCCGGCCTGAGCGGCTACATCAGCAAGAGCCTGCTCCACGAAGGGCTGCTGGAATGCGTCCACGAGCATGTGTTCCCCGCTATTTCTTCCCTTGTTGAAACGGTATTTGTGATCACCGGCGGTCTGACGCTGGCGTACATGACCAAGCTGTTCATCTGCCTGTTTGTGGAAAAGCATCCCGAAAACCAGGCAAAGTTTGACGGCATGAAAAAGTACCTCTCTCCCATGGGCGTTCCCGCGCTTGTGATCCCCGCCGCGCTGATTTTGCTCTTTGGCGTGCTGCCCGATCTGTTCATGACGCCCATTGCCGCAAACGCGCTGCCCTTCATGCATGCGGAAGAAAAGCTGGTACCCTACTTCTCCCATGAAAATCTTTCCGGCGCACTGAAGAGCATCCTGATCGGTATCGGCGTGTATGTATTCATCGTCCGCCCGGTGCTGATGACGGGCAAAAAGGGCGCACGCAGCTATTGCGACCGCTGGCCGGAGAAGATCGACCTGGAAAACATGCTCTATCGCCCCGCGTACCGCCTTGTGATGCGTACTTTGGGCGCTGTGACAGGCGTTGTGGACGCGCTGATGGAGAAGGGCATTCTACCCCTTGTGCGGACAGTAGGCGCACTTGTTGCCAAGGTGTGCGACAGCATCACCGATACGGTGGTGTTATCATCCGCC
>SVGT01000053.1 GCA_015056175.1 Clostridiales bacterium | reverse complement strand
CGCGCTGCTGCGCGGCCTGATCGAAAAGCAGGCGCAGATGATCAACCTGGATCCCTACGCCAATTCCTACAACCACGGCGATACCGGCGCCCACTGGACGGTGGATCAGCCCGAGCCCAGCGGCTGGGTGTGGGAGGAAAAGTACGAGATCGATTCGCTGTGCTTCCCGGTGATGCTGGCGGATGCGTACGCTAAGAAGCACGGAAAAGAAGAGCTGCTGACGGAAAACTTCAAACAGGCGCTTTGCAATATCGTCAAGGTGTTTGAAACCGAGCAGCATCACGAAAGCAGCCCCTACTGGTTTGTGCGTGAAAAATGCCCGCCCAGCGATACCCTGTCCCACGGGGGCAAGGGCGCGCCGGTGGGGTACACGGGCATGACCTGGAGCGGCTTCCGTCCCTCCGATGACGCCTGCAAGTACGGCTATCTGATCCCCTCGGAGCTGTTTGCCGTGCTGACGCTCAAGCGCATTGCGTGGTTTGCGGAGGATTTTGACAAGGCGCTTGCGAAAAAGGCGCTGCACATGGCGGACGAAATCCGCAGCGGCATTTATGCATACGGTCTGGTACAGCATCCCAACCATGGCATGATCTACGCCTACGAAACGGACGGCCTGGGTCATTACAACCTGATGGACGACGCCAATGTGCCGTCGCTCCTGTCGCTGCCGTACCTGGGCATCTGCGAAAAGAATGACGCGCTGTACCTGCGCACCCGAAATTTCGTGCTCAGCGACGACAACCGTTATTTCTATGCCGGCGCCAAGGCCAAGGGCGTGGGCAGCCCACATACGCCGGCGGGCTATGTGTGGCACATCGCCCTGTGCGTGGAGGCCATGACCACGGATGATGAAAATGAGATCTGTCGCATCATGAGATCGCTTCTTACCACCCATGCAGGCACAGGATTCATGCATGAGGGCTTTGATCCCAATGAGCCGGAAAAGTTTACCCGCGAATGGTTTGCCTGGGCCAACAGCATGTTTGGCGAAACGGTATACCGCCTGTATGAAAACGGCATGCTGGAGCGGGTGATGGAAAAGGCCTGCCGGGGTTAAGAGAAACGCTGCCTGCGCGGAAAAGATGGACGCGCAAAGCAAAAAGCATCGGTTCATGCCGGTGCTTTTTTGCATCAGCATATTCTGAGGCTTTCAAAGGACGTGGCCTTCGTGTATAATACAGGCAAAGACATTGGCAGATGAAAGGATATTGACCATGAAGTTTGAACAGCTTTGGCAGGCACGGGCCGTCCGTCCCGACGGCGTCAGCGATTATTTTCCCGCACGCGTGCCCGGAAACGTGCAGTACGATTACGGCGTGTACATGGGCTGGGGCGATATCAACTATAACCTGAACACCGTCCGCTACAAGGAGACGGAGGACTATACCTGGGAATACAAAACCACCCTTGCATTTGATTGCAAGGCAGAGGAGCGTGCCTATTTTGTCAGCCGCGGCGTGGACTACGCATGCGACGTGCTGGTGGACGGCAAAGTGCTTGTCAGCCATGAGGGCATGTTTTCGCCCATCGAATGTGAAGTGACGGGCATGGCGGGGAAGGAATTGTGCGTTCGTATCCATCCCCATCCCAAGCGCGCAGGCGAGCCGGAGGGCTGCACCCAGGCCGATGAAAGCGCCAAGGCCCCTGTGTGCTACGGCTGGGACTGGCATGCCAGATTGCTGGTCAGCGGCATCTGGCAGGAAACCTATGTGGAAACCCGGGACGCAGGCTATATCCGCAGGTGCGAGCCCTTCTACGCGCTGAGCGAGGATTTTTCCCATGCATCGCTGCGCTTTGAAACGGAGACGGACGGGGAATATGAGATCACGCTGTATGACCCCGACGGCGCTCTTGTCGGCACGGGCGACTGCTTTGAAATCGACAACCCCAGGCTGTGGTGGTGCACAGGGCAGGGGGAAGCTGCGCTGTACCGCTATGTGTGCAGGACAAAGAGCCATGAAGCGGAAGGGAGCATTGGCTTCCGCCGCATGGAGCTGGTGATGAACGAGGGCGGCTGGGCACCGCTGCCCGGATTTCCCATGGGCAGAAACGTAACGCCCACCCAGATCCGCCTCAACGGCCGCCGCGTGTTTGCCAAGGGCAGCAACTGGGTGAACCCGGAGATCTTCAACGGCCACATTGACGACACGCGCTACGAGGAGCTGGTCACCCTGGCCCGCGACGCCCACATGAACATCTTCCGCTGCTGGGGCGGCTCGGGCGTGCACAAGAAGGCGTTTTACGAGATCTGCGACAG
The DNA here is from genome assembly GCA_015056175.1 of Clostridiales bacterium. GTDB lineage: Bacteria > Bacillota > Clostridia > Christensenellales > Aristaeellaceae > SVGT01. Next base: position 4,845 of record SVGT01000053.1, on the reverse strand, counting down.
AATGGGCATCATGCTGTGGGTGGAATTCCCGCTGGCCTGCAACAATTACAGGAACAACGAGCATTACCTGAAGGTGCTGGAACAGGAAGCGGATTTCATCATCCGCGATCTGCGCAGCCATCCAAGCGTGGTCATGTATTGCGGCGGCAACGAGCTGTTTAACAACTGGTCCCGCATGACCGATCAGAGCCTGGCGCTGCGTCTGCTCAACAAAAAATGCTATGATCTGGACCGGGACAAGCCCTTCCTGATGACCTCGCCGCTGGAGGGCATGGCGCATGGCGGCTATACCTTCTGGAACCCCAATACCAACGAGGATGTGTTTACCATTTTCTCCCGCGCCCGCAAGACGGCGTACACCGAATTCGGCGTGCCCAATGTGACGGATCTGGAGAATCTGAAAAAGATCATCCCCGAGGATGAATTGTTCCCCATCGAAAACAAGGGCAGCTGGGCGCATCACAATGCCTTCAATGCCTGGGGCGAACTGTGCTGGCTGTGTCCGGACGGGCTGCAGCATTTTTCCCAGACGCCGCTGGATACCATCGAAAAGGTGATCGACCAGAGCAACTGGCTGCAGTGCGAGGGCTACAAGGCCATTTTCGAGGAAGCGCGCCGACAGGCGCCCTACTGCGCCATGGCCATCAACTGGTGCTACTGCGAGCCGTGGATCAATGCATCGGGCAACAGCCTGATCACCTATCCTACGCTGCCAAAGCCTGCCTATTACGCGGTGCAAAAGTCGCTCAGACCCGTATTGTTTTCCGCCCGGATGCGGAAGTTTGACTGGGAGGGCGGAGAACAGTTTACCGCCGAGATCTGGCTGCTCAACGATTCGCCCAGGCAGGCAGAGGGAAATGTGGATGTTTATCTGTCTGTGGACGGCAAGGAAACCCATCTCATCACCTGGCAGGCAAAAGCGGAGGCCGGGAAAAACCGGATTGGCCCTGCCGTCAATGTGACGCTGCCTGACACCCAAAGCGGAAAGATGACCTTGATCCTCCGGGGCGGGGAATATTCCAGCGAATATACCCTGTGCCTGCGTCCTGCGCCCTACAAATGGTATGAAGAATAAAAAGATCGGCCCGTTTGGGCCGGTCTTTTTTGCTTGTCGGCGGGATGTGGCTGTGATATAATCAAACAAAACAACTGAAAAAAGCAGAGAGGTGCAGTATGCAGAGCGATGGGTACATCGGCAGCGTGATCGGCTGCATTGAAAAAGCGTGGGAAGCGGGAAGGGATACCATCCGGGCGGTAGCCTGTCAGGTGGCGGAGGCCATTGAGCAGAAGAAAAACGTGTTTGTGTTTGGCTGTTCCCATGCAGGTATTCTGGCAGAGGAGGTGTTCTACCGCACAGGCGGCCTGGCGGTGATCAACCCCATCTTTTTTCCCGGGTTTATGCTCAACACCCGGCCCATCACCATGACCAGCCAATTGGAGCGGGTGAAGGGCATCGGAAAAACGCTGCTGGAGCAGAACCGTGTAGGGGAAGGGGATGTGCTGATCATCCACAGTGTGTCGGGGCGAAATACGGTGCCTGTTGAAATGGCGCTGCTGGCCGGAGAAATGGGCGTGCATGTAAGCTGCATCACCAACGTCGCCTATTCCTCTGCGGTGACCAGCCGACATGAAAGCGGCAAAAGGCTGTTTGAAGTGTGCGAGCATGTGATCGACAACTGCGGTTGTCTGGGGGATGCGGAAGTGACTATCCCGGGCCTTGGTGAAAAGATCGGCCCCACGTCCACGGCAGTGGGTGCGGCGCTGATCAACGCGCTGGTCATTGACGCAGTGGAAATGCTGGTGCAAAAGGGGATCGTTCCGCCCGTATTTATGAGCGCTAATCTGGACGGCGGCGACGAGCACAACAAAAAGATCTTTGAAGAATACAAGCAGAACATTTTCTATATGTGAGGAAAGCGATATGAGCTACAGCCTTGCGGTGGATTCCGGCGGCACCAAGGTACAGGCGATCCTGTACGATGAAAAATTCCGCCAGCTTTCAAGCTGCCGGGTGGGCAGCATGCGTTTGAACACCACGCCGCTTGCGGTGGCCAAAAAGCATGCCGATGAACTGATCTGCGCCCTTGGGCTGGACGGAAAAGAGCTGGATACGGTCTGCGGCATCTTTGAGGATACGCTGAAAACAGAGCTGGAAAAGCGGTGCGCTGTGACTCAATTTCACCGGGACAGCGAGGCCATGCTGGGGTTTTACGCATCCTGTGTGTTCCGGGACGGCTGTCTGGTGGTGGCCGGAACGGGCGCTACGGTGTTTGTGCGCAAAGACGGCAGGGAGGTATCCGCAGGCGGGTACGGTAACCTGGTTGCAGATGAGGGCAGCGGCTACTGGATTGGCAAGGAGGCCATGATGGCCGCCGTGCGGGACTATGAAAACAGGGGAGAGAGGACCTGCCTGACCGACCTGATCGCAAAGATGATGGGCGGCAGCCGGGAAAGCTTCCGGGAAAGGCTGTTTGCCTATGTGTACGGCAGGGAAAACGCATCGCCCGCCGCCTGCGTATCGGGCTGCTGCCGCCTGGTGAGCAAGGCTTCGCAGATGGGGGACGAAATGGCCCTTCAAATCCTTTCCCGGGCAGGGCAGCTGCTGGCGCAGCAGGCCGTATCGCTGATGGGGAAGGAGCAGATGCCCGCCGATACGCCTATCGCCCTGTGCGGCAGTGTGTGGCGCAGCCATCACGCGCTCAGGGATGCATTTGACGGAGAGCTTGCGCGGCTTTGCCATCGGGGACACGTATCCAGTCCGGTGTTTGAGCCCATCGTGGGCGCGGTGATCGGCCATCATCAGCGGGTGCACGGCGGCTTTTCCGCCTGGGATAAAGGCATTTTGATGGAAAATTTCAAGGAATACCTGTTTGATCAACGGTAAAGGAGAAGAGATATGGAACTGATGAAGCGCTACCAGAAAGCTGTGGAAGAGCTGTTTGAAAAGGTGAGGAACACCCAGACGGACAACATCATTGCGGCGGGCGAGATGATCGCAAAGAGCGTGGCTGCGGGCGGAAAGATCATTTTGAGCGGCATCTGCCACTCCATCGAGAATGATCTCATCTACCGCGGCGGCGGCCCCATCTTTTACAAGCACTACGAGGAAGAGAAGCACCGCGATACGCTGAAGAAGGGCGACGTGCTGGTGGTATCCAGCGTGTCTGGCCGTACCAAGGCGGTGGTGGATCTGGCCTGGGAAATGGTGGAAAGAGGCGTCAATGTGATCGCCTTTACCAGCATGGAGTATGCCGTACAGGTGGACCCGGTGCACGAATCGGGCAAAAAGCTGTATGAGTTTGCTACGCTCACGCTGGATAACTGCGCCCCGGCGGCGGAAGCCATGCTGGAGGTGGAGGGCATTGAAGCACGTTTTGCCGCAGCCAGCGGCATTGCCTCCGATTACATTATGTGGAACATCACCTCCGTGGCAGTGGAAAAGTTGCTGGAAATGGGCATTACCCCCGGCATTCTCAAGAGCGCCAATTTCCCCGGCGGCAACGATTACAACAAAACCGTGGTGGAGCCCAATTACGAAAAGTTTGGTTACTGAAAAAAGGCGGCACGCATGTGTGCCGCTTTTTTGATTGCGTGAAAACATACCGCAGTATGCATTTTACGGCATGAGGGTGAGGTAAACAAAAAGACCGAAAAATGCAGATAGATGTATAAAAATGGTAGGAAAAACACCTTTTGTAACAAAAATTCATAAAAATGAAATAAAGCAAAGGCTGCTGAAAAGGTATCCGACATTGACATCGGCGGCAAAAAAGCGTATGATATTTTTTAGGTAAAAAATAGGTAGAAGTGCGCTAAAGGGAAGGAAAGGGTCTTCCACTGCTTTGGCGTTCTTCAAATTCCAAACACTCTTTATCGGAGGGGCGGATATCATGTTCAGAAAACTCCGTGGTGCTCTGATCGGCGTGCTGGCTGTTGTTTTGGTCATCGTGCTGATCGCAGTTCTGGGCGATGGCGTGCAGAATTTTGCCAAGAAATACGAGGGCTATGACCTGACCAGCGACGTAAGCGGTCTGGGCCGCAGCAACACGTATGACGGCTATCTGCATGCCCATGCGTCTGTTCCGTCGGGACAGGCGCCTGTTGAGGTGGATATTACCGCCTTTGAAGGCGACGGCGAAGCGCGTCAGGGCGACAATGGCGAAAGTCTGGTGTATACCCCCGACGGGTCCTATGTGACCTGGCGTGTCAGCGTGCCCGAAGAGGGCATGTACAATGTGGTGCTTCATTATAAGACCGTGCCCTCCCGCGGCGTGGACATGGAGCGCGCGCTGTACATCAACGGCGAACTGCCCTTTGCCGGCGCTGCGGATCTGACCTTTAACCGTCTGTGGACGGACAGCGGCGAAGTGCGCAAGGACAACCAGGGCAACGACGTGCGCCCCACCCAGGTGGAGGTGTTTGACTATCAGGACGCCTACTGCCAGGACGCCATGGGCTATGCCGACGAACCCTACCGCTTCTATTTTGCGGCGGGGGAGAACACGGTATCGCTTAAAGCCATCAACGAGCCCATGCTGATTTCCGGCATCACCCTGGAGCCTGTGACGGGCAGCGGTAGCTATCAGGATTATCTGGCCGCCCAGCCCAAGGTGAATATGTCCGAGGAAGCCAAAGCGTGGCAGGTAACCGTGCAGGGCGAGGACGCCGTGGTGCGCTCGTCTCCCTCTCTCTATGCCCGCTATGACCGCTCTTCTCCCGATACCGTGCCCAATTCCGTCACCAACACCGTGTTCAACTACATCGGCGGCGATCCCTGGAACAAGGCCGGTCAGTGGATCGAGTGGAGCTTTGAGGTGCCCGAGGACGGCTATTACAGCATTTCCG
>SVGT01000010.1 GCA_015056175.1 Clostridiales bacterium | reverse complement strand
CAGATACATGCCAACTTCGCTGCATTCGCCGTTGAAATTCTCGCGCAGGCCGTCGATGATGCGCTGATCCACGCCCTGGGCCACGCCCACCACGTGCTCGGCTGCCCATACCTTTTCGCCTTCCTGCTTGGCAAACTTTTCAGCCGGCGCCTTGCAGATGGGGCACTTTTCGGGAGCCTCGGGACCTTCATGTACATAACCGCAAATCTTGCATACCCACTTCATAATGTCTGACCCTCCATGTATTCATTGAATTGGTTTTTGTTTTGGTGTTCCATTCGGAACACTTCATATATACACAGTATATCACAGTTTGAAACACCTGCGCACAAAAAAACTTCAAAACTTTATTTTCCGTCAAATTCCATCAGGTGCAGCCGCACGCAGAGGATGTAGGGCTGGTTTTTGCCGTTCTCCCAGGGCTGCCAGTGGCCGTAGGTGATGGCAACAATGGTGCCGTCCTCCAGCACGTGCAAACCGGGATAGCCGCAGTCGCCGTCCCAGATGGTGGGGAAATTCTCCTTCAGACGGATGCGGTACTGCCCCTCGCCCCCGTTTTTCAGATCCTCCTCCGTGCCCACCCACAGCACCCAGTCGCCGTGGATGGAGCTATTCAGTCCCATATCCCGGAAGGTGCACGCGATGCGCCCGTCGGGCAGCCGCCGCAGGGTGTGGCGGTCGCCGGTCAGCACGTCCGGCAGCTCCCGGGGTTTGGTAAAGGTCTCGCCGTCATCGTGGCTGAACATGATAAAGGAGTGCAGCGTTCTGCTGTTTTCCCGCAGCAGCACGGCAATGGAACCTTCCTGCATGCGCAGCATGCCCGGCTCGCACAGATGCGCCTTTGGGTGGCGGGCGATGGTCTGCGGCTGGCTCCAGGTCAGCCCGCCGTCCCGGGAGATCACCTTGTTCACGTGGAACACGTTGCCCGTATCCACCTTGCCAAAGCTGCATTCGTGGATCGTGACGCCCTTTTCCTCCGGCACGTCCCGGTCGCCTGTGAGGAAAGCATGCTCCCGCGTTTCCCATGCGCCGTCCTCACGGCGGTATTCCATATGGCGCACATACTTGCGCTTCCCGTCCTTTTCATAGCGCAGGAAGGTGTAATGCTCGCTGAAATCGCCGCCGTAAAAGGTATTGATCTCGTCATGGAACAGAGCCATGTACTTGCCCTTTTCGCGAAGCGGGATCATATCGCCCATGGCCACGATGCCGCCATAGTCCCCGATGGGCGCAAGGGGCGTCCAGGTATGGCCGTCGTCCTCGCTCACCGACATGCGGATGGGGAACAGCCCGGAAAAGAGCACGATGCGCTTTTTACCCTCCCTGTCCTCCGTGCGGAAAAGGGTGGGCACCTCCATGGAGGTGACAAAGCTTTCGGGCAGGGGCAGCCTGGGCGTCCAGGTAAGTCCTCCGTCAAAGCTCATCTTTTCCACAATGGCGCCCCGCCCGTGGCCCTTGGGATACATGCATACGATGGTCTTCCCATCCTCCAGCAGCACGCTGCTCACATGGCCCAGATACTGTCCTTCCTCCCTGTCCACCACCACCTGGCGGAAGGTATCTTCATTCAGATCGATATACCGCATGGCCTTCACCCCGGTTTTTCTTTTTTCTCTGTCTTTATCATACCACATATTCGGGCGGATTTGCACATATACAAACCGACTTTTCCGTGCTATAATGGGTGCAGCACATAATCGTATAAGAATTTTCCTATTATTTTATCAAGGAGGCGCTTTTTATGTCTTTTATGCTGGCCCAAAACCGCAAGGCCCTGCTGCCCATCATCACCCCGCCTCAGCCCACGCCCCAGGAAAAATACGCATCCACCGAGCTGCGCTATTATCTGGATCTGATCACCTCCGCCGTGTTTGAGATCGCAACCGACGGGGAAAAGGGCATTTTCATCCGCCATGCCGACGAAAACGCCGGTCTTGGCGAGGACGGCTTTGAAGTCAAGACCTACGAGCGCAGCGTGCTCATCCAGGGCGGCAAGCGCGGCGTGATCTACGGCGTGTACGAGTATCTGGAGCAATTGGGCTGCCGCTTTTTTACCTCCACCTGCGAAAAGGTGCCCGCCGTGCCCGATCTTTTGGCGCCCGATTTCAACACCCGCCAGGTGCCCGTGTTTGAGCACCGCGACCACAATTATTACGACCTGAGCCAGCACGGCCGCTTTGCCGTCAAAATGCGCCTGAACGGCAACTCCCCCCGCATCAAGGAGCAGTTTGGCGGTCACCAGCAGTACACCTGGTTTGTGCACACCTTTGATAAGCTTTTGTCCACCGAGGAATACGGCAAGAGCCATCCGGAATATTTTGCCATGTACAACGGCGTACGCTCCCTCCGGGACAACCGCACCCAGCTGTGCCTGACCAACCCGGACGTGCTGAAGATCGCTACGGAAAAGGTGCGCGCCGCGCTTCGGGAGCATCCTGAGACCCGCATCATTTCCATCTCCCAGAACGACCACATCCTGGGCTGCCAGTGCGAAAAATGCCTGGCCATGGACAAGGAAGAGGGCAGCCCGGCGGGCACGCTGCTCCGCTTCGTCAACGCCATCGCGGAAGAACTGGAAAAGGAATTCCCCCACGTGGTGTTTGATACCCTGGCCTACAATTATACCCGTCCCGTTCCGCATATCACCAAACCCCGCCATAATGTATGCGTGCGCCTGTGCTCCATCGAATGCTGCTTTGCCCATTCCTTTGAGGAGTGCGACGACGACCGCGGACTCATCCTGCCCGACGGGACGAAGACCTCCTTCATCAACGATCTGCGCAACTGGGGCAATTACCACGACCGCCTGTACATCTGGGATTACACCACCTGCTTTGCCCATTATCCCGCGCCCCATCCCAACTGGCGCGTGCTGCAGAAGAACATGCAGTCCTTCCACCGCAATCACGTAAAGGGCGTGTTCGAGCAGGCCAACGGCGCCCAGCGCGGCGGTGTGGATTTTAACGAGCTGCGCGCCTACGTCATCTGCAAATTGCTCTGGGACCCCTACTGCGACGTGGAAAAGCATATCCGCGAGTTTACGGATTATTACTACGGCGCGGCGGGCGTGTATGTGCGCAAGTATCTGGACGCTCTGTGCGATAAGGCGGACAGGGAAAACATCCACGTAGGCTTTAACGATCAGCCGGTGAGCCAGCTGTTTGAGGAAAGCTTCCTGGACGAACTGGATGCCATCATGGATCAGGCGCAAAATGCCGTGCAGGGGGATCCCCTCTGCCTGTGGCGTATCGGCAAAAGCCGCCTTTCCGTGCGCTGGGTACGCATGAAGCGCGCCGCCATGCTGCGAAACGAGCTGGATCCCGAGACCGTGACCCGCTTCTTTACCGATTGGAAGGCCTACGGGCTGAGCCGCATCGACGAGTGGGTGAGCATGGAGACCACCCACCGGGCGCTGCTGAGCAATTTGTGGCGCGGCACGGAGTTTTATGACCACTGGGTCAACGATGAAGAACGGGAAGAATTCTGATCCATACAAGCGAGGTATGTTATGCACCCAATTGACCGACATCTCATTGCCGTAGATCTGGACGATACCATTTTAAGCGGCCTGTTTTCCCTCAATGTGGATTCCGTGTGGAAGCTCATCGACCTGCGCGACAAAGGCCACATCGTGATGATCGCCACCGCCCGCCCCACCTGCATGGCGCTGCCCTACCACCGCATCATGGGGTTAAACGCCCTGCTCTCCACCGTCAACGGGAATTATCTCTTCCATCCGGACGATGCCGCCTTCCCCATGATCCGCCACGAGATCAGTGAGGAGCGCGCGGACGCCATCCTCCGCACCGTGGAGGAGCTGAAGCTCTTATCTCCCTGGATGCAGTCTGACGACAGCGTGTGGACCACCGACGCGCCCCTGCCCTACCCCTATTTCCGCCTGATGTTCTCCCAGTGCAATACGCAGAAGGTAGGCCGCCTGCCCGTGCAGCGCTGCGGACGCATCTTTGCCATGGCGCAGGATGCGGAAACGGCAAACGAGGTCATGCGCCGCTTTGACGGCCTTTCCGATCTAACCTGCAGCGCCTATCCCAACAAGTACGGCGCCTACAGCGTATCCTTCTGCGCCTCCACTGCGGATAAGTGGCATACCGTCCGGGAAGCGGCAGAATACTACAATATCGATCCCCAAAACATCTGGTGCTTTGGCGATCAGAACAACGACCGCATGATGATCACAAACGCCCATCACGGCTATGTGATGAAAAACGGCAATCCCGATCTGATCCGGGATATGGCGGCACTGGGCAAGGGCGTTACCCGCCTCCCCTGCGACGAGGGCGGCGTGGGCGATATTCTGTCCCAACTCCTGTAATTTTGCGCCCTTCGGGGCGCTTTTTGCTTGCCATACAGCCCTTTTCACGCTATACTGAAAGGGACAAAAACCAAATATCCCCCGGGAGGACACCATATGAAAACCGTAGACTTTTTCGGCAAACAGGTCACCAAGCTGATCGTGGGCGATAATCCCTTCAACGGTCACAGCTATGTGCTGGACTGGGTGGGCCGCGAGGAAATGAAGGAATACTATACCGCAGAGCATTTCAAGGAATCCCTGCGGGAGATCGAAAAAAACGGCTTCAACACCATGCTGCCCCTGGCCGACCCCTACGTGCTGCGCATCCTCAAGGAGTATGAGCGGGAGGGCGGCAAACTGCAGTACATTTTCCAGCCCTATGTGCCCATGGATCAGGAGGTTTCCCTCCGCCAGATGGAGGAATTGAACTGCATCGGCATCTACACCCAGGGCTCCACCACCGATTACCTGTACGAAACGGGTCAGGAGGATGAGATCCACAAGTACATCAAAACATACCGTCAATTGGGCGTGCCGGTGGGTCTTGGCACCCATCGCCCGGATCTGATTGAAAAAGCCGAGCGGGAAGGCTGGGAAGTGGATTTCTACATGGCCTGCATGCAGAACGGCCGCCGCAACCGGGCCGGTGAAAAGAGCAGCTTCATCACCGGCAAAACCAAGGCCGATCTCATCTTCCACCCCGACGACCGTCCCGTCATGCTGGAAACGCTGAAGAAGGTCACAAAGCCCATCATCGCCTTCAAGCTGTTTGCCGGCGGGCAAATGTTCCTGCACAAGACGGAGGAGGAGATCCGCGCGCTGATCAAGGGCGCCTATCAGGAGGTGTTCCCCGTCCTCAAGGAAAACGACCTGGGCTGCATCGGCGTGTTCCAGCGGGACAAGAACCAGGTGAAGGAGGACGCCGACATCTTCAACGAATGGTGCGCGGAATATTACGGAAAGTAAGCCCGTCTGATCCATAATATCATCCAACACGGAGGTACAGTTACATGTTTACCGCAAATCAAACCGTGGAGGCCATGGCATAAGCCATGATCCCCATGCATGGCTTATGCGCGCTCATACTTCAATTTCAAGGAGAGACGCATATGGCCTACCGCAACGGAAAAGATGCTCTGCCCAAGGCTCTGCTCCATCAGGTGCAGCGCTACGCCGCAGGCGATTGCCTGTATATCCCCAAAGAGCCTGCGCCCCGCAAAAAGCGCGGCCCGGGCGCCGATATCATCCTGCGCAACCGGGAGATCCGGGAAGCATACCGCGCAGGCGTGCCGGTCAGAACGCTGGCACAACGCTACTTCCTTTCCCCTCAGAGCATCTACAAGATCCTGCATCAGTAATAAAAAAGGCGGCGGTCTTTCGATCGCCGTTTTTTCTGCTTTTTTCTACTTTTTCCCTTCAAACGGTCTGTTTGCTATACAGTGCGCAGGATTTGCGGTACAATCAAAGCAACCCACACAAGGAGGCAGCTATGGCACGCATTTTTCAATCCATTGAAATAAGACACCTGCTCCCGGCGCTGGAGCTGGTAGAGGCTGTGTTTACCGCCCACGAAAACGAGAAGGAAGGCAAGCTGGTGCGAAGGCTGGCAGAGGAGATCCGCAGCAAGCGCTTTTACATTCCTGAATTGGAGATCGTGGCGCTGGAGGATGAAACCGACGAGGTCATCGGCCACTGCATGCTGTCCCGCATGCATCTGGAGGGAAAATTTGAGGATGAACTGCTGCTCCTCTCCCCCGTCTGCGTGAAAACCGCCCTGCAGCGGCAGCATATTTCCAAGGGCATGATCGAGTACGCCCTGCAAAAGGCCCGGGACATGGGCTTTGCCGCCGTCATCGTGGAGGGCAACCCCCGCAACTACAACGCCCGCGGCTTTGTCACCTCCACGCCTCACGGCATCCTGCCCGGCCGCACGGTGGACTATCCCCGCGCCCATCCCGAATGCCTGATGGTGCAGTTTCTGCAGCCCGGCGCCGACGGCCGCATCACAGGCACATTGGAATACACGGATTACGAGGCGCTCTCATGACCCAGCATGAACAATTCATCCGCAGATGCTATCAATTGGCCATTTCCGCCGGCAAAAAGGGCTTTGATACCTTCGGCGCCGTGCTGGTGCACAAAGGAAAGATCATCGCCGAGGCGGAAAACACCGCGGATTACGAAAAAGGCCTGTTCGGGCACGCGGAATTTAATCTGGTGCACAAGTGTGCCAATCAGTTTTCCGATGAGGTGCTTGCAAACAGCATCTTCTATACCAGCTGCGCCCCCTGTGTGCGCTGCCTGATGGCCATCGCATCGCTGGGCGTCAAAAACGTCGTATACGGCGTTTCCTACAAAGCCTTTCAGCAGCTGCTGCCCTTTGAGGAGGAAAAGCCGGATTATGAAAATCTCCTTGGACAGATGCAGGTGGAGATGCATATGACCGGCCCCGTGCTGGAGGACGAGGGCATGCACGTGTTTGAATACTGGGGCGGCACCTACCGCCCGCTTGCGGAACTGATCGCCGAAATGGACGCGATCAAGGGAAAATAACGCACACAAAAAAAGAACCGCATTTGCGCGGTTCTTTTTGATTGCTTACTTCTTGGCCAGACGCTGGCGGCTGATCTCGTAAAAGCACACCGTGGCGGCGCACCCGGCGTTCAGAGAGCTGGCCGCGCCGAAAATGGGGATCTTCACCAGCACGTCGCACTTTTCCTTCCAGCTTTTGCTCATGCCGAAGGTCTCGTTGCCGATGACCAGCGCCACAGGCCCGGTCAGATCGATCTGGGAAATATCCTTGTCCGCCTTGGCGCTGGTGCCCACGATGAGGGGCGGATTTTCCATGTTCTTCAAAAAATCTACCGCTTCCTCGGCGGAGGCCATATGGGCAAAGGGAATGGCAAAGGCCGTGCCCACGCTGCCGCGGAGGCACTGGGTATCGTACACGTCCGCAGCGTGACCGGTGATGATGGCGCCCTGTGCGCCAAATGCATCCGCAGAGCGCAGGAAGGTGCCCAGATTCCCCGGCGACTGAGGCCGGTCAAACAGGGCGAAGAAGGGCGCTTCCTGCTGCGCCGCAGACGAAAGCATGCGCTGCACGCCGTCACGGCGCATCTCAACAAGGGCAATGATCTCGCAGGTATCCTCCCGGTCGGAAAGCTCCTGCATCAGCTCCGGCGCCATATAATAGAGCACGTCGGGGCGCGCCTTCCCAATCATATCCTCCGCCCAGCCGGACAGGCGCTTGCCCTCCATCACCGCCATGCAGGCAAAATGCCAGTTGTGGCGGATGGCCTGCTCCACCATCTGCACGCCCTCGATGAAGAAAAGCCCGGCCTTGCTGCGCTTTTCCCGGTTGCGCTTCAGGGTCTCAAAGCGCTGAAATTTATCGCTGCGCGAAAAAATCTTTTCGGTCTTCATACAATCCTCTTTGCGTTTTGCTTGGGCGTCTTGCGCCCATCCACCAAAGTATACCACACCGCCTTGGACGCCGCAAGCAAAAAGGACCGGCTCACTGCCGGTCCTTTTGATGGTTCCTTATTCCACGGGGGTGAAGGCGTCCTTGCCCAGGCCGCACACGGGGCACACCCAATCTTCGGGGATGTCTTCCCAGGCGGTGCCGGGAGCGATGCCGCCGTCGGGATCGCCGATCGCAGGATCATAGATATAGCTGCAGGGGCATTCATACTTCATAACGATTTCTCCTTTAATCAATTCATCTGTTAAATCTGTTGGAAAAGGTGTTCTGATCCTTCGCGCAGGGGGCGCGGCCGCCGCTTACTTGCCGAAGTAGCGCTTCAGCAGGCCTTCGAAAGCCTTGCCGTGGCGGGCTTCGTCGCGGGCCATTTCATGCACGGTGTCGTGGATGGCGTCCAGGTTCAGTTCCTTGGCCAGCTTGGCCAGCTCGAACTTGCCGGCGGTAGCGCCGTTTTCGGCGTCCACGCGCATTTCCAGATTCTTCTTGGTGCTGGCGGTCACCACTTCGCCCAGGAGCTCTGCGAACTTGGCGGCATGCTCGGCTTCTTCGTAAGCAGCCTTTTCCCAGTACAGGCCGATCTCGGGATAGCCTTCACGATGGGCAACACGCGCCATGGCCAGATACATGCCAACTTCGCTGCATTCGCCGTTAAAGTTCTCGCGCAGGCCGTCGATGATGCGCTGATCCACGCCCTGGGCCACGCCCACCACGTGCTCGGCCGCCCATACCTTTTCGCCTTCCTGCTTGGCGAACTTTTCAGCCGGCGCCTTGCAGATGGGGCACTTTTCGGGAGCCTCGGGACCTTCATGTACATAACCGCAAATCTTGCATACCCACTTCATAATGTCTGACCCTCCATGTATTCATTGAATTTGGTTTTTGTTTTGGTGTTCCATCCGGAACATGATGAATATAACCTGCAAACGTACAAATGAAACAGAGAAGCAAAAACTTTTTTGCTTCCCTGTGTACTGCTTCAAAAAATCAGCAGAAATACTTCTTCAAAAATTCAGGCGCAGTCTCATCGTCGATGGAAGCGCTGATGATAATATCCACATTGTGGCGCTGGGCCAGTTCTTCCAGACGGGCAAAGAAGTTTTCGGTCTTTTCGGGCTCCACCTTGACCAGCTTGAGGAACGCATCCACAAAGATGACGCTGATGTCAAAGTTCTGGCTGAGCATACCGCACAGGAAGCCGAAGAACATTTCGGGGCTGTCGCAGCCGTATTCACCGGCGTTGACGAAGCGCACCTCGTGCTTCAGGTCGAACATGTAACGGTTATCGTCGTCCACAAAGATGATGCTGCCGGAATACTGCTTGACAGCCGCGTTGGTCATATCCAAAAGCTTCTTGGTTTTGCCGGAGCCTTTTTTGCCGTGAATAAGCTGAATCATGGGTCATAACCCCTTTCGAGAGATGATCTTTATTGTATTATAACCGAAATGATTGTATTTTTCAAGTTTTCTTCTTGCAGTTTCTTATTCCACCACGTTGACCTGCAGCACGTTGGTGTTGCCGGTGAGTCCCAGCGGCATACCGGCCACGATGACGGCCACGTCACCCCGGTCCACCATGTCGATCTGCTTGGCGCAGTCCACGGCGTGGGTGAGCAGATCCTGATATTCGTGCTGCTCCAGGGATACCACGGGATACACGCCCCAGCTCAGCGACAGCTGATGGTAGGTTTTTACATCCGGGGTCGCCGCCACGATGGGCTGGCGGGGACGGAACTTGCTCACGTTCCTGGCCGTGCCGCCGGACTTGGTCAGGGCCACGATGGCCTTGGCGTTCACGTCGCGGGCAGCTCTGCAGGCGGCGTCGCACACAGCGTTGGTAATGTTGCCGTCGGGAATATCGTAATGCACGCCGCTGCGGGCAGGCAGCGTCAGGGCGTCCTGTTCGGCCTGCTCTGCAATATAGGCCATGGTGTGCACAGCTTCCACAGGATACTTGCCCGCCGCCGTTTCGCCGGAAAGCATGACGGCGGAAGTGCCGTCAAACACGGCGTTGGCAACGTCGGTGATCTCGGCACGGGTGGGGGAAGGATTGGTGCTCATGCTTTCCAGCATCTGGGTGGCGGTGATCACCATTTTGCCCGCCTTATAGCAGCTGGAGATCAGCCGCTTCTGGATGCCGGGCAGGCGGGTGTAATCCACCTCCACGCCCATATCGCCGCGGGCCACCATGATGCCGTCGCTCTTTTCCAGGATGGCGTCAAAATTATCAATGCCCTCGGCGTTTTCGATCTTGGAAATAATGCCGATGTGGTGACCGCCGTAATAATTGAGATACTTGCGCATATCCACCACGTCCTGGGCGCTGCGCACAAAGGAGGCGGCCACAAAGTCCACGTCCATCTGCACGCCAAAGAGCAAATCCGCCTTATCGCTGGCGCTGAGGAAGGGCATATCCATGTGCACGTTGGGCACGTTGATGCCCTTGTGGTTGCTCACGCGGCCGCTGTTGAGCACGCGGCAAATCACGTCTTCTTCGTTGCATTCCTCCACCACAAGGCGAATTTTGCCGTCGTCAATCAGCACGGTATCGCCCTTGGTCATGCAGCGGGCAAAGCCGGGATAGGACACCTGGCAGATGTTTTTATCGCCCTCTACCTCACGCACGGTGAAGGTAAAAAGCTGACCTTCCTCCAGGTCCTCATACCCGTTTACAAAATTGCGGGTGCGGATCTCCGGGCCCTTGGTATCCAGCAAAATGGCCAGCGGCACGTTCATTTCCTCGCGCACCTGCTTGACCATGGCAATGGTCTCCTCATGATAGGCGTGATCGCCGTGGGAAAAATTGAGGCGCGCCACGCTCATACCCGCCTTGACCATCTCGCGCAGGGTATTCACATTGCGGCAGGCAGGGCCCACGGTGCATACGATTTTCGTCTTACGCATATTGAAACCTCCGGAAAAGCATTCCTTTTTGGGTTGTATCCACTTTATCCAGTATACCGCAACTCCCCTTTTATTGCAAGGGCGGGAAAAGGACATAAAACCTTTCATTTGCTCAAAAAAGCGGCGAAAAATGCTTGACAAAACGTCTTTTTTCGTGTATCATTTTACGGCAAGCCGCACGGGAGGGGCTCCCTAACGCGCACAACGCGCGGCCTCATGGCTGAAAGATGCTATCCTTACACTCCAAGCAAGTCCCGGCGAGTATTATAATCAGGAGGTGCTGCCCATGTACGCTATTATCGCGACCGGCGGCAAACAGTACCGTGTGTCCGAAGGGGACACCATCTACATCGAAAAGATCGAAGCACCCGTGGGCGAGATTGTCTCTTTCCCCGTGATGATGGTTTCCGGTGAGACCATCGCGGTGGGCAATCCCTACATCGAAGGCGCCTGCGTGACCGCCAAGGTCCTGCAGCACGGCAAGGGCGAAAAGATCCGTATCCTCAAGTACAAGGCCAAGAAGAACTACCGCCGCAAGGCCGGCCATCGCCAGCCCTTCACCAAGGTGGAAATCACCGGCGTGAACGCCTGAGATGATCACCTGTACGTTTCTTCAATCGGGTGATGCGCTTGCAGGGTTTGAATGCAAAGGTCACGCGGGGTATGCCAGAGCCGGACGGGATATCGTCTGCGCCGGCGCATCCATTCTGACCATTGCCTGTGCCAATGCGCTGGAAAGCGTGGCGCACGTGAAGCCCGAGTGCATGATGGAGGACGGAAACCTTTCCGTGTTCCTGCCCAGAGAACACCGCAGCCATGATACGCAGGTCATTCTCATGACGCTCCGTCAGGGCATGCGGGACCTTCAGGAAACGTACCCCAAGTTTGTATCGCTTACCGAAAAAACAATCATGGAGGAATAAGACAATGTTGAAGCTCAATCTGCAGCTTTTTGCGCATAAAAAAGGTATGGGCTCCACCCGCAACGGCCGCGACAGCGAGTCCAAGCGTCTGGGTCCGAAGCGTGCTGATGGTCAGTTCGTGCTGGCCGGCAATATCCTCGTTCGTCAGCGTGGCACCAAGGTGCATCCCGGCCTGAACGTGGGCATCGGCAAGGACGATACCCTGTTCGCCAAGGTGGATGGCATCATGCGCTTCGAGCGTAAGGGCAAGAGCGACAAGCAGGTGTCCGTGCATCCCGTGGTCACCGCCGAAGCCGCCCAGTAATCGATTTTAGCCGTCGATCTGTCAGCAGCCTGTTTTTTGTGCGCAAAGAACAGGCTGCTTTTTTTGTTGCGGCAGCAATCCATACACAGCTCCCTTGTGCAAGCAGAGGGATTGCTGCCCAAAGACTATCCGAAGCGCTGCATCACTTGGATCATCCGCCGTTTTGCCGTTGATATCATAACAAAAACGATTACGGAGGACGCATATGTCTTTTTACAACTGGATCGACGCAACCAAATACACCATGAACTGCTTTCTGCTCTTTGACCGCTGGGCGCTGCGCTACATTCTGACGGAAAACCAGGCCTGGCGCCCCGAAAACGGGGAAAGCTATTTGACCTTGATGGCCAGGGCGCTGCTCCCCTACCCCCACGTCCGGGAGTTCTGCCGTCACAAATGCCCGGAAAGCATTCCTTTTCTGGATCGGATCGAAGCGCTGCCCCTGCCCCATGCTTCCCGGGAGGAAATGCGCCGTGCGGAAACCGAGATCCTGGAAATGCTGGAAACCTTTGTGGTATACGCCTATCCGCAGGTGATGAACAACATCAACTACATCCGCAACTGGGACGCCAAATACCTGCACCGCCTCTGCGACCTGAACGATAAACTCGTGCTGGACGTTGGCGCCGGCACCGGGCGGCTTGCCTTTGCCGCCGCCAAAGTCGCGCGGCGCGTATACGCCAGCGAGCCCTGCGACATGCTGCGGGAATACATGCGCGACCGTATCCGGCAGGAAAACATCCCCAACATGAAGGTGCTGGACGGCGAGGCTGCCAATCTGCCCTTTGAGGACAACACCTTCGACGCAGTCCTGTCCGGCCATGTGGTGGGCGATGACTATGACGCCGAGATCGCCGAAATGAGCCGCGTGTGCAAAAGCGGCGGCTGGATCGTCTGCTGCAACGGCGATGACGAGTTCAAGCGCACCGCCCCGGATGAGGAATTGGTCAAGCGGGGCTTTGCCTGGTTTGTGCACGATACCGCCGAGGGCGGCAGGGTGTACGATTATGTGAAGCAGGTATCAAAGAACGAAGCACTTTTTGACCGCTGGGCGGACGAATACGACAACGATGTGGCAAATACGGATGGGCAACATGCCTACCCTTTCGCAGGGTATCAGGATACATTGGCCGCCATCTATGATCGCGTGAAGAGCAGCGGCGCGCAAACCGTACTGGACATTGGTTTTGGTACAGGCACGCTAACCACAAAGCTCTATGCACATGGCTGCACCATTTATGGACAGGATTTTTCCGAATCCATGCGCGCCATTGCCCAAAGCCATATGCCGCAGGCCCATCTGTATTCAGGCGATATCGCACAGGGGCTGCATCAGGCATTGCTTCAGCACCGTTATGATGCCATCATTGCCACCTATTCGCTGCACCATCTGACAGATGAGCAGAAAGTTGCTTTCCTGCGTTCCCTGCTGCCACTCCTCACACCAAACGGATGTATCTATATCGGTGACATTGCTTTTGAAAACCGCACTGCACTGGAAGCCTGCCGCGCAGAGTACAGCGAAGAATGGGATGATGAAGAATATTACTTTGCATATGAAGAACTGAAGAAAACCTTTCCTCAGCTTTCTTTCACAAAGACCTCCTTCTGCGCAGCTGTACTGACATTAAAGCAATTCTGATTCAACAAACGCAGCCCCGATCCAAACGGATCAGGGCTGTATTTGTTATTGTTTTTACATATTCAGCATCGCGTTTTCCGCGGCCATTTTGCGGATGATGGTCTCAACCACCCGTTCCAGGCGCGTATTTTCACTGTAGTCCGCCGGTGCGATAAAATTGACCCGGTTGTCCCGAAGCAGGGGCAGCGCACGGCTTTCGCCCTTTTCGGGATCGTACACGGCAATGGCCTGCCCGCCGTAGCTTTTGATCAGCTTCATGCAGGGCACGTCGGTGGGCCCGTCGCCGATGTAGATCATGTTGCGGAAGGGCACCCGGCGCTCGTTTTCGGGCGTATAGCGGTTCAGCTCCGTGGCGCTTTTGCTGTCGATGTCCAATACGCCCTTGTTGATGCGGAACATGAACTGGGTCTTGGCCGTGTAATTGACGGCCATCTTGGGCCACTGGATGACCCCGTCCCGGTACATAAATTCGCAGGCGTAGATCTTTTTGAAAAATCTTGCAATGCTGGTGCCTTCGATGATCTCCTTGATGCCGGAGGACACGATATAGTGCTCCACCTGCACGCCCACGCTGTCGCCAAAGCGGGTGATGCGGTCAAACCAGGTTTCCACGCCCCTAAAATACTCCACGCCCTTGCCCAGGTTGAGGAAGGTATCGCGGCTGACAGGGGTGTTTTTTTCGTGCGCCATTTTCACCATCATGTACATATAGGCCAGGATATTGTCCATCTGCTCCCCATCCGTCAAGTCATTCACGGAATCCCAGAATTCATCGGCGCTCATGCCCAGGGAGGGAATAAAGCCGTACTCCTGCATATCCTTGGTGCACAGCGTCTTGTCAAAATCGTAGATCATGGCGATGACGGGCTTTTGCATGGCAATTTCTCTCCTGTTTCGATTACTTTCTGGCCCGCTCACGCCGTCTGCGCTGGGTGGGCTGGGGCCGATCGATGGGCGCGTCGCCCCGGATGGCAAAGAGCTGGTCGCGGAGCTTGGCTGCCTTTTCAAATTCCATCTGGGATGCGGCGGTCAGCATCTGATCCTCCAATTGCTTGATCCAGATGGCCTTTTCATCCTCGTCCAGATCGCCCTTCACGTCCTCGGTGACCCGGTCGGTGATCTCAAGCAGCGCCCGCACGGCGCTCTGCACGCTCTGGGGCGTGATGCCGTTTTCTTCGTTATAGGCTTCCTGAATGGCACGGCGGCGGTTGGTTTCCGAGATGGCGCGCATCATGCTTTCCGTGGGCACGTCGGCGTACATGATCACCTTGCCCTCCACGTTGCGGGCGGCGCGGCCGATTGTCTGAATGAGGCTGGTTTCGCTGCGGAGGAAGCCCTCCTTGTCCGCATCCAAAATGGCCACCAGCCCCACCTCCGGCAAGTCCAGACCCTCGCGCAGCAGATTGATGCCCACCAGCACGTCAAACTCGCCCACGCGCAATTCGCGGATCAGCTTGGTGCGCTCCAGCGTCACAATATCGCTGTGCAGATACCGCACACGCATCCCAAGTTCATCCAGATAATCGGTGAGGCGCTCTGCCATTTTCTTGGTGAGCGTAGTCACCAGCACGCGGTACCCCTTGCCCACCACGTCGTTGATCTCGCCCACCAGATCGTCCACCTGTCCGGTGGCCGGGCGCACGATGATGCGGGGATCCAGCAGGCCCGTGGGGCGGATGATCTGCTCCACGGTCTTTTGCGTATGCTCCTTTTCATAAGGGCCGGGGGTGGCGGATACGTAGATCACCTGTTTGATGCGCTGTTCAAACTCGTCAAACTTCAGCGGCCTGTTATCAAAGGCGGAGGGCAGACGGAAGCCGTACTTGACCAGTTCCTCCTTACGGGCGCGGTCGCCTGCGTACATGGCGCGCACCTGGGGCACCGTCACGTGGCTTTCGTCGATCATCACCAGAAAATCCCCGGGGAAATAATCCAGCAGACAGAAGGGCGCCTCCCCTTCCCTGCGGCCGTCAAAATAGCGGGAATAGTTTTCAATGCCCTGGCAGTAGCCGATCTCCCGCATCATTTCAATATCGTAGCGGGTGCGCTGGGAAATGCGCTGGGCTTCCAAGAGCTTTCCCTCCGCCTCAAACTCGTGGATGCGTTTGACCAGATCCCGTTCAATGCAGCCGATGTTTTCGTCCCGGTGCTCCACGCTTGTGGCATAGTGGGTGGCAGGATAGATGGCGGTATGCTGCACCGTGCGCAGCGCCTGCCCGGTGGTGACGGAAAATTCCTTGATGCAGTCGATCTCGTCGCCGAAAAATTCCACCCGCACGCCGTCGTCCAGCTGACCCTTGGGGATGATCTCCACCGTATCGCCCCGGACGCGGAAATTGCCCCGCTCCAAACTCAGATCGTTGCGCTCGTACTGGATGTCCACCAGCTTGCGCAGAAGCTCCGGAATTTCCATGCGCATGCCGGGACGGAGGGAGATCATCTGCCCCTCGTACTCGCTGGGATCGCCCATGGAATAAATGCAGCTGACGGATGCCACGATGATCACGTCCCGGCGCTCGCGAAGCGCCGCCGTGGCGCTGTGGCGCAGGCGGTCGATCTCGTCGTTGACGGAAGCGTCCTTTTCGATATAGGTATCGCTGGAAGCGATGTATGCCTCCGGCTGATAATAATCATAATAGGAAACGAAGTATTCCACCGCGCTGTCCGGGAAAAAGGAGCGAAACTCGCTGCACAGCTGCGCCGCCAGCGTTTTATTATGCGCGATCACAAGCGTGGGCCGCTGCACCTTTTCAATGACCGACGCCATGGTAAAGGTTTTGCCCGAGCCCGTCACGCCCAGCAGCACCTGATGGGCAAGGCCGTCCTTCACGCCCTTTGCCAGCTCGTCAATGGCCTGCGGCTGATCGCCCCGGGGCGCATAGGGCGCCTTGAGCACAAATTTCCCGTCCATGCAACCTCCAAATGAAAATAAGCGAATTTTTGTTCCCCTTTATTTTACCATGAACGCCGCCCTTTGCCAACACAAATTTTTTCCCAAAGAAAAGCGTTCCTGCCGTCCTTTTTGCCGCCTATGCAGACAACTTGTGCCTGCCAGCGCATTTGCGCCCCATTGCGGGCGGCATGTTTGCAAAAAAGCGAGACACAATGGGCACGTGCCGACAAAAATTCCGGAGGTGCCCTATGGCTCAGTACACCATTCATCATACCCAGAAATTATCCGGCGAAGTCAAAATCGCCGCCAGCAAAAACGCCGTGCTGCCCATACTGGCCGCGGCGCTGCTCACGGATGAGGAGGTGCTTATCCTCAACGCGCCGCGTTTGAGCGACGTGGAAAACATGTGCCGCATCCTCCTCCACTGCGGCGCACAGGTGCACTGGGAGGAAAACGCCCTGCGCATCTGCGCCCGCCACATCCATTCCCCGGAAAGGCAGGAAACGCTGCGCACCATGCGCGCCTCCGTGCTGATCCTGGGGCCGCTGATGGCCCGCACAGGCGAAGCGGTGCTGTCCATGCCCGGCGGCTGCGCCATCGGCCAGCGTCCCATCGATCTGCACCTGAAGGGTCTGCAGAAGATGGGCGCGCGCATCCAGTACGAGGGCGGCGCGGTGCGGGCGGAGGGACATCTTGCCGGCGGCAGCATCTATCTGGATTTTCCAAGCGTGGGCGCTACGGAAAACCTGCTGATGGCGGCGGTGCTTGCAAGGGGCGTCACCAGGCTGGAAAACGCCGCCAAGGAGCCGGAGATTGTGGATCTGTGCCAGTTTCTTAACGCCTGCGGCGCGCGCATCGTAGGCGCAGGCACGGCCAACATCACCGTGGAGGGCGTTTCCCGGCTGCACGGCACGGTGTATACCCCCATCCCCGACCGGATCGAAGCGGGCACTTTGGCCTGCGCCTGTGCGCTGACGGACGGCAGCGTGCTTTTGCAAAGCGCCCGCAGCGATCATATGCGGGCGGTGCTGTTCAAACTGCAGGAGATGGGTCTCATCATCCAGGAGGATGAAAAGGGCCTGCGCATCCGGGGCCGCGCCCGCCATCCCATCGAGGTGCGCACGCTGTCCTACCCCGGCTTTCCCACCGATATGCAAGCGCCCATGATGGTGGCGGCCTCCCAGGTAAACGGGCTGAGCGTGTTTCTGGAAACCATTTTTGAAAACCGCTACATGCACGTGGTGGAGCTGAACCGCATGGGCGCGCAGATCCGCGTGGAGGGGCAATTGGCGCTCATCCAGGGCGGCGTGCCGCTACAGGGCGCCCACGTATCGGCCACCGATCTGCGCGCCGCAGCCGCACTGATGCTGGCCGGGCTCTGCGCCCAGGGCGAAACCGTGCTCACCGACGAAAACGACCATCTTTTGCGCGGTTATGAGGCACTTGAGGCAAAACTGTGTCAACTGGGTGGCACGGTTGTGCGCACCTCTTGACGGATGCTTTCCCCTTTTGCAAAATAATATCCGGAAAGAGAGGGGAACCAGATTGGACGAAACGCGCAGCAGGCGCCACGAAAAAATCCGGAAAATCGCAGGCAATGTACTCTTTTTCAGCCTGCTGCTCAGCACGGTATACGCCTTCATCCGTTTTCTGCTTGCACCGGAGCAAGTCCCGGAGGGCGCAACGCATATCAACCTGAAAAGCGATTATCTCCTGATGCTGGTGCAGTGTCTGCTGGGTATAATGGTCATGTCGCTTCCCTCCGTGCTGACCCGGCGGTGGAATATTACGATCGCCAGCCCCATCTACATCCTGTATTACGTTTTTCTGTATTGCGCCGTGTTTCTGGGCGAAGTATTCGAATTTTACGAAACGGTGCCGCACTGGGACACCATGCTGCACTTCTTTTCCGGCATGATGCTTTGCGCACTGGGCTTCATCCTGGTGGATATGCTCAACCGCAGCGAAAAAATCCGTCTGAAGCTGAGCCCGGTGTTCGTCGCGCTCTTTGCATTCTGCTTTTCCCTCAGCTGCGGCGCAATCTGGGAGATCTACGAGTATACCGTGGACTGCGTCATGGGCCTGAACATGCAAAAATATCTGGATCCGCAGGGCATCGTGCGAATCGGCCAGACTGCGCTCAGGGATACCATGAAGGATATCATCATGGATGCGGCGGCAGCGCTGCTCATCTCCGTGATCGGCCTCATCACCACCCGCAGGCAGAGAGAACCTGCCAGACCTACAAACTGACCCCGGCGAAAGGAGCTTTACTTTATGAAGGAAGGCAAAAACCCCAAAAAACCCTGGCTGTATTATTACGGCGTGGTGCTGCTGGTCATCGTGCTGCTCAACGTCTTCGTGTTCCCAAGCCTGTTGCACCCCCGGGTGACGGAGGTGAGCTACGATCAGTTTCTGCAGCTCATCAACGACGGCAAGGTAAAGACGGCGGCGCTGGATGAATACGGCACCTCCATCGTGTTTACCGTGACGGATGCAAACGGCAGGGAGGCCTACGGCGAAACGGGCGTGTGGCCGGATATGCAGTACCTGACCCAGCTTTTGCTGGAAAAGGGCGTCATTTTCGGCGCGGAGATCCCCACCCAAACCTCGCCGCTGCTTTCCACCCTCCTGTCCTTTATCCTGCCCATGGTGTTTTTCGTGCTCATCGGGCAAATTCTCTCCCGCTCCATGCAAAAGCGCATGGGCGGCAATGCCCTGACGCTGGGCAAGAACAACGCCAAGATCTACATCGAGAGCCAGACGGGCAAAACCTTCAAGGACGTGGCCGGACAGGATGAAGCCAAGGAAGCGCTCAGCGAGATCGTGGATTTTTTGCACAACCCGTCCCGGTATGCCCAGATCGGCGCAAAGCTGCCCAAGGGTGCGCTGCTGGTGGGCCCTCCCGGCACGGGCAAAACGCTGCTGGCCAAGGCCGTGGCAGGCGAAGCCAAGGTGCCCTTCTTTTCCATCAGCGGCAGCGAGTTTGTGGAAATGTTCGTGGGCATGGGCGCCGCCAAAGTGCGCGATCTGTTCAAGCAGGCAGGCGAAAAGGCCCCCTGCATCGTGTTCATTGACGAAATTGACACCATCGGCAAAAAACGCGATAACGCGCTCCCCGGCGGCAACGATGAGCGGGAGCAGACGCTGAACCAGCTGCTTGCCGAAATGGACGGCTTTGACGGCAACAAGGGCGTGGTGATCCTGGCGGCCACCAACCGACCGGAGATCCTGGATCCCGCCCTTCTGCGCCCCGGGCGCTTTGACCGCCGCATCCCCGTGGAATTGCCCGATCTTGCAGGACGCCTGGCCATCTTGCAGGTGCATGCGCAGAACGTAAAGACGGATGAGCAGATCGATCTTGCCGCCGTCGCCCGCATGACCTCGGGCGCAAGCGGCGCAGAGCTTGCCAACATCGTCAACGAAAGCGCCCTGCGCGCCGTGCGGCTGGGCAGGGACCGCGTCAGCCAGGCAGATCTTATGGAGAGCGTTGAAAACGTCATCGCCGGCATGCAGCGCAAGAACGCCGTCATCTCCGATCAGGAAAAGAAGCTGATCGCCTATCACGAGATCGGCCATGCAATGGTGGCAGCCGCCCACAAGCACAGCGCCCCGGTCACCAAGATCACCATCATCCCCCGCACTTCCGGCGCGCTGGGGTACACCATGCAGGTGGAGGAGGACGAGCGCGTGCTGCTCACCCGGGAGGACGCCATGGCCACCCTTGCCACCCTCACCGGCGGCCGCGCTGCCGAGGAAACAGTGTTTGGCACCGTGACCAGCGGCGCCTCCAACGATATTGAAAAGATCACCCGCCTGGCCCGCGCCATGGTGACCCGATACGGCATGAGCGACCGTTTTGACATGGTGGCGCTGGAAACGGTGCAGAACCAGTACCTGGGCGGCGATACATCCCTTTCCTGCAGCAGCGAAACCGCCCGCCTCATTGACGAAGAGGTGCGCGCGCTGGTCAGACAGGCCCACGAAGAGGCGCTCCGCATCCTCAGGGAGAAGGAAGAAAAGCTCCATGAGCTGGCGGCTTATCTCTTGCAAAAGGAAACCATCACAGGCGATGAATTTATGCAGATTTTAAACGCCTGAATGCAATCGGCGCAGCCCGCGCCGATTTTTGTTTGCCTTTCCGGCCAACTTGTGGTTTAATAGCGGTAAAGAAAAGCGCACAGAAAGGATGTCCCTATGGCCTATATTCGCAACCGCGCAGAATGCCTCACCGGCTGCCAGGACGCCAGCCCCTGGACGCCGAAAACGGACCTGCAGCAGGATTTTATCATGGTCTACGGTACGGACAAAGATATGCCCGCGCGCATCCTCAAGTACCGGGAAAAGGGCTATGTGACCCATTTGATGACGGGCAGCGCCTGGGGCAATTATCAGGATTTTCTGGACGGGGAATGGGACGGCGTCGATCACTGGGACGAAAGCCAAGAGGATCGCTTTGGCAAACCCATCATGCACGGCGAACGGGTGCCGTACCTTTGCCCCTCCATGGCCTTTTGCAAATACCTGACGGAAAAGCTCAAGCCCGCCGTGGATACGGGGGTGGAGGCCATCCATCTGGAGGAGCCGGAGTTCTGGGACGACGGCGGCTACAGCGAGGGCTTCAAGCGGGAATACCGAGATTTTTATCACGAGGAATGGCAGCCGCCCCACGCATCCGCCCTCAACCGCTACAAGTGCGCCCATCTGAAGGTGTATCTGTACAAGCGGCTGCTGGAATATGTGAGCCGGGAGCTGAAGCGCTACGCCCGGGAAACATATGACCGGGAGCTGAAATTTTACGTGCCCACCCATTCCCTGGTCAACTACACCCAGTGGAAAATCCTGAGCCCGGAGGGCACGCTATTGGATATCCCCACGGTGGACGGCTGCATCGCCCAGGTGTGGACGGGCACCTCCCGCGTGGGCAATGTGTACCGCGGCCATTACACCGAGCGCACCTTTGAAACGGCGTTTCTGGAATACGGCGTCATGCAGGAGCTGGTGCGCGGCACGGGCAGGCGCATGTGGTTCCTCCACGATCCGGTGGAGGACGATCCCGCCTACACCTGGGAGGATTTCAGGAAAAATTACCTCAAAACGGTGGTGGCCTCCCTCCTGCACCCCGAGGTGCATCATTTTGAAGCAGTCACTTGGCCCAACCGGGTCATGACGGGCATTTATCCCAAGCGCCCCCGCGCAAAAATCGGCTTTGCCCCCGGCGCAAGCATGACGGGCGCCAAGCCCATCCCCAGGGATTATGCCACGCTCATCTGCACCATGGTGCAATTGCTTGGCGATATGGACCAGAAGGACGCCCGCTTTGACGCAGACCTGCCCCGGGTTGGCATCTTTATGGCGGATACGGGGCTGTACCAGCGCACTTTCCCGGACAATGTTCCCCACAGCGAGGAGGGCGTTGCCGGTCTCAACGACCGCTTCATCGGCATGAAGCTCCGGCAGATCGACCGCATCGATACCCGGGAGGAGGAGCAGACGCTCTTTGAGCGCATCGCAAAGGATGATGCGCTGTATAACGATTACGTCACCTCCGGCCCCTTCCCCCACTTTTTCGGCATGGCCATGCCGCTGATCAAGTGCGGCATTCCCCTGCGCCCGGTGCAATTGGAAAACGTGGAGCGGTACGAGGATTATCTCCAGTCCTACGATACGCTGCTGCTCAGCTACGAGTTCATCAAGCCAAGAAGCCAAAGAATCCACGATGCGCTGGTCAGCTGGGTGCGATCGGGCGGCACGCTGATCCTGATTGGCGACGGCAGCGACCCCTACCACCGGGCGGAGGGCTGGTGGAACACCGGGGAACTTCATTACGCCGATCCCATGCAGCATCTCATGGAGGCGCTGGGCGTGACGGCAGGAAGCGAGCCCTCCGTCCATCCCGCGGGCGCAGGCCGCGTGGCCATCTATCCCCTGTCCCCCGGCCGCATCACTTTAAGCCACGAGGAAACCGACCGTTATCTCCGCTTCGTGCTGCCCGTGGCGGCGCCGCATTTTGCGCCCCGCAGCCATTTGATGATGCACCGCGGCCCCTATGTGATCGCCGCCTGCATGGAGGAAAGCGTATCCGCAGCGCCGGTCACGCTTCGCGGCCTGTACGCCGATATACTGGAAAGCGGCTTCCCCATCCTGCGGCAGAAAACGCTGCAGCCCGGCGACAACGCGCTGCTCTTTGATTTGGATGCCATTGAAAACGAGCCCCTGCGCATCATCGGCACCTCGGCGCGCATCTTTGCGCTTCAGGATGAGGACGGCAAAATCACCCTTACCTGCAAGGCGGCAGCCGATATCACCGTGCATATCCGCCTCCGTCTGCCCCGCAGCGTGCACACGGCAACAGCGACAGACGAAAGCGGCAGCAGTCTGCCCGTTTCCTGCCTGTGGGATGAGGAAAGCCGCACGGCGCTCCTCACCCTCCAAAGCACCAACCAATTGACCCAGGTTACGCTGCAATAAACACAAACAAAAAAAGCTCCCGATCGGGAGCTTTTTTGATTGAATATCAGAACTTGCCTGCCCTGCCGCCGCCGTGGCTGGTGCCGGAGGAGCCGCGGAAGGTGCTGCTGCCGCCATTGCCGGAGGAGGACGAGGTCTGGATCTTCCTGCGGCGCTCGGTGGTGTACAGATACACGTCCGAAACGCGGGTCAGGTTCACGTCCTGCACATAATCGGCGGCCTGGTTCTTTTTGCGGGCCGTCTTCATGGAGGCCACCATCACGCCCAGCACGATGCCCGTGATCACCAGCGCGATGACGGCTGCGATCATGAGCTTTTCGCCGCTTGTTACGTAGTCGCCGTAATAATCGTAGGCCTGCACGTAATCAAACTCGTACACAGGCTGATCGTCGATCACTTCGCTCTGCTTTTTTACATAGGCCAGCTGGTTTTCCACGCTGTCCGCATAATCCAGGAAAGCGTCGTAAAATTCCCCTTCGCTCAGGTCGGATACGATCCCGTCCTCAATGGCAGAAATGGTGTAATCGCTGAAATAATTGATGCCTTTGCCCGTGGTGACGGTGACGTACTCCCGCTCCTGCATATCCACCACAAAGATGATGCCGTCGCAGTCCGCGCCGTAGCCGTAGCCGTTGTAATCGTAGAAATCCGCAGCGTACAGGTGGATGGGCTGTCCGTCCGTGCCGTAGGTGGTGTGGAACACCAATTGGAAATCATGGGCCGCATACAGATTTTCGCACTTTTGCAAAAGCGCTGTTTCTTCGCTGTCGGAAAGCAGATCCGCGCTGTCCACCACCGTGTTCAGGTTATAGCCAAGGGCGGATACACAGACGCATGCAAGCACCGTCAGTAACATGAAAAAACGTTTCATTTTCCGCACCTCCTTACATGATCAGCGACAAAATGGCGTATGCCACTGCCGTAATGCCCGCAAACAGCCCAACGCCCCACAAAACCGCCTTGCCCGCATCCACAGGGAGATTTCCCACGATGCGGCCCGTCTGGCCGTTCATGCAGAAGGTGTACTGCTTGCCCTTGTAGGTGGTGTTCAGCATCCACACGGGCATCATCACGTTTTTCGCCTTGCCGTGCTTCATATCGATATGGGTGCGCACAGGGGTGAGGGTGGTGTAGCCCATGGCCGACGCCCGGCAGGCGTCCTCCACGCTCTTGCGGATGCGCTCGTTGGCGCGGCTCACGCAAACCTTGTCGTCCTCATCGTAGCGCTCCGCCTGGCTGCCGCTTAAGTAAGCGGGCGCAAAGGCGGCAGTTTCCGCCACTTCAAAGGGCTCCACCGCCTCCATCAGGGTATCGTCCAGCTTGGTGGAGGAGTTGACCGGCACGCTGCCAAAGGAAATTCTGCCGCCGCGGCGCACATGGTAATGGGCCGTGCGGGTGATCTCCCAATCGCCTCGGCGCTGGGTGGACACCCGGGTGCCGCGGTAGGTGATATCCGAATCCGTTTCGCAGTCAAACAGCCAGAAGGGCACGTACACGCCGCTGATCTTGTCCAGACGGCTTTCCCTGGCAAAGCCGGTGGGCAGCAGCTTTTTGCCCTTGCACAGCTTTTTGAAGGCTTCCTTGGCGTCCGCCTTGGTCTTTTTGAAGGGGATGATACCCTCGGGCCGGAACGCGCCGGTGAGCACGCCGGGCAGCACGGAGGGATTTTCGCAGTAGGGGCAGTAGGTAGCCGCCTCCGTTTCGGGCAGCACCATACGGCTGCCGCAGGAGGGACACTGGTAGCTCTTCAGCCCTTCCTCGCTTCCCTCCCGGAAGCTTTCGCCCATATCCCAGCCATCCTTGCCGCTGAATTCGTCGGTGATCTTTTCCGCTTCCTCCAGCTCCCGGATGGCGTCCAGGGGAAAGGTATTGTCGCAGCTCTGGCACTTCATTTCGCCGGATTTACCGTCGTACATGAGGCTGGAGCCGCAGCAGGGACACTGATACACATGCGCTTCCATGCTTTTCCCTCCTTACAGGATCACAGTTTTCCGGCGATCACGCCGGCAAAGAATCCGTCGCTTGCAAACAGCGACGCCAGCTTGCTTTCCGCAAGCAATGCTTCAAACCCGTCCACCGGCAGCACGGTGCTGAGGATGGGCACCAGCAAAAACAGTACGTACACCAGCATGCCGCCCCGCAAAAGGCCAAACACGCCGCCTGCCAGCCAATCCAGCATTTTGAGCAGCGGGAACTTGAACACATGCTTGATGAGCGATACCAGCATGGACAAAAGCAGGTACGCTGCCGCAAAGCACACAACAAAGCACAATATGTTGATGGCCACCGCCACCACCGTGTTGCTCACATAATCGTTCACCGTGCTCATGAAGGTGCCGGCAAAGGATGCGTTTGCCAGGTTGCTTTCCAGAATGGATGCGATGGGAGACGGCAAGTCCACGCTGCCAAGCACCTCATCAATGAGATTTTGCCCCATGCCCTCCACCTGGGTGGAGGCCAGCTCGTAATCGCCCACGCGGGCGACTGCGTCCGTATAGGTGGCCAGCGTCTGCGTAACGCCCTCGTTGGCGCGGAGCACTGCGGACAGCTGGGGGCCAAAGTGCATGGCCACCATCACGGAAATAAGGCAGCATCCCACGGACAGCACGGTGTGCACAAAGCCATGGTAAAAGCCGTAGAGCACGCTGATTGCCAGCACCGCAAGGATCACAATATCGACGATGTTCATATCCACCCTCCTTCATTCACCAGATATAACGGGAGAAAGACACCGTTTCATGCTTAGTCGTCGTTCATGCGCAACACGGCCATGAAGGCTTCGCCGGGCAATTCCACGCTGCCGAACTGGCGCATGCGCTTTTTACCTTCCTTCTGCTTTTCCAGCAGCTTCTTTTTACGGGTAATGTCGCCGCCGTAGCACTTGGCCAGCACGTCCTTGCGCACGGCCTTCACCGTTTCGCGGGCGATGATCTTGCCGCCGATGGCCGCCTGGATGGGGATCTCAAACTGCTGGCGCGGGATCACTTCCTTCAGCTTTTCGGCAATGGCGCGGCCGCGGCCGTAGGCGCGGTCCTTGTGGACGATCATGGTAAACGCGTCGCAGATCTCGCCGTTGAGCAGGATATCCATCTTCACCAGCTCGCTCTGCTGATAGCCGGTGAGCTCGTAATCGTAGGAGGCATAGCCGCGGCTGCGGGACTTGAGCTGATCAAAGAAATCGTAAATGATCTCGTTGAGCGGCATATCAAACACCAGCTTCACGCGCTTGCCCTCATACTGCATGTCGATGAAGGTGCCCCGCTTTTCCTTGCACAGATCCATCAGCGTGCCCACGCTGTCCTTGGGCGTATAGATGGTGGCGCGCACGTAGGGCTCGCTCATGGAAGCAATCTCGGTAATGGGCGGCAGATTGGAGGGGTTATCGATGGTCACCTGGGTGCCGTCGGTCTTTTCCACCTCGTAGATGACGCTGGGCGCGGTGGTGACCAGACCCAGGTCAAATTCCCGCTCCAGACGCTCCTGGATGATCTCCATGTGGAGCAAACCCAGGAAGCCGCAGCGGAAGCCGTAGCCCAGCGCCACGCTGGTTTCCGGCTCAAAGGTCAGGCTGGCGTCGTTCATGCGCAGCTTTTCCAGAGCGTCCTTCAGGTTTTCGTAGTCTGCGCCGTCGGCGGGATAGATGCCGCAGAACACCACGGGCTGCACCTCGCGGTAGCCGGGCAGGGGCTGGGCGGCGGGATTCCCCGCATCCGTCACGGTATCGCCCACGCGGGTATCGCGCACGTCCTTGATGGAGGCGGCAATGTAGCCCACGTCGCCGGGCAGCAGTTCCGCTTTGGGAGAATAGCCGGGACGGAAGGTGCCTACCTCCACCACGTCAAACTCCGCGCCGGACTGCATGAGCCGCATCTTCATGCCGGGATACACACGGCCTTCCATCACGCGGATAAAGCAGATGGCGCCGCGGTAATTATCGTAGGTGGCGTCAAACACCAGCGCACGCAGGGGCTTTTCGGTTTCGCCGGTGGGTGCGGGCATGTGCTTGACAATGGCCTCCAGCACGTCCTCAATGCCGATGCCCTGCTTGGCGGAAATGGCGGGAGCGTCCTGGGCGTCCAGGCCGATCTCGTCCTCAATATCCGCCTTGGTTTCCTCCACCTGGGCGCTGGGCAGATCGATCTTGTTGATGACGGGCACGATCTCCAGGTCGTGTTCCAGCGCCATGTACACATTGGCCAGCGTCTGGGCTTCCACGCCCTGGGTGGCGTCCACCACCAGAATGGCGCCCTCGCAGGCAGCCAGCGCACGGCTCACCTCGTAGGAAAAGTCCACGTGGCCGGGCGTATCGATCAGGTTCAGGGTGTAGGTTTCCCCATCCTTGGCCTGATACTGCATGTTGACGGCCTTGCTCTTGATGGTGATGCCCCTTTCCCTTTCCAATTCCATGGAGTCCAGGATCTGGTCCATCATCTGGCGCTGCTCAAACACGCCCGTCTTTTCCAGAATACGGTCGGCCAGGGTGCTCTTGCCGTGATCGATGTGGGCAATGATGCAGAAATTGCGGATCTTATCCAGTCTTTGCTTATCCAAGCTCTTATCCTCCTTGGGAAACTGCTTTCATGAATTGAAATTCAGGAACTACCCTGTCACATGATCAAAACCAGGAACGCGGGCATCACGATGGCGGGCAGCAGATCGCCTACCGGGATGCGCTCCTTCATGCCGATCATGTTCAGACCGATGCCCATGATCAGCACGCCGCCCACGGCGCTCATTTCCGTCACCATCCGCGCATTCTCCAGCAGCGGCGCCACAAAGGACGCTGCCAGCGCGATGCCGCCCTGATAGATGAGCACCGCAACGGCGGAAAGCATAACGCCCCAGCCCATGGTGCTGGCAAGCACCATGCTGGTCACGCCGTCCAGCACGGATTTGGCAACCAGCGTGCTGTGATCGCCCCGCAGGCCGCTGTCCAGCGCGCCGGTGATGGCCATGGCGCCCACGCAGAAGATGAGCGTTGCGGTCACAAAGCCTTCGCCCACCCGGCTGCCGCCCCGGGCAAAGCGCTTTTGCAGCATATCGCCCATGCGGTCCAGCCCTTTTTCGATCTTCAGCAGACTGCCCGCCACGCCGCCCAGCACCACCGCAATGATGACCAGCATCATATTGGAGGTCGCAAGGGCGCTTTGCAGGCCCAGCACCACCACGCACATGCCCACGCCCAGCGTCAGCACACGGCGCATTTCCTCGGTGATCTTTTTACCAAACAAAAGTCCCAGCAGCGTGCCCGCCACCACGGCGACCACATTGATCAGCGTTCCGATCATATGTTTTATCCTTTATACTTTGATATCCGCCCACTGACCCTTGTAGAAGCGGCGGGTGAAGAGCAGCGCGCGGCAGCCAAGGTCGGCCACCATGCACCACCAGATGGCGCCCACGCCCAAATCCAGCAGCACGCCGAAAATATAGGCCATCAGAATACGCACGCACCACATGCTGGCAAAGGAGTACACCATGGGCTTGCGGGTGTCGCCCGCGCCCTGCAAAGCGCCGGAAAACACAGAGTTAATGGCGTTGAAGGGCTGCTCAAAGGAGCAGATGCGCACCAGCATGGCGCCCACCAGCCTCACGTCCGGATCGGGGGTGAACAGCGCGATCAACTGATGGGACAAAGAGAAGGTACCGATGCCCACCAGCACCAGAAGCCCAAGCGCCAGCTTGGCGGCGCGCTTGCCCGCATAGGATGCGCCGTCCCTGTCCCCTGCGCCCAGACGCTGACCCACCATGGCGGTGGCGGCGGTCGCAAAGCCGTAGGCCGGCATATAACCCAGACCCTCGATCTGGATGGCCAGGGTATGGGCGGCAATGGCGGTGACGCCGATGGAGGAGATCATGGCGGAAAACACCATCTGCCCCACGTTCACCGCGCAGCGCTCCACCGCAGCCGGCGCGCCGATGCGCAGCACGCGCTTCCATACGTCAAATTTGAGCTCGGACAGCTTGCACACCCGGAGGCGGATGCGGGCCTTTTTGCCCAGCATGCGCAAGATCACAAAGCTGCCGGCCAGGCTGTTTGCAACGGCGCTGGCAATGGCGGCGCCCATCACGCCAAGCCCCATGCCCCACATGGGGATGGTAACGCCCAGCACCGTGATCATGCGGCTTTCGTAGATCATGAAGAAGTTGAGCACCATATTGGCGATGTTGGCGATCATGCCGGACACCATGGTGGTCTTCGTATCGCCCGCGCCGCGGAGCAATCCGCCCAGGCTCTGGCCTGTGTGGTTGATGAGGAAGCCAAAGGACAAACAGCGCAGGTACATGGCGCTGTCGTGATGGAGACTTGGATCGGCCTGCAAAAGCGCGGGCACCATGGGCGCGCACGTCTGCACAAAGACAAACTGGAACAGGGAAAGCAGCAGCGCCATCCAGAACACCTGGCCGGAGATCTTTTCCGCCTCGTCCATTTCCCGCGCGCCCACAAGCCGGGCCACAATGGCCGTGCCGCCCACGCCCACCATGGAGATGAGGCTGTGGTTAAACCAGGTAAAGGCGGATACGGCGCCGATGGCCGCCGTGGCATGCGCGCCCAGGGAGCCCACCATGGCGGTATCGATAAAGCCAACCAGCGTGGCAAACAGGCTTTCCATAATGCAGGGCCAGGCAAGACGCAGGATTTCCCTGTCCGTGGCCCGTGCCAGAGGAGAATAGTTCAGTTTCATACGTACGCCTTTCGTCAGGACAGAATCAGTTCGGTGACCACGTCATCCAGCACGGCCATCACCGCAGGCTTGCCCTTGTCGGGCAGGTTCTGGCAGGGAATATCCTCCGTGCTCATGGGGGTCATAATGCCGCCGTACTGCATCACGGTCATAAACCGGGTGCCGTTTACGCATACCGCCGCGGCGATCTGGGAGCCGTTGGAGCCGTTTTTGTTGAAGGTGAAGCATTTCACGCCCTTGCCGGCACGGCCCTGGGCGTCGAACATGGCGCCCATCAGGCGCTTGGCATAGCCCCGCTCGCTGAAGAGCACCACCTGGCAGGCGTTGTTCATCACGCAGGCCAGGGCGATCTCGTCATGATCGTCCAGCTTGATACCGCGCACGCCGGCGGAGGCTCTGCCCTGCACGGGCACGGTATCCTGCTTAAAGCGGATGCACATGCCGTTCCTTGTGATCATGAGGATATCGCTTTCCTCGGAGATCACCTGCACGTCCACAAGCGTATCGCCGTCCTTCAGATTGACGGCGGCAAACTTGGCTCTGCGCACGTCATAATCCTGCGCGGCGCTGCGCTTGACCATGCCCTGACGGGTGAAGAACACCAGATCGTTCATGCCCTGCAGGGCGCCTGCGGGGATATCCATCAGCCGCACGCAGCTTTCGCCCTTGTCCAGGCCGTTGAGCACGCCGTTAAGGCTCACGCCGCGCTCGCGGGGACGGGTGATCTCAGTAAGGCTGCCCACGGACAGGGGGAAGCAATTGCCCTTGTCGGTAAAGAACAGCAGCGTGTGATCCGTGCGGGTGTGGAAGGTGTAGCGGGCCCATTCCTGTTCGTTTTCGGGCAGCTCCATCTTTTCGTAGGTGCGCACGGCGTAGCGGCGCAGAAGGCCTGCGCGGGTGAGCACCACCACGGCGTCCTCGGGTACGGGCGCATCGCTTATGGGCTCGTCCTTTTCGTCCTCATTTTCAACCAGGATCTGGGTGCGGCGGTCGTCGCCGTACTTGTCGGCGATCTCCGTCATTTCCTTCTTGATCACCTGCAAAAGCTTCTTTTCGCTCTTGAGGATGCCCTCCAGATGGGTGATCAGCTTGAGAATATCCTGATATTCCCTGCGCAGCGTTTCGATCTCCAGGCCGGTCAGGCGCTGGAGACGCAGATCCAATATGGCCTGCGCCTGCACGTCGTCAAAGCCGAAGCGCTCCATGAGCCTCTGCTTGGCCTCGCGGCCGTTCTTGCTGGCGCGGATGAGGGCAATCACTTCGTCCAGGTTATCCACCGCCACGATCAGGCCCTCCAAGATGTGCGCACGGGCTTTCGCCTGATCCAGCTCGTACCGGGTGCGGCGGGTGACCACTTCCTTCTGATGGCGGATATAGTGGCCGATCACCGTTTTCAAACCCATCTGCAGGGGCTTGCCGCCTGCCACGGCCACCATGTTCACGCCGAAGGTGACCTGCAGATCGCTGTATTTATAGAGATATTTCAGCACGCGCTTGGGATCGGCGTCCTTTTTCAGTTCGATCACGGCGCGCAGACCTGTCCGGTCGCTTTCGTCGCGGATATCATGGATGCAGCCCAGCACGCTCTTCTTTTCCTCGGAGAGCTTGAGGATCTTTTCCAGCATGGCGGCCTTGGCAACGCCGTAGGGCACCTCGGTGATGCAAAGCAGCGTTCTGCCGGCGCTGCCGTTTTCCATATGCACCTTAGCCCGCACGGTCAGTTTGCCGCGGCCCGTTTCATAGGCTGCACGCAGTTCCGGCGTATCCAGCAGCACGCCGCCGGTGGGAAAATCGGGGGCGGGCAAAACCTGCATCAGGTCGGAAAGGCTCACGTCCGGATCGTCCATCTGCATGCAGACGGCCTTCGTCACTTCTCTTAGGTTATGGGGCGGGATATTGGTGGCAAGGCCCACCGCGATGCCGCTGGCGCCGTTGACCAGCAAATGCGGGAAGCGGGCGGGCAAAAGATCCGGCTCCTTTAAGGTATCGTCAAAATTGAAGCGGAAGGGCACGGTATCCTTATCGATATCCCGCAGCATTTCCAGCGCCAGAGGCGCCATACGGGCTTCGGTATATCGCATGGCGGCGGCGCTGTCGCCGTCGATGGAGCCAAAGTTGCCGTGGCCGTCCACCAGCACGCCCCGCATGGAATAGGGCTGAGCCAGACGGGTCAGGGCATCGTACACGGAGGTATCGCCATGGGGATGGTATTTACCCAGACAATCGCCCACGATACGGGCGCACTTGCGGTGCGGCTTATCGGGAGAGAGCCCCAGTTCGTGCATGGTAAACAGGATACGCCGCTGCACGGGCTTCAAGCCATCCTCCACACGGGGAATGGCACGCTCGAGAATGACGTATTCCGCATAGGGCATCATGCTCCGGTGCATCACGTCTTCCAGGGAAGACTGGATGATATCCGGGGTAACAGGGGCGGGAACAGGGGCTTTTGCCATGGTATTTCCTCCGAAATTCTTACAAATGGGAACCACAAAAATGCGCATAAAACGCCATCTTTTATTTTAACATGGTACAGGTAAAAATGCAAATTCTTTTGCACTCCCACCCTGCCGCCTTTTTCATATTCCCAGGGGGCATCGGGAAAAACTTTTTTGCATCAAAAAATGACATATCGAACATTCCTTTCCCATCCCGTATGATCCTTCGGAATATTATGCGAACATTCCGCCCGATCGGAAATCGATAATTTGTTTATTGCGGAAATTATTTTACCAGAAACAGCATTTTTCTATTGACTTTGATCCCCAGGTGTGCTATCATCAAGGTGCAAGAAACAGAAGGATAAAATAACAAGACGACGCGAAGCTGACATTCCCCGACCGACCGACGCGACGTTCCCTTTCCCGGACCGACCGATGAAACCCAAAGGGTTCCAAGACCGGTTCTTTTGTGTCCCCCGCAAAACGCGAAACGGAGGCGATTCCCATGTACTGTGAAGCGAAAGGCCCCATCCCAAACGCTTGACAGGAGGAGATTCCCTTGAACGGGTAACTCAGATCGGCCCCCGGACCCAACCCTTACAACCCAAGCGGGCAAAATCTTCCTTGCCCCATGATCAGGAAAAACCGTTTCCTGTTTCCTTCAAAGGAGGCGATTCCGTTGTACCAAGACGAGAAAGGCCCTATGATCACTCTTTGAGAAGGACGTGATTCCCTTGAACACAGAGCATTGGATGCCCACCGCACGCACATAAGCCATCGGAACACCGGCCTGCCCGCACGGCAAAACATGTGCATGCAGCCCATAAGCGGCTGAACGCGCCGGAAAACAAACGCCGAAAAACGCGCGGTGGCAAGTAAATAGACAGGAAAAACCCAAGACCCGAAAAATAACACAGCACCCGACAAAAAACAGGAAGCAAGCGCGCACCTGATGCCAGATTCCCGAATAACAGAAAGGGAAACAGCGTGCACGCATTTCATAAAAGCCGCGTTATGCCCTCTGCGGAATCAACAGAACAACCGTCTGATCCTGAAAGAAACATTGCGGACAAACCATAAAGCTACCTCCTGCTTTCCCGTCCGCACCAAAAAAGAACGCTGGAACAAAACGAATAGCACCTGAAGAATACCGCAGACAAGGGCAACAACCATAGCGACCACCGATTTTTATGAAACACGATCTGTTCCTCCGTCCGGTTTAGAACGAGAAGCCGGACAGGATCCCAAGTGCTGAATCCCGGCCCCGACACGTTCGGGGCCTTTTTTCTGCATCCAAACAGGTGTTTTTACAATTTTTCCCGCAGGATATGGGGGTTTTGTGTCAAAATGGGTATTGACCCACGGTATGAAAGGAGCTTTTTGTGTTTCGCAAGCTTTTGTTGCTGCTTTTGTGCATGGCGCTTGCCTGTCCCGCCCATGCGCAGACGGCGCCGGATGCGTTTTTTGACCAAATGTATGAGCAATTGTCGCCCCGGGCGCTGGTGGTGCTGGTGTGGCAGCGGGGCGAAGAAAAATATCAGTATGCCCGCGGCTTTCAGGATGCCGGGAGTACCCGTCCGGCGGACGAAAACACCCTGTTCAAGTGCGCCTCGGTGACCAAAATGGTCACCGCCGTGGGGCTGATGCAATTGTGGGAGCAGGGAGAATTTTTGCTGGACACGCCCCTTGAAGCGTATTACGGAAAGCCTCTGTGCAATCCGCTGCGCAAAAATGCGCCCGTCACCCTGCGTCAGGTGATGAGCCACACCTCCTCCATCCGGGAAAGCGCCGGCTACAATCCCCGCTGGGGCGATGAGGAGCAGGCGGAAAACTATTTTCTCCGCGCATCGCCCGGCAAAAAGTATCAGTACGCCAATCTGAACGGCGGCCTGACGGGCAGCGCTGTGGAGCTTTTCAGCCGGCAAAGCCTGCAAAGCTACATGCACGCGCAGGTGTTTGCGCCCCTCTCGCTGGACGCGGCCTACTCCCCCGTTTTCCTCAACCGTCCGGAAAACATGGCGGATACCTTCCGCACAAACGGCGATGTCTACATGACCGCGGCGGAATACCTGCAGGAAGCTTCCCAATACGACGATACCTGCGCTCCCCACAGCCACTATCGCACAGCGGTGGGCAGCCTGTGGATGAGCGCACATGATATGGCCGTGCTGGGAAGCGTGCTCAGCATGGGCGGTACCTGGCAGGGAACCAGCATCCTGAGCGGCGATACCGTCCGCCTCATGTGCCGGGATCAGTCCTCCGTGGCGGGAAGCTCGGTCACGGCCAAAGGCCCCTACGGGCTGATGGTGCATATCCTGCGGGACGAGCGCCTTCCGGACACCTGGTACGGCCATCAGGGCGCATGGGAGGGGCTGCTGTGTGATGTCTATTTTGAGGATACCACGGACACCGTAGCCGTGCTCATCGCCAACGGCTGCGCCCATCCCCGCACGGAGAGCGAAGTGGCCGATCTGTTCATCCGCACGCTGCAGTTCGTCACCGAAACCTGGATCGACGGCCTGATCGTGGAAGCGCCCTGATCCTCCGGCGCTCCGCGCCCCCTCCCCTTCACAAGGGAGGCTTTGACATCTCCCGCGGCAGACTGCAGTCATCGGGCATCCTTCCCACCGCAAACGCATACAAAAAAGGCTCCCTTCCGCAGGGAGCCTTTTTGTTTTCCGCTTTTATCTGAAGGCGGGCAGTTCATCCAACGTGATGAAATAATCGCTGTTGTAGACAGCGTGGAGGGATTCGGGGGTATTGGAATTGCCGTCCGTCAGGTGGGAGGTGTGCCACACCATGAACATGAGCCAGGGCGCGGACGCCGCCTGCATCTCTGCCTCCGTGGGAATGCTTCCGCACTCGTGGAACACAATGGGCATGCCCTCCGGTGCGATCGCTTGCATATCGGCGTACAGATCGCCGTTGGCGCCGGGGGTGTAGCTGTCGCCACCGATGAG
The DNA here is from genome assembly GCA_015056175.1 of Clostridiales bacterium. Taxonomy (GTDB): domain Bacteria; phylum Bacillota; class Clostridia; order Christensenellales; family Aristaeellaceae; genus SVGT01. The sequence continues at coordinate 17,832 of SVGT01000010.1, read as the reverse complement.
ATCCACATAATCATCGCCGGGATACCAGGCCGCCTGATCGCCGCCCGCATGGCTGTAGCCCAGCACCCAGATCAGATTGTTGAGGCCCCAGTAATCGGTATAGCGGCTGTACATCAGCTGCCACAGCTTCACAAAGCCCTCGCTGCCGCCCCGGCTCCACCAGAACCAGCCGCCGTCCAGTTCGTGGAAGGGGCGCCACAATACCGGCACGCCCGCATCCATCAGTTCCCTGAGGTACGGCACTGCCCTGTCCATATCGGACAGCAGCTTTTCGTATTCCGCCGTGCCCGGGGTCAGGGCATTTTCCCAGTTCAGGTCGTCCTTCTGGCTCTCGTTGTAGGCGGAGGCAAAGTCCGGCCCGGTATGCCAGCAGATGTGGGGAATGCCGCCCTTTTCCCACCATTCCCGGGCGCGGCGGGCGACGCCGGCAAAATCGTTGTGCATAAAGTCCAGACCGCGGATGGCGGGCAATTTGCCCGTGTGTTTCATGAGGAAATTCATCTCATAATCGGCAGAGCCCATCCAGGTGCTTTCCATCTGCCCTGTCAGGCACTTGTGCTGCCAGATCTCCTTCAGATATTCATACAGCTTTTTCGCTTCCGGGATGGCGTTTTTGTTGCTCAGTTCACCGGTATAGGTATGCCGGATCATTTCCGTTTCCTCCACGCCTGCAAGATAGTTTTTCAGCTGCGCTGCCGCATCGCCCTGCAAAAAGTACAGTTTGGCAATGCGCCCGCCGTTCCATGCGCCGATGGAAAAGCGGTTCAGCAATCCGGGCGAATCAACGCCCGCCTGCGCCATCAGATCTCCCACCGTACACACGTACAGCCGCTCCCTGTCCGGCTGCTGGGTATAGGCCGCAATATCCTTTTGCTTTCCGTTGACAGAAAGGCCCAGCACGCCCCAGCCGCCGTGGCTCACGTCATCGCAAGCCCAGTGGAAGGCGATCACGTCATCCTCCTGCGCGTCCTTCAAAAACTGGACGCTCATGGCATTGTAGGTCATGTTGGTAAAGCCCGAAAACAGCAGCGTGCCCTGCTGCAAAATGGCGTCCTCCCGGGCCCGCTTTTCCTCATCGGATATCACCGTGCGCACCGCAGGCGCTTCCCGGGGCGTCCACACGCTTTCCGCATGGGCGCTGCCCACCAGCAGCCCGGCCGCCAGCAAAAAAGACAAAGCCTTCTTCATATAGATCCTCCGCATATAGAAACTTTTTTTGTGATTATAGGCAGATTTGCATCCCTTTGTCAAGCAAAAAGACCCGCGCACAGCGCGAGTCCGAATGATTGGCTTTTACATAGGCGCGCCGCCGGGAGGAACGCCCATCTGCGACGGATCAAACCCGCCGGGCGCGGTCATCCCCTCCGGCATCTCCATACCGCCGGGCGGCACACCCATCTGCGAGGGATCAAACCCGCCGGGCATTTCCATCCCCTCCGGCATCTCCATGCCGCCGGGCGGCACGCCCATCTGCGACGGATCAAAGCCGCCGGGCGCGGTCATCCCCTCCGGCATCTCCATGCCGCCGGGCGGCACACCCATCTGCGAGGGATCAAAACCCTCAGGCGCGGTCATCCCCTCCGGCATCTCCATGCCGCCGGGGAACATAAAATCCCGTCCGCCGTCCTGTCCGCCCCGATCCATGCCAAATTCGCCCATGGCGTTCAGGTCGATAGAACCGGCATCCACCAGCGCACTTGCATCCGTGCGCTGAGCGCTTTCCGTAGCGGGAATACTTCCCGCCAGCTGCCCCAGAATGCTTTCCGTGCGGGCGGTGACAAACGCCGTCAGCATCTCCTGTGCCGCTGTCACCTCCTCCGCCGTGAAAAACGCGGTGGGATCCTCCTGAGCATAGGGAAGCAGCATGCTGCCCACACGCCTGATCTCCTCATTGAGCCAGCCGTTTGCAAGACAGTTTTCCGCAAACGCCCGGTAGACCTTATGATAATCCGCAAGGCTCTCTTCATCGTCAAAGATCCAGGAAACCATAGGCCGGTCGGAAAGCTCATAATCGATGGGCGCATTGACCACGCTCTGGGCGCTGCCGCTGCCCATGGAAAAGGCGCCGAATGCCAGATTATAATCCCAGGGGATCATTTCCAGCACGCCGTCCTCTTCGTACAGGTAATAGTTGTGGATCATCTGTCCGGTGTAGCTGTCGTCGTTGCACAGGAAATTGTGCACGGCAAAGTACCTGAGCACCTGCTCCCGGTTAACCGCCGCTTCATCGCCCTGCTGCAGCAGTTTAAGCGAGGCGATCAGGCGCTGCTGATCTGCCAAGGTAAGATCCGTTTTGGCGTTTGAAAAAATGTTTGGATAGCTGGCGATCTCATCGTCCGTGTACTGCAGTTTTACGTCGGAAGCTCCCATGCCGCCCATGCCGCCGCGGCCCTGAGGCCCGCCGCCCTGGGGCATAGCGCCCATTTGCATGCCCTTTTGCCGCTGCTTTTGCTGCGCGCCGTCCTGCACAGCAGCGCTGCCGTCATCGGCCTGTGCGCCCGCGTTTTCCTCCCGGAAGGCGTCCATATCAAAATCCCGGCCGTTGCCGCGGCCGCCGCCAAAGGAGGTGCTGTCCGGCTTGTAAAGCTCGCCCCCGGCGCTTCCGTTCCTTGCAAGGAAGGCGTCCTCCACGCCCTCCACTGCCAGATACAAACCGTAGTATTCGCCGTTCACGCACAATTTCACATAGCTGCACAAAGGGCTCATCACGCCCATTTTGCCCATCAGGGTATAGGCCAAATAATCCTTCATCAGCGTTTTATCCTGGATCAGATTGTTGAGGGACAGCTTATCCAGGCCGTGATAGGTGATGGCGTCGTCGTAGTGGTCAAACTCCACCTTGAAGGAATAGCGGTTGTTTTGATAGGCGCTCACCCGGCTCAGCGACGTATTGCCCTTGGCGCGGATGGCCACGTTTTTGAAGGTTTCCCCGTCCACGGTAACGGTGCACAGGGCGTATTCCTCATTTTCGCAGGCGGCAATAAAGCCGTCCCAATCCGCCATCTGCACGTTGATCTCGTGCACCGTGCTCCGGTCAAACAGCCTGTTTTCGTAGGCTGCACCCGTGCTGCGCGGCGAAATGACGCCCCGACGGGCAAGGGAAACACACCCCAGTGCCAGCACCAGCGCCAATGCCATGAACGCCATGCACACCCGGTCGATCTTGTTATGCCTGAGCATATTTTTGGCCCTTTCTCAGCTCAGATAATCGCCGTTGTAGCTGACCAGCACGGCGCTGTGCACGCCCTCCATGCCGGAAAGCTCGGTGACAAAACCGGTATCCTCATTTTTGAGGCGCAGCTCCCAGTTCAGTTCGATCTGTCCGTTTTCCGCCGTCTTGCTCTTGATGATCATGCGGCTCACGTGCTTGCGGATGTATTCCTCCGCCATTTTTTCCGCCTGATGGTCGCGCACCGTCACCACGCAGATGTAGGGGTGCATGGCGCTCTTGTGGGTCATGAACAGAAGCATGAACAGGCCGATCACCAGGCTCCCCACCACCGCCAGGGGGATCATGCCGGCTGCCAGCACGATGCCCGCCGCAATGGCCCAGAAGAGGAAGGCGATGTCCATGGGCTCCTTGATGGCCGTGCGGAAGCGGACGATGGACAAGGCGCCCACCATGCCCAAAGACAGAACCACGTTGGAGGTAACGGCCAGGATCACCATGGAGGTGATCAGCGTCATGGCGATCAAGGTGCCGCCGAACTGGGCGGAATACATGACGCCGGCATAGGTCTTTTTGTACACAAAGAAAATGAACAGACCCAGGGCAAAAGCCAGCACCAGCACCAGCGCCATATCGGCAAGGCCCACGCTGTTTACGTTATCCAGAAAGCCGGACTTGAAGATATCGGAAAAATTGGTCATGGGAACATGCACTCCTTCACGAAATTTGTCTTAATCATAACGCCTGCAGGCGGCATATTTGGAAAAGGCCGTGGCGCGTACGCTTTTGAGCCGCACGGCGCTTTTAACGGGCGCGGGCAGAAACTCATCCCACTTGACCTCCAGCACAATATCCCGCGTGGCAGGCACGGTGATGCATTGGGGATTGAGAAAATCCGTGCAGGCAAGGCCGGTGCGGATGTTTTCATCAATGGTCACCCGCACATTGCCGGGCGCGTACACAAAGGGGGTGCGGGTGTAATCCACCAGCGTTTTGGGCCGGAGTCCCTCGGATTTCATCCGGGCGTACAATTCCACCAGCAGCGCGCGCCCGGAGGACGCCATCCAGTTGACGTCCCCGCGGATGATCCTGTCCGCCTCGTCCCTTGTAACGGTTTCGCTGATTTTATAGCCAAGGCCGCCTTTTTTCACCTTTTTTTCCAGGTGGATCAGCGACGGATCGCCATTATAATAGCGGAGGCGGAACTTTTCCCGTTCGCTGACGCCGGACAGTTTATCCCGCAGCGCCCGGTCGTACACATTGTCAAAGTACAGACTGCGCACCAGGTATTTTCCGTCCGGGCCTGCATGGGCGTCCCGTTTCATCACGGCGCGGAGCCGCGCAAGCAGCGCCGCCTTGTCCGCCGGGGAGATCACATGCTTGATTTCATTGCGGTAGCGCACATGCTTCCCTCCTTTCAACAGCCTCTATTATACGGGATTGCACCGCGGAAAAAAAGCATGTTCCGTGGAAATTTTGAAAACAAACCGTGAACGATGGCCGTTTTACTTGCGAAAACCAAAAAACCGCGCTATCATACAACATTATAGGAAGTAAATCCGAAAGGAGCAGACAGATTTTGATCCGTGTCAGTCATTTAAGCAAGCGCTACGGCGATCATACCGCCGTCAGCGATATCAGCTTTCATATTGAAAAAGGCGTGATCTACGGGTTCCTGGGCCCCAACGGCGCAGGCAAGAGCACCACCATGAACATCCTCACCGGGTGCCTGAGCGCAACGGCGGGCGAGGTCATGATCCTAGGCCACAACATTGAGGAAGAGCCGATGAAAGCCAAGCGGCACATCGGCTATCTGCCCGAGATCCCCCCGGTGTATATGGACATGACGCCCAGGGAATATCTCCTCTTCGTGCTTGAAGCGAAGAACGTGCCCAAAAAGGACCGGGGGCGGCAGCTTGAAAGCGCCATGGAAAAAACAGGCGTCACCCCCATGCAGCACAGGCTGATCCGCAATCTGTCCAAGGGCTACCGTCAGCGCGTGGGCATCGCTCAGGCATTGCTTGGGGATCCTGAGATCATCATTCTGGACGAACCCACCGTGGGACTGGACCCCAAGCAGATCATTGAGATCCGGGAATTGATCCGGGAGCTGGGCAAAAGCCACACCGTCATTTTGTCCAGCCACATTTTAAGCGAAGTACAGTCCGTGTGCGAAAAGGTGCTGATCATTTCAGGCGGCCGTCTGCTTGCCGTGGATACGGCGGAAAACCTTGCCCGCCTGCTCAGCGGACATGAAAAAATGCATCTCACCGTGGCGGGCGATGCAGCCAAAGCCCTCCTGCTTCTTGAAACGCTGCCAAACTGCCGGATCGCCGGCACCGCAACGCTTGAAAACGGAGAAACGGAGATCACCCTCCGGCCCCTGAGCGATTGCGATATCCGCAAAAGCGTGTTTGATCTTTTTGCCGCAAACGGTCTTTCGCTGCTTGAAATGCACACCGAAAAAGCTTCTCTTGAGGACGTGTTCCTCACCCTCACCGCCAATCCGGATGAAAAGGAGGCGCAAACCGAATGATCGCCGTATACAAGCGGGAGCTCTCCGCCTGCTTCAAGGGCATGCCGGGGTATTTGTTCACCGCGTTTTTGCTGCTCTTCACCGGCGTGTACGTGATGGTATACAACCTGAGCGGCTACAGCGCCAACTTTGAATATGCCTTAAGCGCCGTCAGCTTCATCTACATGATCGCCGTGCCCGTGCTCACCATGCGCACCATGGCGGAGGAAAAAAAGCAGAAGACGGATCAATTGCTCTACGCGCTGCCCCTGCGCATGTCCCAGGTGGTGCTGGGCAAGTATCTGGCGCTGTGCACCGTGCTGCTCATCCCCTGTCTTGTGATGGCGGCCTATCCCCTGCTCCTTTCCCTGTGGGGAACGGTGAACCTGCCCACCGCCTACGGCGCATTGATCGCCTTTTTCCTGCTGGGCGCGGCGCTTTTGTCGGTAGGCATGTTCGTTTCCGCCATGACGGAAAACCAGGTGGCCTCCGCCGTGATCACGCTGATCTGCATGCTCATCCTCTACCTGACGGGCGATCTGGCTGCCTACTTAAGCCCCATGAGCCGGGCGTCCCTGATCGCTTTGTGCATTGCCGTTGCGGTTCTTTGCGCCCTTTTGTACCTGCTGTGCAGGAATCTAATCACTTCTCTTGTGCTGTGCGTGCTGGGCGTCATCGCCGTATACTGGTACTATGTGGCAGAGCCGCTGGTGTTCTACGGGCTCTTTGCCAATATCCTGCGCAGCCTTTCGCTCTTTGACCGCTTCTACACCTTCATCAACGGCGTGTTTGATCTGCGCCACGCGGTGTATTTCCTGTCCTTTGCGGCGGTATTTCTGCTGCTTACCGTGCAGGCGCTGGAAAAAAGGAGGTGGGCGGAATGAAAAAGCCGATCCTTTCCCGCCGCTTCAAAATGAGCGCCTACAGCGCATGGAAGCTGGCGCTGCTGATCACGATCATCGTGGCTGTCAACCTGGTGGTATCCGTACTGCCCTCCCAGGTAGTGGAATTTGACCTGACGGGCGATGATCTGTACACCCTTTCCCAGCAGACTGTGCAGATCGCACAGGGACTTGATCAGGACGTACATCTTTACCTGCTTGCCCCTTCGGGCAGCGAAAACCAGGTGCTTTTGCGCCTGCTTTCCCGGTACGAAGAGCTGAGCCCCCATATCACCGTATCCAGCGTGGATCCGGTCAGCGATCCCACCTTCTTAAGCGCCTACGATATTGACCTTGATACCCTGTTTACCAACTCCGTGCTGACGGTATCGGGCAGCCGCTACCGTCTGGTTGGCTACGACCGCATTTTTGTCACCCAGCAGCATGCTTTGGAGGACGGCACGGTTTCCTCCTCCACTGCCTTTCACGGCGAAAACGCCCTGACCAACGCCATCCATTACGTGAGCAACGCCGCAATGCCCAAGGTGTATGCCCTGTCCGGCCACGGCGAAGCGGCGCTGGAAAGCGACGTGACGGCGCTGATCCGCAACGACAATCTGCAGCTTGAAACGCTGTCCCTGCTGTCCCTGGAGGACGTGCCGCAGGATTGCGCCTGCCTGATCATCAACGTGCCTGCGTCGGACATTTCCCCCGAGGAAGCGCAGAAGCTGATCCGCTATCTGGAAAAGGGCGGCAACATGATCCTGCTCACCGATTACATCAAGCAAGGCGCCATGGAAAACCTGCTGTCCGTCACCTCCTTCATGGGCATGACGGCAGGCGAGGGCATGGTGCTGGAGGGCGACAGCAGCCGCCATGTGAGCCGCTATCCCTATTACCTGCTGCCCTACATGAGCAATCATGCGATCACCGCTCCCCTGAATGAAAGCAGCCTGTACGTGCTTTTGCCCATCGCCCAGTTGCTTTCCCCCGTAAACGGCGCGGGCGCTTCCGTGCAGCCGCTGCTCATCACCTCCGAAAAGGCCTATGCCAAAGCGGACGGTCTGGACACCCAGACCCTTTCCCAGGAGGAGCAGGACGTGACCGGCCCCTTTAACGTGGGCGCCCTTGCCACCAAATCCCAGGGCGCGCTTTTGTGGGTGCCCTCCTCCATGTTCCTCATTTCCAGCGCCAATACCATGGTATCCGGCGGCAACTACAATCTGTTCATGAACGCCCTGAGCTTCCTGTGCGATCAGGCGGAAACGCTGTCCATCCGCGCAAAGACGGTGACGGGCTCCGTGATCAGCGTGCCGGCCTCGGTACAGGGCACGGTGACCGTGCTGCTCATCGGTGTCATTCCCCTTTGTGTTGTGGCGCTTGGCGCAATTGTGTGTATCAGGAGGAAGAGGCGTTGAAAAAGATCGTAAAACTGCTGGCGCTTGCCCTCATTGCGGCGCTGCTTTTCACCCTGTTCGCCCACTTGAAAAACGGCGCCGTGGAAGACGGCGCCGGGCAGAGCAAAACGCTGCCCGTCACGGACAAAACGGCGGATCAGGTGCTGGCGCTCTCCTGGTCCCGCGCATCCATGCACTATGCCTTTGAAAAGCAAAACGGCACATGGATCAACGTGCTGGATAGGGAGCTTCCCGTCAATCAAGCCCTGCTTTCCTCCATGGCGCAGGAGCTGTGCGCCCTCCCCGCGCTGCAGACGGTGGAAAACGTAACAGCGCTGTCCGATTACGGCGTGACGGACAGATCCTTCCGCGTGCAGGTGCAATATACCGACGGCACCGCCTGCGAATACGCAATGGGCGCGGTCACGCCCTTTGGCGACAGCGTGTATCTGCACATGAGTACGGACGCAGACACCGTCTATGCCGTGCCCAAGGCGCTGTCTTCCATCTTTTCCCCCGTCCTCACCCAGCTGACGGCATGGGATCAAATCCCCGATCTGAGCGCCGCCGACCGGATCGAAACCAGCAGCTTCACCGCTGTGAAAAAGGACGGCGTCTGGACGCTTCAGGACGGTACCGTGATGACGGAAAGCGCCGCACCCAACTTCCTTGACGCCCTGTCCTCCCTTGAGTGGACGCAGATGTACGCCGTCCGCGCGGACGAAAAAACGCTGGCGCTGTGGGGGCTGTCCGAGGATCAGCGGCATACCGTCACCGTATCCAAAGAAGGTCAAACGCTCTTGACCCTCTACATTGGCAGCACGGATGCGGATACCTCCCTTACCTACTGCAAGCTGGCAAACAGCCCCATGGTGTACCAGGCGGATTCCGCAGTATGCGAAAAGCTCAGGCAGCTTTCCCACTGGCAGCCCGACGCCATATAACAGCTAAAATGAAAAAGACGCCCGCAGCCATCTGCGAGCGTCTTTTGTTTTGTTATTTTTCCTGCCGGTCTTCGCCGGTACCCTCAAAGCGGTCTTCCTTGTTGAATTCCGCATGCTCGATGATGTACTCGCGGCGGGGCTCCACCTTATCGCCCATCAGCACGGTGATGATGTTGTCCTCCTGCACGGCGTCCTCGATGGTCACCTGCATGAGCTTGCGGTTGCGGGGATCCATGGTGGTTTCCCACAATTGCTCGGGGTTCATTTCGCCAAGACCCTTGTAGCGCTGGACGGTGTAGTTGCCGCGCAGGCCCTGGGTCAGCTTCTTGAGCTCCTTATCGTCATAGGCGTACTGGATGCTGCCCGCCTTTTTGACGGCGTAGAGCGGCGGCATGCCGATGTACACATGGCCGTCTGCCACCAGCTGGCGCATATAGCGGTAGAAGAAGGTGAGCAATATGGCGCGGATATGGGCGCCGTCCTGGTCGGCGTCGGCCAGGATGATCACCTTGTGGTACTTGAGCGACGAAATATCAAAATCCTCGCCGATGGAGGTGCCAAGCGCCGTAATGATGGAACGGAATTCGTCGTTGAGCAGCACCTGATCCAGGCGCTTCTTTTCCACGTTGAGGGGCTTGCCGCGAAGAGGCAAAATGGCCTGGAATCTGCGGTCGCGGCCCTGCTTGGCGCTGCCGCCTGCAGAATCGCCCTCCACGATGAACAGCTCGTTTTCCACCGCCTTGCGGCCCGTGCAGGCGGAAAGCTTGCCCACCAGCGGCGCGGCCTCCAGTTCGTTTTTCGCGCGGGCCACGTCCCTGGCCTTGCGGGTGGCTTCGCGCACGCGGGCGGATTTGACCGCCTTTTCCACGATCTTCTGCGCAAGCTCCTGGTTTTTCAGATCCTCCAGGAACAGCGTCAATTGCTGGGTGATGATATTTTCCACCGCAGGACGCACCTCGGTGTTGCCCAGGCGGCCTTTGGTCTGGCCCTCAAACTGGGGGTTTTTGACCATGGTGGTGATGACGGCGGTGATGCCCTCGCGGAAATCCTCGCCGGAAAGATTATTGTCCTTTTCGCGCAGCGCGCCCACCTTGCGGGCGTACTCGTTAAACACCCGGGTCCAGGCGGCGCGGAAGCCGGCCTCATGGGTGCCGCCCTCGCCGGTGGGGATGTTGTTGACAAAGGAGAACACGCTTTCGTTAAAGCCGTCGGTGTACTGGATGGCAACGGAGCACACCACGTCGTCCTTTTTGCCGTCCAGTTCGATCACCGTGGGAAGCAGCGGCGTTTTATCCCGGTTCAGATAGCGCACATAGTCGCTGATGCCGCCGCCAAAGCAATATTCATGGGTGCGGTTTTCGCTGTCCTGACGCTCATCCTCAAAGGTGATCTTCAGCCCCTTGTTGAGGTAGGCCAGTTCGCGGATGCGGTTGCGCACCGTTTCAAACTGGAATTTGGTTTCCTCAAACACGTTGGGATCGGGCAGGAAGCGGATCAGCGTGCCCCGCTTCCGGGTATTGCCGATCTTGTCCAGCGTTGTGACAGGGTGCCCTGCCAGCTGCTTTTTTTCTTTTTTGTCCTCCACGCACTCAAAGCGCATGGCGTAATGGGTCCAGTCCCGGAAAATGTCCACCGTCAGCCAGGAGGACAGGGCGTTGACCACCGCCGCGCCCACGCCGTGCAGACCGCCGGAATAGGCATAGTTATCGTTGCCAAATTTGCCGCCTGCGTGCAGACGGGTAAAGATGACCTCCACGCCCGGAATGCCAAGGTCGGGGTGGAGATCCACCGGCATGCCGCGGCCGTTATCCCACACGGAGGCAGAGCCGTCCTTATGGAGCGTCACCGCCACCTCCGTGGCAAAGCCGCCCAGCGCCTCGTCAATGGCGTTATCCACGATTTCCCACAGCAAATGGTGCAGACCTCTGCTGCCCGTGGAACCGATATACATGCCCGGACGCATCCTGACCGCGTCCAGACCCTCCAGCACCTTGATGCTGCCTGCGTTATACTGCTGCGCCATGTAGCAACTCCTGATCCCTTGGTTTTTGCCCGTCATACAGGCAATTAAATATTATAACATCATTTCATCATCCGCGCAAGCTTCGCCCATGGCAAGGCGCATGGCCACCTGGGAGAGCCCGGCGTTCAGGTACCGGGCCATTTGCCGCGGGTCCACGTACAGCTTCTCCGCGGCGTAAAGCACGTTCATGCCGTCCAGATACACCAGCTTCAGCGCATCCCGCGCAACGCCCTCCGGCAGGTCTTTGATCAGCGCCAGCCGCTTTTTTCTGCACAGGGAAAGCCGGTGGAGCAATTGCTCCGCTTCCCGTTCCGTATCGCACAGCTTCACGGCCAGACTGCCCGTTTTATCCCCGGGCAGGGAGGGTCTGCTCCCCTGCAGCATGCCATAGGTAGGCGCCATGCGCTCCCGCAGGGCGTCCATGCGGGCGTAGAGCAGCGTCAGGCGGTTTTCAAGGCGCCTTGGCGCATCCATCAGCTCGCGGGCCCTTTGGATGCCCGCCTTGGTGCGGCTGTATGCATAAGCTTCCCGGACGTTCACGCCGTTTCCTCCACACCCTGTGCAAACAGCACGTCCACCGCGCCCTGATAGCGCAGCTCCCTGCGGATGCGCAGCGCCTCGCCAAGGGTAAACTCGCTGTCGCAGCGCATCTTGCGCAGGAAGGTATTGTACTTCATGCCAATTGCCTGAGACAATGTGGCCATGCTGTGGCCGCGCAGCGCCATCTGCGCCCGCAGCGTCTGATACGTCATACGATTCATACGCACCTCCGGTAATGCGAACGTTTGTTCGCTTATTTGCTCTTTCAGTATATCACCCCCTTTTTTTCTGTCAAGGGCGCAAAATGCCGTTTGAGCCCCTTTTGCCTGTTTTGTGTGCATTTTTGATCATTTCCAGTGCATTTTTCGGGGCAAAAGTTTTGCCCGTCCCGAAAAACGCGCGTTTTTTCCGTCACCGGGACAAACGCACAAATTCCTCCACGCCCGTGCATACCGCCCGCGCGATCTTTTCCTGATATGCGTCCGTCAGCAGCAGCTTTTCCTCGTCGCTGTTGGACAGAAAGCCGCACTCCACCAGCACCGAGGGGAGCTCGGATGACAGAATAAAATAATCCCCCGCCAGCGCCGTGCGCTGCTTTTTGGGCTGCAATTGGCTGATCAACGCGCTCTGCAGCGCCCCTGCCAGCAGGCGGCTTTGCTCCTGCCCCTCCCGGTAAAACACCTGCGGGCCGCTTTCCAGGCGCGACCTGTACTCGTTCATGTGGATGGACAAAAGCATCTGCGCTCCGTTTTCCTGCGCCAGACGGAGCCTTTCTGTCAGCTCCTGCCGCTTGCTTTCAAAATGCTCGCCCTCATCCTCCCTTGTCATGATGACCCTTGCGCCGGCCTCCTCCAGCGCCCGCTGCACCTTTTTTGCCACCTGCAGATTGATCTCCCTTTCCCACGTGAGCGAATCCCTGGCCCTTGCGCCGCCGTCCTGCCCGCCGTGACCCGCATCCACGCAGATCACCATGCCCTCAAGCCCTCCCGCGCTGACGGGACGGGCGGGCACCGCAGGCCTTGCCGGCCGCGGCGATACGGCTGCAAATACCAGCAGCACCCCAAAGGCGCACAGGGTGATCACAACCCTTTCTTTCAGCATCCTGATCATTGGACACACCTCCGCGCAACAGATTATGCACTTTTGCACAGGCAGTATGCTGTCAAGTCACAAAAGTTTGAACTTTTCCGGACCCGGGTTTTCCACAATCGCGTTTTTCCCCGTTTTTTCCCCTGTCAATGGCATTTTCGGTGAAATTCGTGGGCATTTTGACCGAAAATACCTGTTTTGACCCGTTTTTTTCACCGATCCAGCCCCGGGATTTTCCACAATCGAATATTGCAAAAGGGCGTACTTTTCCACATTATCCACAGAGTTATCCACAAAAAAAGCCTTGTAAACCCTTGTTTTTGCCCCTTTTTGTGGGAAAACCCCCTGTATGGTTGAAAGTTATCCACAATTTGGACGGTGGAAAACTTCATTTCCGGAAATTTTCCACAATTGTTAATAAATGGGCGATTTATGTAATATTTTTGAAATATTTGTATGCACCCTCTGCCGTCCGTTTGCAGGATGTCCGTCATGTGCGCCCCTGCATCGCTTTGTGCACTGTTCACTTTATTCCGCCGATATTGTGCAATGTTCATTTTGTTCCACCAAATTGACACGCCGCGAAGGGGTATAGTATACTGATTTTACCGACAAGCGATCAAATTCAAGGGGGAAAATGCACATGATCTGGGTATTGTCTCTCAACCCCTGTATTGATAAAACCGTAGCGCTCGAGCGCTTTGAAATGGACAGCGCCAACCGGGTGAAGGTGATCCGGGAGGACGCAGGCGGCAAAGGCATGAACGTGGCCAGGATGCTCAAAAACCTGGGCGCCAAGGTCAGGCTTCACGGCTTCACCTTTGCAGGCACGCCCGCCGTGCTGGAAAAGGCGCTGGCGGACAGCCGCGTGCCCGCCGCCCTCATCCCCTGCCCCGGCGCGCTGCGCGTCAATTTGAAGATCCAGGACGCCTCCCGGAATTGCACCATCGAGATCAACGAGGAAAGCGCCCCCGTCACCCCCTTCAAGCTGCAGGAAATGGAAAACCAGGTGCTTTCCTCCCTGCAAAAGGGCGATTATCTGGTGCTGACGGGCAGCCTGCCCAAGGGCGCGCCTGCCGCATATTACCGGACGCTGTGCGAAAAGGCCCATGAAAAGGGCTGCTTTGTGGCGGCGGACTGCGACGGAGAGGCGCTTAGGGAAGTACTCAAGGCCGCGCCCGACCTGATCAAGCCAAACGAGCAGGAGCTGCGCAAACTGCTGAACAGGGACATTTCCTCCGTGCAGGAAGCCCTTCCTCATCTGAGAAAGCTTTTGCAGGACACGGGCGTTTCCATGATCTGCCACTCCCGCGGAAAAGAAGGCGCCCTGATGGTAACACGGGATGAAGCCGTTTTCTGCCCCACCATTGACGTGCCCGTCCGGGGCGTATACGGCGCAGGCGACGCCATGCTTGCCGCCGTGTGCCATGCCCTTGCAGACGGCCAATCGGCAAGCGATGCGCTGTGCCTTGGCGTCAGCGCCTCCTGCGCCACCATCATGCTCCCCGGCACCAGCATGGCCGAGGGCGAAAGCGTCCGAAAGCTGCTGGCCCGCTGCACCCCCATCCGTTACTGAAACAATTTATTAAAGAGAGGTTCCCGCAATGAAAGAAACCCTGTACACCGTGGCCTGCCCCCAGGACCGCGAAGAGATCGTGGACTTTGCCAACTTCGTATTCTCCCAGGCTCACGAGCCCCACGATTTCAAAAAGCTCCTGCCCAAGGCCTACGCAGACGACGCCCCCGACTTTTCCGACTGGCACTTCCTGGCCAAGCAGCAGGGCCGCATCCGCGCCATGGTGGCCTGCCGCCCACTGGAAATGAACATGCTGGATAAAAAGCTGTCCTGCGGCTTCATCGGCACCGTCAGCGTGCACCCCTACTCCCGGGGCGAAGGCCACATGAAGCACCTGATGAAAATGGCCATGGACGACGCCCGCGAGCGGGGTCATGACCTGATGATCCTGGGCGGACAAAGGCAGCGCTATAATTACTTTGGCTTTGAGCACATGGGCGTCAGCCTCCATTACACCGTCAATACCACCAACCTCCGTCACGCGCTGCGCGATCAGGATGCAAGCCACATCACCTTCTCCCCCCTCACCGAGGAAAAGCAGGACGAGGTGGATTTCTGCCATGCCCTGTCCCATAAAATGCCCGTCCACGGCACCCGTCCCCGGGAAGAATACATGAACATCATGCACAACTGGAACGCGGAATGCTATGTGATCCGCGTGCACGGCGAATTGGCCGGCTATCTGATGACGGCGGGCGAAATTGCCCTTGTGGATGAACAGCTTCTGCCCCTGGTGCTCAAGAGCTATCTGGCCTTTGCCGGGCAGGAGAGCATCACCCTCCACTGCGCGCCCTACCAGAAGGAGCGTATCCACATCCTCTCCCGTCTGTGCGAGGATCGCTACATCGGCACCTTTGAAATGATCCACATTCTGAACTTCCCCAGGGTGGTGGACACGCTTCTGTCGCTCAAGAGCAGCTACATGCGCCTTTCGGACGGCTGCGTTACCGTGCAGGTGGAGGATCAGCCTTCCTTTACCATCCGGGTAAAGGACAATCAGGTTTCCGTTGCGGAAGAAGGCCTCACGCCCGACTATGCCCTTTCCCATCTGGAAGCCCAGCGCATGCTGATGGATCTTGAAAACGCCGTGTGCGACAGCCGCATGCCCCAGGGCTGGCTGCCCCTGCCCTTTACCATGACGGCGGCGGATACCTTCTGATTTTTTCCGCCGTCCCCATCCCCATTCCCTGACGTAAAAGGAGGTTTCCTTATGCTGCCCACTGTGGATTTCTTTGGCACCAGGGTCACCCGCATGATCATCGGCGATAATCCCTTCCACGCCAATTCCTATATTCCGGACATCTACCCCGGCCCCGAAATGCTGGAATACTACAACCAGACCAACGTGCTTGCCGCCATGGACCGGGCCTGGGAATGCGGCTACAACACCATCCTGGCGCTGGCCAGCGATTTTATGCTGGATACGCTGAAAAAATACCGGGCGGCGGGCGGCAAAATGAACGTCATTTTCCAGACCTTCCCCGGCGCGCCGGATTTTTACGAAAACGTGCGGCGCATGGCAGAGTTTGAGCCGCTGGGCATCTATCATCAGGGCACCACCTTTGACGAACTCTACGAAAAAGAGGATTTTGACGAGATCCGCAAGCGCCTGGCCTTTATCCACAGCCTGGGCTTCAAGGCCGCCATCGGCACCCATGTGCCCGAGCGTGCGCTGCATGCGGAAAGGGAAAACTGGGGCGCGGACTTTTACGTGCTGTGCCTGCACAACACCCGCAACCGCGGTCAGGCACGGCCCAGTTCCTTTATCACCGGCAAACCCAAGGAGATCGTCTTCCACGAGGAGGACAGGGCACTGATGTTTGACGCCATCCGGAAGATCGAAAAGCCCGTCATCGCCTTCAAGATCTTCTCCGGCGGGCAGATGTTCCGCGGCAAAACGCCGGAGGAGGTATCCGAAATCGCCTTCCGCGCCATTGAGGAAACCTACCAGAACATCAAGCCGGGCGATCTGTGCGCCGTGGGCGTGTTCCAGAAATACAAGGATCACCTTGCGGAAAACGCCGCCTTTGTCAAAAAGGTGCTGGAAAAATAAAGGCCGGGGGAACGCAGAATGAAAACAGGCATCCACATCAGCGCCTTCCCATGGAGCCTGACGCTGGAGGAATGCATTGCGCTTGCCGGCAAGACGGGCTATGACACATTGGAGCTTTCCCTGGACGAAGAGGGCGCCATGGGGCTTCTGACGCCGGATGAAACGCTGCTTTCCTACCGCAAAACCGCAGAAAACGCAGGCGTCCGATTGTCCTCGCTGGCAAGCGGGCTGTACTGGAAGTACTCCTTCACAGCGGACGATCCCGCCGTCCGGGCAAAAGCCATGCAGGTCGCAAAAGAGCAGATCCGCAGAGCCCGGGTGCTTGGGGCGGATACCATCCTCATCATCCCCGGCGCTGTGGAGGTGCCCTTCCTCCCCGATGCGCCCGTGCTTCCCTACGATGTGGTGTACGACAGGGCACTTTGCGCCATGAAAGAGCTTGCCCGGTACGCCGAAGAAAACAGGATCACCGTCGGGATCGAAAACGTGTGGAACGGATTCTTGCTTTCGCCTCTTGAAATGCGGGATTTTATCGACAGGATCGGTTCGGAGTACATCCGGGTGTACATGGACGTGGGCAATATCCTGCACGTCGGGTATCCCGAGCAGTGGATCCGCATCCTGGGCAAGCGCATCGCCCGCGTCCACGTGAAGGATTTCAAAAAGAACGTGGGCACGCTGCAGGGCTTTTGCGAGCTGCTGGAGGGCGACGTGCCCTTCCCGGCGGTGATGGAGGCGCTGCGGGAAATCGGCTACGACGGCCCCCTGACCGCCGAAATTTCCTCCGCCCCGGGCGCCGTGCAGCGCACCTTTGACGCGTTCCAAAGCATCCTGACGCTGTAAATGCAGCCTGCTGTCTGTGTATCGCAGACGGCAGGCTTTTTCATATCCGATGCGCAGGCGGTGACTGCGGCTGCGGAAGGCGCGGAGCGCCGGAGGGTTTGCAACACGAAGCAATTCAGCAATCCCCCGTCACTACGTGACAGCCCCCTTTCACAAGGGGGCCTTTGGCTTGGTATGTTTCGCATGTGATCGAAGCTTGTCATTGCTGCATGCTGCGGAAAGCCTCCCTTGTGAAAGGGAGGGGGACCGCTTGCGGTGGTGGGATTGCCACTTCAAGTCAATGGACAATCCCTCCGGCGCTCCGCGCCACCTCCCTTTCAGTAAGGGTGATGTGAAGGAGGGAGTTATCTTACATTATTACATCGAGCAAATAACGAAACCGCAAGCCTTTGTTGGCTTGTGGTTTTGTGTACTGCTGTGATAGAATTAAAGCGATAAACCCGAATTTGACGAGGTGAGAATATGGCGATGTGGAATCCGTGGAGAGGTTGCAAAAAGTGCAGCGACGGCTGCCTCTATTGCTATATCCACAAGGGCGACGCAAAACGTGGTGTTGATACAAGTATCATTGAAAAAACAAAGGACTTTGCAAAGCCCATAGAACACTTAAAGAACGGTAATTACAAAATGAAATCCGGCATTGTATATACCTGCTTTTCCACCGATTTTCTGATTGAGGAAGCAGATGCATGGCGCCCAGAATGCTGGAAGATGATAAAGGAGCGCAAGGATTGTACCTTTCTCTTTCTCACCAAGCGCATTGACAGATTTATGGACTGTATCCCCGATGATTGGGATGACG
>SVGT01000052.1 GCA_015056175.1 Clostridiales bacterium | reverse complement strand
TCCTGATAAATACACTCGCGGATCCAGTCGGAAATCTCGGGAGCGTTCAGCGGCAGCGGGGCCACCGTTTCCCGGATCATCCGGGTATCAAAGGTGAACACATTGCCGTCGTAATCATACTCGAAGAGAAAATCCGTATCCGGATTCATTACCACTAAGCTGAACCATGCGCCGCTCACATCTCCAAGCGGAGGCCGGTCGATATGGTCAAGCCCGAAGGTCGCAGTCACCTGCGTCCCCTTCCCCACCTCGGATTCAATCGAAAGATCTCCACCCGTCATCATGGCGGTCTGCTGCAAAAGCGGCAGACCCAGACCCACCTTGCGGGTTTTTCTCGTGGTGGTAAAAGGCTCGGTCACGCTGCTTACCATTTCGGCGCTCATGCCGCAGCCGTCGTCTGTAAACTGCAGGGTGATCAGATTTGCCTTATGGTCAATCCTGACAAGCACCTGCGTCAGCTTTGCGCCGGCAGAGATGGAATTCTGGGCAATATCCATGATATTGTCCGCAAGTTCTCGCATCATGGCATTGATCCTTTATTACTGGCGATACTTGGCGATAATGCCGGGCACCTGGTCGGGCGTCACATTGCCGAACACGTCGTCATTGACCATGATAACGGGAGCAAGGCCGCAAGCACCCAGGCAGCGGGTGGCGTTCAGAGTGAACACACCGTCGGGCGTGGTACGGCCGGCGGGAACTTCCAGCACCTCTGCCAGCTTGTCCAGCACCTGCTGGGCGCCCTTGACGTAGCAGGCGGTACCCATGCACACGCTGATGATGTACTTGCCCTTGGGTTCCAGGTTGAACTGGGCGTAGAAAGTGGCCACGCCGTAGATATCACTCACGGGGATATCCAGTTCCTTGGCGATGTAGTTCTGGACTTCTTCAGGCAGATAGCCGAAGATGTCCTGCGCGCGCTGCATGATGGGCATCAGCGCACCGGGCTCATTCTTGAGCTCGTCGATGACGTTTTGTAGAGCTTCGTACTTTTCTTTGTTTTCCAAAGACATGACGATCCAACCCCCTTGTGTAATGTGGTTACTATGCTCAAATCACGTAGGCAGAGCCTTTCGTGAGATTTGCCGATTTCAGTCCGTTACAGTCCCGCGATGGCTTCAAACAGCGCATCCGTGCTTTTTTCCTTTACCTCCAGGGAAAACTCTCTTTCCAGAATGTTTTCCAGGTAATGGGCATCGGAGGAACGGAGAATCCGATACCCGGAAAGGTCCGTATTGGGCGGCGCTACCTTGTCCGAAACCTCAAGGGCGTCGTACCTTGCGCCGGAGGGCAGAAAGCCCAGGGCGTTGAGCACGCCGTTGGCGCCCCGGTTGATGTGGGCGGGCACGCAGATGCCGCCGTGCAGATGGATCTGCCTTTCGCATTCCTCAAAGCTCAGGTCCAGCGCGCTGATCAGCAGCTTTTCCTCCTTGGCGATCTCTTCATCCTGCGCGTTCATCACCTGCTGCTCGCCAAAGAACTCCGGTTTGTTTTTGATGTTTGGAATGTGTTCATACACAAATTCACCAAACTTCATGCAGCTTTCCACGTCCCGGAAGTAGCACAGCATATGTGCTTCTTCCTTTGTGGTCAGCTCCATGCCGGGCAGAAGCACCACGCCCATCATGTCCGCCGCTTCCTTGACGGCGGGCAGATTCCTGCAGGCGTTGTGGTCGCACACCGCAATGGCGTCCAATTCCTTGATGTAGGCCATGCCGACAATGTTATTGGGCGTCATCAGCGCGTCGCCGCAGGGCGACAGACAGGAATGGATGTGCAGATCGCAGTAGATGTTCATCCCTTTTTCGCCGCAGGCACGCCGTTTTCGTGCATCAGGGTGACCAGTTCAAAGGCAGTCAGGGTACTGGAGAGCAGGATGATATCCTCCTGAGACGCCTTCTTCACGATCATTTCGTCAACCGGCAGCCCCTCGGGGATAATCACGCAGGCAAAGTCAAGCAGGGACGCTACGGCAATCACATTCATGTGCGCCTGCACAGTGACCCAGGCCATATCCGCCTGCCCCTTGCCCATCACATGGCTGAGCAAATCGCAGGTATAGCCGCAGGCGATCTCCCGGTCTTCATAATCGCCGGTCAGCACGTTACTCCCGGAGAGCTTCACAAACTCAGAAACTTTCATTTGTTACTCCTTTCCCTCTTGTGCGAAGGGATCTTCAAGATCGGTTTCGTCCCGGTTGCCGCCCACGGAAAAACGGGTGGACGCGCCGAGAGACACCATTTCACCCGCCAGGGTGCTGATGCGCTCGTTGAGCTTGAAAATGCAGTTCATTTCGGTGGCGTGGCCGTTGACGATGTCAAGCGCAAGCGCGCGGCAGGAGGGAGAGCCGCAGGAGCCGCAGTCAAGGCCGGGCAGCGTTGCCTCGATCTCTTCAATGCGGGCAGCCTTTTCCAGACGTTCCTTCATGGTGCCCGTCAGTTGCAGCGCATCGCTTTCCTCAATTTCCGTGGTCATGCGGAATTTGACGTGTGCGTTTTCAAAGATCTCGGATTTCTGGATTTGTCTGTCCGGCGTATGGCGCAAAATGGCGTTCATGCGGCTCTTGGCCACGTAGCCGTTTTCCACCGTCAGGGGGCCGCCGAGGCACCCGTTGGTGCAAGCCAGCAGTTCCACAAAATCCAGCCTGTCAAAGCGGTTGTTTTCAATCTGCTCCAGAGCGTGCTTCACATTCTCAATGCCGTCCACACACAGCGTGTGGCGCATGCCCACGGCGTCTGCTTCGCCGCTTGGCATAGCCCAGCGGATGCCCACCGTGCTGGCCCGCTCAATTTCAAGCGGCGTAAACTCGCCCTTTACCAGGGACTGGATCTGCGTAAACAGATCGCGGATGGCCAGCACCCCGTCCACAGCGGAAGTTTCCGTGCCGATGGGATTTTTTACAGCCGTCAGCTTGGCGGCGCAGGGAGAAATAAAGAATGCGCCGATCTTTTCCACAGGCACGTTCCGCTTTTTGGAAAACTCTTCCTTGGCGATGCGTGCCGCAGCCTCCATGGGCGACATGATGTCGATCACATTTTCCAGCAGGCTGGGATACTTTTGCTGGATGAGCCGCAGCACCGCAGGACAGGCAGATGAGATGACGGGGCGGGGCCTGTCTTCGTTGATCAGCGTCCTGCTGATGGCATAGGATACCACTTCCGCGGCCCTTGCCACTTCAAACACTTCGTCAAAGCCCATCTTGTACAGGGATGCGATGATGGGTTCGGCCGAATGTACCTGCGGAAACTGGCTGTACAGAGAGGGCGCGGGCAGCGCGATTCTGTATTCAAAATTTTCAATGATGCTCAGGGGATCCGTCACCGCCGTTTTGGCATGGTGCGGACACACACGTACGCATTCGCCGCAATCGATGCAGTTCTGGTTGATAATGGCTGCACGGTTGTTGCGGATGCGGATGGCGTCGGTAGGACAGCGCTTCAGGCAATTGGTACAGCCCCTGCACTTTTCGGGGTCCAGCCTTACGGAATGATAATATTCCATATTCGCCATCTTGCCGCCCTCCCTTTCATCAGATTTCTACATTAATTAAATATTGAACGCCATGGTGATGTCGGTACCGACGCCCACCGTGGATTCGATGGAAAACTCATCTGCGTTGCGCTTCATGTTGGGCAGACCCATACCGGCGCCAAAGCCCATATTGCGCACTTCGTTGGATGCGGTGGACCAGCCTTCCGTCATGGCCTTTTTCAGATCCGGAATACCCGGGCCTCTGTCCACCACGCGGATTACGACCTGTTCTTCATTGATCTCAAAATCAATGTGTCCGCCCAGGGAGTGGATCACCAGGTTGATCTCCGCTTCATAGGTGCCCACCGATACGCGGCGCACCACGCTTGCAGGAATCCCCACCTGCTTCATCTGGCGCTTGATCCTTGCGGATACGTCGCCCGCTGCGGTCATATTACCCGCTTCTACGGGGAAGGTTTCTTTAATCATCGTCGCCATCTCCGTCATACTGTTCCAGTTTGGCTACGCCCATGCCCGCCACATACAGCCTTCCGCAGGCCTCGAACATGGAGCAGGACGTCATCAGCAGCGGCAAATCGATCTGCTGGGCACGCTGCACAGCGTCCTTGTGGGGAATCTTGCCGCGCACAAACACCAGGCAGGGCACGTCCAGCATTTCCGCCGTACGCACGCTCTGGCTGTTGATCAGGCCCGTGAGCAGCATGGTATCCATGCCCACATGCGCCAGTACGTCGCTCATCATGTCGGACGCAAAGGCGTACGTGACCTCCAGATCCTGCTGTTCCTCACCGCAGATCCATTTGGCGTCCAGGATTTTAGCGATCTGGCCAATCGTCATGCGTGTCACTCCCCGCAGGGGTTTCCGTACCGCATACAGGCAGAGAATACCCCTATACAATTCGTTTCATTATAGTATATCCCCACCGCTTTGTCAAATCACTTCAGGGCTTTCCGGGACAGGATACGCAATCCCTAGTGCTTTGCGGTCGCCCGACTTTTACATATACCCTTTCTATCATAGCATATTTCATGCATATTTGCACGTGTTTTTTCCTTATTTTTTGCGCTTTCCTCACATTATTGACAAATTATTACATTTGTCCTGTTATTTATCGATAAATTATTTATAAATTCTTGAAAACCATTTATCGCTTTCGCCCAACTTTAGGCATAAAACACTATATTTTTCACGTGACAATATCCATTTGCTGTGCTATAATCATTTTGTACAATAGACTTTTAATGTTTCTCAAGGCAGCGCCCCAGCGGCTCTGCCTGCTTCTTCATGAATGTCAATTTACGGAGGATACCATATTGCCTCTGCATCATATTGCGGATCTGACCGCATTTCCTCATCCGACCTGCGTGTGTCTGGGCATGTTTGACGGCGTACATCTGGGTCACCGGGAACTGATCCGCGCCACCGTAGCGCAGGCACAGGCGCAAAACCTTGTTCCCTGCGCGTTTACATTCGATCTGCCTCCTGCGGCTGTATTGCATCCTCCGCGGAAGCTACGCGTACTGACGGATATTTGCCGCAAAAGCGAGATCATGCACGAGCTTGGGCTTGCGCATGTATTCTATGCGCATTTTGATCCGCAGATCGCTTCCTTGCCTTATGATGTTTTTTTCAGAGATATTCTGCTTGATAAACTCTGTGCAAAGCACATCGTAGTGGGTTTTCATTACCGCTTTGGCAAGGATGCAAAGGGCGATACGGATAAATTGAAAGCTCTTTGCACAGAGCACGGCGTTTCCCTCACCGTCATCCCGCCCGTCACGCTACCCGACGGCACGCTGATTTCCAGCACATTGATCCGCAACGCGCTGGAAAGCGGCGATACCGCTGCTGCCAGTCAGCTGCTCGGGCGCCCCAACCTTTGATCCACGAAACAATATAATTCGGAGGAATTGACCATGCACAAGACCCGTCTCCCCGCCTGGGTCGTACTGACCCTGATCTCCCTCGTCGCCGCACTGCTCCTTGGCGTCACCTATGAAATGACCAAGGACGCCATTGCCACGCAGGAACTGGAAAAAGCTGCCGCCACCCGCCGTGCGCTGGTGCCGGAAGCGGTTGAATTTGTTCAGCTGGAGTGCGACGAATCCCTGACCGCGCTGTATGCCGGCAACAATGCCGACGGCGAAGCGGTGGGCTATGTTGCCACGCTTTCCGTGACCGGCTTTGGCGGCCCCGTGGAAATCGTTGTGGGCATGGACGCCAAGGGTGTGCTCAGCGGCATTTCCGTAGGCGGCTCCGACTTTTCTGAAACGCCCGGTCTGGGCGCCAAGGCCAAGGAGCCTGCCTTTACCGATCAGTTTACAGGTTTGTCCGCTCCCATCGCCCTGGGCGACGGCGTGGATGCCATCACCTCTGCCACCATCACCTCCAATGCCGTCGTCCGCGGCGTGAACTCCGCCTGTGAGGCTGTGGGCAAGGTAGCAGGCTTTGCCACCGCCGCTCCTGCCAATGTGGGTCAGACGGCAGACGGCCGCTACTATTCCGAGGTCAGCGGCTTTGGCGGTCCCGTATATGTGGAAATCGGCCTGGATGATGCAGGCGCGATCTCCGACATCGTGATCGGCAACGAAAACTTCAACGAAACCCCCGGCTACGGCAAGAAGGCGCAGGAGCCTGCTTTCTATGAACAGTTCCTGGGCCTCTTCGGCACTTTGACGCTGGGCACCGACGTGGACGCCATCTCCGGTGCCACCGTCACCAGCACCGCTGTTGTCAAGGCCGTCAACCAGGCGCTGGCTTTCTCCCGCGGCGAAACCGTGGAATCCGAGCCTGTGGACGCCACCGTTTCCGCCACTTCTTCCGCCACCGGCGCCTCCGAAGCTGTGGAGAGCGAAGCTGGTCTGTGCGAAAACGGCAATTACTACGGCCTGGTTCAGGGCTTCCACAGCCCCGTGTATGTGGAAGTGACCCTGGATGACAATTACGCTATCACCGCGCTGACCATCGGCAACGATCAGTTCAATGAAACCCAGGGCATCGGCACCCGCGCACTGGAACCTGCTTTCGCCGAAAGCTTCATTGGCCTTACCGAAGTGAAGCTGAACGAGAATGTAGACGCGCTTGCCGGCGCGACCGTCACCAGCAAGGCTGTGGCCGACGCCGTTAACATGGCCATCGCCTACGCCAAGGGTGAGGAATACACCGTGGATACCACCACCTCCGCTACCGGCGCGGATGCTTCTTCTTCCGCCACCGGTACTGCCGATACTACCACCTCCGCCACCGGCGCTACCGATACCACCACTTCTGCTACCGGCACCACAGAGGAAACTCCCGTCGATGCTCCTGCCGCAGGCCAGCTGGAAAACGGCAATTACTTCGCTTACGGCAGCGGCTTTGCAGGCCCTGTGTACGTGGAAGTGACCCTGGATGAAAACGGCGCCATCACCGCCGTCAAGATCGGCGACGATCAGTTCAACGAAACCCAGGGCTTCGGCTCCAAGGCGCTGGAACCTGCTTTCGTTGAAAGCTTCATCGGCCATACCGAAGTGAAGCTGGGTGAAAATGTGGACGCCATTGCCGGTGCCACCGTCACCAGCACCGCCGTCGCCAACGCCATCAATGACGCTATCGCCTTCAGCAAGGGCGAAGCTCCCGCTGCGGACGCTGCCACCTCCGCTACCGGCGAGGCCGATACTGCCACCTCCGCTACCGGCGCGGATACTTCTTCTGCCGCCACCGGCGAGACCGACACCACTACCTCTGCCACCGGCACTACCGATACCACCACTTCTGCTACCGGCACCACGGAGGAAGCGCCCGCCGATGTCCCCGCCGCGGGCCAGCTGGAAAACGGCAATTACTTCGCTTATGGCAACGGCTTTGTCGGCCCAGTGTACGTGGAAGTGACCCTGGATGAAAACGGCGCCATCACCGCTGTCAAGATCGGTGACGATCAGTTCAATGAAACCCAGGGCTTCGGTTCCAAGGCGCTGGAACCTGCTTTCGCTGAAAGCTTCATTGGTCTTACCGAAGTGAATCTGGGTGAAAATGTGGACGCCATTGCCGGCGCCACCGTTACCAGCAACGCCGTTGCCAATGCCATCAATGACGCCATCTCCTTCATCAAGGGCGAAGCTCCCGCTGTGGACGCTGCCACCTCCGCTACCGGCGCGGATGCTTCTTCTTCCGCCACCGGTACTGCTGATACTACCACCTCCGCCACCGGTACCGATACCACCACTTCTGCTACCGGCACCACGGAGGAAACTCCCACCGATGCACCCGCTGCAGGCCAGCTGGAAAACGGCAATTACTTCGCTTACGGCAACGGCTTTGTCGGCCCTGTGTACGTGGAAGTGACGCTTGATGAAAACGGCGCCATCACCACCGTCAAGATCGGCGACGATCAGTTCAATGAAACCCAGGGCTTCGGCTCCAAGGCCCTGGAACCCGCTTTCGCTGAAAGCTTCATTGGTCTTACCGAAGTGAAGCTGGGTGAAAATGTGGACGCCATTGCCGGTGCCACCGTCACCAGCACCGCCGTTGCCAATGCCATCAACGACGCCATCGCCTTCAGCAAGGGCGAAG
>SVGT01000051.1 GCA_015056175.1 Clostridiales bacterium | reverse complement strand
CACGTCGATCTGCTCCAGCACCTTCTGCGCATGCTTGGGCGTGGTAGCGGCATAAATGGTATAATCGCCGCAGCCGGGATAGGCGGCAGGGCCGGTATAAACGGAGTACGCCATGCCCAGATCCTCGCGGATCCGCTGGAACAGACGGGAGGACATGCCGCCGCCCAGGATACTGTTCATCACTGCATTCCTGTACACATTGGGACTGCCCATGGGCAAAGAACGGTAGCCGATGCACAGGTGAACCTGCTCGGTATCCTTTTCCTTAAAGAGGCACTTTTCCTCAGGCACCGCCACCGTGTCGGGATAAGGCTCGCCGTTTGGCCCTTCCCATGCGCCAAAGTACTTTTCCAGCAGATCCTTTACCTGTTTTTCATCAAAATGACCGGCCAGAGATACCACAGCGTTTCCGGGGCCGTAATGACGGCTGCGGAACTTTTTCAGATCGTCCACCGTATAGCTTTCGATCCTTTCCGGCGCGCCCAGAATGGTCTGCCCCAGCGCCTGATTGCCGTACACAGCCTCTGCCAGCACGTCATAGGCCACGTCCTCCGGCGTATCCTCCACCATGGAGATCTCTTCCAGCACCACGCCCTTTTCCTTCTCCATTTCCTTTTCGTCCAGGGCAGGATGAATGGTCAGATCGGACAGGATATCCAGCGCCAGAGGCAGATCCTCATCGATCACCTTGATGTAGTAATTGGTGCACAGCTTGCTGGTGGCCGCGTTCATGTGACCGCCCACAGCGTCCATCGTCTCCGCCAGTTCCCTGGCAGAGCGGGTATGGGTGCCCTTAAAGGCCATGTGCTCCATAAAATGGGACAATCCATTTTCTTCCGGCCGCTCCAGCATAGAGCCTGCGCGCACCCACACACCGGCGGATACGCTGCGGAGGTACGGTATGTTTTCCAGCACCACCGTCAGGCCGTTATTCAGTGTGAACTGTTCCAAGCTTTTACTCCTTTTTTTCAGACGCAAAGGGGGAAACCTTATCAGTTTCCCCCTGTACGTTTGTTTATGTTTCCGTCAATTACCGGTTGCTCTCACGACGGGGCGGACGAGCGCCTGCGGGAGCGGAACGGGTAAAGCCGGGATTGTCATAGGTGATATCGTTGCGGATCAGGTTCACGCGGCCCTGAGAGTCGATCTCGCAGACCTTGACTTCGATCTCATCGCCGATCTTGCACACGTCTTCCACCTTTTCAACGCGCTTGTTGGCCAGCTTGGAGATGTGCAGCATGCCGTCCTTGCCGGGCAGCAGCTCCAGGAAGGCGCCGAAGTTCATGATGCGCACAACCTTGCCCATGTACACTTCGCCCACTTCGATGTCCTTGGCGATGCCCATGATGATGGACTTGGCCTTGTCGGCAGCAGCCTGATCGGGCGTGGAGATGAACACGCGGCCGTCGTCTTCGATGTCGATCTTGACGCCGGTTTCGGCAATGATCTTGTTGATCATCTTACCGCCGGGGCCGATGACCTCGCGGATCTTCTCGGGGTTAATGGTGAACTGGATGATCTTGGGAGCGAACTTGCTCAGCTGCTCGCGGGGCTGACCCAGGGCTTCCAGCATAATGCCCAGGATGTGCAGACGGCCCTTGAGCGCCTGGTTCAGCGCGCGGGACAGAATCTCGCGGTTGATGCCCTTGATCTTGATATCCATCTGGATGGCGGTGATACCGTTCATGGTACCGGCCACCTTGAAGTCCATGTCGCCCAGGAAGTCTTCCAGACCCTGGATGTCAGTCAGCACGGCGATCTTGTCGCTCTCGGTGTCCTGGATGAGGCCCATGGCCACACCGGCAACAGGGGCGTGGATCGGAACGCCGGCATCCATCAAAGACAGGGTGCTGCCGCACACGGAAGCCATGGAGGAAGAGCCGTTAGAGCTCATGATTTCGCTCACCAGACGCAGCGCATAGGGGAATTCCTCTTCGCTGGGAATGACGGGCACCAGAGCACGCTCAGCCAGCGCACCGTGGCCGATCTCGCGGCGGTTGGGGCTGCGCAGACGGCCGGCTTCGCCGGTGGCGTAGGAGGGCATGTTGTACTGATGGATGTAGCGCTTGCTGTCTTCGTTGGACAGGCCGTCCAGCTGCTGCGCTTCGCTGATGGAACCAAGGGTGGTCACAGTCAGAGCCTGGGTTTCACCGCGGGTGAACACGGCGCTGCCGTGGGTACGGGGCAGGATGCCCACTTCGCACCAGATGGGACGCACTTCTTCAACCGTGCGGCCGTCGGCGCGGATGCCCTTGTCCAGAATGTTGCGGCGCATCACTTCCTTGTTCAGGTAGTACAGCGCATCGGCCACTTCGCTTTCGCGCCCTTCAAACTGCTCGGCGAAATGGGCAAGCACGTCCGCCTTCACTTCGGCTTCACGGGCCTGGCGTTCCTTACGGACGGTGGTTTCGTAGGTGTAGACGCACTTTTCGTAAGCGTACTCACGCACGGCAGCCTTCACATCTTCACCGGTGGTGACCAGGGGATAATCCTTCTTGGGCTTGCCGATTTCAGCCACGATCTTCTCCTGGAAGGCAACCAGTTCCTTAATGCTCTCATGCGCATACAGGATGGCGTCCATCATGGCGTCTTCGCTGACTTCCTTGGCGCCGGCTTCCACCATCATGATGGCGTCCTTGGTGCCGGCCACGGTCACGTGCATATCGCTGCGGGCTTCCTCTTCCTCATTGGGGTTGAGTACGAATTCGCCGTTGATACGGCCCACGACCACTGCGGCAGTGGGGCCGGCCCACGGAATATCGCTGATGGCCAGCGCGATGGAGGAACCGATCATGGCGGGGAACTCGGGGGGATTGTTGGGGTCCACAGACAGGGTCTGGGCCACAACCTGCACGTCATTGCGCAATCCCTTGGGGAACAGGGGGCGCAGAGGACGGTCGATCAGGCGGCAGGTCAGAGTCGCCTTTTCGGTGGGACGGCCTTCGCGCTTGATGAAGCCGCCGGGGATCTTGCCCACAGCATACTGCTTTTCTTCAAAGTCCACGGTCAGCGGGAAGAAATCCACGCCTTCGCGGGCATTTTCGGAAGCAGTGGCATTCACCAGCACCACGGTGTCGCCGTAGCGGACGATGGCGGAGCCACCGGCCTGCTGAGCATATTTGCCGAATTCCAGCGTCAGAGGACGGCCGGCAAATTCCATTGTGTACGCTTTGTAACTCATTTTCTTCTTCTCCTCACACACACTCACTTTGAAGCCCCTGCTTCAAAGCACTTATGAAAAGGCTACCGGCTGAAAAGCGTTTCAGCCGATAGCCCTTATCAGCATTACTTACGCAGACCCAGCTTCTCGATCAGGGCGCGATAACGTTCGATGTCAGTCTTCTTCAGGTATTCCAGCAGGCCGCGACGCTGACCAACCATGAGCAGCAGACCGCGACGGCTGTGATGGTCCTTCTTGTTGAGCTTGAGATGCTCGTTCAGGTGGTTGATGCGCTGGGTCAGCAGAGCGACCTGCACTTCGGGGGAACCGGTGTCACCTTCGTGGCGGGCGTATTCGGCCATGATCTGAGCCTTGAGAGTCTTGTCCATTGTGTATTTCCTCCTTGTAATTGTGAAACTTGCGGCGGACGTTGCCGGTGGTTTCCCGCAGTTTCCGTGTCGAATCGCCGCTTGCACAGTTCGCCGTCGGAGCGTCGGGCGCCCGGGCAAACGGTTCAAAAAACCACGCCTCTCATTGTAGCATGAGAAGCGTGGTTTGTAAATATGTAATTTGAAGTTTTTTCCGCTTTTTGTGCGAATTATTCAGCCTTTTCTTCAGCGCTGCGCTTGTTGAACACCACGTTCACGATGATGCCCAGGATCAGAGCGGTAGCGATGGAGGAAATGGTGATGGGGCCCAGGTTCAGCGTCAGACCGCCAATACCGGTCACCAGGATGGCAGCCACGACGAACAGGTTGCGGTTGTCATTCAGGTCCACAGGCTGCACCATCTTCAGGCCGGACACGGCGATGAAGCCGTACAGAGCGATGCACACGCCGCCGGTGATGCAGGAGGGAATGGAGTTCACAAACGCGGTGAAGGGGCCGAAGAAGCTGAGCACGATGCAGTACACAGCAGCCAGGGCGATGGTGGAGATGGAGGCGTTGCCGGTGATGGCCACGCAGCCCACGGATTCACCGTAAGTGGTGTTGGGGCAGCCGCCGAAGAAGGAACCCACGATGGAGCCGATACCGTCGCCCAGCAGGGTGCGGTGCAGACCGGGTTCGGTGATCAGGTCGCGGTCGATGATGGAGGACAGGTTCTTATGGTCGGCGATATGCTCGGCCAGCACAACGAAGGCCACGGGGGCAAACAGCAGGAAGATGGAGATCACGTCGCTCAGACCGCTGATCTTGGCAGCGCCTTCGGTGAACATGCCAACGAAGTTGAAGTTGGGCACCTGGAACAGCTTCACGCCTTCGAAAGCGGCCAGGTTCACGATCTGCAGGGAAGCGATGCCGGCAGCGTTGCCGATCAGGGTCAGCACCAGAGCCACCACATAGGCGCCCAGGATACCGATCACGAAGGGGATCAGACGCACGTTCTTGCCGCCCTTGGTGGAAGCAAACACGGTGATGAAGAAGGCCAGCACGCCCAGCAGGATATGCACCAGGCTGTAGGTACCGGCGGCGGTGTTGTTCAGGTTATTCACGGCGCTTCCGCACAGGGAAAGACCGATCAGGGCAACGGTGGGTCCGATGACCACGGGGGGCAGCAGCTTGTTGACCCAGGCAGAGCCGGTCTTGGCGATGATGGCGGCGATGATCACATAGACCAGGCCGGCGAACACAGCGCCCAGGAAGATGCCCAGATAGCCAAAGGCCACGGCGGAAGCCAGGGGGCTGATGAAGGCGAAGGAAGAACCGAGGAACACGGGGCTCTTCTTCTTGGTCATGAAGAGATAGAACAGGGTACCAAAACCGGCGCCGCACAGCGCGGCAGGCTGGCTCATGTAGGTACCGCTGGCGTCAACCAGCACGGGCACCAGCAGCGTGGCAGCCATGATGGCCAGCAGCTGCTGCAGAGCGTAAACCAGATTCTTTTTCAGCGGCGGACGGTCCTGAATATCGTAGACGAGTTTCATTGAGTATCCCCTCCGATTTTTTCTTTGGCGCTTTGCGCCTGTGCGGGCCAAACAAAAACGCCTGCCATGCATGCACGGCAAGCGGAATACATCGTATTCGGCATCTTGTCGGCATCACGTGCCGTCTTAAAGACCCATCCTTGTAAATGTAGCACACCGCACCTCTGTTGTCAATCGGATTTTCGACATTTTTTGATGGTTTTCAAGCATTTTCTGTAGCTTGCGCAGACACAGAAAAGCTTTTATAATGATCATATCCCAATTGGATATATCATTTTTCGGAGGGAACGCACATGTTTGACGTGCTCAAGCAATTCTGCCTGGACGGCACTCCCGTATCCTGTGAGCGCTACGGCAACGGCCATATCAACGAGACCTATCTGGCCGTCACGGACAAAAACCATCTTTATATCCTGCAGAAGATCAACCACCATATCTTTAAGGATGTGCCTGCGCTGATGCAGAATATCGCATCCGTCACCGGCTACCTGTTTGATATGATCGGCGATCCCCGCCGGGTGCTGACGCTGGTCAAAACCGTAAACGGCGGCCATTATCTGTGCCATGGGGGCCATTATTTCCGCGTGTACGAATTTGTGACCGACAGCATTTGCCTGGACCGGGCAGAAAGCCGTGCGGATTTCTACAACAGCGCCGTGGCGTTCGGCCAGTTCCAGAACCAGCTCTCCCTCTTCCCCGCCGATACCCTCAGCGAAACCATTCCGCGCTTCCACGATACCCCCAACCGCTATACCAATTTCAAAAACGCCCTGAAGGAAGATAAACTGGGCCGCGCCGCCTCTGTGCAGAAGGAGATCGACTTTGTCCTTGCCCGCGAAGAGGATGCCGCCGTTATGATGAATCTGCTCAAAAAGGGCGAATTGCCCCTGCGCGTTACCCATAACGATACCAAGCTCAACAACGTGATGCTGGATAAAAATACCCGCACGCCCCTTTGCGTCATCGATCTGGATACCGTCATGCCCGGTCTGGCCGCCAACGACTTTGGCGATTCCATCCGCTTTGGCGCTTCCACCGCTGCCGAGGACGAAACGGATCTGGACAAGGTGACCATGTCCCTTGACCTGTTTGACGCCTATACCAGCGGCTTCCTGGGCGCCTGCGGCAAAAACCTCACCGCCCTTGAAAAGGAAACGCTGCCCCTGGGCGCCAAGCTGATGACGCTGGAATGCGGCGTCCGCTTCCTCACCGATTATCTGGAGGGCGATACCTACTTCCGCATCCACCGCGAGCATCACAACCTGGACCGCTGCCGCACCCAGTTCAAGCTGGTAGCCGATATGGAAAACAAGTGGCAGGAAATGGCCCGGATCATCGACAGGTACAAAGCGTAACAAACAAAATAAAAGCAGCAGCCCTTTGGCCGCTGCTTTTTTGTTTTCCGTTAATCCTCCAGGAATTCCACCCAGGCTTCCCGTTCGCTGCTCAGGTCGTCCCGGCATACGGGCGCGTCCGCGTATTCGCATTCGCAGCTCTGGTTGTCGTAAGGGTCGTGGCGGATATGCTTCATGGGCACATAGAAGGTGCGCATAAACTCGCTGGC
Source organism: Clostridiales bacterium (assembly GCA_015056175.1). Classification (GTDB taxonomy): domain Bacteria; phylum Bacillota; class Clostridia; order Christensenellales; family Aristaeellaceae; genus SVGT01. The sequence goes on along the minus strand of SVGT01000051.1, from coordinate 1,607 downwards.
CGCCGGCAGACGGTAGGGATCCAGATTGCAGAAATAATAATCCCAGCGTTCCAGATTCCCGCTGCGCCAGGCACTGCCGCCAAAGGACGTATCGCAGAACATCCACCCGTAGGGCGCTACGTAGAACTGCGCCCAGTCATGCATGCCCACGTCGCCGGGTACGGTATACAGGCCGCTTTGCCAGCGGGCAGGCACGCCCACGCAGCGGCACAACGTGATAAAGGTCAGGGCATGCACGCCGCAATCACCCTTCTGCCCGGCCAGGAAGTATTCCGGAATGGTGTTGGGCAGGGTAATGTATCCGCGCATGAAGGAATAGATGTTTTTCGTCGTCACAAAATCGTAGATCTTGCGGGCTTTGATCAAAGGATTGGTTTCATCGCCCACAATTTCTTTTGCAATCATGCGGATATAGGGCGTAAAGACGATATGCGGCGGCAGCTCCTCCGTATCAAACCGGGGCTGCTGGGCGCTGACCGCTTCAGCCTTAGGCTCCACATACGTCAGGTGATTCTCGTATTCATATTCCACTTCAAAGGGCTTGTCCGGCACCGCTTCAAAGCGTACCGTGCGGGCAGGAAAATCCGCAGGCGCGATCAGGGCGTCCTCATGACTCAGGCTGAGAAGCTTCACATTGCGCACCTGGGCATATTCGATGGGATAAGGCAGCTGGCAAACCACTTTTTGCCCTTTGCGCTCTTCCGGCACGTTCACCCGGGTGGACAGCTTCAGCCGCACTTTGGCCTTTACGCCGCCATGGCTTTTGATATAGGCCATGGTATCGTCAACCAGCTTTTTATCCGCCATTTCACTTTCCTTTTTGCCCTTGATCAGACAGCGGTCCAGATACTGCCTGCGGGTGGCAAAAAGATTGTTGATAAAGTACTCCTTGTACATCACCTTGCCGTTAATGTACGCCCATTCCACAGCGTTTGTGATGCGAAGCTCGTGCAGTTCCTCCCGGGTAAAGCCTTCAATCTGTTCCATACAGATTTTCAGCGCCTCTTCCTCATCGTGCACATACTCTTCCACCCATTTGTGCATGATGTGCTTTTCAAGCAGCAGCCGCTTTTCAAGAGCCTCGGGGACGCCTGCCGCGATCTTTTTGTCTATTGCCTCGCAAAGCAGTTTTTCATCGCCAAAGTACTTATATTTCATGATATCTTCAGGCAGCGGTACAGCCAGGTATTCCATGTAGTGCTCCATGTACTTTTCCTCCCCGTTATTCTGTCTTTTTCATATTTCTTTTCAGGCCGGATAATTCCTGCAAGAAACGGAAAATTTATAGATATATGTTGACAAAACTAACCCTGTCAAGTACAATGAAAATAACGCGCGGGTGTAGCTCAATGGCAGAGCTCCAGCTTCCCAAGCTGGCCACGTGGGTTCGATTCCCATCACCCGCTCCACTGGTACGGATATACAAAACCGCCATTTTTGCATATCTGTACAGGACCACCGGCGGATGCCGGGTACATCTTTCGCCCGGCTGAAACAGCCCGGCATCAAAAAAACGCACAGACGTTTCATCAAGGAGGAGATTCCCATGGCGAAGGAACATTTTGAAAGAAATAAGCCCCATGTCAACATCGGCACCATCGGCCACG
>SVGT01000009.1 GCA_015056175.1 Clostridiales bacterium | reverse complement strand
TCGCCGTCCAATACCTCGTTGCCCACCACGGCGGTGCCAAAGTCAAAATAGGGGGCGTAAACTTCCTTCAGGCTCTTGATGCCCGCCTTGCCGTATTTGAGGGTCTGCTCGGCGCAGGTAAAATCCTTAATTTCAAAGGATGTATCCGCCTGACCGCCCTCCACGTAAAGGATGTAGTTATCGTACGGGGGCGCAATATAGGTGCACTGGATCAGCGTCCACTCGCCCTTCCTGGCGTTGGCGTTGCCCAGGTTTTCGTAGCTTTCCACGCCGTCTGCGCTGTGGGCGACGGAGAGGATAAAATTGCATTCCTCCAGTTCATCCTGTTTGACCAGCACGGACAAATTGTAGGTTTTGCCGGCGACCAAAGCAAAATCCCGCCCGGGGGAATTCCAGGTGGCGCTGCGGCCGGTGATGCGCAGAGAGGCTTCATCGGTGATTGCAATTTCCGCGCCCCCTGCGGAGCGGGCGTACCAGCCGTCCGTGCCGGCAGAAAAATCGGAGGCGTAATCAATGGGCGGAGCCGAGGATTCCTCTTCCGCCGCCGCTGCCTTTTCGCCAACTGTAATCGTCATATCGTCGATGTAGTAATCGCACAGGTTCCAGTTTTCGCTCAGATTCTGGAAGCGGATGTTGACCTGCTGATCCAGGGTAAATTCCGCCTTTACCTCCGTCCAGGTGCGCCCGGGGCAATTAACCTTTCCCAGCGTTGCATAATCCCCCGCCGCCTTGGCAATCACAAAGGTACCCTCCTCCCCGCTGTCCACCCACACATGACAGGTGACGGTGACAGGCACGCCCGCGTCGATGCCGAGGGAGGAAGAATTCAGATCCACCGCATCCCAGTTGTTGCCCGAGCGACCGGTGACGTGCAGCGCATGCGTACCTGCATAACGCTGGGCATCACTTACCCGGGGCGCAGAGGAACCGCTTTGCAAAAATACGGAGGGCACGCCCGATTCAAAATCGTAGACCGTTACCGTATCCTCCGCCAGGCAAACGGACGCAAGCAGCAAAAGAAACGTAAACAGGACGAGGAATTTCTTCATCACGGGAACTCCTTTCCGATATGGAACGTTTTTTCTGCTCCCAGTATACAGGATACGACCCGTCAAAGTCAAACAAAAAGAGGCGCTGTAAGCGCCTCAGTTTTGTGAATCTTTGGTGTTTTGCAAAAGGATGCGGATGCGGGGCGTCGCCTGGGTGGTCAGTTTGCCGTTTTTCATTTCGCCGATCACCAGCGAGATGCTCACATGCTCCCTGTTTTTCCAGGGCTGCGCGTCCGCGGTATTGGCAAATACCTGATCGTTTACGTCCATCACATCCCGCAGCCGGTAATTGAGATACGTAATTTCCTCATCGTAGGTCACATGAAGATCCGTCCAGGGATCCATGCGGTCCCAGTGCAGCGTTTCCAATTCCTGGCTGACCCGGTAGCGGTCGTTGCTTTCCATTTTGTAGCCGATCACGATGTTTTCGCCATCGTAGGCCGCCTGCACGATTTCAAGCGCCGTGCTGCCTCCCACGATGAACTTGCCCTCCTCCGTCATCTCCACATTGCCAAAGGGGCTGTACACAGGCTCCTCCCACAGCACGTCGCCTGTCCTGGATATTTCCACGCTGACGGGGATATAGACAGGCGTGGGGAAACTGCCAATATACTGATACACCCTGCCGTCTCCGTCTGCATACAGCGCGTCCAGAACGCTGATGACGGGGATGTACAGTTCATACGTGTCGCTTCCGTACCAGGCGGGCAATTCATCCGTAAAGCCGGAGGGCAAGTAGAGCCAGTCAGTGCGGCCTTCCTCGCCCTTTTCCACCTTCCACATCCACTCATTCCTGTCGCTTGTGATCCGGTCGCCCAGCCGATCTGCCACCTCACCGTCGATCATCAGCTGCCGAGAGGTGACGGCACTGCCCTTTTTCAGCGTTTTTACGCTTTCATGCAGCTCGGGGCTGTAGGGTAAAAAGCCTTCCGGATCGGCCTGCACCTCAGGCAGCATACCAAGGTATTGCCAATCGGGCGTCACTTCATTGGGAATCTCGTTTGTAATGCCGGCGCTGCCGGTCATATCCACCGCGATACGCAGCTGGCTGCCCTCGATGACGCTTTCCTCCACCCACACGGTATAGGCGGGATAGTCGTTTTGCGCCCGGACGGTATAGGAGCCGTCCGCGTTCAGCAGCACGTGGCAGGGGCTGTCGGTACACACGTCGTTTTCGGGCAGCGTCACCTTTTCTTTAGACTTTGGTACGGAAAGGGCGATCTCCCGGGTATTCCCATACGCGCCCGTGATACCGAAATACATGTTCTCTTTATTGGAATACCACACGGCACGGGTGTGCAATTGCAAAAGCGGCAGCCGGACGGCAAGCACGTCCAGATCCTGCATCTCCGCGCAGAGGTTTTCAAAGTACAGGTAGGTGAGATCGTCCTCCGTTTTTAACACGCAGCTGTGTTCAAACAGCGGCGCGCTGCCATGGGTATTCTCTGCAGCGAACATGTTGTCCAGCGCCCATTCATAGCGGGAGAGGACAAAGCTCTTCTGCTTTGCAGAAAACTGACCCTTGTGCAATGCGGGGAATTGATCCCAGATCGTGCGCACGTGCATATCGCCGAACATGGCACCGCCTTTCTTGCGGGCAGCCCTGTCTGCATCCTCAAAGGCTTCCTCCGCAAAGGCCGTGCCGCCCTCCGTGCGGTAGCCGATGAGCAGGTTTTGCCCGTCGTAGAGCATCTTTTCCACCACCAGCACGCAGGCGGGATAATTTCCCTCCTCCGGGATCACAAAGGACATTTTTTCAACCCGTGCGATGGACTGATCTGCGGGCGTTTCATCCGCAGGTCTTGAAAATGCCAATGCGCAGGAGCAGAGCAGCAGCACAAGCGCCGCGCTGCAAAGCGACCATGCAGCCATTTTCTTTTTCATGTTCATGCCTCCTCTCACCTGCCCAAGGAGGCGCTGTTTTTCGCTGTCGGGCCAATAGATCGCATCCATAGCCGCAGTGACCGCGGTGCGGAGTTCTTCCTCCGTGCGGAATTTATCCATCTTCATCCCCTCCTTCGGACAGCATTTGGGAAAGCTTCTCCCGGCCCCGTTTCAGCCTGCTCAGCACCGTGCCAAGGGGCAGGTGCAGCATATCGCCGATCTCCCGGGCCTTGAAGCCGTAATAGTAGTGCAGTACCACCGCCATGCGGAGGCCTTCGGGAAGCATGAGCACCGCGCGCAGCACCCGATTGCTTTCCGTTTCCTCCCATGCGATCTGCATGTCCTCCGGCGTTTTGGTTCTGTCCACCCATCTGTGCCAGGGCGAGCGCAGCATATTTTTGCAGGTGCGCACGCAGATGGTCAGCAGCCAGGTCTTTTCCGACGCTTCATGACGGAAGCTGTCGTAATGCCGAAACGCCTTGAGAAAGGTTTCCTGCGCAGCGTCCTGCGCCAGGGATGCATCCTGAAGGTACACGCGGCACAGGCGGTACACATCCTGACCGTAGCGCAGCACCATGCTTTCCACGGCCGCAGCGCACTCTTCATGCGTTTTGCCCATGCCCGTCACCTCTCTTCCGTATATATAGACACTTCCTGTGCCCATATTATTTCATCCGCAGAAAAGAAAAACCCTGCAAACGCAAAAAGCCCCCGGAAGGGGGGCTGTGATTTGTTTTGCTGCGGCGGGAGCAGGGACGGGTATGATCTGCCCGGAAGCATTGCCCGGGCAACTTGAGCCAAGGCACTGATGGGCATGTTACGGCAGCGGCACGGGAAGGGTGGGTCTGTCGCGGCCGATGGGCGTATACTCCGCCCCCACCAGCACATTGCCCTGTTCATCCAGGGTGGCGTATACCTTGGTTTCCATGAGCGGCACATGAACCTTCAGCGCATCCATGCCGTCAAAGCGGGAAAGATCGGCGTTTGCCTTCCACGTATACACCCAGTAAGGCTGCGGAGCAGTCTCGCTCACGAGGCACCGCACATCCAGATACGCATCCAGCTCCGTGCCGTCCGGAAGCACAGGTATGCCCGGAGCCACAAAGCGCAAAAGTACGCTGCGCACGCCGGTTTTCGCATTCAGGAACCCCGCCGCGCAGGCCAGAAAACCGTAGGGATCCTCCGCATCACGAAGGGGTTTGACGGGAATATCGCTGACCGCGTTATATGCCCTTTCCGGGCTGTCCGTACAGTATACCCAGATCCCCTCGCTCACCGCATCCGGATGGGTAAGCGGACTTCTGACATAGACAAAGGCATACAGTCCAAAGACATTGTCCTTTTCCGTTTTGACATAGGCAGTCAGGCCGCCGTCTGCATTCTCTATGTAATCCACATACCAATTTGCATCCGTCACGTCAGTCTTATCTCTTGAAAGGGTAAGGGGCAGATAAACACCCGTTTCATCTGTCCTCTCCCGGCGGTACATCGCGCCTTCCTGTTCCGCATAGGTCACCGTGCGGACCGTAACGGGCAGATAAACCGTCACACTTTCCTGATCGATCAAAGGCTGATCGGGAACCGCTCCGATTACTTGGCTGTTGCTGACCCGCAGCTTCAGATGGTAACTGTAGCCACAGGGCATGTTGGTGACAGGATTGAACAGCGTACCACCGATGCCGTCATAATCCATATAGCCGGAAAGCTGATTTCCGTTTTCGTCCCGCAGATCCCCCGGATCAACGTCAAAACGGCTCCCCTTCCCGGTACTTTTGCCGGTGCGCAGCATGAGGGAATACACCCGATAGTCCATATCCCCCATCCTGCCTTCCAGCACAGCTTGCAGATACCACGCCTCTGTTTTATGCATTCTTTCAAATAACACGTCCTCCGCCGTAATCACAGGCATACGCACAACCCCTGCAATATAATAATCCATATCGATGTTGCTGCCGTCGTAGGCAAGCTTATCAAACCGGAGCACGGCAGGGGCGCACGTTTCATTTTCCCGGATCATGTAGGTCATTTCATCCATTTGGATAACGCCCTCTGCCACGGTGCGCTTTTGTATCTCGTCCGTGCGGGCGATGGTGATGGGCGGCAGCTCAAAAGAAGCGCCGGTCAGGTTATCAAACCACATTTCCTGTCCGTCGGAGGCGATGGCCAGCGCCGTTTCCTCCAGGCAGAGGGAAAACTGCAGGGTAATTTCATCCCTGTTCAGCCAGATATTTTCCTGGGGGATCTGTTCATCGGGGTTCACTTCCAGCAGACCGTTGGCATATTCCCGGTTGATCTCATGCCGCAGACGGATCCACAGGTAATGCATATCGTCAACGGTCATGGCATCCCAATCGTACCAGCTGCTGATGCTCGTTCCGTCCACAGTGCCGGGTGGGATCTGCAGCCAGTTATAGCCCACGGCGTTATTCTTTTCCAGCAGCGCAAGCCGGTCGGACATATACCGATACCGCGCCTGATCATAGCCGCTTTCCAGCCCCTCAAGGGGAAACATGGGTTCGGGAAGCATGTCCTCCGGCACGTCATATTTCAGCTGCGTACCGTTTTCCAGTTTGTAGGCGATGAGGATGCTTTCCCCGTCATAGAGGGCGTCCGTCAGGGTAAAGACGGCTGCATCGGCGCCGTTTTGCGCCGGGATCACCACGGACGTATCGGAAAGGACAAGCCTGTCTTCATCGGGTTGATCTGCATCGCGGTTTTGCAGCGCCAGCGTGCCGCCTGCCGTGAGCATGAGCAGCAGCATAGCTGCAACCAGCGCGTAGCCTGTGCGTCTGAACATCGCTCTTTCTCCTTTCATGCGGGAAAGAGCGCGCATTTTGGCATCCGCGGACATGCGCACGCCATCCATTTCCGCCCGGAAAAGCTCCGCCGGGAAGGAATCGTGTCTGCCTTTTTTCATTCCTTTGCGCCTCCTTCCTCCATACGCTGTCTTGTAAGCTCGCGGCCGCGCTTTAGCCGCGTGAGCACGGCGGGATAGGATATGCCCAGCACGCGGGCGATCTCATGCCCCTTCATGCCGTGCACGTAGAAAAGCAGCAGCGGCAGCCGGTATTTTTCCGGCAGCGACATAACAACTTCCGTCACAGGCCCGGGAAGAAAATCCTCCTGCACAAGCGCCGCCGTATCGGGAAGGGGCAGCGCATCCCTGCCCTGCCGGTACCACCTGGCCTTTTGCATATCGCGGCACACATTCACCGCAATGCGCATGAGCCAGGTTTTTTCGCTGCTTTCAAAGCGGAAGCGGTCGTAATGCTTCCATGCGCGGAAAAAGGTTTCCTGGCAGGCGTCCTGCGCCAGGTGCCAGTCCCGGAGGGATACAAGGCACAAGCGCATCACCTGATCGCCATACAGTTCCATCAGCGCGCCCACCTGCGCCCGCTTACCCCCGTCGCGTCCGGTCATGCCCATCCCTCCTCTCCATTGATATAGACGACAAAAAACACTCGATCATGACAGATATTCGATAAAAACATGCCAAATCTTTCCGCCGGATGGTATACAATGCCCTTATACGGATCATCCATGTCTTTTTTTGTCGGAAGAACACCGAAAAACGCATTGACAATCTTATTTGAACGCACTATAATAGACCAAATATTCTTGAAAGAGGGGTATTTGCCATGCTGCAGAAGACTATTCGCGAAGGGTTGACTTTTGACGACGTACTTCTGGTACCGCGCCGCAGCGAGATCCTGCCCAAGGATGTTTCTCTGTCGGTGCAGCTCACCAAGAAGATTAAATTGAACATTCCCGTGTTGTCCGCCGCTATGGACACCGTGACCGATTCCCGTCTGGCTATCGCCATCGCCCGCGAAGGCGGTCTTGGCGTGATTCACAAGAACATGTCCATCGCCGAACAGGCTGCCCATGTGGACCGCGTCAAGCGCAGCGAGCACGGCGTGATCACCGATCCCTTCTTCCTCTCCCCCGAACACACCATCGCAGACGCCAAGGCTCTGATGGCCCGCTACCGTATCAGCGGCGTGCCCATCACCGAAGGAGCGAAGCTGGTGGGCATTCTCACCAACCGCGATCTGCGTTTTGAAACCGACGACAGCCGCAAGATCGGCCAGTGCATGACCAGTAAAAACCTGGTCACCGCCAAGGTGGGCACCACCCTGGAGGAAGCCAAGGATATCCTGGCCGCTCACCGCATCGAGAAGCTGCCCATCGTGGATGACGATTTCTGCCTGCGCGGCCTGATCACCATCAAGGATATCGAAAAGGCCACCAAGTACCCCAACTCTGCCAAGGACGAAAACGGCCGTCTCCTGTGCGCCGCCGCCGTGGGCGTTTCCGCCGATATCGAAGCGCGCATGGAAGCGCTGGTCGCCGCCAAGGTGGACGTGATCTCCATCGATACCGCTCACGGCCACAGCCTGGGCGTGCTCAAGACCATCGAAAAGATCCGCAAACTGTACCCCGACATCCAGCTCTTTGCCGGCAACGTTGCCACCGCCGCCGCCACCCATGACCTGATCCAGGCCGGTGTGGACTGCGTCAAGGTCGGCATCGGCCCCGGCTCCATCTGCACCACCCGCGTGGTGGCCGGCATCGGCGTGCCCCAGATCACCGCTGTGGCAGATTGCGCCGAAGAGGCCGATAAGTACGGCATCCCCGTCATCTCCGACGGCGGCATCAAGTACTCCGGCGACATTCCCAAGGCCATCGCCGCCGGCGCCAAGGCCGTCATGCTGGGCAGCCTGTTTGCCGGTACCGAGGAAAGCCCCGGCGAAACCGAGATCTACCAGGGCCGCTCCTTCAAGAGCTACCGCGGCATGGGCTCTCTGGCCGCCATGGCCAACGGCAGTAAGGACCGCTACTTCCAGGAGGACGCCAAGAAGCTGGTGCCCGAAGGCGTGGAAGGCCGCGTGCCCTACAAGGGACCCCTGGCCGACACCGTGTTCCAGCTGATGGGCGGTCTGCGCTCCTCCATGGGCTACTGCGGCACCCCCACCATCGAAGACCTGCGCCAGAACGGCGAGTTCATCCGCATCACCAGCGCCGGTCTGCGTGAAAGCCATCCCCACGACATTTCCATCACCAAGGAAGCGCCCAACTATTCTCCCAAGGACGCCTAAGTGCCATTCGGCACTTCCTTTTCGACGGAAGTTGACTTGATATATCACCCCGTCCCCCGACAGATTGCTTGTCGGGGGATTTTCTTGAATGCGCGGAGCCGCCGCCCATTGTCGGCCAACTTGACTTGAGTAATTCCCCCGTCCCCCGACAGGTTGCTTGTTGGAGGGCGGGGTTTTTTCGGCACTTCCCTTTCGACGGAAGTTGACTTGATATATCACCCCGTCCCCTGACAGGTTGCTTGTCGGGGGCGTTTTTTTCGATTCAGGAAAAAACTTCATTTGCAAAACAAAAAAGCTCCTCCGATCAGGAGAAGCCTTTGATTTGATGCACCATTTCGATTCTTCCATCCCGCACCCGGATCCCTCCCAGAGGCGTGGGAACAACCCCGGATGCACTGATTTCCTTACACGGCGTGAACGTATACTCGCTGAATCCCGGTGCCGCAGGCTGAACGCCCAGCCCGTACACCGTGAGCACATACACCGGCACTGCGGACCAGCCGTGGCACAGGCTGCCTGCAAAATCGTAGGCGTCCGCGCCCTCCTCCACTTCCCAGAAGGATGTGGCGCCCTTTTGCAGCATACGCCCCCATTTTTGCTTGATATCGCCGATCACCCACGTCCCGTACCGGTCGCTGTCCATGAGCAGCGCCTGATACTTCATCAGGCTGCAGCTGAGCGATACGGGCACAAAGCCACTGTCCGGATCGCAAAGTTTCCCGCGCAGCGCGCAGGCCTCATCGCTTTCCAGCACATTCGCCAGCAGCGCCAGCGCCTGATTGAACTCGGTAAAATGCCGCTCGTCCGGATGGGTGCGGATCGCTTCCTTTTCTGCATCGTAAAAATGCTTTTTTACCTGTCTGCGCAGCGATCGGATCGCATCCTCCCGCTGCCACGCTTCTCCAAGATAGAGGCAGATTTCCTTTTCCGCCTCCATCGCCAGGATCAAATACAAATTCAGCGCCGCATCCGCGCGCTGCGGACGCTGATCGCCTTCCTTCGTCTGAAAAATATCCTGGTCGTCCATGCCGTCCGTCCACTCGTAAAAGTTCCAGTATTTGCTGCTGCCCGGCATCATGCACAGCCCGTTTTCGCAGATCCTGTCCATAAAGCCGTCCACGATCTCCTTCACCGTAGGCAGCATGCGCCGCGCGGTATCGCATTGGCCCGTCCACAGCAGATGATCCCGCACCGCCAGCACCCAGCTGAGCGTAAAGGAGGGAATGGTAAAGCGCTCTTTGGCGTGGGCGCACAGTTCAAAGAGATGATCTTCCCGGATGCCCTCCCGGAACAGGTCCAGATACGCCGCCGGAAAATCCCTTTCCCCAAAGCAGCAGTACCCAAACAGCGCCTGATTGCGGCTGTCCATGGCATAGAGCGCCTGCTCGCGCCAGGGCGTATCCTCATAATGCTCATGCATGCACAGGTGCAAGGTGCGCACGGATACGTCGTAGATCTTTTTCAGTTCCTGATCGGCACAGTCAAAATCGCTTACGCATTTTACCGGATATTCTGTCGGGATCAGCGTGACCAGATAGGGCAGCACGTCGCCCTCGCTTAAAACCATCAGATACCGGGCGCCCAGACGGCGGAAATAGTGGGTGAACACGTTTTCCCCGTCATGCAGGGTATAGCGGGTGGCAAAATGCCGCCCGTCCACGTAGGCGCGCACCCGTCCGCCGTCCATATGCTCGCCCCAGGCGATGATCACGCTGTCGCCCGCCTTGCCCCTGACCTTCAGGTGCAAAAGGCCGCATTCCTCCCTGCCCAGATCGTAGATCACATAGCCGTCGCCCGCATCGGTATCCAGCTTTGCATATTGGGCGATCTGCGCCGCCGTATCGCCGCCCTGGGGCTGCCACAGGCCGAATTTGACCATCTCCGGCAGCACGGGATCCTTCAATTCCAGCTTTTTGACAGGACGGGGATAGAGTGCGGTATCCCTGCGCGCTTCCACTGTCACCGCTTCCTCCCAGACCGCATCGGGCACGGAGGCGTCATAATGGAAGCCGTCGCCCAACTGGCCGGAGATGGGTTCAATATCCCCCACTTTATACTGCACCTGGGGGCGGCAGGGCATGCCCGCTTCGCTTTTGCACAGCGCGCGCCCATCCTCTGCGGCAATGGCAAATTTCACCCCCGCAGGGCCGGGGATGTAGGTATAGCAGCCCTTGCTGCTCTGGTGCCACACATGCAGTGTGACCACGTTTTCGCCCTTTTTCAGCGTGCAGTTAACCGTATCGTAGCTTTTGTGCATGGGATGATCGTCGTACTGGTTAAAGGCGCACAGCCGCTGATTCAGCCCCAGGGCATAATCCGAGTCCGCGCTAATGTACAAAACGCCTTTTTCCACGTCCGATTCGAACATGCACCGGAAGGTGGCATACTGATTGTCCTTTTCCTCCCGGAGCCATATCCAGTCCGCTTCCTGAAACGCTGCCGGCAAATGATGCATGCGTTCACCCCTCTCTCGTTTTTTCCATTATACTGCAATTTGCAATCGCTTTCAACAATCATGCTGTCTGCATGGTCGGGTCCGGTTTATGCCGGTTTCCGTCATATTTTGCTGCCATTTTTCTCCGTTTACCTGTTGACATTCCTTTGCACGAGGCATAAAATGTTAGGGCGCGAACAAGATTGTTCGCTTCCCTAACAAATTGACATCTGTACAGGAAAGGAGCTGCCCAGTGAATCAGGATCTTGGTTTTCGTCTGCGCTGCATGACCCATCTGCACAGACGCCTTGCCGACCGTTCTCCCGCCAAGGCGCAGATGGAGCACGTCACCGGTACCCACGGCTGGGTGATCGGCTATCTGTACGATCACCGGCACGAGGACATTTTTCAACGGGATCTGGAGCGGGTATTCCAGATGCGGCGCTCCACCGCAAGCGGCATTTTGCAATTGATGGAGAAAAACGAACTGATCACCCGGGAAAGCGTGCGCCATGACGCGCGGCTCAAAAAGCTGTGCCTGACGGATAAGGCCCTGCGCCTCCACGAAAGCTTTGGCCGGGATCTCAAATGCATCGAAAACGCCATGGTACGGGATATCCCGGAAAGCGAGATCGCAGCCTTCCGCCGCACACTTGACAAAATCATGCAAAACCTTTGTACCTACGAAAAAGAACTGACCGACACAGAACCCATCGAAAAGGAGGAATGTCCTTCATGCACATGATCAAGCGCCTGGCTGCCTGCGTGCGCCAGTACAAAAAGCCCGCGCTTCTCTCCCCCCTGCTGGTAGCGGGCGAAGCGGCCATGGAAGTGCTCATCCCGACCCTGATGGCCAGCATGCTGGATAAGGGCATCGATGCGGGCGACATGGGCTATATTGCCAAAATGGGCGTATTGCTTGTGATCTGCGCGCTCATCTCCCTGTTTTTCGGCGTCATGGCGGGCAGGTGCTCCGCCGTTGCCGGCGCCGGCTTTGCCAAGAATCTGCGCCACGATATGTTCCACCGGGTGCAGAAATTCTCCTTTGCCAACATTGACAAATTTTCCACCGCTTCTTTGATCACCCGCCTGACCACCGACGTCAATAACGTGCAGGGCACCTTCCAGATGATCATCCGCATGGCGGTGCGCTCTCCCCTTCTGCTCATCTTTTCCATGGTCATGGCGCTGCGCATCAGCCCCAAGCTTTCCCTTGCGTTCCTGTGCGTCATGCCCGTGCTCTTTGGCGGGTTGATGCTCACCATGACCAAGGCGCACCCCTTCTTTGAAAAGATGTTCAAAAGCTTTGACAAGCTGAACCGCACCGTGCAGGAAAACCTGCGCTCCATCCGTGTGGTGAAGAACTTTGTCCGCGAAAAGCACGAGGAAGAAAAGTTCCGCGACGCCTCCTCTGATGTGTACCGCTTCTCCACCGGCGCCGAAAAGGTGCTGGCGTTCAACGAACCCCTGATGAAGGGCAGCATGTATGTGGTGATGCTGCTGCTGAGCTGGTTTGGCGCCCGCATGATCATTGCCAGCGGCAACAATCCCGCAAACGGCATGACCACCGGCCAGCTGCTTGCCATCATCTCCTATGCCCAGCAGGTGCTTGGCGGGCTCATGTTCCTGTCCATGCTCATCGTGTTCATCACCATCTCCCGCGCCGCCGCAGAGCGTATCGTGGAGGTGCTGGATGAGGAGATCGACATGGTGGACAAGGAAAACCCTGTCACCGAAGTCAGGGACGGCTCCATCGTGTTTGAAAACGTCTCTTTCTCCTATTCCAGGGATATGGAAAGGCTGTGCCTGACCGACATCAATCTGGAGATCAAGAGCGGCCAGACGGTTGGCATCCTGGGCGGTACGGGCTCCAGCAAGAGCTCCCTTGTGCAATTGATCCCCAGGCTTTATGACGTAACGGCGGGCAGCCTCAAGGTTGGCGGCGTAGACGTGCGGGATTACGAAACCCGGGCGCTTCGCGATCAGGTAGCCATGGTACTGCAGAAGAACGTGCTCTTTGAAGGCTCCATCAAGGAAAACCTGCGCTGGGGCAATTACGAGGCCACCGATGAAGAAATGATCGAGGCTTGCAAAATTTCCCACGCCCATGACTTTATCATGCAGTTCCCCGACAAATACGATACGCACATCGAGCAGGGCGGCGCCAACGTATCCGGCGGCCAGAAGCAGCGTTTGTGCATTGCCCGCGCGCTGCTGAAGAAGCCTAAGATCCTGATCCTGGACGATTCCACCTCCGCTGTGGATACCCAGACGGACGCCGAGATCCGCAACGCCTTCCGCACCATGATCCCCAATACCACCAAGCTCATCATCGCCCAGCGCGTGCAGAGCGTGCAGGATGCGGATCTCATCCTGCTGCTGGACGAAGGCCGCATCGTAGCCCGCGGCACCCATGATGAACTGATGCAAAACAGCGATATTTACAGGGAAATTGCCCTGAGCCAGAGGAAGGGGGTGACGGACAATGTCTAACCGCAATCCCGGACAAAACAGAAACGCCCCGCCTCCCCGCGGCCCCGGACGCGGCCGTCACATGGGCCCGCCCGTCAGCCTGAAGGAAAGCCTCAAGGGCATCGATATGCCCACCCTCAAGCGCCTGCTCAAGTACCTGGGCAAGTACAAGTTCCGCCTCATCGGCGTGTGCTTATCCCTGGTGATCACCTCCTACTGCGGCGTGCAGGCCAGCCGCTTCCTGGGCGTTCTGATCGACGAGCATATCGCTCCCCTTCTGCTGGAAGCCACGCCCAAGTTTGACGGCCTCATTCTGGCGCTTGCCAAGATGGTGGTCATCTACCTTGTCAGCATCATTTTTACCTACCTGTACCAGCGTCTCATGATCTCGGTCAACCAGGGCGTGCTCAAGGAAGTGCGCGACAGCATGTTCTCCCACATGCAGACGCTGCCCATCAAGTACTTTGACCAGAACCAGTTTGGCGACGTGATGAGCCACTACACCAACGATACCGACGCCCTGCGCGGACTCATCGGCTCCATTCCCTCCCTGTGGGCGGCGCTGACGGATATCGTGGTGGTGGGCGCAAGCCTGCTCTCCCTCAGCGTATGGCTGACGCTGTTCATCCTCCTGTTCACCTTCCTGATGATGAAGATCACCAAGTTCATCACCACCCATTCGGGCAAGTACTTTGTCCGCCAGCAGGCCGCTGTGGGTCAGGTGAACGCCTATGTGGAGGAAATGATCAACGGCCAGAAGGTGGTCAAGGTATTCACCCACGAGGACGAATGCAAGGAAGAGTTTGACAAGCGAAATGAAGAGTTGTTCTTCGTCGCCTCCTCCGCCGCCAAGTACGGCAACATTCTGGGCCCTGTGATGAACAACCTGGGCCACACCCTGTACGCCCTGCTTGCCATCGTAGGCGGCGCCATGTACATTACCGGCGTGCAGAATTTGACGCTGCACGGCTTTGCGCCCCTGACGCTGGGCGCCATTACCTCCTTTTTGCAGATGAGCCGCAGCTTTACCAACCCCATCAGCAACATTTCCCAGCAGGTCAACTCCATCGTGCAGGCGCTGGCCGCTGCAGGCCGTATCTTTAACCTGATGGACGAAACGCCCGAAACGGACGACGGCTACGTGACGCTGGTCAACGCCAAAGTGCTGCCCGACGGCTCTGTTACCGAAACAAAGGAGCGCACCGGCGTGTGGGCATGGAAGCATCCCCATCAGGACGGCTCGCTTACCTACACCCGTTTGCGCGGCGAAGTGACCATGAAGGATGTGGACTTCTTCTACGTGCCCGAAAAGCAGGTGCTGCATGATATCTCCATGTACGCAAAAGAAGGTCAGAAGGTGGCGCTGGTGGGCGCGACGGGCGCCGGCAAAACCACTATCACCAATCTGATCAACCGCTTCTACGATATCGCCGACGGCAAGGTGCGCTATGACGATATCAACATCAACAAGATCAAAAAAAGCGACCTGCGCAGGTCCCTGGGCGTGGTGCTGCAGGACGTGAACCTGTTCACCGGCACCGTGATGGACAACATCCGCTACGGCAAGCTGGACGCCACGGATGAAGAATGCATCCGCGCCGCCAAACTGGTCAACGCCCACGGCTTCATCTCCATGCTGCCCGACGGCTACAATACGCTGCTGGAAGGCGACGGCGCAAACCTGAGCCAGGGTCAGCGCCAGCTCTTGTCCATCGCCCGCGCCGCCGTGGCCGATCCCCCCGTCATGATCCTGGACGAAGCCACCTCCTCCATCGATACCCGCACGGAACTGATCGTGCAGCGCGGCATGGACGCCCTCATGCAGGGACGCACGGTGTTCGTCATCGCCCACCGCCTGAGCACGGTGCAGAATTCCGACGTGATCATGGTGCTGGAGCAGGGCCGCATTATCGAGCGCGGCAGCCACGACGAGCTGATCGCCAAAAAGGGCAAGTATTACCAACTCTACACCGGCGCCTTCGAACTGGAATAAGGGGCTGCACACAACAAATAAAAACACCTTCCGCAAGGAGGGTGTTTTCTTTGTGGGGGCTACTCGCCCCATTGGGAGATCACATCGAAAGTGCAAATTGCTGCATCCAACACTGCGGGTCAAGGGTGCTCAGCACCCTTGTTCGGAAGTGTGGAACCCGAACAGGGTTCCACGAAGGCGGATAGCCCCAAGCAAGACCGGCACGTTGCCTTCGATGCGCATGCTGTCGGGCGTCACGCGGCACCATACGCACCTGACCGTAACACCCCTTTTTTGCGCCTCACGGAGCGCTTCCGCAAACCTGGGATCCGTTCCTTCATTGGGCGAAAAGCCCGTCACATCGCACATTTGGCCCACAAACAGCACCATGGCCCTGTGTCCCTCCTCCACGCAGCGGATCAGCCCATGCAGATGCTTCCTCCCCCGCTCCGTGGGCGCATCGGGGAAATACAGATGCCCGTCCCGCTCCAGCGTGACGCCCTTCACCTCTACGTACATGTCGCCTTTGCCGTCGCGGATGCGCAGGTCAAACCGGCTGTCCCCGTGCACGCACTCCCGCCTGATCTCCGCGTCCGGGTACAGCATGCGCAGATACTCCTCCGCCGCATCGTTGGGCGACTGGGAATCCATGTTGATGAGCCTGTTCCCCTTCCGCACGGCGATGAGATCATACTTGGTTTTGCGCTTTTCGTTGTCGCTGACAGACAGATACACCCGCGCGCCGGGCACCAGTAATTCTTTGCACCTGCCGGTATTTTTCACATGGCACACGCACTCCTGCCCGCCGATCAAAACGTTTGCAATAAACCGGTTGGGGCGGCTCAAAAACACGCCCTCCACAACGCGCCGATACTCCATACTGCCTCCGGAAAAACAAGGTTCATTCGCACAGATTATACCACATTTTGCCAGACAAAAAACGGCCCTACCGGAGCAGAGCCGCTGTATTTTTGCTTATTCGTAGGTCACCTGGGTCTTGTCCGTGGTCACGGTGATCCAGGTATGGCCGCGCTGCAGCTGCAATTCGTTGCCCTCTGCATCAAAGAACACCGTGCGCTGATCCAGCGCCGTGCGCACCCAGTAGCCGGCGATGTACTTGCCGCCCATGAAGATGTCCGCATTGCCCTCGCCCACGATTTCGGGCAGGAGGGGACGGTCGGCGGCGCCGTTGTAGAACTTCAGCGTGGTGCGCTGAATGATCACGTTTTCAAAGCCCAGCTGCACTTCGGGCTCCTTCAGGTCCACATAGGGGCCGGTGGGCGTGGTGCGCATGTACTTGTTGGTGGCTTCATCGTACTCGTAGTAGCTGTCCGCGCTGTAGCTGCCCTCGCCGCGGTTGAAGATAACGGCCACCTTGGTGGCGTCCGCGCCCTGGACGGGCTTTTCATCGGTAAACAGGAAGGGACGCTGCACAAACTCATGTCCGCTTTCCACAGCCAGCTCGGCGATCTTGGTCAGATCCACGCTGTGGTCATGGGGCGCTGCATGATAATTGGTATCCCTGAAGGCGGGGGTCCACTTCTTGCCGCCGTTGGTGCCGTCAAAAAGGATGGTGCCCTCGCGGCGGGGCATATCGCGTTTACGGAGCTCCGTATTCACGTTGGTACCTTCCGCTTCCTGCACGCCATAGAACACCCAGGCGGCGTCCCATTCATCGCGCAGATCCACATGCAGAATACGGCCGGAGCGCACAGGGCCGGCTTCCACGGGGAAATCATGGGTAAACAGGCCGATCAGGCGGGTCTCATAATGGCCATGGATGGGCATTTCGTAAATGATGTCCGCAGCAGACACGCCCCACTGATCGCGGGCGGCGCTGGAGTTGTCAATGTTCACCAGGATGGGCAGATATGTGCCGTCGCCGGGCAGACCGGTGGTGCCGCTTTCGCCTTCGATGACAGGATTCACGGGATAGTTACCGTCTTCACCGGGGGCGGGGACAGTAATTTCTCGGGCAGAAGCCGCATCCACTTCGTTGGCATAATGCTCCGCCTTGTAGGCAGCAAGGCCGGATGCAGAAGTCAGCGTCAGCACAAGGCAAAGTGCAAGACAAAGCCACTTTTTCATAATCTTTTCTCCTCTTTTTTATTTTCACGGCGCCAGGCCGCAAATCACTGGGGCTTGGGGGTGACGGTAGGCGCGGGAACCGCTGTCGCTTCCACCGTCGGCTCGGGGGTAAAGGTGGGTTCGGGGGTGGGCGTAGCGTTTTCCTCTTCCACCAGCTTCATCAGGCTGTTCCAGGTGGCCCTGCCGCAGTTGCCGTCCACATTCAGGCCCATGGCCCGCTGGTACGCTTTAACAGCCTTCTGTGTGCCGCCAAGATAGGTGCCGGTGCAGGTGCCGTTGTAATAGCCCAGCTCCTTGAGCTTCATCTGCAGCCAGTACACGTCCTCGCCCTCCTTGCCGGAGGACAGATTGCGCATTTCGCCTTCCGGGAATTTGCTTCCGTCAAATTCCGGCGCAGGCGTGGGCACGGGGGTGGTGCGGGGCAGCATCACGCTGCGGTCCAGCTTACCCGGCTGGATGGCGGCCTTCAGTTCCGGATCCTTTTCGCCGTCCTCATGGATGATCACCATGGTGCCCTTGCCGCAGTTATCGTAGATCCACTTGGCGTCGGCCACGGTCAGACGGATGCAGCCATGGCTGGCACGGCTGCCCAGCGCATCGTAGGAGGAGGTTTTCAGCGTCATTTCGTCATAATCTGCATAGATCAGGCTGTGGAAGGCGATCTCCTCGTCGATCTTGGTCCAGTACTGGGCCTTGCTCCCGCCCCACTTGCTGAAGAAGCACCATCTGGCCGTGCGGCCGGAGAGCACGTAGGTGCCCACACCGCTGGGGTTGGACTTGGTGCCGGTGGAGCAGAGGAAGGATTTAAGGTGGATGGTATAATCCCTTGTCTCCCTGTCGTACTGCCAGATCTTGGTGATCTGGTTGTTCACATCCACCTCGATGAGATAGGGCACGGGCACAGGCTCGGGCGTGGGCTTGGGATCGCCGTTTACGGTGACCACCGTTTCGTCGTTGAACAGCGCATCCCAGGTCTTGTCGTCCACAACGCCCGTCACTTCCAGGCCGTTGTAGCTCTGGAAATCCTTCACCGCCTGCTGGCTCTGCTTGTAGTAGCCGGTAGTGGTTTTGTAATAGGTAAAGAAGCCCAGGTCCATCAGGCGCTGCTGCACCTTCTGCACGTCGCTGCCGGTGCTGCCGTACTTGAGCGTCCTCTCAAAGGGCTGATAGGGCCCGATAGTGGGCGTAGGCGAGGGCACGGGCGAGGGCGTTGCGGTGGGCCTGGTGATGGCGGAAAACAGAATGCTCTGGGTCTCCACGTCCGCCTTGCCGGTGACGGGCAGGCCGAACTCGCCCTGGAAGGTGCTGATGGCCGCCTTGCTGCCATTCAGGTAGTTTCCACTGGTTTTGCCGGTGTAGTAGCCCAGCTCCGCCAGCCTGTCCTGCAGCCTTTCCACGTCCGCGCCGCTACTGCCGTACTCCAGGGGACGGTAGCATTCGCCGTAGATCAGCTCCTGGGTTTCCAGATCTGCTTTGCCGGTGACGGGCAGTCCGTAGGCCTCCTGCACGGCCTTGACGGCGTTGCGGGTCATGGAGCCAAATTCGCCGCTCAGGGGACCGGTATAGTAGCACAGCGCCTTAAGCCGGGTCTGCAGTTCCAGTACGGCCTCGTTTTCATCGCCGTATTCCAACGTATCGGCATGGACGGCGGTGTTCTCCGATACGGCCGCAAGGGGCAAAAGCAGCAGCGCACACAGAAGCAATGAGAGCACTCGTTTGAACATATACGTACCTCGTTGGTATATTGGGCAGCGCGGGCAAAAACAAAGCGCCGCGCATACCACCAGTTTCATTTATAGGGCATCGCGGCAACTTTGTCAAGGAATTATCACTATTTTGTTACATTTTATTTGTGTTAGATGTAGATTTTGTTAATAATTCAGCTTTTGCTTCCACTTTTCGGCGTCCTGCTCCGAGATGGCATGGTCGCTGTAGCGGGCTTTATCATACAGATCGGCAAAGGGCTGAGTCAGGGAGCGGGAGATGGTATCGTCGCTGAGCAGCGCTTCCCGGGCGGTCAGATGGCTTACCTTGGGATGCCGCTCCATAAAGCACCGGTACAGATAGCGCACCTTGCTCCGCCCGTCCAATTCCTGCCAGCGGGGCTTTTTCTCCCGGGGCTTTTTGGCAAACAGCTCCTTCACCTTGTCGCTCAGCAGTTTTTTCACTTCCTCGGCGTCAAAGATGTTTTCCGTTTCGTCCACATAGTCCTCGGAGGCCTTGTTCACATAGTCCCGGAAGCGTCCGCCCAGCCATTTCACAAGCTGCCACAGCTTTTTGCCAAGGAAATAGATCACGAACACCGCCAGCGCCGCAGCCGCCGCATAGCCGATGAAAAGCAGGATTTTGTCCATCAGCTGTGCAAACCAGCTTTTTTCCACAGCTTCCGCCATGGCCGCGCCGGGGTCGATAGACATGACGCCCTCCTGCTGCAAAATGCCCTCGTCTCTTCTGAGCGGAATGAGGTTCAGCAGGAAGCGCAGCGCAGCCATCGCCTTTTCCCACAGCGTTTCCACCCATTTGGCCAGCGTGCCCCACATGGAGGCGACAAGCGCCGCCATAAACAGCAGCACCACGCTGCCCCGGTTGCGCCGCACCATGGAAGACGAAAGCCCGGCCTTGCCTCTGGATACCGTGCCCATGTCCATGGACGCCTGATTCAGGTTCATCAGCAAGAGGAAAATGTAGACGACGTACAGGTACAAAAGCACCTCGCTTACTACTTTCACCTGCCCCTGCTCCGCAAGCCCGCGGGCCCGCAGCAGCAATTGGGCAAACAGACCCGCAAACATGCCGCCCGCCCACAGCCCTACGCTCCATTCGCTGCCGATGGGCGCCTTGGCAGCCCGCGGCGTGATGAGCAAAAGCGCGCAGCCGATGAGCAGCGGCACGTACCCCATGATGCCCGTACCTTCCGGCATGATGACGGCAATGACCAATGCATAAAGCAGCGCCGACACAGGCGCATACACCGCCCTTGCCCTGCCCTGCAAAATGAACTGCAAAAGACCAAAGGGGATCACAAGCGCGCACTGCCAGATGGCATACAGGGCACTCTTTGGCATACCGAAGGCGGCGATCAATGCAAACGCCGGCGCATAGCCCAAGCACACAGTGACAAGCGCCAGTGCCTTTTTCAAAAACACCTTCACGTTTTCCCTTGTCATGCCTGCTTCCCTCCCCTCTTGTGGAGCCTTACCAGCGTTACCGACCGGTTAAGCAAACGCAGATACTGCATGCGCTCCTCCATTTCGGGATCGGCGTCATAGGCGGAAAGGATCACGATGTCCAGGTCCCGCAGCGTGCCCAATTCCTCCAGACAGTTGAGAATGCTGCGCTCCTGATGGATGCGCAATTGCGCCAGGCGCATCAGCACCTCTTCCTCGCGGCCCATGCCCGCCATGGGCAGGATCAGCGCGCAGCCCTCCTCATTCAGGAAGGGCATATTGGATGCAAAGCCGGCGGCGGAGCCTGTGCGCAGGACGCTTGTCATCATGGTGGCGGCAAGGGAGATGCCGTCCTCCAATATATCCTCCTCATAGTCCATCACATTGCCCCACTGATCGGGGCGCAATTGCCCGTTGAGTACCACAAGCAATTTGGTATCCGCGGTATAATCGTGCACCTTGACCTGCATCTGCCCCGTTCGTGCGGTAGCAGACCAGTGGATATCCCTTGGCGGATCGCCCGCCTCATAGGGACGGATGCCGCACACGAGGAAGGGATCCTGCATGCGCCTTGTTTCCACGATCATGTCGCCCACATTCCTTGCATAGGGCAGCACGCTTTTCATTTCCTCATCGCCAAGCAGCGCGGGATACACCGTCACCTTGCAGTCAAAGCGCATGTCCGTGCCTGCGCTGGATGCGCTCAACAGATCACCCGCCGTCAGCGCCACGGTGCCCACGTCATACACGCCTCTTCTTGTCAGCGTCACCTGATGGCGCCTGCGCACCTGCTGGAAAGGCGCAAGGGAAAACACGCTCCGGTGGTATCTCTCCCCCGTCACGTCCAGATTTTCCTGCCTGCCAAAGCGCAGGTAGGGCGATATGCGGCTTTCCACCCGCAGCCAGGGGATGAACACCGGCCGCGGGTTGCGCAGCGTTTCCACCAGCTCAATGCTTTCGCCGGTGCAGGCGGTTTTGCGGGACAGGCGGCGTTCATAGCGGATCCCGGGCAGCGCCACGCGGATCACCAGATATCTTTGCACCGCAACGAGCACCGCTACCGCCAGCAGCAGTACCCAGATATTCATTTGCCTGCTCCTTCTTGTTCGGTGGGCGCGGGCACGGTTTTGAGGATCTCTTCCATAAACTTCACGCTGTTTTGCCCGCCAAAGCCGCTCTTCATCACGATGCGGTGGCTGAGCACGGGAATGGCCAGAGCCTTTACGTCATCCGGCGTTGCAAAATCCCTGCCCTGCAGCGCGGCATAGGCTCTTGTGATGCGCATGAGGGCCAGCAGCGCGCGGGGCGATGCGCCAAGCCGCGTCCTTTCGGGATCACGGGTGGCTTCGCAGATGCGCACCATGTAGGCAAGCACGTCCTCCGAGATCTTGCACTTTTCACATTCCTTCTGCGCGGCAAGGATCTCCTCCCCGTCCGTCACGCTTTCAAGCGTTTCAAGGGGCTGGGATGCAATAAACCTGCGCAGGATCTCCATCGCTTCGTCAAAGGCGGGATAGCCCATATTCAGCCGCACCAGGAAGCGGTCCAATTGCGCCTCGGGCAGCGGGAAGGTACCCTGGATCTCCACCGGGTTCTGGGTGGCGACCACCATGAAGGGATCCTGGAGCTTCCTGGTCACGCCGCCCTCCGTTACCTGCTTTTCCTCCATGCACTCCAGCAGCGCGCTCTGGGTGCGGGGCGTTGCGCGGTTGATCTCATCCGCCAGCAGGATATTGGTAAACACAGGGCCCTTTTTGAATTCAAACTCGCCGGTCCTGGGCTGGTACACGCTGATGCCCGTCACGTCCGAGGGCAGGAGATCGGGCGTAAACTGGATGCGGGCAAAGGACAGCGCCATGCTCTTTGCCAGGGACTTGGCCAGCACCGTTTTGCCCGTGCCCGGCATATCCTCAAGCAATACATGGCCGCCCGAAAGCAGCGCCGACAGCATCACAAGACAGGTGTGATCCCGTCCGATCATCACCTTGTTCACATTATCGCGGATCTTTTTGCCAAACTGCTGAATATGCTGATATTCCATATGAATCTGTCCTTTCGGGAAAATATCCTCTCTCTGCATACCATCATAACGAAAAAACAGGCAAAAATCAAGTTTTACCCGGTAAAGCGTGCACATCGCCTTTGCATTTTTTATGTATTATGTTATAATATCTGTTGGCAAAGCCATTTTAATATGAAATTATCGGAGGTAATCAATATGGCCCGTAATCAGTTCGGCGGCTTCGGCGGCCCCAATATGCAGCAGCTCATGCGTCAGGCGCAGAAGATGCAGGAACAGATGCAGAAAATGCAGGAAGAACTGGACCAGAAGGAATACGAAGCCACCGCCGGCGGCGGCATGGTGACCTGCAAAGTAAGCGGCAAGCGCGAGCTTCTGTCCCTGGAAATCAAGCCCGAGGCTGTGGATCCCGATGACGTGGATATGCTGCAGGATATGATCATGGCGGCCGTCAACGAGGCGCTGCGCGAAGGCGAAAAGACCCGCGAGGAAACCATGGGCAGACTTGCTCCCGGCGGCATGGGCGGCATGTTTTAATTTGCCATGACCATTGTAAACGATCCCATCACCCGCATTGCAAGGGAGCTGAGCAAGCTCCCCGGCATCGGCCAGAAAAGCGCCCAGCGCCTGGCCTATTTCATTGCGTCCATGCCGGAGGATCAGGTGCGCAATCTGGCCTCCGCATTGTGGAACGGGCGCAAGAGCATCCGCTACTGCAGCGTATGCGGCAATTTTTCCACCGAGGATGTGTGCGATATCTGCGCCAACGAGCAGCGCCATAACGGGCAGATCTGCGTGGTGCGCGAACCCCGGGACGTAGCCGCCATCGAGCGCATGCGGGATTTCAAGGGCGTGTACCATGTGCTGCACGGCACCCTCTCCCCCATGAACGGCATCGGCCCGGACGATATCCGCATCAAGGAGCTGGTCATGCGCCTGTCGGATGATTCGGTAAACGAAGTGATCCTGTGCACCAACCCGGATATCGAGGGCGAGGCCACCGCCACCTACATCGCAAGGCTCATCAAGCCCATGGGCGTCAAGGTGAGCCGCATCGCCCACGGCGTGCCGGTGGGCAGCGATCTGGAATATGCGGACGAAGTGACCTTGGCAAAAGCAATGGAAGGCAGGCGGGAAATGTAATGCTTCACTTTTTTCACGGCGTGATGGGCTCCAGCAAAACCGCGCAGCTCCTCATGCAGCGCTACAATTATCAGCAGCTGGGGCTCAAGGTAGCCCTGCTCAAGCCCGCCATCGACACCCGCATTTCCCTGAGCACGGTGTACAGCCGCATCGGTTTGCAGGCGGAGGCGGAGGTGGTGCTCCACCCCGGCGACAGCGTGGCGGAGCAGCTCAACTGGCTTGCCGTGCAGCATGCCCATAACGATTATGAATACGTGTTCGTGGACGAAGCCCAGTTCCTCTCCGAAGAGCAGGTGCAGGAACTGGCCGATCTTGCCGACGACCGGGAGATCTTCTGCTACGGCCTGAAAACCGACTTCATGGGGCAGTTCTTCCCCGGCTCCGCAGCGCTTTTGCGTCTGGCGGAGGATATTCAGGAGGTAACAGGCGGTCTGTGCTGGTGCGGCCGCAAGGCCACCATGAACACCCGCGTGGACGGGGACGGCCATGTGATCAAGCAGGGCGAGCAGGTGCTCATCGACAACCAGCAGCAGATCAAGTACATTGGCCTGTGCTACAAGCACTGGCGCGAGGGAAAATCCCATGCTTAACGTCAATACCTTTTTGCAAAACCATATCTGGCTGCCGCTTGCGCTCCTTGTGGGGCTAATGGCTGCGGCCATTTTTATGCTTGCGCGTATTGGGAGGGCGCAAAAAGCGCAGCAACAGGAGCGTCAGGCGCTGCAAAATATGCTTTCCGATCTCATCCGCCGCACGGACGCCTTGCAGCAAAACCAGCAGCATGCCCATCAGGCGCTTACGCTTCTCCCCCGCCGGGACGAAATCAATCAATCCCGGGATAACCAGAGTAATCTGCTCCTTGCCCGCATGGAGGCGCTGGGCGAGCGCATCGACCGGGCAGGCGAAAATCAGGAGCAGCGCATCCACCGCATGAGCGCCCTGGTGGACGAAAAACTTTCCCAGAACGAAACCCGCATGACTGCCATGCAGGAGAGCATCCGCAAGAGCGTCCGCGATATGCAGGAGGACAACGGCAAGCGCCTGGAGGACATGCGCAAAACGGTGGACGAAAAGCTCCACGAAACGCTGGACCGCCGCCTGAACGAAAGCTTCTCCGCCGTCAGCAAGCGGCTGGAAGAGGTGCACAAGGGCCTGGGCGAAATGCAGACGCTGGCCAGCGGCGTGGGCGATCTGAAAAAGGTGCTCACCAACGTCAAGAACCGCGGCGTGTGGGGCGAAATGCAATTGGGCGCGCTGCTGGAGCAGGTGCTCACGCCCAATCAGTACGATGTCAACGTGCAGGTCGTTCCCCGCTCCTCCCAGCGGGTGGAATACGCCGTCAAGCTTCCCGGCCAGGAGGATGACACCGTGTACCTGCCCATCGACGCCAAATTCCCCGTGGAGGATTATGCACGCCTCATGGACGCGCTGGACGAAGGCGATCAGGACAGGATCGCCCTGTGCACCCAGGCGCTGCAAAACGCCATCCGCACCGAGGCCCGGCGCATTGCACAAAAATACATCCAGCCTCCCTATACCACGGATTTTGCCATCATGTTCCTACCCCTTGAGGGGTTGTACGCAGAGGCGCTGCGCTGCCCGGGCCTTGCGGAGGAAATGCAGGAAAAATTCCGCATCGTCATTGCCGGCCCCACCACCCTAAGCGCGCTGCTCACCAGCTTGCAGGTGGGCTTCCGCACGCTGGCCATCGAAAAGCGCTCCGGCGAAGTATGGCAATTGCTCAGCGCCGTCAAAACGGAGTTTGGCAAGTTTACAGATCTGCTTGAAAAAGCCCACAAGCAGGTGCACACCGTGTCCGCATCGCTGGAAAACGCCAGCCGCAAGAGCCGCACCATTACAGGGAAGCTCAAGCAGGTGGAAATGCTGGACGAGCATACCGCCGCCCGTCTCCTCACGTCCGATGACCAAACTTTCGCAGAGGAAGACACAGAATAAGTGTTTTGGATCGCTTGATGCGACATTTGAAGCCTTTTCCTGTGACAAAACGACGGTTTTTTGGCATACTGTCTTTGAAAGGAGATGCAACCCATGGAACAGTTTGGAAAAGAACTTGAAAAAGTGCTCAAGGCGGGCATCGGCGCCGTCAAGAGCGGCATGGAGCTGGGCGCCGATACCATTGAAAAATGGGCAGAAAAGGGCGAACCCATCTACGAATGTGCCAGGGAAAACCTGCAGGAGGCCGCCGGCAAAATCAAAAAAGCCGTGGATGACAGCAACATCCCCGAAAACTGGCAGATGATGTGGGGCGGCAAGGTGACCCCCGATACCGTCAAAAGCGTGCTGAAACGCCTGGACAAGAGCGATCTGGCCGCCCTCCGCGACTATATCGATACCCTGCTCGCAGAAAAAAACTGCCCCTGCGAAGGCGAACATGACGGTCAGGACAGCGCCTGCGACGGTGAAAGTGATGCCGCCGCCTGCCAATGCGACGATCCCTGCCCTTGCGCAGACGACGAAAACGGCGAAAACGACCGCTGAACAACTGCATAGCAAAAGGCTCCCCAACCGGGGAGCCTTATTCTTTTCTGTTTTGTTTCCTTATTTGTTCAGCGCATCCACCGCGCCCATGATGGTAGCGTGGCTGCTGTCGCTGCCGTGCCTGTCCACGTCGCTGCGGTGCTTCACCCCGTGGGTCAAACAGCCTGCGCCGCCGATGCAGCCGCCCACGCACGCCATACCCTCGATAAAGTTGGCGTCCAGCACGTTCCGGCTCTTTTTCAGCAGCGCTGTGCGGCATTCCTCAATGCCGTCGCAGGAAACAGCCTTGAGGGCAAAATCCTCCAGACCCTTTTCCTTCAGCGCCTGACGCACCGCCTCACTCAGGCCGCCCGTGCGGGCAAAAATGCGGCCAAAGTAGGATGCATCGTCCA
This sequence comes from Clostridiales bacterium, assembly GCA_015056175.1. Taxonomy (GTDB): domain Bacteria; phylum Bacillota; class Clostridia; order Christensenellales; family Aristaeellaceae; genus SVGT01. The sequence continues at coordinate 30,342 of SVGT01000009.1, read as the reverse complement.
GCTGTCCCTCTTCCAGCGCCGTGATCTCCAGATCCCGGCTGTCAAACAGCGCCTGCAGTTCCTCAAAGGTGAGCACGGCGTCCACATATTTGCCCACCTCATCCGTCCGAGCCTCCGCCTTTTTCGCCGTGCAGGGGCCGATGAACACCACGCCCGAGTAACCGTCCTGCTCCTTCAGGTATTGGGCAATGCGGCCCATGGGCGACAGATTGTGGGAAATATGCTGTGCAAGGTCGGGGAACTGGGTGCGAATATACTGCACAAAGGCCGGGCAGCAGGAACTGGTCAGGAAGCCCTTTTCATACAGCTCCTGAGCTTCGTCCAGCGCCACCATGTCAGCGCCCAGCGCCGCCTCCACCACGTCCGCAAAGCCAAGCATCTTCAGTCCCGTCACCACCTGCCCCATTTTGGCATGGGTAAACTGGCTGCTGATGCTGGGCGCCACCACGGCATGCACCTTGCGCCCGCTCTTAAGGAGATCGATCACCTGCAGAATGCTGCTCTTGTCCGTGATCGCGCCAAAGGGGCACTGATACACGCACGCACCGCAGGAGGTGCACTTGTCCTGATCGATATGGGCGGCGTTATCCGCATTGATGGAAATGGCCTTCACCTTGCAGGCCGCCTGACAGGGACGGGTGCGGTTGACGATGGCGGCAAAGGGGCACACCTTGGCGCACTGGCCGCACTCCACACATTTGGTCTTGTCGATATGGGCCACGTGGTTGTGGTCAAAGGAGATGGCACCCCGACGGCACACGTCCTCGCACCGGTGAGCCAGGCAACCGCGGCAGGAATCCGTCACCTCGTAGCCGGCGGCAGGGCATTCGTCGCAGGCGATGTCGATCACGTGGATCACGCCCTTTTCCTCCGGATCGCCGCCCATGGCCACCTTGACGCGCTCGGCCAGAATGGCGCGCTCCTTGTACACGCAGCAGCGCATGGTGGGCGTTTTGCCGGGCACGATGCGGCGCGGGATGTCCAGCACGTTTTCCAGCAGTTTATTCTCCCATTTGAGCCGCGCCACCTCGCGCAGCACTTTATATTTCAGATGCTGTACCTTGGTATCAAATTTTCTGACAGCTCCCATCAACGTACACTCCTTCGGTTGACACGCAGTTATACTCACATACCCTATTCGACCCGATTCCCCTTTTCCCTGCACGCACCTTTTCAAATCCTGCGCACAAAAAAAGGCAGCCGGGCTCGGAGCCTGACTGCCGTTTATGCCCGCAGGGGGCATGGATATCAACTTAGTCCTTCTTGGCGCGGCGGAGGAAGGCAGGCACGCCCAGCGCATCCTGCTGCGTGGCAGCGTTCTGCTGGGGCTGCTGGGGCTGCATGTCCATCTGGGGATAGCCCTGAGGCTGCATATCCTGCTGGCCGTACACGGGAGGCACGGGCGCGCCGCCAAAGCCCTGCTGGGGCTGGCCGTAGGGCGCCTGCTGCTGATAGGCGGGAGCCTGATAAGCGGGAGGCACGGGCGCGCCGCCGAAGTTCTGCTGCTGGAAGGCGGGACGCATGGGCGCCACGGGACGGGCGCCGCCGGGGAAGAAGCCGCCTTCACCCTCGTAGGTCACGGGGGCGGGCGCATCAAACTGGTTGTCCTCGCCCACGTCAGCGCGGGCGCGGTTTTCGTAAGGATTAAAGGAAGCGGGCGCGCCGAAAGCAGAGGTGTTCACATGCTTGCGGCCCTTTTCACGGGTGGGGAAAGGAGTCTTTTCAAAGCCGGTGGCGATCACGGTGATGCGCACCTCATCCTTCATGCTCTCGTCGATGCCGGCGCCGAAGATGATGTTGGCTTCGCTGTCCGCGCTTTCCATGATCAGATTGGCAGCTTCATTGACGTCCATGATGCTCAAGTCGCTGCCGCCGGTGATGTTGATCAGCACGGCGCGGGCGCCGTCGATCTTGGTTTCCAGCAGGGGGCTGGCAATGGCGTTCTTGGCGGCGTCCACCGTTTTGGTTTCGCCCTTGCCAAGACCGATGCCCATGTGGGCCATGCCGCCGGATTCCATAACGGTCTTCACGTCCGCAAAGTCCAGGTTGATCATGGCGGGCTGGCTGATGAGATCAGCGATGCCCTGGATGCCCTGACGCAGCACGTCGTCCGCGATGCGGAAGGCTTCCAGCATGGAGGTACCCTTGCTGACCACCTGCAAGAGGCGATCGTTGGGGATGACCACCAGGGTATCCACGTTCTGCTTCAGTTCGTTAATGCCCATTTCGGCATTCTTCATGCGCTGCTTGCCTTCAAAGGTGAAGGGCTTGGTGACCACAGCGATGGTCAGGCAATTGTTTTCGCGGGCCACTTCAGCCACGATGGGGGCTGCGCCCGTACCGGTGCCGCCGCCCATACCGGCGGTGACGAACACCAGATCAGCGCCCTTGAGGGCCTGCGCAATCTCTTCGCGGCTTTCTTCCGCGGCACGGCGGCCGATATCCGGCACGGCGCCTGCGCCAAGGCCCTTGGTCAGCTTTTCGCCGATCTGGATCTTGGTATCGGCGCCGGACAGCGCCAGCGCCTGACGGTCGGTATTCACAGCAATAAATTCCACGCCGCTAAGGCCGGCTTCCACCATGCGGTTGACCGCATTGGTACCGCCGCCGCCGCAGCCCACGACCTTAATGGACGCAAAGGAAGTCTGTTCCACCTGAACTTCAAAAGGCATGGTTCATCCTCCTAAATCTATGGGTAAGTATTGGGATTTGCAAAATCAGTTGCCGAACAGGCTGCGGAAGAAGCCGCCCACGCCGCCTTCCCGGGCGCTGCCGTGCACGGTATCGATGACCAGGTCAAGCAGACCCAGCGCGCTGGAGTATGCGGGGCTGGAAAGCTTCACCGCCTTGCGGGGCAGTTCGCGCACCGTGCGCTCCAGCTTGGCAGCCAGGAACTCGCGGCCGCCGCGGTTGATGGCAATACCGCCGCCGGTGAGGTACACAGGCGACCAGTTGCTCAGCTTCACGCCGCTTTCGCGGATGGCGTCGCGCACCGCTTCGCAGATCTCCTCTGCACGGGGGCAGAGTACCTTTTCCACGTCCTCACGGCTGACCGTGCGCAGCTGGCCCATCTGATCCTGGGCGTCAAAGGTTTCCTGACCTGCAGAAATGCCGTAGGTAAAGGCGCGCTTGATATCCTCCGCGCTACGCAGGGATACTTCAAGGCCCCAGGCAACGTCGGCAGCAATATGGCCGCCGCCCATGGGGATGGTCTTCAGCGTGGTAATGGCGTCGCCCTCCACCGTCATCACGTTGGTGGAAAGGTAGCCCACGTCCACCAGCACGGCGGTGCGGTCGCGCTCCTCATCGGCGATAAAGAGCATAGCCTGTCCCGTGGGGGAAGAGAAGAAGCCGTTCACCTTCACGTCCAGCGCGCGGAAGCGCTCCACCACGTCGGTGAGGAAGAACTCGTCCGCGATCACAAAGGACACCATGGCGCGCAGCTCGTAGCCGCGCATGTTCATGGGCTCCAGGGTCTTCTTTCCATCGTCTACAATAAACCAGGCAGGCGCACGGTGGATAATGCTGCCGCGCACTTCGCCCAGTTCCTTCTGCGCCAGATCGAACAGTTCGTTGATATCCCGGGCGCTCACGCGGGGATCGGCGCCCTGCAGGGCCACCTTCACTTCCACCGTGCGCACGCTGGAAAATTCACCGGGCACGCCCACGTAAATTTCGCGGATGCGACTGCCGGACTGGGTTTCCGCTTCCTTCATGGCCGTGCGGATAGCCTCGTTTACCTGCTGGGGGTCGTTCCAGCTGCCGTCCATGTACCCATCGTACACACAAGAGCCCGCGCCGGTAATGTCACAGCGCTGCTTACCGCTGGTTTCCGCAACCAGCGCCACGATCTTGCTGGTACCAAAGTCCACTGCGGCGATCGTCGTTTTCATCCGTCTATCAACTCCCGTTCAATAGGGGGATTTTCTGTATCCCACGCAACCTGAAAAATCTTTTTTGCACAACGCAGAAAAGCCGAATGCGCCAATTTCTATTCGGTCACTTTATTGTAACCTTTCTGTGATAGGTTTGCAAGACCTAAACGGAAAAATCCTTGAATTTTTTACGTTTTCAACCTGTTTTTTACACATCCGGCGGGGTGTAGATGCAGGTGCCGGGCACGGTTGCATCCAGCGTGCCCACCTGATAGCCCAGGGAGCGCACCTCCCGAAGCACGCCCCTCAGGGTAAAAAGCTTGGCCCGCATATCCTGCATATCCCCCAGGTCGATCACATACCCGTCCGGCGTCACCAGATACATGCCGTCCGCATGGGCCACGTTGATCTCTGAAAAATCCTGAAGGCAGTTTTGCAAAAGCATTTCCTGCATCACGCAGGTATAGGCGGAAAGCTGCTTTACGTCCACGGGGATCAGTTTCTGCCCAACGGCCAGATACTTTGCGTTCATGCCCGTCAAACTCATCAGCCCGTTGGCAAGATCGCCCTCCGTTTTTTCCAGCACCAGCCCCTCGGCGTCCAGGAGATACACCCCGTCATGGGCGATCAGATTTACGCAGGGCACGCGCTCTGTCACGTAAATCACCAGGCCGTTTATGCCCTCGTATTCCAATCTGTCAAAGTTGAGGCGCACATGACTGTCAATGCCCTCGCGCACGTCTTTTTCCCGCACGTTCAGGATGCTCAGCGGCCTGTTGAGGCCCGCAAGGGAGATGATCTCGCTCCTTGATACATGGACGTTGCCCACCACCGTAACGGTGGTGATGCGGAGAATCGTCACATGCAAAAGCACCAGCGCGCACAGCACGCAGATCAAGGCAAGCAGCGCCGTCTTTGCCGCCGTGCGGCCTGCCGCTTTTGTTTTTTTCATGTTACCCTCAGGGGTCTGCATGTATGTGTTCCTCCCGAAAATCCGAAATTCTTTTGATCTGTGCGCCAAGCGACGCCAGCATACATTCCATTTTGTCATAGCCCCGGTCGATGAGGGAGATGTTTGTGACCGTGCTTTCGCCCCTTGCGCAAAGGGCCGCCAGCACCAGCGCCGCGCCGCCGCGCAGATCCCGGGCGCGCACATTGGCACCCGTCAGTTTTTCCACGCCCCGGACGACGGCCGTGCGCCCCGCGATGCGGATATCCGCGCCCATGCGCAGAAGATCCCCCGCGGTGGCATAGCGGCTTTCAAACACGTTTTCCGTGATCATGGAGCAGCCGTCCGCAACGGTCGCCAAAGTCAGCATCTGGCTTTGCATGTCTGTTGGAAAGCCGGGATGGGGCGAGGTCTGCAGATTGGAAAAGGCGCAAAGCCTGCCCGGCGCACGGAGGATCAGGCCGCCCTTTTCCCGTTTGATATCGCAGCCCATTTCGGTAAGCTTATCGATCACCGGCAGGAGATTTGAAAACTGCGCATCCCGGATACGCACCTGACCGCCCGTCACCGCCCCTGCACACAGGAGCGTGCCGGCCACGATCCTGTCCGGAATGGCCTTATATGTAACGCCGTACAGCCGTTTGACGCCGTCAATGCGGATCACCTGGCTGCCGCTGCCCCGGATGCGTCCGCCCATGCGGTTGATGAAGCGGCACAGATCCACGATCTCCGGCTCCCTGGCCGCATTGTGAATCACCGTGGTGCCGGGCAGCAGCACCGAGGCCATGATCACGTTTTCCGTAGCGCCCACGCTTGGATAATCCAGATACACGTTGCCTGCATGCATATTTTCGCCGCGGCACACCAGTTTTCCTTCCACGTCCTGAATATGTACCCCAAGCATTCTCAATCCCTTGAGGTGCAGATCGATGGGACGCAAACCGATCTCGCACCCGCCGGGACAGGGCACCTTGGCGCAGCGGAGCTTGGCAAGCAGCGGCCCCAGCAGGAATATGGAGGAGCGGATCTGCTTGCATTGCTTATCCGGCATATCGCAGCCGTCCATGCCTGCGCTTTCCACCAGAATGCCGCCGCTTTCCCTCTCCGCACGGCAGCCCAGGTGCCGCAGGATTTCCATCATGGAGCGGATATCGCACAGATCCGGCACGTCCTCAAAATACACCTGTTCATCCGTCAAAAGCGCCGCCGCAAGCAGCGGCAGGATGGCGTTTTTCGCCCCGTGCACCTGCACTTCTCCGCAAAGCTTTTTCCCGCCGCATATCCAGAAGCGCTCCATCCCAAACACCTTCCTTTTCAAGCATGCTTCCATGCTATGCAAAGGGCAGAAATGGGTGCATCAGACACGCATGTGACGGGCCGTGCGGCTGATATTGAGCACCACGCCCACCGCAGCCAATGTGATGGAAAGGCTGGTGCCGCCCGCGCTGAAGAAGGGCAGCGGCAGCCCGGTGGTGGGAAGGATGCCCACCACCACGCCCATATTGATAAAGGCCTGCACGGAGATCAGCGTCACGATGCCGGCGCAGAGCAGGCATCCAAACTGATCCGGGCAGTTGACGGCAATGCGCAGGCCGCAAAACAGGAAGCATACAAAGAGCAGTATCACCGCAAGGCAGCCCACAAGGCCAAAGTCCTCCCCCACCACGGCAAAGATAAAATCGCTCTCCGGATAGGGAAGGTAGGCAAATTTCTGCCGCCCCTGCCCCATGCCCATGCCAAACAGCCCGCCCGATCCAAAGGCGATCAGGCTCTGGGAAAGCTGATATCCTTCGTCGCTCATTTTGGCAAAGGGATCGGTAAAGGAAAGCAGCCGCTCCCGCCTGTAGGGCGCGCTCCAGGCGTAATAGGCAAAGAGCGCGCTGCCCATAACGCCCAGCACGCCCATGTGCTTCCACTTGGCGCCGGATAAAAGGATCATCAGCACCGATACGATGATCACCGTGCCTGCGGTGGACAGATTGGGCTGCTCCAGGATGATGAGGAACATGAGTCCGGGCAGCAAAAGCATGGGCACGATGCCCCGGAAAAACTGCCCCATCTCCTTTTGCCTGATGGTAAGGAAAAAGGCAAGGAACAGTACGCATGCGTACTTTGCCACTTCCCCGGGCTGGAAGGAAAGAGGCCCCAGACCTATCCACCTGCGGCTGCCGTTGATGCTCTTGCCAATACCCGGAATGAGCACAAGCACAAGCAACAGCAGACTGACCCCCGCAAACAAAAACACCACCTGCCACTTGCCGAAAAAGCGGTAGGGCACGCGCAGGGTCACCTGCATGGCGATGAGCCCCAGTGCAAGTCCCAGCATTTGCTTTCGCATTTCGGAAAACGGATCGGTGGTGGATGCGTTAAAGTAGGTAGCGGAAAAAAGTGTGATGAAACCAAAGAGCAGCAGCAGCACGATCACAGTGACCATGGTTTTGTCAACCGGCAGCTTTCCTGCCTGCTTTATCTTCCGTGCGCCTGCGGCGCCGGTCATTTCATCCCGCCCTTTCTTACAGGTTGTTGACGATGTTTTTGAATACCCTGCCCCGCTCCTCGTAATCGCGGAACATATCAAAGCTTGCGCAGGCGGGCGACAGAAGTACGTTGCCGCCGCAGGGGAAGCTTTTTGCCATAAGCGCTGCGGTCTTTACGGCTTCCTCCATGCCATGCGCCTTTGTGACGGCCAAATAGCCCGCGTCCGCCAGGCTCTTTGCGATCTTCTCCGCCGTTTCGCCCAGCACGATGCAGTGGCAAATCTCCTTCGTTTCTGCGATCAGGCGGGCCAGCTTATCAAACCCCGTTCCCTTGTCGCTGCCGCCCAGGATCAAAACGGTGCTTTTTTTCATGGACAGCACGGCCTTTTCCGTAGAATCGCAATTGGAGCCCTTGCTGTCGTTGATGTAGCGGACGCCGTCCTTTTCCCGCACGAATTCGATGCGGTGCTCAACGCCGGTAAAGGTGGTAAGACCCCTTGCGATATCCGTTGCAGCAACGCCGCTGACATAGGCAAGGAGTGCTGCAGCCAGCGCGTTTTCCAGGTTATGAGGGCCGGGAATGATGAGATCCTCCTCCCGGCACAGGTCATGAACGCAGCCGTCCACACAGAGCGTGATGACGCCGTCCTTTACATACGCGCCCTCGGGAAGCTCGCTGAGCCTTGAAAAATACAGCACCCGCCCGCGCAACCCCTGCGCCATACCGCGGCACGCCGCATCATCCCAGTTGAGAATCGCATAATCGCTTTCAGTCTGCGCGTCAAAAATGTGACGCTTGAGCGCCATATAGTTTTCCATGGTGCCGTGGCGGTTCAGATGATCCTCGGAGATATTGAGCACGGCGGCGGCAGCGGGGTGGAACGCATCCGTCGTTTCCAGCTGGAAGGAGCTGACCTCGCAGACGATCCTGTCCCCGTTTTCCGTCTCCCGCACAGCGCTGCTCATGGGATAGCCGATGTTGCCCGCAGCCACCGTATGGACGCCGGAGGATGCAAAAATATGGGCAAGCAGGCTTGTGGTGGTGGTTTTGCCGTTGGTACCGGTCAAAGCCGTCATGGCGCATTTTTTGTGCCGGGCGGCAAATTCCAGTTCACCCACTACCGGAATACCCATGTCCCTGGCAAGCCTGACCACAGGCGATTGGATGGGCACGCCGGGGCTGATGAGCAGCGCATCGCAGCCGGGAAGCGCCTCCTCGGCTTTCATGCCAAGCCGCCATTCCACAGGCAGCTTTTTCAGCCCTTCCAATTGCCCTGCGAACTGATCCTCCGTTTTCAGATCGTTGATCACAGGTACAATGCCCAAAGAGGCGGCCAGTTCGGCCGCCGCTATTCCGCTTCGGGCCATGCCCACAATCAGCATGCGCATGCCCCGTTTGATTTCATTGGTATGCATTTTTTCCGTCATGAATATCACTTCTTAAAAGAATTTGATCACAGAAAGCACCGCTACGGCAGACAGGACCAGCGTCACCGCAAAGTACATGGCCACCACCTGCACTTCCTTCATGCCGCACAGTTCAAAGTGGTGATGGATGGGCGACATTTTGAAAATGCGTCTGCCCTGACCGTAGCGCTTTTTGGTGATCTTGAAATACGTGGTCTGCAGCATCACGCTGACAGAGGACATGACGCAGGTAAAGCAGATGAGCAGGAGCAGGAACTCGGTTTTCGTCAGCATGGCCACAGCCACCATCACGCCGCCGATAAACATGCTGCCCGTATCACCCATGAAGATCCTGGCCGGATGGGCATTGAAGCGCAGGAAACCAACGCACGCGCCGCACAGCGCAAAGCAGCAGGCCGCCACGATCTCGTTTCCGCCCATCAATGTGGCGATCAGGCCAAAGGCCACCATGCCGCAGGCCGTCACCGTGGACAAAATGCCGTCCACGCCGTCCTGGAGATTGGCGCTGTTGGTCATGAACATCACCAGCACCGTCATCACAGGCACGTAGAAGATGCCCATGTCCCACGTTTTGCCCGTGAAGGGCAAGATCACGTCCGAGCCCACAAAATAATAGCAGTACACGGAAAATACCGCGCCCACCACCAGCTGGCCCAGCAGCTTCTGGATGGGAGACAATCCGTCATGGCGCTTTTTTACGTCCTTGATAAAATCGTCCGCAAAGCCGATCGCCATGGAGCCCACGGCGCACACAAGCAGCGCGAACAAGGGGTTTTTAAGGCTAAAGAAGGGATAATCCACCTGCCCCTTCACCGCCATATACACGCCCGCAAGCACGGTCACAATCACCGTGATGCCGCCAATCAGGATGCCGCCCATATTGGGCGTGCCCTGCTTTTTCTGATGCGCCTGGGGGCCCAGGTTATAGATGGTCTGGCCAAACTTCATTTTCTTGAGCAGGGGCAGAAGCTTGGGCATCAAAAGCAGCATCAGCGCAACGGAAAGCGCAAACAGAATGTAAGGCTGCAGGGTCATCGTTCACAACTCCTTTGGTATAGTGCTTTATTCATTCTCCAGTTCCCTGAGCAGTTCCTGCACCACGATCTTTTCATCAAAGGGATTTTTCACCCCGCCTATCTCCTGATAGGTTTCGTGGCCCTTGCCCGCCAGCACGATCACGTCGCCGTCCTGACCGATGGAGAGCGCATACTTGATGGCGGCGCGGCGGTTTTCAATGACCACGTACTTGCCGTCCGTCTTTTTGATGCCCTCCTCCACCTGCTCCAGGATCTTGTAGGGATCCTCGGTGCGGGGGTTATCGCTGGTCAGGATGGAAAGGTCGGACAGCCTCCCGCCGATCTCGCCCATGATAGGCCGCTTGAGAGGGTCGCGGTCGCCGCCGCAACCAAAGAGGCAGATCACCCTGTTGCGGGTAAACTCCCGCACGGTGGTCAGGATATTTTCCAGCGCATCGGGCGAGTGGCTGTAGTCCAGCAGCACCTTGTAGGGCGTGTGGGTATCCAGTACCTCGGCGCGGCCGGGTACGGCGCGCACGCCTTCCAGCGCCCGGGTGATCACCGGCATATCAACGCCCATGATGAGACCCACGCTCGCAGCAGCCAGGGCATTATACACATTGAACATGCCCGTCAGCTTCAAATGCACCGGGTATTCCTGCATGTTGTGCAGCTTCATCACAAAGGATACGCCTTCTTCCGTGATCTCAATATCCCTTGCAAACAGATCCGCATTGACGGCGATGCCGTAGGTCATGCAGGGCACGGTAATATCGCGCAGGATGGATGCAGATGTTTCTTCATCCGCATTGACGGAAGCGTTTGTGATCCATTCCGGCGCAAAGAAGCGCTTTTTGCACTCAAAATACTTTTCCATGGTGCCAAAAAGATCCAGATGATCCTGAGAAAGGTTGGTATAGCAGCCTGCGTCAAAATGCACGTGGACGAGGCGCTCCATTTCGATGGCATGAGCGGATACCTCCATCACCACGCAATTGACCCCTGCATCCGCCATCTGACGCAGCGTGCGGTGCAGATCAATGGGTTCGGGGGTGGTAAACTCGCTGGGCAAGTATTCCTTGCCGATCATGTTGCCCGTGGTGCCGATGAGGCCGCAACGGTATCCCTGCTCCTCCATAATGGCCTTGACAAGGTAGGTGGTGGTGGTTTTGCCCTTGGTGCCGGTCACGCCCAGCATTTTGATCTCCCTTGCCGGATCGCCAAAGAAGGCCGGCGCCATATCCGTCATGGCGCGGCGGGCGTTTTTCACCAGCACCTGGGGAACGTCGATATCCAGGTACCGTTCCACCACCAGCGCGCAGGCGCCCTTTTCCACAGCGCCCTTTGCAAAATTGTGGGCGTCAAAGCGGGCGCCGGAAATGCAGAAGAACAATTCACCGCCCCGAATGCGTCGGTTGTCCATGGAAAGCTCCAGGATTTCGCAATCGCCCTTTCTCTCCAGCACCTGCTCAGGCGCTTTTTCACAAAGTACAGATAACAGCATGGTTGATTCCTCCGTTGATTAAGGCAGTTCAAATATCGCCGTCACGTTGCCGCCGGGGGCGGTAAAAGTATTCCCCGCCGGCGTCTGTCTCACGCACAGACCGCTGCCCTCAATAGTGATGGTAAGTCCTCTTGCACGGAGCGCGCGCGCCGCTTCCACAATGGAAAGCCCCCGCACGTCCGGCACAGAAACCAGTTTCTCCGCGTCCGATAAGATGCTTGCGTTGGTATAGAGCATCACCTGCGTACCGGCAGGCACCTTTGCGCCGCTGTGGGGCGCCTGGGCAGTCACTGTGCCGCCCGCGCCGTCATGCTCCATATACAGCCCGCATTCGTTGAGCACGCGTTTTGCCTGCTCTGTTTCCATGCCCACGGTATCGGGCACGGTCACATACCGGGTTTCGTCCGCATCCGTGCGCCTGACGCCCAGGTACGGAAGCGCCTCCTCCAGGATCTGCCGGGCAAAGGGCGCAGCCGTCTGGCTGCCGTAGTCCACAGGCACCTGCGCCTCGTTCACCGTGACCAGCACGGCGATCTGGGGCGCATCCATGGGCGCAAAGCCGATAAAGGAGCCAATGTGCACATCGCTGACCACCCGGCCGTCCCTGTACACCTGGGCGGTGCCCGTTTTGCCGCCGATGGAGTAGCCTGCAACTTTGGCATTCTTGCCGCCGCCGTTTTCCACCACGTTCAGCAAAAGCTCCCGCATAATGGCGCTGGTCTCCTCCCGGATGGGCTGGGCAACCGCTTCCGGCTGGGTGCGGGAAAGCACATGTCCCTCCGCATCCACCGTTTCCCTGACGATATAGGGGCGCATCAGGTGTCCGCCGTTGACCGCAGCGCCTGCCGCCATTATGAGCTGCAGCGGCGTGACCGCCACGCTCTGGCCAAAGCCGATGCGGGCCAGATCCACATCCTTGACGTTCTTCAAATTGATCAGGATGCCCGCGCTTTCGCCCTGTAGTTCGATTCCGGTTTTTCTCCCCAGCCCAAAGGCGGAAAGGTACCGGTACAGGGTATCCTTCCCCATCCTGAGCGCCAATTGCACAAACACCGGGTTGCAGCTGTTGGCAAGGCCGTCCTTTAACGTCTGGTGGCCGTGGCTCACCTTCCAGCAGCGGATGCGGTCGCCGTTTACGGTGATCTGCCCCGTGCAGGTAAAGGGATCATTGACCGTAGCGCAGCCGGAATCCAGCGCTGCGGCGCAGGTCAGTATCTTAAAGGTGGAGCCGGGCTCGTACACGTCGCTGACGGCGGTAATGCGCATCAGCTGCTGCAAAAGGTCTATATCGCTGCGGGGCGGCTCGTTGGGGTCGTAATCCGGCTTCATGCAAAGGGCCAGAATCTCCCCGGTATTCACGTCTGTGATCAGGCACTGCACGGACGCAGCGTGATTGACCTCCATACATTCCCGCATGGCCTTTTCCGCAATGCCCTGCAGCGTCATGTCGATGGTCAGGCGCAGCGTGCTGCCCGTTTCCGGGGGCACGTAAATCTCTCTTGCATCCGGGAGCAGCCGGGATTTGAGATCCCTTTCCGCGCGTCGCATGCCGTTTTTGCCGGCAAGCGTATCGTTGTAGAGCGCTTCCAGCCCGCTCTGCCCCACGCCGTCCACATTCACCAGACCCAAAACCTGGCAAAGGAACGCGCCTTTAGGATACCACCTGCGCACGTCTTCGTCAAATGAAATTCCCGTGAACGTCTGCGCCGTATCCTCCCTTTGCATCAGCTCCCGGATCTCATCCACGGTGTCCCGCGCCACCTGGCGCTTGATGATCACGGAGGAAAGACCCTTTTTGGCGCACCTTTGGATGATGCTGCTTTCGCTGACGTTCACAAGGGGCGCAAGCGCTTTTGCAAGCACCGAAGCATCCTTCACCCTGCCGGGATTTACGGATACGATATACGCCGTGGCGGACATGGAAAGCGTCTGGCCGTTCCGGTCCTGAATCTCACCTCTGCGGGCGCTGACGATGCCCTCCCGGGTCCACTGGCTGACGCCTCTTGCGGTCAGCTCCTCACCCCGGAAAACCGTCAGGTACGAGAGCCTGAGCGCCACACACATAAATAGCAGCGACACCGTGATGAGCAATACCACGAGCCGCTTGCGGGTGATGAGAAGTGTACGAATAAAAAACGCCCCCTCCGGAGCAGGCGATCAACTCACCTGCTGCCCGACAGATGCGCATACGCGCTTTGGAGGGGGAGTTCCGCGGCGGCAGCCATCTGTTCATTTTGCTTATCCGCCTTGGTAAATTGTTCAATTTCCTGAAGGAAAATGTGGTGCGTGTTTTCATCCGCCGACGCCACCATGCCAAATTCCACTGCCTTGACGCAGATGTTGGCGGGGTCGGTGTTCTTTTTCACCGTTTCGGTGAGCTTTTCGATGGTGATGATGTCCGATTGCATATCCATCCGCGCCTGTGCAAGCTGGGTGGAAAGCTGGTTGGCATTGTAACTGAGCACGCCCAGGTACAAAAGGCAGCCAAACATCAAAACGCCAAGGTAGATCAGCGCAAAATTGCGGCTGAGGGACAGGCGGCGCTTTTTGCGCCTGGTTCTTGCGGTAAAGCATTCAGCACGGCAGGTACCGGCGTCGCCGTCGGGGATATACACATGCTCGGATACGGCAAACCGGTCTTCACTGGCGTAGGCCGCGCCTGCGGAGGCATAACTGCTCATTCCTCTGGCAAGAGACATTGTAGTGTATCCCCCTTTCCTGTCCTTTAGAACGTTTTACAAAAGCTTCTGGGCTTCATCCATGATGGAGAGCACGTCCGGGAAGTTGACGTGGAACATTTCGGCTTCCATGCGGGCCTTTTCGCTGTCGCAGATCACGATGCAGTCGTACGCGCCGCTTACGTCCACTTCCTTGCTGTCCTTGAGGTAATGCCCGCGCAGCGCCACCGGCAAAAGCAATCTGCCCTGCAGGTCCATTTCGCACTGCACATAGCTGTATTTGGTAAAGAAATCAAAGATCTGACGGATGGAGCTCATCTTCTGGCACAGCTTCACGTACTTGTCGCGGCGGGCCATCCAGTTGGCGTAGGGGTACAGGGCGATGTTCTTCATATCCTCAGAGGGACATACCACAAACTTTTCGCCCAGAGCCTTGCGGAAGGGCGCCGGGATGATCATGCGGCCCTTGGCGTCCAGACCGTGGATATAGCTGCCGGTGAAACCGAAGTCTTCGGGTGTATACACGGCGGGCTGGCTTTCAACTGCATTTTCGGCTTCTGCAGCCTGCAGTTCCTTCTCCTCTGCCATGTAATCTCCCCATTCTGCCAGAAATTCGCCACTTTGTGGGCTTATGTTGCACTTATTCTAACGTGTTTTTCATTTTTGCGCAAGTGCACGAAAAAAGCGGACAGCCTCTTTGGGCGTCCGCTCCGTAATAATTGTGTCAATTTTTCAATTTTATGCGAATGTGTGTTCGTAATATTTCAAAAATTCTCCGGGGAACAAAAAGGGAACGCTTCATAATTTTGTACACTTTGCACAAAAGAAGCGTCCCATTTATTGCATAATCGGTAGAAATTTTGCAACGTTTTTGTTAAATCATCCTTTGGGCATTTTTGCGTTTTTCCCAAAGAATCCAGGTGCCGGGCAGGCGTATTCCGTCCTTGTTCCCATCTCCCCCATCTGGGCAAAAATGGGCACAACACGGCGTTATTACGGCGCAAAACGCCTCTTACACGCCCTCCTGCGCCACCTGATCGCCGCTTTCCGCCAGTTCATCTCCACTAAGACGGCAAAGCTTGAAATCCAGCCCGTCGCAGCTGACGCAGTAATAGCGGATGCCGCCGCGCTCGCCGCTGAAGGCGCCGCGCAGGGACGCGCCGTGCAGATGGCCGTAGACGATGTCCGTCACGCCGTATTTCATCGCCAGCTCACTCACCGGCGTATCCCGATGCTTTTCATCCAGCGGCGGGTAGTGGGTCATCATCACAAGACGGCTGTTTCCAAGCTTCTTCGCCCGCTCCAGGCTCATCTCCATGCGGATCAGTTCCCGGGTGTAGATCCTGTGATCCTCGCCCTCGCTGCTCTGGGGCAGCGTCCAGCCGCGGGAGCCGCAGAAGGTGACCCCGCAAAGGCTCATGGCGTCGTTCTGCAGGGCATACATGCCGCGGGGCAGCACCTCGCGCAGGTGGTTGATGCCGCACCACCAGTAATCGTGGTTGCCGCGGAGGATGATCTTGCGGCCGGGCAGCGCACCCACCATTTCAAGATCGGGCATGGCGCTTTCAAGCTGCATGGCCCAGCTCAGATCGCCGGGCAGCAGCACCACGTCATCCTCTCCCACCCGGCTTTCCCAGTCCGCGCGGATCTTGTCAAAATGGCCCTCCCAGTGAGCGCCGAAAATGTTCATGGGCTTCTGATCGCCGCCGGGCAGATGCAGATCGCCGATGGCAAAAATGTTCATCGGTTACTCGTCTTCTTCTTCGTCGTCATTATCTTCCTCTTCCGCCATTTCCTGCAGGGAGAGGTCGTTTTCCATCTCCTGATATTCGCGGTTGGAAAGATCGTCGCCAATATCGGGCACGATTTCTTCCATGGTGGAAACAGGATCGATGCCCACGTCCACGGTGATGGTGCCGTCGGATTCGGGATCCGTCTCATGGGCGGACATTTCCTTATAGCAGATGGCGCACACGTCCTTGCCGGGCATCACGGGATGCTCGTTGCACACGGTGCAGATCTCCACTTCCTCGCGGGGCTTTTCGCCCTTCATTTCGCGCTTGCAGATCTTGCAGTACTTTTCATCCTCCTGGATGTAGTTCATTTCGCAGCGGGGACACTTGATCCAGCCCATTGTATTGACCTCCCGGTGTGGCAATATTTGCATTGGAAACGCTTTTCCAATTCCTTTGACTTTGTGACGTAGAAATATTACAGTTTTGTTGCACAGCGCAACACTTTTGAAACACGGAGGATTTTATGAAACACAGCAAACGAATTGCCGCTCTTTTTCTTTCATCCGCGCTCACCTTTGCGGCGCTTTGCGGCCATGCGCAGGAAAACAAATGCACTTTATGCAGCGATGTTCACGAAAGTGCCTTTTGTCCAAGCGTATTCTGGACGGCTGCGCCTGCGGCTATACCGCAGAAAACGCCCGCCGCGCCCTCTCCTGTGCAGACGCCTGTCGTAACGCCTGCGCCCACAAAAACGCCCTCTCAAAGCATGGGTGATTATACAACAGAATTCCTCTCTGCGCAAGAGCAAAAAGCATGGAATTTGCTCAATCAGGACAGAATGCGTCAGGGACTTTCCCCTTTGCCCCTGGACAGCGCCCTTTCCGCGCTGGCACGCCTCAAATCCCGTGATATGTACGAGGGCAAATATTTTGCCCATACCTCCCCTACCTTGGGCTCCGCCGCCGATATGCTGCGCAGCCACGGCTACGCATTTACTGCCGTGGGTGAAAACATCGCCCGTCATGCCACGGTAGAAAAATCCCAGGCCGCGTTCATGACAAGCCAGGGCCACCGCCGCAACATTCTGAGCAAAAGCTGGCAGAAGGTGGGCGTGGGCGTGTGGACGGATGAAAACGGCTTTGTGTACCTGACCCAGCTCTTTGTACGCTGACAAAACAAAGAGGAACGCCCGCGGGCGTTCCCTTTTTTTGCGTTTACAGATATTTTCCGGGCTGAAACCTGACCTGGCTCAGCGCCGCACGGCCAAGAGGCATGCGGTATGTAATGTTTTCCCTTTCCCGATCCTCCTGATACACGGAGCCAATGCCCCCTTCCACCGGATCGCCAACGCCCCGGTAGCGCATTTCCAGCGCCCGCCGCAGCGGCTCGCTGATGCGCGCCCGCGCCCGGATGCGGCTTTCCTCCAACCATTTTTCACTCATGCTTTTCACCTGCTTTCCATGCTCTGCAGCTTTCGCCGCATTACATCCTATGTGAAAAGCAGGAAAGGGGTGCCGTTTTCCGTCAGTCTTCCTTCAGCTGCTCGCGGATCACGCTGGCGATCTGCATGGCGCAGGCGCGGTAGCCTTCCTCGGTGAGATGCAAATTATCCTCGCACTTATAGAGGTTTTCGTGCCGCATGCACAATGCGTACAGGTCGTTGACCGGCACGCCCTCATCCGCCATCACTTCCAGCGCCGCCTGATTGTAGCGCTTCACCTGCTCGTTATCATAGGCGATCATGGCGCCGGTGCCCGTATTATCGCTGCTGACGCCCTTTTCGGGCACGGGGGTGGTGGTGGCGAAAACCACCTTGCAGCCGCAGTGACGGCACAGACGGATGATGCGGCGCAGCATGTGCTGGTATTCCTCCACGGGGAACAGTTCCTCCGGCATGGGGAATTCGGCATGCATATCCCAGTAGCCGTTGTTCCAGTGCACCAGGCACGCGTCCGGGTTTTCCCGCAGCAACTGGTTGGCCTGCCACAGGGTATAGGCAGCAAAGCGGCCGTTGTCCCAATCGTTGTATACGACCTCAACTTCGCCTTCCAGATATTCCTTTACATAATCATCATAACCCATGCGGATGCTGTCGCCCAGCAAAATGACCTTTTTCATCCTTTCAAACCTCCCTTGATCTATGTTCAGTGTACCGCGCTTTTGCGCCTTTGTAAAGCAAAAAACGGCCCTTTACAGGCCGTTTTCGCAAAGATTATTCTTCTTTGGCATTGCCATCTTCGTTCTCCACCGGCGTCAGCGCCTTTTCAAGCGCCTCCAGCAGCTGCTCTCTGCCGTCCCCGTTTTCCGAGGAGAAGCACAGCACCTGCCAGGGCTGCACCTGCAGCGCGCGGCAGATGGGCGCCAGATGCTTCATCCGGGCGCCGCGGCTGATCTTGTCGGACTTGGTGCACACCACCAGAAAGGGGATGCCCCGGGCGCGGAGGTAGCTGTTCATCTGCACGTCGTCCTGGGTAGGCTCGTGGCGGATGTCCACCAGGTGCAAGGTCAGGCACAGTTCTCCGGCATTTTCAAAATAGCCATCCATCATCTGGCCCCAGCGCAATTTTTCCTGCTTATCTACCTTGGCAAAGCCGTAGCCGGGCAAATCCACCAGATAAAAGTTTTTGTTGAGCAAAAACAGGTTGATGAGCCTTGTCTTGCCGGGCGTTGCGCTGGTACGGGCCAGCTTGTTGCGGCGGCACAGCCTGTTGATCAGGCTGCTCTTGCCCACATTGCTCCTGCCCACCACGGAAATCTGGGGCAGACGCTCCTCCGGCGCGTTGTAGCGATTCATGGAGGTAATAAATTCAGCGGATGTGATCTCCATTGTATTCCCTCTTGGCTTTACGCCATTTTCTCATCCAGAACGATCTTTAGCACGTCCCCGGCATTTTCCGCAAAGTGGATGTCAAACCCCTTGAGCACATGGGCGGGTACGTCCTCCAGATCCTTCTCATTTTCCCTGGGCATAATAATGGTCTTGATGCCGGCACGATAGGCAGCCAGCAGCTTTTCCTTCACGCCGCCGATGGGCAGTACCCGCCCGCGCAGCGTAATTTCGCCGGTCATGGCCACGTCCTGACGGGCAGGGCGCAGCGACAGGGCGCTGACCAGCGCGCTGACCATGGTCACGCCTGCGGAGGGGCCGTCCTTGGGCACGGCGCCTTCGGGCACGTGGATGTGGATGTCCTTCTGCTTGTAGAACTCGCCCTCGATGCCGTATTCATCCGCATGGGCGCGGACAAAGCTCATGGCAGCCTGGGCGCTTTCCTTCATCACGTCGCCCAGTTGGCCCGTCAGTTTCAGCTGCCCCGAGCCCGGCATCACCGTGCATTCCACCGCCAGCGTTTCGCCGCCCACGGTGGTATAGGCAAGGCCGTTCACCAGGCCGATCTGGCTCTTCTTTTCGGGCATTTCGCGCAAGTATCTCACCGCGCCCAGATATTCCTTCAGCTTCTGGGCGGTCACCTGCACGCTGTCCTTTTCGTTGTCCAGCATATCCACGGCGCTCTTGCGCACCACACGGGCGATCACGCGGGAAAGCTGGCGCACGCCGGCTTCGCGGGTATAGCCTTCGATGAGCTGCTTCATCACGGAATCGGTGATTTTAACGCTCTTGTCAGCAAGGCCGTGTTCTTTTACCGCCTTGCCCAGGAGATGCTTCTTGGCGATGTGCAGCTTTTCTTCCTCAGTGTAGGAGGGCACCTCGATGATCTCCATACGGTCAAGCAGGGGTGCGGGGATGGTATCCACAGTGTTGGCCGTGGTGATGAACATGACGCGGCTCAGGTCAAAGGGCAATTCCATATAGTGATCCCGGAAGGCAAAATTCTGCTCGCCGTCCAGCACCTCCAGCATGGCAGAGGCAGGATCGCCCCGGAAATCGCTACTCATCTTGTCGATCTCGTCAAACAGGAACAGGGGGTTCATGGTGCCCGCCTGCTTCATGCCGGCAATGATGCGGCCGGGAATGGCGCCCACGTAGGTACGCCTGTGACCGCGGATTTCCGCCTCGTCCCTGACGCCGCCCAGGCTCATCTGCACAAACTTGCGGCCCACCGCCTTGGCGATGGCGCGGACGATGCTGGTTTTGCCCACGCCGGGAGGGCCTACAAAGCACAGGATGGGGCCCTTCATGGCGCCCTCGCCGTCCGCCCTTTCCTTCATGCGGCGCACGGCCAGGTATTCGATCACCCGCTCCTTCACCTTTTCCATGGCGTAGTGCTCTTCATTCAGCACACGGCGGGCGCGTTTGAGATCCAGATTATCGGTGGTGTATTTGCCCCAGGGGAGATCCAGAATCCACTCCACCCACGTGCGGCTCACGCCGATCTCGGGGGTGCCGGGGGCCATGCGGGAGATGCGCTCCAGCTCCTTTTCCGCCTTTTCACGGGCCTCGTCGTTGACGGGCGTTGCGCGCAGGCGCTCGCGGAGCTCCTCCACGTCGGTGGCTTCCTTATCGCCCAATTCTTCCTGAATGGCCTTGATCTGCTCGCGCAGGTAATAATCCTTCTGGTTGCGGTCGATCTGCTTTTTGAGGCGGCTCTGCACCTGCTTTTCGATGGACAGAAGCTCCGTCTCCCGCATCAGGATGCGGCACAGCGTTTCAAGACGGCTGACCACGTCGATTTCGTCCAGAACGGCCTGCCTGTCCTCCACCTTGGTCAGCACGTTGGAGGCGATGAGGTCGGCCAGTTGATCTCCCCGTTCCACGTCACGCACGGAGCGCAGCGTTTCCTGGGAGATGCGGGCGCTGCCTGCCGCATACTGGGCAAACATTTCCCGTGCAAAGCGCACAAGGCCTTCCATCTCCGGCGTTTCGGGCAGCACCTCCTGCATGAGCATGACGTCCGCACGCCAGCAGGGTTCCTCCTGCAAAAGCGTATGGATGCGGGCGCGCTTTTCGCCCTCCACCAGCACGCGGATGCTGTCGCCGGGCAGGTTCAGCACCTGCTTGATCTGGGCCATGGTGCCCACGCTGCACATATCCTCCAGCGTGGGATCCTCCACGTCCCCGTCCTTCTGCGCCAGCAGCAGCACGCGCTGATCGCCCATCATGGCCTCTTCCAGCGCGGCCACGGACTTGGGACGGCCCACGTCAAAATGCAGCACCATATGAGGAAACACCATCAGCCCGCGCAGCGCGATGACCGGCAGACACAGCATTTCTTCCTTCTTCTTTCTTGGCATAAAAAACTCCTGATCATGTGGTAAAACCGCCCGCCGCAAAGCGATGCGGAGAAAATTTGCATCCAGGTACCTATAGAACCTGAATTTATATTATACCCCAAATGTTTGATGTTTGCAACCATCAGGGCACCGGATACGCCATTTCTCCCGTGGGTGTTGCGGCGGCGACGGCGGCAAGAGGCACAGGGGTCGCATCGCCTGCTTCCTCCCTGAGCACTGCGGGCAGCAGCATTCTGTCCAGCGCCTGGGCAAGGGTATCCGTCACGATCACTTCGATCTCCATATGGTCAAACCTGTCCAGATGGTTTTCCCTGGGGATCAAAACCCGCTGCAGCCCTGCCTTCTTTGCCGCCAGCACCTTTTGCATCACGCCGCCCACCGGCCTTACATACCCCTGCACGCTCATTTCCCCCGTCACGGCGCAGCTGCCGTCCACAGGACGGTTCTGGATGGCGCTGACGGCGGCCAGCGCCATGGCGAGCCCAGCAGAAGGTCCGTCCACCGGCACGCCGCCGGGAAAATTGATGTGCACGTCCGTATCCTGCGGCAGATATCCCAGCGTGCGCAGACAGGTTTCCACATTTTCAAGCGAGCAGGCCGCCATGGATTTGCGGCGCATCATATGCCCCTGGGTGCCCATTTCCTCTTCCTCCACGATGCCCGTTACGTGCATGCGGCCGCTTCCGCGGCGGGCAACGGCCTCTACCTCCATCACCGTGCCGATGTGCGCGCCCTGCACAGCCAGGGCATGCACCTGCCCTACCCTGTTTTCCTGCGGCGCAAAGGGCAGCGGACGCTCGGGATAATGGCCGCTTTCGGCCACCCATTCCATATCGGAGGGCAGCACGGTGCGCCGGTTTTCCAATTGCGCCACGCCTGACGCCATCTGCACCATATTGACGGCGTCGCGGCCGCAGGATGCAAAGCGGGCGGTGATGCGGGCGGTTTCCATGCTCATGTCAAAGCCCGCCTTTTTGGCGGCGTTCATGGCGATGGACGCCACCTCCTCATGATCCAACGGGCGGAAGTAGATCTCCATACACCGGGATCTGAGCGCCGGCGGCAGATCCTCCGGGCTTCTGGTGGTGGCGCCCACCAGACGGAAATCCGCAGGCAATCCGTTTTTGAAAATATCGTGGATGTACTTGGGCACAGCCGGATCATCCGGGTTATAGTAGGCGCTTTCAAACTGCACCCGCCGGTCCTCCAGCACTTTGAGCAGCTTGTTCATCTGGATGGGATGCATTTCGCCGATCTCATCCAGAAACAGTACGCCGCCGTGGGCGCGGCTGACGGCGCCGGGCTTGGGCTGCGGCACGCCGTTTACGCCCAGCGGCCCCGCGCCCTGATAGATGGGATCATGCACCGACCCGATCAGCGGATCGGCAATGGCCCGTTCGTCAAAGCGCACGCAGGTGGCGTCCATCTCGATAAAGGGCGCATCCTTGCGGAAGGGCGATCCCTCCGTGTGCTTGGCGTATTCCAGCACCAGACGGGCCGCGCAGGTCTTGCCGATGCCGGGCGGGCCGTAGATCAGCACATGCTGCGGGTTTTTACCGCACAAAATGGCCTTCAGCGCCCGGATGCCGTCCTCCTGACCGATGATATCGCTGAATTTTTCCGGCCGCACATGCTCGCTGAGTGGCTCGGTCAAGGCGATCTTGCGCATTCTGGTCAATTTGTTCATTTCCTGCACGCTGTCCTTGCGGATGACAGGCGCACCCTTTTGTTTGGTGCGCAGCTGGGATGCAAAATACACGCCCACCACCAGCGTCACCGCCAGTTGAATGACAAACAGGATCACATTCATTCAAAAAATCCCCCCATTCCGTCGTTATGATGCGGAATGAGGGGACAAACCATGCAAAAAATCTGCTGGTATGTTTTTGTCAGACAGCGTCGCTGCTTTCTTCAGCGGGCGCTTCCTGTTTGGCGTGGCGGGGCTTGTGCGCCTTCCTGGGCTTCATCACCAGACGGGGCTTTTCGCCGTTTTCAATGACGCCCTTGTGCACCACGCAGCCTTCCACCTGATCGTTGCCGGGCAGATCGAACATGATATCCAGCAGCGCTTTTTCGATGATGGAGCGCAAGCCGCGGGCGCCGCACTTGCGCTCGATGGCCTGATGGGCGATGGCGCTGAGCGCCTCGTCCTCAAAGGTGAGGGAAACATTGTCCAGCTCCATCAGCTTCACATACTGCTTGACCAGCGCGTTCTTGGGCTCGGTGAGGATCTTGACCAGCGCCTGCTCATCCAGCGCATCCAGCGTCACATTAACAGGCAGACGGCCGATAAATTCGGGGATCAGGCCAAACTTGTTCAGATCCTCGGGGCGCATCTGCCGCAGCACGTCGCCCACGTTTTCTTCCTTGCGGCCCTTGGGATCGGCGCCAAAGCCCATGGCCTTTTTGCCCACCCGGTGCTCGATGACGCCCTGCAAGCCGTCAAAGGCGCCGCCGCAGATGAAGAGGATGTTGGTGGTGTTGATCTGGATGCACTCCTGCTGGGGATGCTTGCGGCCGCCCTGGGGCGGCACGTTTGCCACGGTGCCCTCCAGGATCTTCAGCAGCGCCTGCTGCACGCCTTCGCCGCTTACGTCGCGGGTGATGGACACGTTTTCGCTCTTGCGGGCGATCTTGTCAATTTCGTCAATGTAGATGATGCCTCTCTCCGCCGCGCGCACGTCGCCGTCCGCCGCCTGGATGAGGCGCAAAAGGATGGTTTCCACATCCTCACCCACATAGCCCGCCTCGGTCAGCGCCGTGGCGTCGGCAATGGCGAAGGGCACGTTCAAGATGCGGGCCAGGCTCTGGGCCAGGTAGGTTTTGCCGCAGCCGGTGGGGCCGATCATGAGGATGTTGCTCTTCTGCAGTTCCACATCCTCCTTGGAAAGCCTGGCGTTAATGCGCTTGTAGTGGTTGTACACCGCCACGCACAGCGTCTTCTTGGCGTCCTCCTGACCCACCACGTACTCATCCAGCACCTTTTTCATTTCCGCAGGGGACGGAATGGGCGTATTCTCGCTTTCCGTCCTGGGCGCATGCTCCATTTCCTCGGAAAGCAGCTCGTGGCACAGGGCGATGCATTCATCGCAGATGTACACGCTGGGGCCGGCGATCAGGCGGTGCACCTGATCCGCGCCCTTCCCGCAGAAGGAACAGCGCTGGCGGCGGGGCGTCATATCGTCTCTGTTCGGCATGAAAAACCTCTTGCTCTCTTACTTTTTGGGCTGGTAAATTTCGTCGATGATGCCGTATTCCAACGCCTCCTGGGCGGACATGAAGTAATCGCGCTCCACGTCGTGCTCCACCTTTTCAAGAGGCTGATTGGTCATTTCGGCCATCATTTTGTTCATCTTTTCCTTGGTGCGCAAAAGCCACTTGGCGTGGATGGTCACGTCGGTCGCCTGACCGGATGCGCCGCCGGAGGGCTGGTGGATCATGATCTCGCTGTTGGGCAGCGCCAGACGCTTGCCCTTTTCGCCGGCCATCAGCAGGAAAGCGCCCATGGACGCCGCCATGCCGATGCACACCGTGCGCACGGGGCACTTGATATAGTTCATGGTATCGTAAATAGCCATGCCCGCGGTGACGGAGCCGCCGGGGCTGTTGATGTACAGGGAAATTTCCGCATCGGGATTATCCGTTTCCAGGAACAGGAGCTGAGCCACGATGGAATTGGCCACCTGGTCGTTGATCTCGCTGCCAAGGAAAATGACGCGGTCCTGCAAAAGACGGGAATAAATATCGCTGGCGCGCTCGCCGTGAGCGGTGCGCTCCACCACATAGGGTACTAAAGACATGTCCGGGGCCTCCTTTCGGCCTGAAATGATTATATGATGCGTATGGGGAAAATATGCATATGTGCCAATACAGGGAACGGCCGCAAAAGCCGTCCCCTGTACAGATTCATTTGTATGAATTATTCTTCGGTCTTTTCTTCGGCAGCCTTCTTGGTGGTACGCTTGCGGGGCTTCTTCTTTTCTTCGGTTTCGGCGGCTTCCACCACTTCTTCCACAGCCTTGGCAGCGTCGCTGGCGGTCAGGCGCTCAGCTTCATCCTTCACTTCCACCTTGGCGGTAGCCACGATCAGGTCCACCACCTTGCGGATGACGGCGTTGCCCTTGAGGTATTCCATCTGGCGTTCGCTGAGGGACTTCTTGAAGTCTTCCACATCGCGGCCGGCACGCTCGGCTTCTTCCTTGACGGCGTTTTCCACGTCTTCTTCGGAAACTTCCACGTTTTCAGCCTTGGCGATGGCGTCCAGCACCAGCTGCATCTTCACGCGGTTCTGGGCTTCCACGCGGTACATTTCGCGCACCTGCTCTTCGGTCTGGCCGGTGAACTTGAGGTAATCTTCATAGCGGATGCCCTGATACATCATGCGCATCTGCAGTTCGCGCACCATGATGTCCAGTTCGTCCTCGATCATCTGGTTGGGAATGTCGCAGTCGGCGGCGTCGGTGGCGGACTGGACCAGGGTGTTTTCCAGTTCCACATCGGCGTTCTTTTCGGCGCGTTCCTTCAGCTGCTTTTCGATATCGGCCTTATAGGCGTCGAAGGTGTCAAATTCGGAAACGTCAGCGGCAAAATCGTCGTTGAGCTCGGGCTTCACCTTCACCTGGATGCCGTGGAGCTTCACATGGAACACAGCTTCCTTGCCGGCCAGATCCTGCGCGTGATACTCGGTGGGGAAAGTGACGGTCAGGTCCTTTTCCTCGCCCACGTTCATGCCCACCATCTGCTCTTCAAAGCCGGGGATGAAGTGGCCGGAGCCGATTTCCAGGGTCTGGTTTTCGGCAGTGCCGCCAGCGAAAGCAACGCCGTCCACGGAGCCTGCGTAATCCAGGGTAGCGATATCGCCGTTTTCAAGGGCGCGGCCTTCCACGTCTTCCATGGTGGTGGCCTTTTCGGCGTCCTGATCGATGCGGGCGGAAACTTCTTCTTCGGTGACGGTGTGCACATACTTGGTGGCGCTGATTTCCTTATACTGGCCCAGCTCCACGTCGGGCTTGACAAACACCTTCACGGAGAACTTCAGATCCTTGCCGGAGCCGATCTGATCCACGGTGTCCACCTCGGGGCGGTCCACAACCTGGATGTTTTCGCCGGTAACGGCAGCTTCATAAGCTTCGGGGAAAACGACGTCGAAAGCGTCATCATAGAAAATGGCTTCGCCGTACATGCTCTCGATCAGCTTGCGGGGAGCCTTGCCCTTGCGGAAGCCCTGCACGTTCACCTGACCGCGAACCTTGAGATAAGCCTTCTGCATCGCGGCGTCGAACTTGTCGGCGGCGATTTCGAAGGTGATTTTCACTTGATTGCCGGAAATTTTTTCAACCGTGTAACCCATTAGGAACAACCTCCGTATTGCCATTTCTGATGGCAGTTTGTGCCATGCCTGCGCATAAAGCACTACCGTATATAATACCACACTCCCCTACCGATTGCAATACATCAATTGCCTAAATTTGCCTTTATTTCCCCCTTTGCGCATAAAAAAGCACGGCTTTTGATGCCGTGCAGGGGTTTTTGCCGTTTTCGTTATGCTTCCTCGTCCGCAATGCGCTCCGCAAGCTCGGTAATGGTTTTCAGGCCCATGGCAAAGCCCTTGGAATTATCCAGCCGGTAGTCCGCCGCCGCCTTGTAAAAGCCGATCTGGCGGTTGTACTCCTGGATCACGTCCTCATGGGTGCCGCCGGCAAGGGTAGGTCTGCGGTCGGTCTTGATATCGGAGAGGATCTGGTCCAGCGGCCTGTCCACATGGATGATCACGCCGTGGTTTTTCATGATGGTCACATTCTCCGGCGTATTGCAGCAGCCGCCGCCTGTGGATACAATGCAGGGGATCTGCCCCACCAACTCCATCAGCGCGCCCGTTTCCGCATTGCGGAAGATCTCTTCGCCCAGGCGGGCGTACACTTCATTGACGGAGGACATGCCCAGCATTTCGCACACCCTTTGATCGGTATCCACAAAACGCTTGTTCATATTCTGCGCAAGCCTGCGGCCCAGGCTGGTTTTGCCTGCGCCCGCCATGCCAACGATAAAAATATGCATTTTCAACATGCATGATCCCTCCAACCGGCGGCCCGTGTGCAATTGTTCACCGTTTCGAACATTATAGCACAAAGGCCGTTATCTTGCAAGTGTATTGCATAATTTGCGCCCTTTTGCGCCATGCTGACAACAAAAGGAGGCGATCACATGGATCGGAACGAACACAAAAACGAGCACAAGGAAAGCGAAAGCGCCGCCCGCGCCGTGCACAGCGAGGTAAATACCACCAAATCCCCCGATATGAAGACCGAGCTTTCCCGGGAGCTGTTTCCCCCCGTCAAGGAGGAAAAACGCATGGGCACCCGCCGCATCGTGCACTGACAAGCCTTGACAAGACCCATAATTTCCATACAATAGAAGTATCCGCAGTGCAATACGAAAGGCAGGTTTTTTACATGGCTGAACATATTCTGCTCAAGAACGATCATCTGACGGTGGATATCTCCACCCTGGGCGCCGAGATCCAGAGCGTCCTGGACAAGGACGGCGTCGAGCGCATCTGGAACGGCAATCCCGCCTTCTGGACGGGTCGCGCGCCTGTGCTCTTCCCCTTCGCCGGCGGCATGAAGGACGATTACTTTATCTACCGCGGCAAAAAGTACCCCATCGCCAAGCACGGCTTTGCCCGCCGCAGGGAATTTAAGGTGGAATGCGCCTGCGACACGAGCGCCACCTTCCTGCTGGACGACAAGATCGAGGATTATCCCTTCGATTACGCCCTGCGCCTGCGCTACACGCTGAGCGGCAACGCCATCCAGGTGGAATACATCGTCAGCAACAACGGCTGCGACCACATGTATTATTCCGTGGGCTGCCATGAGGCCTACATGGCTCCCGGCGGTGTGGAAAACTACCGCCTGGTGTTCGACAAGGATGAAACGCTGCTCAACTACCCCCTGGAAGCCAACTGCGTGGGCCACGTACCCGAGCAGCTCACCTGCAACGAAAAGGTGCTGCCCCTCAAGGAAGAATACTTTGCCGTGGACGCGCTCATGTTCCTGGAGGTCAATTCCCGCGGCGTGACCCTTGAAAACAGCCTGAACGAAAAGAAGATCCGCGTAGACTTCCCCGGCTTTGATTATCTCCTGGTGTGGAAAAAGCCGAATGCGCCCTATGTGGCCATCGAGCCCTGGCACAACGCCCCCGAATTTGTGGACGCCGGTCACGAGCTGATCACCAAGACGGGCATCGTGCACCTCTTTGCAGGCGAAACCAACACCCACACCCACACGATCACCTTCCTCGGCTGAGGGATGGGCTTTGCCCCCTCCACCCATGCCAGGAGGCTGAGCTTCCCGGACCTCACCCTTTCGACCAACTTGATTTGTACCGCTTCCCCGTCCCCCGACATGTTTGTTTCGGGCGACGGGGTTTTGTTTTCCCTCAGCGCTCCAACGCCCTGCCGCAGTAAGCAGAACACCCCCGTAGGGCGGGGGCTTGCTCCCGCCGCCGGGCCGTTCCCGGTCCCAATATCGACCAACTTGACCTGTTCCGTTTTTAATCACCGCATACAAAAAGAGGGCCCCCAAACGGAGGCCGCTCTGTCAGTTTTCGTTTTCGCCTGCATGGCCGCACGCAGCCTTCTGCTGTGCGCTGCAGGTTTTGCTGTAGGGACAGCCCACGCACTTCTGTCCGCTTTTCCTGGCCTTGTAGATGTACAAAACCGCGATACCCAGCACGACGACCAGTGCGACGATGGCTACGATGTTTTCCATAGTTTCTCCTTGGACTCCTTGTTATGCGCCTGCCTTGTGAGCCGTTTTCACATGGCCGTCCGCCTTTTTGCACAGGTACACCACGATTGCCGCGATGCACGCCACGGCGACGAGGCCGGGGATAAAGCCGGTACCGAATTTGCCTTCGGTCAGCAGCGTACCCACCTGATAGACCAGGAAGGCGATGGTGTAGCCGGTGGCCATCTGCAGGCCGATGCCGCCCCAGAGCCACTTGCGATCCTTCATTTCGCTGTTCATGGCGCCGATTGCCGCAAAGCAGGGAGGCGTGAACAGGTTGAACATGAGGCAGGCCAGCGCGGCAGCCTTGGTCAGGGCAAAGATGCCGGCCACTTCCGCGGAGCCTCCCACCAGCGCCAGCTCTTCGGTATCAATGAAGTTGGTCACGCCGTAGCACACTGCCAGCGTGCCCACCACGTTTTCCTTGGCAATAAAGCCGGTGATGGCGGCGGCGGCCATCTGCCACACGCCAAAGCCCAGGGGGATCAAAAGCCAGGCAAAGGGCGTTGCGATGGAGGCCAGGATGGAGGTCTGCTCCATCCCCTCTTCGATCAAACGGAACTGCCAGTTGAAGCTCTGCATGATCTGCACGGCGGTGTTGCACAGAAGGATGATGGTACCGGCCTTAACGATGTAGGCCCAGCCGCGGGAGCACATGCTCATAAACGCGCGCTTGAGGGAAGGCGCCTTGTATTCGGGCAGCTCAATGATAAAGAAGCTCTTGCGGTTTTTGTGGCCCGCGATCTTGTTTACCAGCAGCGCGCCTACAAAAATCAGCACGATGCCGGCAAAGTACATCAGGGTACCCACCCAGCTTGCATCGCCAAAGAACACGCCTGCAAACAGGGCGATGACGGGCAGCTTGGCGCCGCAGGGCATGAAGGGCGCCAGCATGGCGGTGGCGCGGCGTTCACGCTCGTTGCGGATGGTGCGGCAGGCCATAATGCCGGGAATGGCGCAGCCGGTGCCAATGACGAAGGGGATGACGGACTTGCCGGACAGACCCACCTTCTTGAAGATGGGATCCAGCACCACGCTGACGCGGGCCATGTAGCCGCAATCCTCCAGCAGAGCGATGAGGAAGTACATCACCATCACCAGCGGCAGGAAGCCAACTACGGCGCCCACGCCGCCGATGATGCCGTCCACGATCAGGGCATACAGCAGAGGATGGGCATTTTCCATCAGGCCGCCAACCCAGCCCTGGAAGATCTCGATCCAGCCCACCAGCGTATCGGCCAGCCAGGGGCCAAAGGTGCTCTGGGAGATATCAAACACCAGGAACATCACCACGGCAAAGATCGGGATGCCCAGCCACTTGTTGGTGAGCACATTGTCAATCTTGTCCTGATAGTTCTTTTCGCGGGTCAGCACCTTGCGCTTTTCCACCTGGGACACAATGCCGTTGACAAAGGCAAAGCGCTTGCGATCCGCTTCCTCCACGGCCTTTTTGTCGGTCAGATCCACATTTTCCTGCCTGTAGGGCGCGGTCTGCTCCTTGCCGATCAGTTCCACGGCGGCCTTCATCAGGTTTTCCAGGCCGTTGTGACTGTTCTGGGTGGAGATGGTTTCCACCACGGGGCAGCCCAGCTTTTCGGAAAGCAGGGCGGTATCGATCACCGTTTCCTTTGCCTTGTTCACGTCGCTCTTGTTCAGCGCCACCACCGTGGGCACGCCCAGTTCCAGCAGCTGCGTGGTA
>SVGT01000008.1 GCA_015056175.1 Clostridiales bacterium | reverse complement strand
TTGAGAGCCTTAGAGCCGCTTGATCCGGGCTTAAGAAGTGATTTAGTGTTATGTACTCCAACCAGTACGGTAGAGCACATCGTTCACATCGATGGGGTCACTGGTTCGAGTCCAGTAAGCACCACCAAACAAAAGACCACCCAACAGGGTGGTTTTTTGTTTGGTTTTTGTTGTTTGACTTGTCCCGATACCCCTGTAAAGATGTGAACACATCGATGGGGCGCGGAGATGAGCGTCAGCCCGGTGGGCTGTCCGCTGTAAGCGGAAGCGAATCGAAAGCGTGGTGAGCCACAGAGCGCAGCAAACGGCAGAGCCGCTGCGCGACAATGGCGAACCTGACCGAGCGCAGCGAGAGCACTGGATCGAGTGAAGTCAAGCACCACCAAAAAGAAAACCACTCCTCGTGAGTGGTTTTTCTTTTTGATATTTGTGGACTGGATCCGATCCAAGCACCCCTCACAGATGTAACGCACATCGTGGGGCGCGGAGATGAGCGTCAGCCCGGTGGGCTGTCCGTTGTAAGCGGAAGCGAATCGAAAGCGTGGTGAGCCACAGAGCGCAGCAAACGGCAGAGCCGCTGCGCGACAATGGCGAACCTGACCGAGCGCAGCGAGAGCACTGGTTCGAGTCCAATCGTGCTTCATTCGCTGCGTAGACCGGAGCGAAGCGCGCCCAGTGGGCGATGAAGCGAGGCGCAAGCGTGGTGAGGTGGCGTCCGCCACATCCTATTTGCGAACCTGACCGAGCGCAGCGAGAGCACTGGTTCGAGTGAAGTCAAGCACAACCAAAAAGAAAACCACTCCTCGTGAGTGGTTTTTCTTTTTGTATAGGAACACCGGAGCCGAAGTACCATGGGAGGTACCCGTTGGAATTTACAGGAAAAACAGGAAGAAAAACGCAAAGGGCGGCGTTCTATAGGTGCAATACCATACGAGGAAGAGAGGGACATGTATGAAGCACAAGGGACGCATCCTGATATTGCTGCTGATCTGCCTGCTGACGGCGCTGGTGCTGACGTCTGTATTGAAAGATACGCAGAAGATCATACCGATGTCACTGCCGAAGGAATCCCCATCGGAGGAGGTACCGACTGTCGGGATGGACCAACCGACCGCAGAGGGGATTGCCTATGCCCTGCGGGCGGACGGCGCGTATCTGCACCTGATCATTCCCGAGGAGTATGTATATCAGGAAGAGGAATTGTCGGAACTGGAGCAGTACCCCTTCAGCTACGTATTCCGGCATCGGGAGACGGGCGACAGTCTGGTGGTGCACAGCCATCTGGATAAGGAAAAGGATCAGAACCA
This sequence comes from Clostridiales bacterium, assembly GCA_015056175.1. Lineage (GTDB taxonomy): Bacteria > Bacillota > Clostridia > Christensenellales > Aristaeellaceae > SVGT01. The sequence continues at coordinate 57,748 of SVGT01000008.1, read as the reverse complement.
TCTGCTGCGCAAGGTGTACGATCCCACGCTGAAGCATGCGGTGTTTGAAAACGTGGAGATCGGCAGCTATACCTATCTGGTCTTTACCAAGGAAGATGAGCCGAACTATTACAATTTCCTGATGCAGCAGGGCGATGGGTACAGCTACCACCTGTACTACGCATTTGACGCCCCGCAGAGCGCTGCCCGGATCCCGGAGGAAGCGAAGACCGTTTTCGCCACTCTGCGCATTGAGCCGCTTGCAGCCGAATAACCAAAAAGCACGTCCTGTGAGGACGTGCTTTTTGCTGTACAGACAATTCGGAAAATCAAAAGAGCAGCTTCAGCGGCTTTCCGTTTTCCCTGGCATATTGCATTTCGTACTGGGTCTGCTCCCCGATATAGCCGTCCGCGTTGATCACAAGCACCTCGTCCGCCATATCGATGCGGCGCAGGTGCAGTTTGCGGAGCAGCGCGATCTGTTCCTCGCTGAGGGGCGGAGCATCGGGGGCGGGGAGAAGCGGACAGAGCACGATGCAGCCCTCCAGCGTCAGGCGCTTTTGCACGCTTTCAAACATGTCCCGGAAGCGCAGACTGCCGCACAGGGCGATCACCTTGGGGCGCGTCGCATCCATATCAGCAGTGCTCCCGGTACCACTCGTATTCATAGCCGTATTCGCCGGTCATTTTGCGGGGAGAGAGCTTGAAATAGCACACGCCGTTGGCGCCAAGCGTCAGGCTGACGGGCTGGTTTTCCCCGATCACGCAGGAGGCGTGATGGGGATTCGCCGCCGTGCGCAGAAAGGCAACCTGATCGTCCGTAAGGCTTGCGGGCTGACCCATGTCGTGCCAGACCTTGAGGGGATTGCAGCATTCCTCATCCGTCAGGGAGGTGAGCAGGGTGTATTCGCCCTGCAGAGGCAGCGTCACGTCCACCGTCAGGCTGTCCCGGCCGTCCCGGCACAGATTCCAGCATACGCCCTCATAGCTGCCGTCGGCGTTTTTGACGATGACGCTCTTGTCGTCCCGGTGCACGCAATCGCCCTGCAGCTTGCCAAAGTAATGGAAGGTCCACATGGTGGGCTTTACGATCAACTGATTGGCGATCATGCCAAAGCCGCCGTGGAAGGGCAGGGAGGGCACGCCGATCTCCTCAAACACGTCGCCAAACGTCCAGTAGGAGTAGCTGCGGCAGATATCGCCCAGGCAGGAAAGCAGCCCCGCGATATAGGCGGCGTTCAGGTTTGTATCGTGGATGGGGCACATGGGGTTGTAGGAGGTGTTGAACTCGGTGATGTGCATGTCCATGCCCGCATATTCCGGGAAGCTGTCGATCACCTGGCGGCTCTGCACCATTTCATCGTAGGTGTATGCCACATCGCACATTTCGTGGTAGGTGTAGCGGCCCTTCTTCTGGGTGGTCTGGCCCATGTAGGCGTGGCGGGTGACAAAATCCAGGGGCAGCTTTTTATCCCGGCAGAAGGTGAGAAAATCCTTGATCCACTGAAGGCTGCCCGAGCCGCCGCAGATGGCGGGGCCGCCCACCTTCATATCCGGCACGGCTTCCCTGACGGCCTGAGAGGTGATCTCATACAGGCGCAGGTATTTTTGCTTGTCCGCATTCTCCCAGAAGCCGGGCAAATTGGGCTCGTTCCACACCTCGCAGGGCCATGCGGCCACCTCCTGATAGCCGTAGCGCTCGCACAGATGGGTGAGCGTGGCCTTCACAAGGCCTGTCCACTTTTCTTCGTCTGCGGGCGGGGTGGTATTGCCCTTCCAGTAAAAAATGGTCTGGGCGCCGGAGGCCATCTGCTGCGGCATGAAGCCCAGTTCCAGGAAGGGCTTGATGCCCATGCGCAGGTACTTGTCCATCACCCGGTCCAGATAGGTAAAATTGTAGCCCTCGTGCCACACGCCCGTTTCGTCCTGCCAGGGACGGTAGATGGCCATATCATCGCAGAAAAGGCCGTGGCCGCGGATAAACGTAAAGGGCGCAAGGGAGCGGCAAAGGCGCAACTGATCCTGATATTCCTCCTGCAGGGCCAGCCCCATGCGGCCTGTGCCCACGCAGTACATGGCGTTGTTGGTAAGGGCGGCGCGGCTGTTTTCATCTATGCGGACGGTATGCGTTTTCATTGGCGTTCCTCCTTGTGAAAAAGAGCGGTCTTTTGATAATCAAATACAAATTGCTGGTCAGGCGCGGGGACGGCCTCCCGGCTGTCGATGGGCGGGCGGAGCGATACGGGCCTTGCGTTGCGCAAGGCGTCCTCCGTGATGCCGGAGAGGAAAGCTTCCATCATGTTGCGGGGGTAGAGCAATTCTCTGTGGGAGCAGAGCACGTGGGTAAAGGGCAATTGCAAAAGGGCGCGTACGTTGGCAAGGTATTCCTCCGCGCCCAGCGCTTCGGGGAAAAACAGCCAGGTGCAGGGGTTCCAGTCATCGCCGGACAAAAGCAGGCGATACTCGTGCACATACACCACGCAGCTGCCCGGCGTGTGACCGGGGCAGGGAAGGATCTGCGCCGTCAGGCCGCCAAGGTCGAGCGTCTCTTCTTTGGCACTTTGGGGCGTTGGGATGGGGCGGGTGATAAAATCTGCGGGTGCGCAAAGCCCTTTGCCTGCCGCCTGTGTTTTCACGGTCTCCCTCTGCTGCGCGCCTGTGTAGACGGGAAAATAGGGGAGATCGGAGGCAAACATGCAGCTTTCCTCAAACCACATGCTGCCCAGGGCATGATCGTGATGGGCGTGGGTGAGCAGCACGCGCAGGGGCTTGTCCGTCAGCGTGCGCACATATTTCTGCACGTCCTCCAGGCCGTAGCCCGTATCCACCAGCAGCGCTTCCCGCTCGCCTGTCAAAAGGGTCATGTAAACGCCCATGCTGTCCCGGATGTGGAACACATGGGGAAAATGCTGTGTATAGCTCATTGCGTTCATGGGCAAAGCCTCCCTGTTTCTGGTGCATTGTTCGACGGCGCATGGGCAATTTCCTTTTTTGAGGGCAAGTTTCAGCATGTTGCAATCCGCCTTGCGATGGGGTAAAATAGGAGCATCAAAAGAGAGCAAACTGCGGAAAGGAACGAATCCGTATGCAGAATACCCAATACAGCCGTACCTGGCTGCCCTTTTTGGATGAAAACTGGGCGCGGGAGCCCCTGGATTCGATGGATTGCGCCGCGCTGGAACTGGAAAACGGAAAGAAGGTGCTGGATCGGGAGGTCAAATTGGTGTCCGCACCCCACATGGGCGAGGGCTTTGAAATTGAAAGTCTGGACGGGGAATACCGCATCACGGGCGGCAGTCCGGGCGTGCTCTACGGCGCGTACCGGCTTTTGATGTGCCAAAGATGCGGCATGGAATTGCCCCGGGGCGTGCAGAAGCCCTATTATGCCCTGCGCATGATCAACTGCTGGGATAACGCCGAGGGCACCGTGGAGCGCGGTTACTCCGGGCGCTCCCTGTTTTTTGAGGGCGGAGAACTCTGCTACGATCCCGCTCGCATGCGCCAATTGGCCAGGATGCTGGCGTCCGTGGGCGTCAACGCCGTCTGCATCAACAATGTGAACGTCCATGCGCCGGCGCATCAATTGATCGAGGAAGCATGGCTGCCCAGGCTTGCAGAGCTGGCTTCCATCTTCCGTCCCTTTGGCGTGAGGCTGATGCTGTCTATTGATTATGCTCATCCCATGCGCCACGGCGTGGATACCGCAGATCCTTTGGACGAGCGGGTGCAGCGCTGGTGGCAGGAGCGGACGCAGATCGTGTACCGGTATGTGCCGGATCTGGCCGGCTTTGTGGTCAAGGCGGACAGCGAGCACCGTCCCGGCCCCTTTACCTACGGCCGCACCCATGCCGACGGCGCCAATATGCTGGCCAAAGCCCTCAAGCCCTTTGGCGGCGTGCTGGTGTGGCGCTGTTTTGTGTACAATTGCCTGCAGGATTGGCGGGATACCAAAACCGACCGTCCCATGGCGGCGTACCAGCATTATGCCTATCTGGACGGGCAGTTTGCGGACAACGTGATCCTGCAGGTCAAGAACGGGCCCTTTGATTTCCAGGTGCGGGAGCCTGTATCGCCCCTGTTTTATGCCATGCCCCGCACCAATTTGTGTCTGGAGGTGCAGCTGGCGCAGGAGTACACCGGCCATCAGAAGGATATTTACTTCATGCCGCCCATGTGGCAGGAGCATTTTGCGGATATGCCCCGGGACAAGGTGATGGCCATGGCGGCGGTTGGCAATCTGGGCCGGGACGATAATTACACCGGCCATCCCTTTGCGGCGGCCAATCTGTTCAGCTATGGTTTGACCGCCTGGGCAGGCGCTGCCGATCCTGAAAAATTATGCCGCATGTGGGCAAAGCTTACCTACGCCTTTGAAAAAGAGCATGAGGATGCGCTGTGCAAACTGCTGCTTGGCAGCCGCCGCGTGTACGAAAAATATACCGCGCCTCTGGGGCTGTGCTGGATGGTGGAGCCCCATGTGCACTACGGCCCCTCGCCCTGCGGCTATGAGTATGCCCTGTGGGGCACCTATCACCGGGCGGACCGCAACGCCGTGGGCATCGACCGCACGGCAGCGGGCACGGGCTATACGCTGCAGTATCCGGAGGAGATCAGAAGCAAGTATGAAAAGGCGGAAAGCTGCCCCGATCTGCTCAAGCTGTTCTTCCACCGGCTGCGCTATGACGACGTGTTGGGAGACGGCCGCACGCTGATCCAGCGGATCTACGACGATCATTTTGAGGGGTACGATGAAGCGGAGGAAATGAGCCGGGTGCTTGCTTCGCTGCCCCTGCCCTCGCCCGACCGGGAGGAAGCGCAGGCGCGCATGGAGCAGCAGCTGAAAAACGCCCGGGAATGGCGGGACGTGACCAATAACTTCTTCTACCGTCTCAGCGGCGAAAAGGATCAAAAGGGCAGAAAAATCTACGAATAAGCCCGTCTGTTACATTCTGCCGGGAAGAAATTCCCGCTCCCCAACGTCTTATGGGTAGAAACAGCATGAAATGCGTTTCATACCGCATGGTTCGGTGTATATCCATAGGGGCGGAAAAGCCCGCAAAAAGGAGAGAGAAGTATGATGAAGAGAATTCTGGCATGGGTTATGGCGCTGGCGCTTTTGATCACGGCAGTACCCGCGCTGGCAGACGGCACGGCGGACGACGCCGTAGTGTGGGGCGTGGTGCGCAACTATACCAAGCAGGCTGTGCGTGTCAAAATGTACAGTGACGCCGATGTGAACAGCGATCTTGTCTGCGAAGTGTACAGCGGCGTGTTTGTGCGTATTCTGGAGGAAAAGGACTCCTTTGTGAAGGTCGAACTGGGTCAGGCGCCTGCGCAGGTGCTGACGGGCTATATCCCCGGCGCCAATATCGATAAAACGCAGGGCGAGCTGACGGTGCAGACCCCCGTGCTCACCGTGCGCAATACCGCAGGCGGCACGGGCATCACGCTGCGCTCCCTGCCCTCCAACCAGGAAAGCATCGCCTACGGCGTGGTGCCCAACGGCAGCCAGGTGCTGCTGCTGGCCGTGGTGCCCGATCAGAGCTGGTATCTGGTGCAGTCCGGCGGCATGGTGGCCTACGCTGCCCGCTACGGCTTCAGTTGGTACACGGAAAACGATCAGAGCAATACCGCAGAGCAGCCGGATGAAGACAAGCAGGAGCATGCCTTCTACGGCCCCAGCGGCAATTATGTGACCGGCGACTGGGCTTACATGACCCCCGATAACGTGGCTGTGGTCAACAATCCCAAGCAGGCAGAGCGGCTGCACCTGCGCAAGGAAGCCAGCTATTCCGCAGAATCCCTGGGCCGGTATTACAACGGCACCCGGGTAGAGGTGCTGGAAAAGGGCCAGGACTGGACCTTTGTGCGCATCGGCATTCTGGAAGGCTACATGCGCACCGAGTATCTGGATTTTGAATATCCCTTCCCTGTGTCCGGCATGCCTGTGATGGAGATCTACAACCCCGGCGTGCTGGCCAACATGAAACTGCGTCTGGAGCCCAATATGGAGGCTGCCTATGACGGCGTGTACAAAAACGGCACCAAGGTGCTCATGATCGGCTTTGCCCCCGGCTGGGCCCACGTGATCGTGGACGGCAAGATGGGCTTTATGCGCACTGAATTCCTCAAGTGATTTTGTTCTTTGCCCCGGCATGTGCCGGGGCTTTTTTGCATATTGACAAAGGGTACGTCCCCCATCCATAATGAAAGCAAAGAACGTATCGGAGGCGCAATATGAAGGAAATTTCCGAAAAAGAGCTGCTGCTCAATCCCATGGACAAAATCGCTCACGCCTGGATGCTCATCACCGCGGGCAATATGGATAGCTTCAACACCATGACGGCGTCCTGGGGCCATCTGGGCTCTGTGTGGGGTCACGGCGGCGGCATGCCCACGTCCGTCATCTTTGTGCGGCCTCAGCGCTACACCAAGGAATTTGTGGACAGGGAGGATTATTACACCCTGTCCTTCTTTGCCCCGGAGCATAAGCAGGCGCTGGGGTATCTGGGCTCCCATTCCGGGCGGGATGAGGATAAGGTAAGCCATGTGGGCTTCCATCCCGTGCAGGTGGAACACGGCGTCACTTTTGAGGAGGCGGAGCTTACGCTGGTGTGCCGCAAGGTGTACCGCGCGCCCATCGTGGAGGAGGGCTTTATCGACAGATCCGTGCTGGAGGATTGCTATCCCAGGCGGGATTTCCACGATATGTACGTGGGTGAAATTGTGCATGTATATACAAAATAATGCATATATCCAAATGCCCCGGCGGCAGATAAAGAACACGGTTAGCAGACAAAGCGGCTTCAGTATGTACGACGCTCGAACAAATTATATGCAAATGTAAAAATAAAATAGCCCGGATTTTGGTTTTCCTCTTGATTTTGTGTGCATATAGGTGCATAATAGAATCAACAACAACCGAACGAACGGAGGAACGCTTATGAAGAAGCTGCTGGCTGTACTGTGTGCGCTGGCCGTCTGCCTGTCCTTTGCAGGCGTGACGCCCGTGCATCATGCCCATGCGGAGGATGCATGCGCGCATGAAAATGTGTACTACGATGCCTATACCGAGGATTACTACTATCACACGATGTACTGCAGCGACTGCGGCGAAGTGCTTGTGGAAAAGGAAGAGCATACGATGGGCGGCTATGGCTGGTGGGACGACGGCACCCACAGCGCCTATTGCGAATTGTGCTACACCAACTATGGCGAGCGTGAAGCATGCGTCATGGGCAGCGAGTATTCGCCCAACTGGGGCGAGGGAACCCATTCCTTGGGCTGCGAATTGTGCGGCAGGCCCATGGGCGAAGCAGTTCCCTGCGAGCCCGGCGGAGGATATGTGGCCTATTATGAAGACGAAGGCTATCATTACACTGTGTGCGGCGTGTGCGGCAACGAATTCAACCGTGAAGCCTGCGTTGCAAGCGGTGACTACTGGTATGTCTGGGATGATGACGATACCTGCATCGGTCATCAGGCGATCTGCGCCGTCTGCGAATGCGGCATTGGCGAAACGCTGGAGCATACCTATGAGTGGACCCCTCTGAACGGCATCTGGTGCGGCTACACCTGCACGGTCTGCGGATATACCCTGGAAGAAGCGGAGCACGAATGGGATCCCGAAAGCTATGAGGATACGGGCGACGGCGTCTGGCACAGCATGACCTGCGTGAACTGCGGCGGCCAGGGCAAGGGGACCCACTGGTGTGAGGAAGTGACCTTTGAATCCACCGGCGATCTGTACACCCATCAGTATACCGGCATTTGCGATACCTGCGGCGGTACCAAGTCCGGTATCGGCTATCACAGCGCCGACAGCTGCGACGCCGAAGCTTGCGCAGCCTGCGGTCAGGAAGGCGCGCTGGTGTTCCGTGATATGATCGAGCATGAAGTGGGCGAATGGTTCCTGGAGGATGGCAACCATTACCAGATCTGCGCAAACTGCGAGCAGAAGGTCAATGTGGGCCCCTGCTATTACTGGTGCTACGAGGACGGCTGCTACACCTGCGGTCAGAAGAACCCCGATAACGTGTACCATGGCAATACCGAGACCGACATGCGGGATGACGGCCACTACTGGGTGTGCATCGACTGCGGCGCAGAGGAATTCATTCAGGCCCATCAGCTGTCCTGCAGCGAGGAAGAGGGCGATTACTGCGAGCTTTGCGGCGGCGAATATCCCGATCTGAAGCCGGAGCATTATTACTACACCATGAACGATGATGAAGGCCATTGGCTGGAATGCGGCTTCTGCGGCGAAAAGCTGGAGAAGGAAGCGCATGTATCCAATTGCGAAAACTGGGGCTATTGCATCGTCTGCTGGAATGCCATGCCGGAAGACTATGAATACGAGCATTTTGAAGAAGTGTGGATGAACACCGGCGATCAGCACTGGAAGATGTGCTCCATGTGCAACGAGCTGCTGGTGGAAGCTACCGACCATACCCCCTCTGCAGAGGATGAGGATATCTGCAGCGTGTGCAACGGCAAGATCGGCACATTGGACCACGAGCACGGCTGGAAGACCCGCGAAATTCCCGCCACCTGCACGAAGGACGGCTTCCTGGTGGACAACTGCCCCATCTGCGGCATTGAAATGGGCCGTATCCGCGTGAAGGCTCAGGGCCATCAGTACGGCGAGTTTACCGATAACGGCGACGGCACCCAGACCGCTGCGTGCACCGTGTGCGGCGAAACCGTCACCGAAGAGATCGCGACCCCCGCTGCGGAAGGAGAAAACGTGCCTGCCGACGCCCAGCTGGTGGTGGATGAAGAAACCGAAGTGACCCTGGCGGAAGAAACCGTGGCGGCCATCCCCGGCACGGTGGAAAAGGCCTTCACCGTCACCCTCATCGTGGAGGGCGAGGAAGCGAAGCTCGCCGGCAAGGCGACCGTGAAGCTGCCCCTCTCCGAGGATGAGATCGCTGCCCTGGAGGGCAAGGTGCTGATGGTGATCGGCGAAGACGGCGTGCCTGCCGAAATCGAATACCAGATCGTGGAAAACGAAATGGTGTTTGAAACCGAGGTGCTGGGTGTGTTCGTCATCGTGGCCAAGGCAGCATAACAGCAAAAACAGGATATGCGGCGGCAGTCTTTGGACTGCCGCTGTTTTTTTCGCGTACTATCCGGCGTAAAACCGGGGATTGCCTTGTATACGAGGCGTTTTTATGGTACAATATCTGGGTCTGTCCCAGGGATGGATGAATACGGCAGTTTTGCCGCATTGGAGTGACTGTATGATCGATAAATGGCCTGTCACGGTGCCCGGCATGCCCGGCAAAAGGAAGCGCAACGTGTATGTCTACGTGCCGGATTTTTACGAAGAGGGCATGCGCTTTCCGGTGCTGTACATGTTTGACGGGCACAACGTGTTTTTTGATACGGACGCCACCTACGGCAAGTGCTGGGGCATGAAGGAATACATGGAGGAGACGTCCACTGCCATGATCGTGGTGGCGGTGGAGTGCAACCACGGCAAGAACTTTGCCCGCCTGAAGGAATACGCCCCCTTCACCTTTGAGGATGAGCACTTTGGCAAAATCCCGGGCAAGGGCAAAAAGTATATGGAATGGATGACCCAGGTGCTCATGCCATTGATCAACGAAAAATATCCCACCCTGACGGGGCGGGCGCATACGTGGATCGCGGGCAGCAGTATGGGCGGTTTGATGAGCCTGTACGCCGCGGTGGAATACAACCATGTGTTTTCCCGCGCCGCCTGCCTTTCGCCCTCGCTGTGGACGCAGCCGGATAAAATGCTGCGCCTCATCCGCAAAAAGAAGATGGAAGAGGACACCGTCATCTATCTGGATTACGGCTCCCGGGAGATGGGCAACCATCAGGCTATGCGGGAATGCTTCTCCACCTGCGTCAAAACACTGATGGACAAGGGCGTATATACCGCCTCCCGCATCGTGCCCAACGGCGATCACTGCGAAAGTTGCTGGGAGGAGCAAATCCCCTTTTTCATGAATACGCTTAGCTATCAGCGCGATTAACGGAGGAACAACGTGCAGACTTACTATACCAAGTGGTACAGCCCGTCCCTGGGCCGGGATATGGAAATCAAGGTGTGGGGCCACAGCGGACGCCCCGTGCTGTTCATCCCCTGTCAGGACGGCCGCTTTTTTGACTTTGAAAACTATAGGATGACGGACGTGTGGGCGCCCTGGATCGAAAACGGGGAGTGCATGGTGTTCGGTATCGATACCATGGACAAGGAAACCTACTCCGCAACGTACGACGCCTACTCCCGCATCCGCCGCCATGAAGCCTGGGTGCGCTACATCACAAACGAAGTGGCGCCCTTCATTCGCAACGTGACAAACGAGCGCAACGGCTGGCAGGGCAACACAGGCATCGTGCCCTTTGGCTGCAGCCTGGGCGCCACCCATGCGGCCAATCTGTTCTTCCGCTTTCCGGAGATCTTTGACGGCCTCTTGGCCCTCAGCGGCATCTTTACCGCGGACTACGGCTTCCCCGGCTATATGGACGAGGAAGTGTACCGCAACAGCCCGGTGGATTATATGCGCGATCTGCCCTGCGACCATCCCTACATCCCCATGTACAACAGCCACAGGGCCGTCATCGTGGTGGGTCAGGGCGCCTGGGAAAAGCCCGAAAGCACCTTCCGGCTGAAGGAATTGTGCGAGCAGAAGGGCATCAACGTGTGGTTTGATATCTGGGGCCATGACGTTGCCCATGACTGGGACTGGTGGTACAAACAGTGCGCCTATCACATTCCGCATATCCTGTAAATTTTACATATAGAGGCGATTAAAAATGAAAAACTTCGTGTTCATTTCCCCCAATTTCCCCACCAACTACTGGCAGTTCTGCAAGCATTTGAAGGACAACGGCCTTCGCGTGCTGGGCGTGGGCGATCAAAGCTACGATACCCTGATGCCCGAACTCAAGGACAGCCTGCATGAGTACTACAAGGTCAATTCCATGGAGAATTATGACGAAGTGTACCGTGCCGTGGCCTTCTTCATCAGCAAGTACGGCCGCATCGACTGGCTGGAGAGCAACAACGAATACTGGCTGGAAAGGGACGCCATGCTGCGCACCGATTTCAACATTCAGAGCGGCTTCCAGTCCTCCGATATGGAGCGCATCAAGTACAAGAGCAAGATGAAGCCCTATTACGAGGCCGTGGGCATCAGGACTGCCCGTTACCACATTGTGGACGATCTTGAAAACTGCAAAACGTTCATCGCTAAGGTGGGCTATCCCGTCATCGTCAAGCCCGATAACGGCGTGGGCGCCAGCAACACCTACAAGCTCAGGAGCGATGCGGATCTTGAAGGCTTCCTGGCGGAAAAGGAAGAGCACGTCAGCTACATCATGGAAGAGTTCATCACCGCTGAGGTGAACAGCTATGACGCCATCATCGACAGCAAGGGCGAACCCATCTTTGAAACGGGCAACGTGACCCCCAACTCCATCATGGACGTGGTCAACAACAACGACAACTCCATCTACTACATCGTAAACGAGCTGCCCGAGGATACCCGCAAGGCGGGCCGCGCCACGGTCAAGTCCTTCGGGGTGAAGAACCGCTTTGTGCACTTTGAGTTCTTCCGCCTCACCGCCGATCATCCCCACATGGGCAAGAAGGGCGACGTGGTGGCCCTGGAAGTAAACATGCGTCCCTGCGGCGGCTTCTCTCCCGATATGATGAACTTTGCCAACGCCACCGACGTGTACAAGATCTACGCCGATATGATCGCCTTTGACAGCACCCTCAAGGCCTGCGGCGAAAAGAATTTCTGCGCCTTTGCCGGCCGCCGCGACGGCAAGAACTTCAAGATGGGTCATGATGAATTGATCGGTAAGTATGCCGCGCAGATGCGCATGGTCAGCCGCATCCCGGATGCGCTATCCGGCGCCATGGGCAACCAGATGTACGTGGCCAATTTCCCCACCAAGGAAGAAATGAATCAGTTCTATCAGGACGCCTGCGCGACCTGGTGATCAAAAAAGCCTCCCGGACAGGGAGGCTTTTTGCTTTTTCACATAAACGCTTTGATTCTTTTGAGCAGCGGGGTGATGGCGCAGGCGATCAAAATGCCCACAATCCCCTGACCCACGTTTCCCATTACGCTGCCCAGTGCGGCGCTGTGCAGGCCCAGCACGAAGGCCTCGTACACAAGGTACCCCAGCACCATGATCCCTTCCGCCGGGATGGCGGGGATGAGATAACGGGCGTGAGAGGGAGCCTTTGCCATCCGGCGGAACAGAATAGCCGCCGTAAGCGCCATGCCGCCCTTGATGAGGAGCGTGGCGGGCGCGTAGACCACGTAGCCCAGGATCAGATCGGCCAGCGCGCTGCCCACGCCCGCTGCCAGTGCGGCGGGAAGGGGAGCCAGGATAAATGCGCAGGTCAGGATCACGCCGTCGCCTGCGTTGGCATAGCCGCCGGTGGCGGGGAGGGGGATCTGGACAAGCAATGTGGCAATGGCGATCAGGGCGGCAAAAATGCCGGTCAGGGTCCATGTCTGCAAGCGGGAGCGGTTCATACATACCTCCAACCTTTGGTGTCGGCTGCAGTATAGCATCGGTAAAACGGACTGTCAATTCGTTCGGGCAAGAAATACAGGCAAAATACGGAAGTTGACTTTGCCTGCAACCAATTGTAGAATAAAGAAAAAACAAAAAATGCGGAGGCAAAAATGTGCGATTGCGGCGTGTGTGAAAGAATCCGTTTGACGCAGGAGGGAAAGAACCCTTATTTTGTCCGCGAACTGAAAAGCGGCTATGTGGTGCTGGGCGACGTGCAGCGCTTTGAAGGCTATGCGCTGCTTTTGTGCCGGGAGCACAAGACCGAACTGCACCACCTGACCCCCGAAAACAGAATGCAGTTCCTCAGCGATATGGCGCTGGTGGCGGAGGCGGTGGATCATGCCTTCCATCCGGACAAGCTGAATTACGCATTGCTTGGCGTGGGTAAAGCGGTGCACATGCACTGGCACATTTTCCCCCGCCGGGAGGGCGATACGCCTGCCCCCGGCCCCGTGTGGCAATTGGGCAAGGCGCTGCACGACCCGGCCTTCCGTCCGGACGCAGAAAAACTGAAAGCACTGAAAGCGGCGCTGGGCAGCGAGATCGACAGGCTGCTTGCCGCGCAGGGGGTATAAGCCGGCGCGCGTGTGCTCAGGACAGGGAAACAGGCTGTGCTGCAAACAAAAAAATAAAAAAATTTCATAAAAACTATTTACAAAGCGCGAAAGCTGTGCTATAATCATTTTCGCTGTCAAGGCAGCGGTATGGGGCATTAGCGCAGCTGGTAGCGCACCACACTGGCAGTGTGGGGGTCAGGAGTTCGAATCTCCTATGCTCCACCATATCACCATCTGGTGTTCACATAGATCCCCGGTGGTGATTTTTTATTGCAAAAAATGCGGAGTCCGTGCTGTGCGGGCTCCGTTTTTGCTTGCCGCTGTTGACGAACGTTTTCCTTTGCATATATAATGAGGACAGGAAAAGATGAATAAGGAGCTTTTGTGTATGAAAATCCAGAGCCAGATCGGCATCCGGCAGTTCCGTCCCCGGGGCGGGTTTGTGGCGCAGTATCAGGACCTGATCCGGGAAAAGATGATCCCCTATCAGTACGAGGTGCTGTGCGACCGCGCGCCCGGCGTGGAAAAAAGCCATGTGGTGCAGAATTTTATCAACACGGGCCGCGCGCTGCGGGGCGAGGATGCAGGCGACGGCTTTTACGGCATGGTGTTTCAGGACAGCGACGCCGCCAAATGGCTGGAGGCGGCGGCCTATTCGCTGGCGCTGCATTCCGATCCCGAACTGGAAAAAACGGCGGACGCGCTGATTGATCATATCGCGGCGGCGCAGGATGTGGACGGATATCTCAACACCTATTATACCGTCAAGGATCGGGAAAAGCGCTGGGAGAATTTGCTGGAGGGGCATGAGCTCTACTGCGCCGGTCATATGATGGAAGCGGCCTGTGCGTATTATGAGGCTACCGGCAAGCGCACGCTGCTGGACGTGATGGAGCGTAATGCCGCCCATATCTACGACGTGTTTGTGCAAAACGCCCATCCCGGCTATCCCGGCCACCCGGAGGTGGAACTGGCGCTCATCAAAATGTACCGCCTGACGGGCAATGAAAAATGGCTGCAGCTATCCGGCCATTTTATCGATATCCGCGGCGTGGACCCGGATTATTACCGCAAGGAGCGCCTCAAGCGCACCTGGACGGTGTGGGGCAGCGACGGACGGGATCCGGAATATCAGCAGAGCGCGGCGCCGGTCCGGCAGCAGAAGGACGCCCGGGGCCACTCGGTGCGCGCCATGTACCTGTACACCGCCATGGCGGATATGGCCTCCCAGTGCGGCGATGCAACGCTGATGGACGCCTGCCGCACGCTGTGGCAGAGCGTCACCGCGCGGCAGATGTATGTGACGGGCGGCATCGGCTCCACGGTGCTGGGCGAGGCCTTCTCCGTGGATTACGATCTGCCGGGCGATACGGCCTATGCCGAGACCTGCGCCTCCATCGGGCTGATGATGTTTGCGTCCCGCATGCTGGAGTGGGAAGTGAAGGGGCAGTATGCGGACGTGATGGAACTGGCCTTTTACAATACCGTGCTCAGCGGCATGCAGGCGGACGGACAAAAGTTTTTCTACGTCAATCCTCTGGAAGTGGTGCCCGGCATTGCGGATAGGGCCAAGACCCACCGCCACGTCAAAACCCAGCGGCCCGCCTGGTACGCCTGCGCCTGCTGCCCGCCCAATGTGGCGCGGCTCATCACCTCCTTTGGCATGTACGCTTACGGTGAAAGCGCGGATACCGCCTACTGCCATCTGTACGCCCAGGGCGACGTGCAGTTCAAAAACGGCGTGGCGCTTCACTGCGAAACGGACTATCCCTACGGCTTTACCGTCCGCTATCAGGTGGAAAAGGGCGGCCGCGTGGCTGTCCGCATCCCGGGCAGGGTGAAAGCATTTACCCTCACCGTGAACGGAAAAAATACGGAAGCGCCCGTCCGGGACGGCTATGTGTATCTGCGCCTTGCGGACGGCGATCAGGTGATGCTGGTGTTGCACGAAAAGCCCCGCTTTGTGTATCCCTCGCCCCGGGTGCCGGATCTGACGGGCATGGTGTGCCTGATGCGCGGCCCGCTGGTCTATTGCTTTGAGGGCATAGATAACGGCGGAAACGTGGTGGATCTGCTGCTGGATCCCAGGGGCGAGATCCGGGAGGAAAGGTTCAGCGACGGGCTGGTCAGGGATACCGTCAAGCTGGAGGTCGGCGCCCTGCGCATGGCGGATACGGAGGCGCTGTACACCGATGAAGCGCCGGCATGTACCCCCTGCAAGGCGTATGCGGTGCCCTATTATCTCTGGGGCAACCGGGGCGAAAACCAGATGCGCGTGTGGATGGGCAAAGCGTAAAGCAGAAAGGAAAAGAAGATGAAGGTTTTATTGGTGAACGGCAGCCCCAAGGCCAGCGGCAATACCGCCCTGGCGCTGCGTGAAATGGAAAAGGTGTTTTTGGAAGAGGGCGTGGAGGTCATGTATCTCCATGTGGGCAATAAGCCCCTGCCCGGCTGCATTGCCTGCGGCGGCTGCCGGAAACTGGGTAAATGCGTGATGGACGATGCGGTGAACGAGGCCGCAAAACTGTTTGAGGCATGCGACGGTCTGGTGGTGGGCAGCCCTGTGTACTACGCCTCCGCCAACGGCACGCTGACCTCCTTCCTGGACCGGCTCTTTTACTCCACCCGGTTCGATAAATCCATGAAGGTGGGCGCCTGCGTGGTGGCGGCGCGCCGCGGCGGACTTTCCGCCACCTTCGACCAGCTGAACAAATATTTCACCATTTCCGGCATGCCGGTGGCGTCCAGCCGGTACTGGAACAGCATCCACGGCGGCGCGCCGGGCGAGGCTGCGGAGGATCAGGAGGGCATGATGGTGGTGCGCCAATTGGCCTGCAACATGGCCTTCCTCATCAAGAGCATCGCCCTTGGCAAGGAACAGTTTGGCATGCCGAAAAAGGAACCCCCTGCCTATACCAATTTTATCCGATAATGAGGAGGTACGTATGAAAAAGCTGGGCTTTGGTCTGATGCGTCTGCCGGAAGCGGACGGCAAAATTGACATCGAGGAACTGAAAAAGATGGTGGACACCTTCATGGCGGAGGGCTTCACCTATTTTGACACGGCGTGGATGTACTGCGGCTTTCAGAGCGAGTGCGCCGTGAAGGAAGCGCTAGTAGACCGCTATCCCCGCGACAGCTTTACGCTGGCGGACAAGCTGCACGGCTCCTTCTTTTCCACCAGGGAGGGAAGGGACGAGATCTTCAACGAGCAGCTGCGCAAGACGGGCGTCAGCTACTTCGACTATTATCTGCTCCACGATATCGGCGAGGGTCATTACAAGCAGTACACCGATCTGGACTGCTTTACCTGGCTGCAGGAGAAAAAGGCGCAGGGGCTGGTCAGGCACATCGGCTTTTCCTATCACGATAATGCAGAACTGCTGGACAAGGTGCTCACCGAGCATCCGGAATTTGAGTTCGTGCAATTGCAGCTGAACTATCTGGACTGGGACAGCGAAGGCGTGCAGAGCCGCAAGTGCTATGAGGTGTGCGTCAAGCACGGCAAGCCCGTTGTGGTCATGGAGCCCGTCAAGGGCGGCACGCTGGCCAAGGTGCCTGCCGACGTGGAAAAAACCTTCAAGGATTATGCGCCCCACATGTCCGTTCCCTCCTGGGCCATCCGTTTTGCCGCCAGCCATGAAAACGTGTTCATGGTGCTCTCCGGCATGAGCAATATGCAGCAGATGCAGGATAATATCAGCTACATGAAGGATTTCAAGCCCCTGACGGAGGAAGAAAAGCAGATCGTCCACAAGGCGGTGGATCAGATCAACGCCACCATCGCCATCGCCTGCACCGCCTGCAGCTATTGCACCGACGGCTGCCCCATGAACATTCCCATTCCCCGGTACTTCTCTTTGTACAATATCGATCTCAAGGAGAGCGAGGAAAAGGGCTGGAATCCCCAGGGCGAGTATTACGGACGGCTTACCCAGGTGTACGGCGCGGCGGATCAGTGCATCGGCTGCGGCCAGTGCGAAAGCGTGTGCCCCCAGCACCTGCCCATCATCAAGCATCTTGGCGAGGTTGCGGAATATTTCAAGGATAAGATGTAAAGAGGTGCTGTGCGGCTTTGAGAAATAAAACAAATAAGCATCTGGGAATTGAAGTGGAACCGGAGCTGCATGGAAAACTGCACTATATCTCCAAATACGAGGGTCGCTCCATGAACGGGCAGATCCTGTATCTGATCCGCAAATGCATCCGTGAGTTTGAGCAGGAGAACGGCGAGATCGTTATAGAAGACCAACAAGAAAAGAGACCGTGAAAACGGTCTCTTTTTCATTATGGAATGATGTCGATGGGCGTGCCTGTGGGACACAGGTCATAGAGCGTCTTGGCGTCCTCGTCCGACAGGGCAATGCAGCCCGCCGTCCAGTCCAGCCCGGTGCCGCCTGCGTGGATGTAGATCTCCCCGCCCATGGGGCTGCCCCAGGGAGGACGGGTGCGGTTTTCCTCCGCCTGACGGATGAGGGACAAAAGATGCCCGTCTGCACCAAAGCGGGCGGCGTCTTCGAGGCTGGGGTAGCTCACACCCAGCGACGGGCCGTATTTGCCCATCTTTTTGAGGCAAACATGGTAATGCCCTTCGGGCGTTTTGTTGTCGCCCTGCTGTTCCTTCCTGCCCTCCGGGCATTTGCCCAGGGCGATGGGGAAGGTGCGGCGGGTGTCGCCGTCCGTAAGCGTCAGCAGTCTTGCGGCTTTTTCAATGAGGATATGCATTACTTGTACAGTTCGTTGTAGATGGTGGAAAGCAGCGTCAGGGTGCTGTCGCAGGAATGCTCCCAGTACATGATGCCAAGCAGGCCCTTATCCTTGAGATACTGCACCTTGTAGGGCAGCGCCTCGGGATCGTCATAGGAGATGAGGGATTCGCCGTTGAACAGCCAGGCAGCCTTGGCCTTATCG
Organism: Clostridiales bacterium; assembly: GCA_015056175.1. Classification (GTDB taxonomy): domain Bacteria; phylum Bacillota; class Clostridia; order Christensenellales; family Aristaeellaceae; genus SVGT01. The sequence goes on along the minus strand of SVGT01000008.1, from coordinate 39,731 downwards.
TCCCAGTAGCGCACAAAGCCGTTTTTGTTGATGAATTCGTTGATGAGGATATCGTAGTGACCGCCGCCGCCGCCCGTGGTGGCAGCCTGCTGCATGAGGCCGTGGTTCACGTCCGGCACGCCGTTCCAGCGGCGTCCGTAGAAGGCCGCGCCGATGACGATCTTTTCATAGGGTACGCCGGCGTCATGGAACATTTCCACGGCGTAGGCGGTGTTCTTGACGCCGCCCTCGTCAAATTCGCCGGCATAGAGGGAGGTATGATGGCAGGCCTCGGGATCAAAACCGCTGCGCAGGTCGTAGGTCATCAGCTGCACATAATCGCAGATCTGAGCCACCTTGTCCATTTCTGTATCGCGGACAAAGTAATCGCCGCCGCCGGCTGCGATGGACACGATGCGCTCGCCCGCCACGCGGCGCAGTTCCGCCATCAGGTGGGTGAAGTTTTCCCTGTCGCGGGGGTCATAGCCGATGCCGGCCAGCGGGCTGCAGGGATATTCCCAGTCGATGTCCACGCCGTCCAGCTGATATTCGTCCAGCACCTTGCCCACGGATTCGGCAAAATCGCGGCGACCCTTTTCGGTCATGGCCATTTCGCTGAAGCCGCCTGCGCCCCAGCCGCCGATGGAAATGACAAACTTCAGCCTGGGGTTCAGTTTTTTGACGCGGGCCATTTCTTCCTTCAGGCAGTCTTCCCACTGCTCCATGCTCAAAAGCCCTTCGCGCACCAGACCAAAGGCCAGATTGACGTGGGTGAGCATATTGGCGTCCTTTTCGGTCATCATTTTCAGACCGCGGGGAACGGCATAGCCAAGCAAAATGTGCTCCATAAACATATCGCTCCTTTATCACATTTTTTCTGCTTTTCATGATAGGGGGTAAGTGTATATTTGTCAAGGAAAAAAGAAACGTAAAATACAGAAAAAAGTCGAAAAGAAGGCAGACAAGCAAGGGAAAAGTGTGATATAATAGCTGCGGTTTTGGTTTTTTCGCAGAAATATACGGGAGGCGCAAGGATATGAAAATCGGCTTTGATCATGACAAATATGCGCAGATGCAGTCTGAACATATTTTGAAGCGCATCAACGACTTTGGCGGCAAGCTGTACCTGGAACTGGGCGGCAAGCTGTTTGACGATACCCATGCATCCCGTGTACTGCCCGGCTTCCGCCCGGACAGCAAGGTGAGCATGCTGCTCAAAATGCGCGATCAGGCTGAACTGCTCATCATCATCAGCGCGGACGATATTGAAAAGAGCAAGGTGCGCGGCGATTTGGGCATCACCTACGATGCGGACGTGCTGCGCCTGATTGACGCCTTCCGCGCTATCGGTCTGTATGTGGGCAGCGTGGTGCTGACCAAGTTTGCCGGTCAGCGCGCCTGCGTCAACTTCCAGAAGCGTCTGGAAAGCCTTGGCATCAAGGTGTACCGCCATTTCCCCATCGAGGGCTATCCATACGACGTGCAGCACATCGTCAGCGACGAGGGCTTTGGCATGAACGAATATATCGAAACCACCCGTCCCCTGGTGCTGGTCACGGCGCCCGGCCCCGGCAGCGGCAAGATGGCCGTATGCCTGAGCCAATTGTATCAGGAGCATAAGCGGGGCGTGAAGGCGGGATATGCCAAGTTTGAAACTTTCCCCATCTGGAATCTGCCCCTCAAGCATCCCGTCAACATGGCCTATGAGGCCGCCACCGCCGATCTTTCCGACGTGAACATGATCGACCCCTTCCATCTGGAGGCCTATGGAAAGACCACGGTGAACTATAACCGCGATATTGAAATTTTCCCCGTGCTCAACACCCTGTTCAAGCAGGTGATGGGCTATTCTCCCTATAAATCCCCCACGGACATGGGCGTAAACATGGTGGGCAACTGCATCTGCGACGACAGCGTGTGCCGGGAGGCTGCCTGTCAGGAGATCATCCGCCGCTATTACAACGCCCGCTGCAATCTTTTGCAGGGCAAGGGCGGCCAGGCCGAGGTGGACAAGATCAGTTTGCTGATGCAGCAGCTGGATCTGAGCGACGAAAGCCGTGCGCCCATTCATGCCGCCCGCAGCCGTGCCGAGGAAACGGGTGCGCCCGCCATGGCCATTGAATTGCCCGACGGCCAGGTGGTGACGGGCAAGACCAGCAATCTGCTGGGTCCCTCTGCCGCGGCGTTGCTCAATGCGGTAAAGAAGCTGGGCGGCATCGACAGCAATCTGCACCTCATTTCGCCCACCGTCATCGAGCCCATCCAGAGCCTCAAGTGCGATTATCTGGGCAACCACAACCCCCGTCTGCATACGGACGAGGTGCTGCTGGCCCTGTCCATCTGCGCCGCTACCGACGAAAACGCCCGCAAGGCCATGGCTCAATTGCCCCAGTTGAAGAACTGCCAGGCCCATTCCACCGTCATCCTGCCCCAGGTGGACGATAATGTGTTCCGCCGTCTGGGCGTGAATATGACCTGCGATCCCCAGTATCAGGTGAAAAAACTGTATCACAAGTAATGCTGTCCGGCGGGAAAACTCCCGCCGGTTTTTCGTGGAGGAAAAAATGATCAGGACTGTCGACGCCCTTACGCATGTGGACGCGCTTTTTGACGGAAACATGCTGAACATGCAAAAATGGGAAAGCTATATGGGAAACCTGTATCCCGACGCCGTCAGGCTTCTGAAGGAAGACGTGGAAAGCTGCCTTGCAGGCGGTGAGTACACCTTTGAAAAGGATTTTTTGCCTGTCATCTGTGCGGTAAAGGGGCATGAAGCGCTGCCTGTGCTCAGGGAAAATTTTGCCCGCGCCGTGACAGGGCTCAACGAGCGCATCCGGGAAGCGTTGCATTGCACGCTGGATGCGGATATTGTGCTGTATCTGGGTCTTTGCAACGCGGCGGGCTGGGTAACAGAGCTTGGCGGGCGGCGGGTGATCTTGCTGGGTGCGGAAAAGATCCTGGAGCTTTCCTGGTATCATCAGGATGCGCTCTACGGGCTGATCTATCATGAGCTGGGTCATATCTATCAGGATCAGCACGGCGTGCTGCACCGGGAATGTACCGGCGGGGAGCGCTTCATCTGGCAGCTGTTTACCGAGGGCGTGGCCATGCATGCAGAGCAGCTGCTGGTGGGGAAGCGGGATTATTTCCATCAGGACAGGGACGGCTGGCAAAACTGGTGCAGGGCAAATCTGCGCCTGATCGCCGAAGATTTTGACCGGGATCTGCCGTCCATGACCCGGGAAAACCAGCGTTATTTTGGCGATTGGGTGGATTATCGGGGTCACGGGGACGTGGGATATTATCTGGGTGAGGTGTTTGTGCAGTATTGCCTGAAGCAGTATGCCCTGGAGGAACTGATCCTGCTGAATGCGGACAAGGTCACCGCACTGTGGCGGGCGTATCTCCGTACGCTTACCTGATCAGAACAACAGAAGATAGCACAGTCCGCCAAGCAGTGCGTGGGAAAGCCTGTACAGCAGGAGCGTGTGCCACTTAACGCCGCCTTTTTGCCAGAAGGCGGCGTTTTGCATGAGGATGGAAAGGCCGCCAAAGGAGGTAAACACAACGGCCAGCAGCCTTTTGTGGGGGAGCGGGGCGGCGTCCAGCGCTTTGAGACCGCCTGTCACCTCCACCAGCGCATGGAGGAGGGCAAGCAGGGGATCCGGGATCAGCGGCAGGGCGCAGCGCAGCATGGAGATCGTCACGTTGCAAAGGGTCACGCAGCCCAGCACCACGCCCATGCTTTTGAGCGCTTCCGTTACGGCCTGGGGGAGAGAAAGCGGCTGCGGGGCGGGTGGGGGTGCGGCAGCGTGTGCATGTTTCCCAAACGGGCAGCATATCAGCGCGCATAATGCGCTGCCTGCGAGATGGCAGATGAGATAGGGTAAGCCGTTTGGCGCGTGTATCAACCCGGGCAGCGCGGACAGCAAAAACATGGGGCTCATGGTGCCCGTCAGCGCAGCCAGACGGCGCTTTACGGCGATATCGACAGGCAGTTGGGCGCAGAGCCTGGCGCCTGCGGGCGAGCCGGTGAAGAGCGAGAGCAGCGCGCACAGTAAAGCGTTGCGGGGCAGGCGGGATGTGATGAGCAGCATCAAGGTCAGCATGGGAAAAAGAGAGGGCATCACCCGCTCTGTCACCATGGAAAAGGCCTCCAGGGCAGCCGAAAACGCCTCCCCGGGGAATACCAGCATGCTGCCTGTCAGCGCGCCAAGCAGCATGCACAGCAGGATGTGCATGTGCGCCCTCCTTTTTACACCGTGATAGGGGAATTTATGCGCCGGTGACCTTTTCAATTCTGCCGTTTGGGCGTATAATAGAAGCTGGTAAAATGCAAGATACCTGCGTTTATTTACGTTATATGAAGGAAAGGGGTGAGGGCGATGAAACGGGTTTTGTGTGTGCTGATGGTTTTGATGCTGTTTACCGGCAGCGCCCGGGCAGAATTTGCGCCCTTGCTGGAGGATATTTTCCGGGATTTTGATCAGGGCGTACCTGTGCAGGCTGAATTTTCCGTGGACACAGAGGAACTGCCATCCGTCAGCGCTCCTGCGCTGGAGGCCGTCCGGAATCAGCTTGGCAGGCTTTCCCTTTCCGTGAAGATGGACAAGGATCAGGAGCTTTTGTCCCTTTTGTACGACGGAAAAAAGGTACTGTCCCTGGGCAGTGTCCGCGCAGACGGGGAAAACGGCGTGCTGCTGCTGGACGATTTGTACGTAACGCCGGCGGGCGAACAGACGGCGCTGGATGTGCTGCTGGGCGATACGGATACGGCCCTGCCTCAGTGGGAAAAGGGCCGTGCGTACCTGTGGGAGCGCTTTGATACGCTCTACGGCGTGCTTGCCGCTCATGGCAAGGAGGGCGAGGAGGTCAAGGCCACCACGTCCATCAAAAATGTGGGCGCGTCCGGCCGCTATATTCCCTACACGCTGGAAAAGGATCAGATGAACGCCGCCTGGCAGGAGCTGCTGCTGCTCCTGGACGGCGTGATGGATGCGATGTACCCCGCAGGCAGCGAGGAGGGCAAAGCCTGGCTGCGCAGCATACTGTTTACCGGCGATGCGGAGATCCGCCGCGTGCGGGATAAGGAACAGAACGAGTGGGGCTTCCGCGTGGCAGGTCAGGTGCAGATGGGCGAAGGCGCAGAGCGCAAGATCACCCTGCTTGTGGGCTGGCGTCAGGACAAGGGCTTCTGCCTGGAGCTGAAGGCTCCGGAAACGGCGGGCGAGGGCACTGTGCGGCTGCTGCACAGCGGCGCGTACACCCTGTCCGAAAGGGAGAATATCCTCAAACTGGAGGGCTCCTGCCTCCGCAGGCAAAACGGTGAAAGCACCAAAGCGGAGTGGAGCGGAAGCATCCGGTACACCCCTGATGAAAACGGCGCCCGTCTCCATGGCAAGATCACCTGCCAGCAGGACGACGAAAAATACACCCTGACGCCGGATTTTGTGTGTCGGGAGGGCGGCGTTGCAGGCACCCTGGCCCTGCGGAAGGACGGCAAGGCAGGGGATACGAAAATTTCCCTGCAGGCGTCCCTTGCGCCCGCCGAAGCATTTGAGGTGGCGGGAAATCAGGTGATCTCTCTTTCCGATATGGAGGACTGGGAAAAGGCATTTGTGGTGCGCCATGCAAAGACTGCGTGGCTGCGGGCGGCAGTCAATGTGTTTGCTGCGATGCCGGAAAATGAGCGGGCGCTCATCACCCATGTGCTCAGAAACGATGCATGGATGGACGGCGACAGCGTGCCGGCGCCCGAAACGGGCAATTGGCGCAGCGTTGAGGAGGACAAGGCGGAATGAAAAAAGGAATTGCTTTTTATCTTGCGGTGTGCATGATTTTTTCCTGTGTATCTGCACTGGCCGCAGCGCCCATTACCGATTATTCGCTGAAGGAAAAATGGGATCTGCAGATGCAGGGCTCCGGCTTTAAGGGCACCGTCACCTTTACCGCCGAGGGCGATACCGCCTTTGGCATGGAGGACGGTTTGTGGCAAATGCTGAAAATGCTTCTGCCCGGCATGCAGGTGAATATCGAAAGCATGCCCCGCAGCAATAACCGGGATACCGAGGTCTTTTTCCTCCGGGGCGATGAAACGGTGGGCAGCGTCAAAATGCTCACCGACGGCGTGCAGAATGTGATCCGCAGTGATATTCTGGGCGAAGACGAATACTATTATCAGTACAGCGAGCAGTTTGATCTTTTGCGCTTCATGGCCGGCGATACGGACAAGTGGCCGGATCTGAAAAACGCGCTGCTGCGCATCGTGACGGCGGATGATGCCTGGAAGGAACAGGCCGCGCCGCTTTTCAGCGTGTACACTTCCCGCCTGGCGCTGTGGATGCAGGAGTATATGGACGTGAAGAGCGAGAGCACCGAAAACGGCTATCAGACCCGCATGCACTGCCTGATCCCCGCAGAGGACGTGAAGGTGCAGATCAAGCGCACGCTTTCTCTGCTCTATCAGGATGAGGAAATGCTGTCTCTGCTCCGTCAGGTGCTGTCCCGTCAGGAGCAGGATACCTACTTAAACCGCAGCAATCAGGACATTTTCTTTATCATGCTGGATCTTCTGCCCATGGAGGGCGATGTGGTCATCGAGCGCGTGTACGATGAAAAGGGAAGCGCGCTGTTGGATTCCGTTACGCTGCCCTTTGCTTCCGTCAGCCCCGTGGAAAGCGTTTCCATGAAGGTCTCCTACGAGGACGGCGTGAAGGTGAGCGCCTTTGCCTGTGTGTACCGGGACGGCCGCAGCGCCCAGCTTTCCCTCCGGGAAACGGAGGACGGCACCCTGACCGGTCAGGTGCGCATGGATCTTGCGGAAGAAGAGGGCGAGGATGCGCAGGTGCGCGCCTTTACCTTCAATTACGCCTGGGATGCGGGCGAAGAAACCTATGACCTGGATCTGGATAAGTGCGAGCATCTCAGCGATCTGAGCGTGCTCATCAAGCCCACGGAGGAGGATACCACCGGCATCCGCGAAACCACCTTGTCCGTGCGCATGAGCATGACCAGCAAGTCCAGCCGCCGCGCCGCCACCTATATCACGGTGGATGCGGCGCTGACCGATCAGGAAACGGGCAGCGTGCTGGGCATGATCCTGGCCTGCAATACCGCTTCTCCCTGGACGCCGGATACCATCGCCGCGCTGGATGCGGATGTGACGGTGCTGGACGGCATGCAGGATGAAGAGATGCTGGAGCTTTCCCAGACCCTGACCATGAACGTGGAGGGCTGGTTTGGCAATCTTCTGATGAGCCATTTGCCCCTGAATCAGGAGGAATAAAATGAAAAAATACCTTGCTTTGCTGATGACGCTGGTACTGCTGATCGCGGTGTGCCCTGCTGCCTGTGCGGAAAATCAGGCGAGGGAGGCCCATGTGTCCGTGGTGCTGGGCGAGCCTTTGATGGCGCTGATCCGCGGCGAAATGGAACAGGACGCTGCGGCGGACGCCCTGCAAAGGGTGCTGGAGAACGCCCAGATCTGCGTGCGCGGCGATGAAAAGGATGCGTATGTGCGCTTGCTGCTGGGTTCCCGGGAGCTGTGCGACGCACGCATCGCTGTACAGGAGGATGACAGCGTTTTGCTCCTGACCTCGCTGCTTCCCGGCACGGCGCTGAAGCTCCCCGGGCAGGGTGCGCAGAAAACGGATCACGGAGCCTTTGCCAATAAGGTGAAGGAAGATATCAAGAACTATCTTGGCGACGGGGAAAAGGGCGAGTTTATGCTGGAGGGATTGAGCACCCAGCCCTATACCGTCCATTATGCCATCGACCTGAAGGACGACGCCCTCAAGCAGATGGTGCACACCTGGGTGATGGAGGCATATCCCGGCAGCTGGTCGGATGTGTTCACGGTGACCTCCGCCTACAATCAGACGGAAAAGCCCCAGGACTGTCACCTGTACACCCGGGAAAACGGCGATGTGGCCTTCCTGCTGCGGGAAACGGAAAATGATGTGTGCACCGACGTGCTCTTTGCTCTGGAGGGCGGAGAATTTGTATTTGCCTTGCTGCCCGCGCAGCAGGCAAATGGCGTCAGCGTGATTGAAAACACTGCCGCCTGCTTGGAAAACGGCTGCGAGGAAGGCTTGCTTGCCATGGGTGAAAAGCAGGAGGACAGCGTGCAGCTCCATGTGGCGCTGTATGCCGGGCTGACCGAAATGGACCTGCAGTACAGTCACGAAAAGCTGGACGATACCTGGTACGCATCCCTGGTCACCGAGCTGTTGACGGACAATGTGTATGTGGGCGCAGCCGGCGAATGCACCTGGGACGAAAAGCAGCTTACTGGCACCTTCTTTGTCCGCTATCCCGAGAATGAAACCTTTATCACCCTGAATCTGTCGGGCGATGCGGCTCCCGCGCCCCTGCCCGAAATCAGCTATGATACCGTGATCGACGTGGAAAATATGGCCGATGGGCAGGCGGAAGCGCTTGAGGCGCAGCTCACCGCCTCTGCCATCAAAATGTTCATCTATGCCGCATCCGTCATGCCCGATGATATGGCCCTGCTCACCAATTACTACGTGATGCTGGAAAACGATGCGCTGGGCATCATCGGCGGCGCGGACGGCCCCACCACCATCGTGGTGGCGGATAAAACGGAAACGCCCTCCGCGGAGCCTACCGAAAGGCCCACCGCCCGCCCGCTCTTTGGTCAATAAGGATATGCCGCTCCCCCGGGGGCGGCTTTTTTGTATCTTGACGGAAAAAGTACGGCGTGGTACACTGCCCGCAAAGGGAATTACATATCAAAGGAGCTGCGACCGATGGAAAAGACCATGGCAAAGCTCAATCCCTGGGAAGAGCGCTTTGGCTGGTATCATTACAGCGGCGAGATCATTTTTGCGGATAACGACGAGCAATTGGAGCAGGATGCGCTGAAATATAAGCAAAACGGCGTGACCAGCGTGATTTTGTTCAGCACCCATTTCCGTTTTTCCTTCTGGGCATACTGGGATCAGATCGAAAAGACCATCGGCCGGGTGGTCAAAGTATTCCATAAGCACGGCATCAAGGTGATCGAGCACCACAGCAGCCATCTGACGCATAACCCGCCGGATGAAAAGGTGTGGGAGCAGTTTTTGCGCACCGACCGCCGCAATACCTACGGCCTTTTCCCCAATTTCCGGGAGACCAGCCAGGCAAACCCCATCCTTGGCGGCGCGCATCTCAACGATTTTGCCCAGATCGACGGCAGCACGGGCAAAATGGCGCTGAGCAGCTACATCCATACCGAGAAAAAGGATATGGTGTGGCTCTACAAGCATTATAACGGCAACGCCCACTGCTTCAACCATCCCGCCTACGAGGAGGCCTACAGGGGTCATCTCAAACGCATCATTGAGCAGGGCGTGGACGGCATGATGAACGACGACGTGCAGTGGTACGGCGGCAACAGCGGCTGTGCCTGTGAATACTGCCGCAAAAAGTTCAAGGAGGCCTCCGGTTACGATCTGCCCACCCCCGAGGAATGGGACGATTTTATCGAAAACTACGACGATCCCCGCTATATCGCCTGGCGCAAATGGAAAAAGCAGAGCAGCGCGGACTTCCATTTCCGTCTGGACGCCCTCTACAAATCCTTGGGCTTCCGTCCCATGCGCCCGGCCTACTGCGCCGAGGTGTTGCCCTTTGACAGCACCTGCTACGGCTTTGAGGGCGCGGCGGAATTGTGGGATTATATCTTCCAGGAAAGCTGCGGCGTGATCAAAAGCTCCTATGTGGCTTCCGCCGGCGAGGCGGTGCACCGCTATGCCCTGGCCAGGCGCTATCATGTGCCCGCCATGGTGCTCATGTACCCGGCCGATCGCTCCGGCTTCTATTGCGGCTGGGCGCTGAGCCGGTCCTGGGGCCAGTTGTTTACGGGCACCAATTCCTCCCTGCCCGCTCCGCTGGACGGCGATCTGCGCGTGTTTGAGGGCGTGCATCGGGATTTCTACAACCTGCCCGATAAGGTCAGCGACGTGGCCTTCTACTTCAGCAAAAAGACCCGCGATCTGTGCGACGCCGACGCGCCCCGAAAGTTTATGCGGCCGCTGATGAGCTACATCGAATCGGCGTATCTCAGCGGCATCGGCTGCGATATGGTGTTTGAGGAGGATCCTCTGCAGGAGCTGTGCAGGCACAGGGTGATCGCCATGGTGAGCATCTGTGCGCTGACGGATGAGGAAATTTGCAGGCTCCGCGCCTATGTGGAACAGGGCGGCACGCTGTTTGTCAGCGGCGTGTTTGGCAAGAAGGACGATGATTTCAAGAAGCGCAACATCAACACCGCCCTCCGCATGCTGGGCATGGAGTCCCGCGTGGCGGCCCGGAAAGCCTGCTGCGAGAGCGTCACCGTGCGCTATGAAGGGAAAGAGGTGCTCTTGCCCCGGGCGCGCGTATACGGCGTTTTTGAGCCCTGCGCAGGGGAAAGCTTTGCCCTTTCCCGCAGCGGCGCGTGCGTGGGCGTGCGGGAAAAAGTGGGCAAGGGCAGCGTCATCATGCTCTGCGGCGAGACGGGCGAAAATCCCATCCAGCCCGCCATCTGGCCTACCGGCGGCGATACCTGGACCGACCGCTCCTATGAGGACGAAATGAAACGGGAAAACGGCGCGGTGCTCAGCCTACTGCTGGGACAGCGCGTGCAGGTGACAGGCGCGGACAGCGTGATCCCCACCCTCTACCGGGTGGAAAAGGGCTGGGCGCTGCATCTGCTCAACGCGGAAAACATGCTGCCCGATGAGGACATGCCCGTGCCGGATAGCGGCCCCATTCCCCAATTTGACGATACCGTGGCAGACCGCAAGCGGCTGCCGTCGCTGACCGTTACCGTCCGGGACGAAGCCCTGACGGGCGCCGGGCGTGTCTGCCTGGCTACGCCGGAGCAGGCGGGCGAAGAAGAACTTCCGGTGGAAAAAACGCCCGACGGCCTGGTCATCCGCATCCCGGCCGAGCGCTTCTCCGGCTACGGGCTGGTGAAGATCTACAACTGATACAGCAAAAAAAGAGCGTTTCCAAGCGGAAACGCTCTTTATTCCATTTACGGGATGCGTCGAGGAAAAGGCGCTTGACTTTTCTTCGATGCTTTACGCCTGACGGCCGATGGTGGCCTTGATGCGGCGTACGCCGGCAGAGGAGGATTCTTCCTTCTGGATCTTGAAGGACACCAGGTCGCCGGTGTTGCTGGCATGGGGGCCGCCGCAGATTTCCTTGGAGAATTCACCCATGGTGTACACCTTCACGCGCTCGCCGTACTTGCTTTCAAACAGGCCCATGGCGCCCTGTTCCTTGGCTTCCGCCACGGTCATTTCTTCCATGGTGACGGGGGCCTTGGCTTCGATGGCTTCGTTGACCAGCTTCTGCACTTCGGCGATCTCCTCGGCGGTCATCTTGCGGCCGAAGGTAAAGTCAAAGCGCAGACGTTCGGCGGTGATGTTGGAGCCCTTCTGGTGCACTTCGTCGCCCAGCACCTTGCGCAGGGCGGCCTGCAAAAGGTGAGTAGCGGTGTGCAGGCAGGCAGTCTGCTCGCTGGCGTCGGCCAGACCGCCCTTGAAGCGCTGCTCGGCGCCGGCATGGCTGGTCTCCTGATGCTGCTTGAAGCGCTGGGCAAAGTCATCCTCATCCACCTTCAGACCCTTTTCAGCGGCCAGCTCCATGGTCATTTCGATGGGGAAGCCGTAGGTATCGTACAGCTTGAAGGCGCTGCGGCCGTCCAGCGTGCTGAGGGAGGCCATGCGGGCGTTGACGGCGGCGATCAGGGCGTCCTTGTCGCCGGCGTTTGCGGCCTCGATGATGGGCAGCATGTCGGGGGAGGGACGGAGCTTCTTGGTCTTGACAAATTCCTGTGCCTGCGCGACGGCGTCTTCGGCGTTCAGGATGGTTTCCAGCGTGGCTTTGGTGTTGCACAGGTTATTGTAGATCTTGTCAAATTCCTTTTCACCCTGACGGAGGGTGCGGGCAAAGCGGTCCTCTTCCAGCTTCAGCTGCTCCAGCACAAAGGCGCTGTTCTGCTTAAGCTCGGGATATACGTCCTGATACTGGTCGATGATGACTTTCGCGATCTCGCAGGTAAAGCCGCTTTCCATACCCATGCCCATGGCATAGCGCACGGCACGGCGGATGAGGCGGCGCAGCACGTAGCCCTGATCCACGTTGGAGGGGCTCACGCCGCGGGGATCGCCCAGGATGAAGGTGGAAGTACGCATATGGTCGGCGATGATGCGGAAGGCCTTGGTGTTTTCGTCGTCCGCATGGTACTTCTTGCCGGAAAGTTCTTCGATCTTGCCCAGAATGCCGGCGAACACGTCGGTCTCATACACGCTCTTTTTGCCCGTCAGCACGCAGATGGTACGTTCCAGACCCATGCCGGTATCCACATTCTTCTGAGTGAGGGGAATGAAGCTGCCGTCGGGCTGCTTGTTGTACTGCATGAATACGTCGTTCCAGATTTCCAGATACGCGCCGCAGTCGCAGTCGGGGCCGCAGTTGGGGCCGCAGGGTTCTTTGACGATGATGAACATTTCGGTGTCCGGGCCGCAGGGACCGGTGACGCCGGCGGGGCCCCACCAGTTGTGCTTCTTGGGCAGGTAGAACAGGTGGTCTTCCTTCACGCCGCACTTGCGCCACAGGTTGGCGGCTTCCTCATCGCGGGGGCAGTCTTCGTCGCCCTCAAACACGGTGAAGGCCAGCTTGTCAGGATCGATACCCAGCCACTTTTCGCCGGTGAGGAATTCCCAGCTCCAGGGAATCATTTCTTCCTTGAAATAGTCGCCCAGAGACCAGTTGCCCAGCATTTCAAAGAAGGTCAGGTGGCTCATGTCGCCCACTTCGTCAATATCGCCGGTGCGGATGCACTTCTGCACGTCGGTAAGACGGGTGCCTTCGGGGTGCTTCTGGCCCAGCAGATAGGGAACCAGGGGATGCATGCCCGCCGTGGTGAAGAGCACGGTGGGATCGTTTTCGGGGATGATGGAGGCGGAGGAGATGACGGCGTGGCCCTTTTCCTTGAAGAACTGCAGGAACAGGCTGCGCAGCTCGGTCGCGGTCAGTGCTTTCATGAGAATAGCTCCTTTCAAAAATAGAAATAAGTGCGCCCATTCGTTTTCGAAGACGAACAGACGCACTTGTATTCGCGGTACCACTTCGATTGACAGGCAGAAACTGCCCATCCACCTCAAACCGGATAACGGACGGCCCCGGCCCGCCTTTCTGACCGGCGGACAGCTCCCCGGCGGCTTTCTCCCACTTCGTTCCGCATTGGCCTTGCACCATCTGCCAACTCGCTTGGCGGCGAAAACGGGATACTCTTCCGGTTCAGCGCTTGTGTCAAATTACCGGTCTATTATACGGTGCGGGCCATGTTTTGTCAAGGTTTTGTGGGGGTTATTCACCCCCACGCCCCGAACAAGGGTGCTGAGCACCCTTGACCCGCATTTTCGACCGGATTGAGTGGCGAAATCACTCCGTCCCGCGACATGTTTGATGCGTGGGACGGAGTTTTCTTTATTTCACGCTTGTCGAATGCCGCCCGATCCGCCGGTGCAGAGCGCGCTCTGTTGCATATACCTGCTGCATTGGGAAATGGCTGGACAGAGCAGGATTGCTTCATCCAACACGGTGGGGTACAGGGGGATCATCCCCCTGTCTGGGGTTTGGGGATGGAATCCCCAAGTCCCTGTCTGGGTTTATGCCGATCATCCAGAAAGATTCAATTGAAGAAATCGCTGCAGCCGTGCTATAATCGTCCTGCAGGGAGTACGAACAAAGGGGATAACAACCATGAAAATCAGACGGCTGGCGGCGTGGATGTTGGCGCTGGCGCTGTTGACTGCGGCGGCGGGGTATGCAGAGACGCAGGAGAATGCGGCGCATAACCGTTCCAGGATCAATGAACTGCTCAAAAATTCCACCTTCTATTTTCTGGACGAGTCGGAAGCGCTGGCACCATATTATCAATTGGCGGATGCGCGCAGGCAAGCGATCCTCCATTCGCCCACTGCCATTGTGAAGGCGGATACCTTTATTCCCGGCGAAACCTACACAGGCGTCGCCTACTACGTGTCCCACAACGGCGATGATAAGAACGACGGTCTGTCCCCCGAAACGCCTCTGCGAACGCTGCGTCAGCTGAGGCTGAAGTGCTGCCTTGCGCCGGGGGATGCGGTGTTTTTTGAACGCGGCGGGATCTATCCGGTGGTGAATCGGCCGCTGATGCTCTGGGATCAGGTGACCTATTCCGCCTACGGCGAAGGCCCCAAGCCTGTGCTTACCATGGCGCAGGAAAACTCTGCCCGGGAGGAATGCTGGGAGCTTTGGTACGAAGGTGAAAACGGGGAAAAGATCTGGCGCTATTACCTGCAAGTGGGCGATGTGGCCGCCGTGATCTTTGACGATGAAAGCTGCGCCCGGCGCATTCTGGAATGGCCCACGCCCAAGGGTTGGCTGGCGCTGGACATTCAGGAAAAGGATCCCGCTCACGGCGATCCGGCTGTCGGTGATATCTGTGGCCGCTGGCAGATGCAAAGTGCACAAGAATTCCGCACGGTGGAAGCGCAGTTGACAGAAAATCTGACCTATGTGAGCCGCAGCCCGCTGGACGAATTCAAAAAATACCCCTTTGACTACGATCAGGGTCTGCGGGTGGGCGATCTGTTCCTGCGCTGCGATGCGGGAAATCCAGGAACATGCTATGACGATATCATGGTGATCGCCGTGCAGAGAGCGGACACCCCCGGCGATACGCATTTTGCCCAGGTGCTGGACGGCGGTCATGCAGCGGGCTGGGTGCTGGATAATCTGTCCATCAAGGGCTTTACGGGCAATGCCATCGGCGGCGACCGTGTGATCACGGATCGTGCCCTAATCCAGAACTGTTCTGTGGAATGGGGCGGTCAGACGCTGTGTGCCGGCTGGATCAAACACAGCTGGCCGCAGTATGACGGCTCGGTGGCTGTCGATAATATTTTCTGCGTGGCCAAAAACGCTACCATCCGTAACAATTATTTCCGCCAATGCAGCCACGCCTTCATGTTTGAAAGCGGGCAGAATCCTGTGAGCGGCATGGGCGCCTATATTGCCGAGGGCAACCTGATTGAGGATTGTGCCCAGGGCACCCGGACGTATATGGGCAGTGACGGGGACGCGCTGTCATTTGACCATGTGCTGATCCGGGACAACATCATCCTCAACACCGGCAGCGGGATGACAAGCTATCTTTGCTTTGAGGAGCAGGTGGCTGTGGATCTGGGCACCAACCCGGTGCAGTATGCCCGCCACATCGAGGTGTGCGATAATATCCTGCTGGGCAGCAGCCAGGCCATCTTCCGCATTCCGGACAGCACGCAGGTTGAGATTGATATCCATGATAATGTCATTGCTCAGGACAGAGACAAGGCGTTGATCACCGAATTTCAGTGGTTCCGGTCGAATGAACTGATCTGGTACATGATGAAAGACGCCAAATGATATGTTGAGAGAACCAAAAGACCGGGCTGCATATGCATGCAGTCCGGTCTTGATCTATATGGAATTACAGCTTGCCTTCGGCCTTGTCCCGGGCGATCAGCTTGCGGATGGCTTCGATGGCCACGTCGATGGCTTCTTCGCCGGTGTAGGTGACGTCATCATCATACACGCCCTTGGCACGGCGTTCCTGGTTGCCCAGGCACAGGTGCACGGAGGAGGCGCGGGCGCCCAGGGTGGAAGCGATGACGAACAGCGCGGCGCTTTCCATTTCGCTGGCCAGGCAGCCGCCCTGGATCCAGGCCTGCCAGTTGTTTTCCAGCATCTGGCGCACGGGCTGACGGTAGGGCTCATGCTGGCCGTAGAAGGAATCCTTGCACTGCACCACGCCCACGTGGGTGGTATGGTTCAGCTCCTTGGAGGCGTCCACCAGCGCGGAGAGCACTTCGTAATCGCTGACGGCGGGGAATTCGATGGGCATATATTCGCGGGAGGTGCCTTCGGCACGGATGGCAGCGCTGGCCACGATCACGTCGCCGGGCCTGACCTTGTACTGCATACCGCCGCAGGTGCCCACGCGGATGAAGGTATCCGCACCGATCTTAAAGAGTTCTTCCACGGCGATGGCGGTGGAAGGACCGCCGATACCGGTGGAGGTGACGGACACGGGCACGCCGTCCAGGGTGCCGGTGATGGTCTTGTACTCGCGGTTGTAGGCGACCACCTTGGGATTGTCAAAACGGGCGCCGATCTTTTCCACGCGGCCGGGATCTCCGGGCAGCAGCACATAGCGGCCCACGTCGCCTTCCTTCATCTGAATATGATGCATGATTTCCTTGCTCATGGATTATTCCTCCTCGGGAATGATGATTTCAATGGCCTTATCGTCCCAGTATTCATCGGCGTTGATCTTGCGGGAATCAAAATCAAAATAGTCGATGATGGCGGGGCTGTTTTCGTTGGCGCGTTCAAACACCACGCCGAATTGCCTGAGGTAATCGGTGGCGATGGTGAGGTCGTCCAGCTCGCGGCAGGTCCACAGGATCAGCTCGTAATCCAGCTGCTGCAAGAGCTTCACCGCTTCAAGCAGAGGCTTGTTGGGGCGGACGATGACGGGATAGTGGCTCTCGCACAGCGTGCCGTCAAAATCGCAGGCGATGATGGTGCGGCGGTCGTCCCGGTGAGCGTGCTCGCGCAGCCAGGCAAGAGCCTCCTCATCGCCGCGCACGGCGCGCAGCGCCATATCGTAGATACGGGCCATTTAGATTTCCACTTCCTTGCCGGTGGCGGCGGATTCGTACAGACCGTTGAGGATCTTCTGGATCTGCAGACCGTCTTCCACGGGGGTGCGGCTTTCCTTTTCACCCTTCACCACGCGGGCAAAGTCTTCCAGCTGACGGGTGTAGCAGTCGCCGTCCTTGGCAAAGAGGGAGGTTTCGGTCATGCCGCTCACTTCTTCACGCACCAGCTTGCAGGGGTTCTTGATGAAGCCGCCCTTGCTGCCGTAGATCTCCATGCGGTCGTCCACGCTGTCGGTGTTCAAAGACCAGGAAGCCTGGTACATAATGCCCTTGCCGCCTTCGAAGGTGATGATGCCGTGGGTGGAATCTTCCACGGTATAGGGCTCGTTGCCGTCGTTTTCGTAGGAGGAGTAAATATCCACGTCCTTGGGATACTTGTTGTCGATCTTCTGGTAGTTCAGCGCCTTCACGGACACGGGCTTGGGTTTGCCCATCAGGTACCAGGCAGCGTCGATCACGTGCACGCCCAGGTCGATGAGGGGGCCGCCGCCGGACTTTTCCTTGTTGCCGAACCAGCCGGTGGGGGCGCCGCGACGACGGAGGATCTCGGTGCGGATGAAGTACACTTCGCCCAGGTTGCCCGCCTGGATATGATCCATCATGGCGTCCACATAGGGCTCAAAGCGGGTGCACAGACCCATCTGGGTCTTGATGCCGGCAGCCTTGGCGGCATCCACCATTTCCTGACCCAGCTCCACGGACATGGTCAAGGGCTTTTCGCAGACGATGTGCTTGCCGTACTTGGCGGCCAGCATGAACATGGGATGATGCTGATAGTTGGGCACAGCCAGGATAACGGCGTCGATCTCGGGGCAGGTCAGCATTTCTTCCGCGGTATCAAACACCTTGAACTGGTTGTCAAATTCGCCGTTGAGCTTTTCGGCATGCTCCTTGATGCGGTCGTACAGGCCGTAGCACTCGATGCCTTCACCGTTCTTGAGGGCCCACATATGGGCGCGGGCGATGTTGCCGCAGCCGATGACGCCAAAACGTACGTTGCTCATGATGATTTCCTCCTTGAATGTTCAAACGCTTTTGTCAAGCGTAAAATTTACAGGGTAACTTCCTTGCCGGTGCGGGCGCTTTCGTACAGGCCCTGCAGCATGCGCTGGATGGTGACGCCCTGGGAAAGGGGCGCGCGGCTCTCTTCTTCGCCGCGGATCACGCGGCCAAAGGCCTCGTGCTGGTTGGTGAAGCAGTCCTTGTCCAGGTAGGAGGGGGTGGTTTCCGTCATGCCGGATACGCTTTCCCGCACCACCTTCAGGGGATGGCGGCGCACGCCGCCCTTGGTGCCGTACACGTCCATGCACTGGATGCCGTCCCAGGGCGCGTTGATGGACCAGGAGGCCTGGTACATAATGCCCTTGCCGTTTTCAAAGGTGATGATGCCATGGGAGGAATCCTCCACGTTGTACACCGTATCCTGTTCGTAAGCGGCGTAGATATCGCAGTTCTTGGGATAGCGGTTTTCGATCTTGTGGTAGTTGAGCGCCTTGCAGCTGACAGGCTTGGGGCAGCCCATCAGGTACCAGGTGGCGTCGATATAGTGCACGCCCATATCGATGAGGGGGCCGCCGCCGCTCTTTTCCACGTTGCCAAACCAGCCGGTGGGGGCGCCGCGGGAGCGCAGGGTATCGATGATGCCAAAGTAAGGATCGCCGATGTTGCCTGCGTCGATATGATCCTTCAGCGCTTCGATTTCGCGCATGAAGCGGGTGCAGAAGCCCATCTGGCCCTTCACGCCGTATTTGTCGGCGGCTTCCACCATTTCCTCGCACTGACGCACGTTCATGGCCATGGGCTTTTCGCACAGGATGTGCTTGCCGTTCCTAGCAGCCAGCAGGAACATGGGGTTATGCTGATAGTTGGGTACGGCCAGGATGACGGCGTCGATATCCGGGCTTTCCACCATCTCTTTTGCGTCCTTGAATACACGGTACTGATCTGGATAGTCTTTCACCATATCCACGGCGCGGTCGTACACCTTGTCGCACACGCCCACGCACTTGACGCCCTTGGCGTTATACATGGCCCACATGTGCTCACGGGCGATATTGCCTGCGCCGATGATGCCAAAACGAATGTCACTCATGGCTGTGTCTCTCCTTGATATAGGGTTCTTTACCGGTTCAGCATAGCACAAACGGCGGAAAAATGATAATGAATCCGTATTGCCATACAAATTCACACCGTGCAAAAGGCCGCACGGTGTGAAAAAAGGTGCATCAATCCCAGCGCGTCATGTTGTAGGCGTGCTTTTCTTCGTAGGTTTTGCTGATTTCTTCCGCAGTGATGTTGAAGCACAGCGAGGTGTCCATCAGGAACATCATCACGTCCACGATCTCCTTGATAAACTCCTTGCGGGTTTCGGGATCGTCCATCACGGCTTCATGGCCGCATTTTTTGACGATATCGATCACTTCGCCGATCTCGCTGACGGCCCACAGGATGGATTTATGGCCGTTTTCGGGGATCATGTCCATCCACTGGTATTTGTCCTGCAGTTCTCTCTGGATCTCCAGCATGCGCTGCATGGTGATGCTTTCCATGGTATTTGCTCCTTACAATCGGTTACACTTCGTCGTTCCAGGCGCCCAGGGGCAGCACCTTCAGCAGGCGCTTGGCATACTTAAGGCCCTTTTCCACGGCGTAGATGCAGTCCTCGATGCCTTCAAATTCCTGGATGAGCCAGCCGTCGTAGCCGGCGTCTGCAAGCACCTTCATGCACTTGTACATTTCCACATTGCCCTGGCCGGTGATGGCGCAGCGGCTGTAATTGCCGTTGCGGTTCATGTACCAGCCCTCGCCGGGGAAGATGCGGTTGCCGTCCAGGATGTGCACGTCCTTCATGTGCACGTGGCGGATGCGGTACTTGAGCAGGTTGACGGCCTGCACGGGATCCTCGCCGCCGTCCACAAAGTTGGCAAAGTCGCACAGGATGCCGAAGTTGTCATGATCCACCACCTGCATGAGCCTATCCAGACGGGTGGCGGTGCACAGGGGGCCGCCGTGGTTTTCGGTGGTCAGCACCATGCCCTTTTCCTTGCAGTAGTCCGCCAGGTCGCGGATGGCCTGCATCACTTCGGGGATGTAGGGGTTGGCCATTTCATAATGGTAGATATCGGTGCGCAGCACTTCGCAGCCCAGGTACGCAGCCCTGTCAATCTCCTTTTTCAGGTTTTCGATCTGGGTGGGGATGTCGGAAAGGAAATCCGCAGAGGTGGCCCAGGAGCTGAACCTGATGCCCGCTTCCTCGCCGGCCTTCTTCAGTTCCTCAATATCATAGGTGTAGTTTTCGGTAATATTGGCAAGCTCGATGCCGTCAAAGCCCAGTTCGGCAGCCTTTTTGATCACGCCGACCAGGTCGAGACGGCCGCTGTCCAGATACTGACAGAAGGAATAACTGGAAACACCGTGTTTCATGGGAAAAACCTCCTAAAAATAAAGTGTTTGTGTTTATGCCAGAGCAGCCGCGCCCAGGATGCCCGCATCGTTCTGGAAATGGGCCTGGACGATCTGCAGGGGGGCGTAGTAGCTCTGATAGCCGGGGTCGCGCATCACTTCGTCGCGGATGGCGCCAACCACCAGCTCGCCTGCGTTGGAAAGCCCGCCGCCGATGGCGATCCTCTCCGGGTAGAAAATGGAGCACAGGCCGATAAGGCCCTGGGCCACTTCATGCACCCAGTTTTGCCACACGTCCTGAAGCTCGCCCTTCCGCACGCGGTCGATGACCTCCCGGGGCGGGATGCCGCCTGCCATTTCGCTGAGCGCCGATGCGGAGGCGTAGCATTCCCAGCAGCCCGTCTGGCCGCAGGAGCATTTTTTGCCGTCCACATGGGTGATCATGTGGCCCAATTCCGCATGGGTGCGCTTGTGACCGCGGTAGGGCTTGTTATCCACAATCACGCCGCCGCCAACGCCGGTGCCCAGCGTGATCATCAAACAGGAGGAGGAGCCCTTGAGGGAGCCTACGGCGTGCTCGGCAACCAGTGCGCACACGCCGTCGTTTTCGATGGGAATTCTGTAGCCCAGCTTTTCAAACAGCAAAGGGCCCACAGGAGCCTTTTCAAAGCCCAGCTGGTTTGCATCCAGACAGCCGTCTTCATCGATGGCGCCGGCGGTGGAGATGGCCGCCGTGGCGCCGGGATAATGCTGCTGGGCGGTGATGATCATATCGTACAGTTCCGCCGCCATCTTTTCCGCATCGTGGGGAGAGGGGCGGGTATCGCGGTACACAATATCCAGGCCGTTTTGCACAACGCCCAATTTCAGCGTGGTGCCGCCCACGTCAATGCCGATCTTGCTTGTGCTCATGCCCGTACCTCCTGGGTGCCAAGCACGGTGCAGATGGGCATATCGTTTTCATCCAGACACAGTATTTCCGCCCGCGCGCCGGGGATGATGCGGCCGCCTGCGATGCGCAGGAAGGAAGCGGGGGTTTTGGACGCCATATGGAAGGCGTCCGCGCGGGGCACGCCGATTTTGATCATGTTCCTGACGTCCTGCAAAGACAGGGAGGAGCCGCCGTTCAGGTTCCCCTCCGGGGTGCGGCTCTCGCCGTTTTTCACGATCACGCGGGTGCCGTTTTCTTCTATATATTCGCCGTCAGGCAGCCCTGTGGTGCTGACAGCGTCGCTGACAAGGATCATTCTGTCTGCGCCCTTCATACGGTAGATCAGTTCCACCGCCTTGGGGTGCACATGGACAAAGTCTGCGATGCATTCGCAGTATACGTTGCGGTTCAGCAGGCCTTCGGTGAGAATACCGGGCTTGCGGTGATGGATGGGGGTGGAGGCGTTGAAAAAGTGGCACACGCCGCCAACGCCCAGTTCAAAGGCGTGCACGCCCTCTTCCACGGTGGCCGCGGTATGGCCGGCCAGGATGGGCACGCCTTTCTTTGTCAGATAGCCGATCAGCTCATCGGCGTCCTCTTCCGGCGCGATGGTGATCAGGCGGATGATATCCTCAAAGCCTTCGGAGAGGGCTTTGTAATTGTCTACGGTGGGGGCAAGGACGTAGCGGTCGTCCATTGCGCCCAGGGCGCCATGGCTGATGAAGGGGCCTTCCAGATGGATGCCCGTCAGCATGGCGCCCCCGGCGCCTTCAGACTGCAAATTCATCACTTCGCGCACGACCTGCATGGCCTTGCGCATGACGGGAATGGGAAAGGTATAAATGCCTGCCAGAACCTGGGTCACGCCGTTTTTGAGCAGAAAACGGAGCCAGTTTAGGATCTTGTCCGCATCGGACGCCATCAGATCTGCGCCGTAGCCGCCGTGCACATGCTGGTCGATCAGACCGGGCACGCAGGTGTGGCAGGTCACGTCTGCATCCTGCACGGCAGGGCCGATGCCCGTGATCACGCCGTCCTGAATGTGGACGGTGCGGTCGCGGAGGAAGCCTTCCGGCGTGAGGAGGTATCTGGCGCAGATCTTCATGGTAAAACGGCTCCTTTACGAAAGTATCAGCCCTTGAGGGAACCCACCATAACGCCCTTGACAAAGTGCTTCTGGGCGAAGGGGTACACGCACAGGATGGGCACGGTGGTCACCATAATGGTGGCGTACTTGATGAGCGCGTTGACGGCAGCCTGGTCCGTGTTGCGGTTGAGCTTGGTCTGCACGCCGGCGCGGCCCGCCTGGCCGATGGCGGCGTTATCGATCAGGATCTCACGCAGAATGGACTGGATGGGGTACATTTCGCGCTTGGTCAGGTAGATCATGGGGTCGAACCACATGTTCCAGTAGTGCACGGCGGTAAACAGGATGAGCACGGCGGAAACAGCGGTGGACAGGGGCAGCAGGATGCGGAACAGGATGGTGCCGTCGCCGGCGCCGTCGATGTAGGCCGCTTCCTTCAGTTCTTCAGGCAGGTTCACAAACTGGGTGCGCATGATGATCATGTTGTACACGTTCAGCGCCTGCGGGATGATAAGCACCCACATGCTGTTCATCAGGCCCAGGTTGTTGATCAGGATGAAGTAGGGGATGATGCCGCCGCCGAAATACATGGAAATGGTGAAGTAGATCAGGATGGGCTTTTTGAAGGTCAGGTTCTTGATGGACAGGGGATAGGCGGTGATCACCGTGACGATGAACTGGCACACCGTACCCAGCACCATATAAACCAGGGTGTTCTTAAAGCCGATCCAGATGTTCTTGTTGGCAAACACCACGCGATAGGCGTCAAAGTGCACGCCCTGGGGCCAGAGCAGCAGGCCGTTCTTGGTGGCCACCACGCCGGGATCGGAAATGGAGTTCACCAGCACCTGGTACAGGGGGTACAGGAAAAGGAGAGCCAGCACGCCCATGAATGCGTAGATGATGACGTCAGCAACCAGAGAACCGTTGCGGATCTTGTTCTGTTTCTTGGTCTGAACGATGATTTCTTTCTTAGCCATATCTACACCTCCTTACCACAAGCTCTGTTCAGTGGTCTTCTTGCTGATCCAGTTGAACAGGATCACCATCAGGAAGTTGACCACCGTTTCAGCCAGACCTACGGCTGCGGTAAAGTCGTACTTACCGCCCTTAATACCCAGACGGTAGGTATAGGTGCCGAACACGTCTGCGGTTTCGTAGGTGAGGGGGGTGTAGAGCAGCAGGATCTTGTCCGTGGACACGCTCAGCAGCGAGCCCATGCTCAGAATCAGCAGCACGATGATGGTGGGCACGATGCCGGGCAGGGTGACGTGCCACGCCTGACGGAGACGGTTGCAGCCGTCGATACGGGCAGCCTCGTACAGCTGCTGGTCAATGCTGGAGAGCGCCGACATGTAGATGATGGAGTTCCAGCCGATGCCCTGCCAGACGTCCGACCAGACCAGAATGCTGGGGAACGCCTCGGGCGCGCTGAGCAGACTGTAGGGCTCTATGCCCAGCATGGTCATCAGCGCGCCGGCCAGGCCGTCGTAGGCCAGGAAGCTTTTCAGCATACCGCAGATAACCACGGTGGAGATAAAGTAGGGCATATAAGAAATGGTCTGCACCACTTTCTTATACTTCTGATGGCGCACTTCGTTGAGCAGCAGCGCCAGCAGGATGGGGGCGGGGAAGCCCACCACCATGGAATAGATGGAGATGGTCAGCGTATTGCGCAGCAGCACGGGGAAGTGGGCACCGGTAAAGAAGCGGATAAAGTGCTCAAAACCGTACATATCGGCCCAGTCGCTGCCCAGAATGCCCCTGCGGGGCTTGTAATCCTTGAAGGCGATGGTGATACCGTAAATCGGGATATAGTGGAAGATGAACAGAAGCACGATGGCGGGGATCAGCATGAGATAGGCGATCCAGTGCTGCTTCCAGTCCTTCTTAAAGCGTGTCATCACGGACACGGCCTGTTTTTGCTGCGTCAGCATAGGTGTTCTTTCACTCCCTTATGCGATGTGAGGTATTTGCAGTCTTTTGTTGCAGTCTGTTTAAGGAAGCCGGAGCGCCGTTTCCGACGCTCCGGCAGAGGTTTTAGGGTTTATCAGTTGGCTGTCAGGGTTCGGCTGAATTATTCGATGCCGAAGCCTTCTTCCTGCTGATGCTGGATGTTGTAAGCAGCCTGGGTGGCGTTGCGGGCATATTCAAAGCCCATGTCCAGCGCCTTCTGGGCCACTTCGTCGAACTTGGCCAGGTCTTCTTCACCGGTGATGAACTTGATCATCATGGGATCGGCGTAGGTCTGCGCTTCCACATAGGGATCATACATATCGGCCCAGCCGTCGCCGTCGAACACCACGTAGCCGATCAGCTTCTCAGGCACGGAGTTTTCGCCCCACACCTTCTGGGTGCGCACCCAGTCGCTGGCCACGGTCTGCTGGCCTTCGATGGTCTGCACGGGAGCATTGTACAGGCAGGAAGCACGGGTGGACCAGTAAATGGCATGGCCCTGATAGAGGTACACGCTCATCATGTTGACGCCGTTGTTGACCTGCTCATAGAACCATTCGGTGTAGTAGGGCACGCCGTCAACCAGGGTGTAGGATTCGCCTTCGGTGCCGTAGCAGGACTTGAGCACGCCTTCCTTGGAGAAGGCCACGTCCAGCCACTTGCAGGCGATTTCCTTGTTTTCGCTTTCGGCCCAAACGGTCACGTAGTTGCAAGCCTGGGAGTCATAGGCCTGCACCAGCTTCAGTTCCTGATCTTCGGTCAGACGCACAGGAGCCAGGGGGCTGACTTCGAAGTTTTCGTCAGCGCCTTCGTACAGTTCATGCAGGGTGGCGGGCACGTGCCAGGTTTCGGCCCAGATGCCCAGACGGTCGGAGAGGAACAGAGCCTGCAGGCCGTCATAGTCGCGGTTCATGAAGTCGGGGTCGATGAGGTCGTCTTCATACCACTTGTTCAGCCAGGTCAGGTATTCCTTGTATTCGGGGGTGGTGCAGGCAACGGGATCCACGACGCCGTCGGTCACGGAGTACCAGGAACCGTTCAGGCCCCAAGCAGCAGACAGGAAGTAGTCAGAGCCGTTGTAGCCGTAGTTGCCGAGGCTCATGGGGATCACGTCTTCGCCCAGAGTCTTGAACGCGTAGAGAACCTTGTCCAGGTCTTCGATGGTCTTGGGAGCTTCCAGACCCAGTTCATCCAGCCAGTCCTGACGGATGAGCGCGCCGCATTCGGTGTTCAGCATGTCGGTCCAGACCTGGCTGACGCACCACAGGTTGCCCTTGGCGGTGGTGAGCAGGGGCTGGAAAGCGGGCTGGGCGCCCTGCCAGTAGAGTTCCTTTTCGGGACCCCACTCCCAGGCGTTGTAGGAACCGTCATCGCAAGCGATGGTGGCGAAGTAGTTGGGCATGAGATCCTTGTACTCGTTCAGGTCAAGGAGCACGCCGTCATCGATGCCCTGCTGGGGGCCATCGGGATAGGCATACTGCATCATGTCATAGAATTCGTTGTTGTTGAGCATCAGGTTGTACTGCTGATCCATCTGCTCGGTGGAGGGGTGGATGAACTCGATGTGCACGCCGGTCTGTTCTTCCATCCACTGATAGAAGGGATGCTCGTTCAGGGTGGTGAAGGTCTGAGCCTGATCGCCGTCCATGGGGATCCAATAGGTCAGGGTGTAGTCGCCGATCCAATAGGGGCCGTGTTCTTCAGCCAGCGCGGGAGCGCAGCTGAGAAGCAGCATCGCGGCCAGCACGAGGGCAAGCAGCTTCTTGGTCATGAGGGGTTCCTCCTTGTCTTGTTTGGGCAAAATCAGCCCATTTGTTGAGTATAGCATATACAAAACCGGGCCAAAAGTAAATAACCAGAATATGCTTTTTGGTGTATGGATTTGTGCCAAAGCAGGCAGAAATTGAAGTTTTGACACAAAATGATCGAACATACATCAAAAAATGGCATAAACACAAGCCTTGGTGTACGGAAAGACGGCATGGACACAAATAGAAGATCGCGGATGTGCAGACGGCAGTCCGGCCATCCTGCGCAGGGGCAGGATACGGTTTCTTCCATAGAATGCAAAAGCCCGGCGGAGCAGCGCTCCGCCGGGCAAGACAAGGAAGATATGGGATTGATTGCAGAGGGATCAGTGCTGCATGCGGTCGATGGCATACTGCGTCTTATCGCGGGCTTCCGCCATGCCAAGGTCCAGCACCTTCTGGGCATAGGCGTCAAAGCCGTCCAGGCTCTCGGCGCCGGTGATGAACTTGATCACCATGGGCGCGGCGTAGGTATCGGCCTCCACGTACAGATCGTACATTTCGCCCCAGCCTTCGCCTTCAAAGTTGATGTAGCCGATCACCTTGCTGTAGGTGGAATTGGCGTCCCAGGTGTTGTAGGTTTGCTGCATGGTGCTGATGGTAGTCTTCTGCTGTTCCACGGTGGCGCTTTCACGCATGGCAAAGGCGCGGGTGGAGCAGTAGCCGGTCACGTTGGGCATCAGGTACACTTCGCGCAGGTTGTCCACGGTATAGCCGTCGGGATTGTTGAAGTACCAGTCGGTGAAGTAGGGCACGCCGTCTTCCATCACATAGCTTTCGCCTTCCACGCCGTAGGTGGCGCGCAGGATGACTTCCTTCTTATAAAGAGTGTTCAGCCACTTGGCAGCCACTTCGGGATTTTCGCAGGAGGAGGTGACGCAGGTGTAGTTGGTGGGGCAGGAGTCGTAGTGCAGCTTCCACTGCAGCATCTGGTCGGTGCTCTTGCGGGGCAGGGGCATGGCGGATACGTCAAAATCTCTGTCCGAGCCGGAATAGAGGGATTCCATGTAGTCCGGGAAGTTCCAGGTATCCACCATGATGCCCAGGCGGTCGTTGAGGAACAGGGATACCAGGCCTTCGTGATCGCGGTTCATAAAGTCGGGATCGATGTACTCCAGGTCATACCACTTGTGCATCAGCGTCAGGTATTCCTTGAAGGCGGGCACGGTGTAGCCGTGCTGATCCACCTGAGTGCCAGTCACGGTCCACCAGGCGGGATAGACGTCAAAGGCGGAAACGATGAAGCCGCTGGAATCGTTGACGCCGCTGCTGCCCAGGGACATGGGGATCACGTCCTCGCCGCGGGCCTTGAAGGCGGCCAGCACCTTTTCCAGGTCTTCCAGGGTCTGGGGCATGGGCAAACCTGCGTCGTCCAGCCAGTCCTGACGGATGAGGCCGCCGTTTTCAGCGGGGAAGTCGTCCGTCCACACCTGGGTGACGCACCACATGTTGCCTTCGGGGGTCAGCGTGCGGTTGAGGAAAGGCGCGGAGGGGCCGATGTTGTACAGTTCCTTTTCCACGCCCCATTCCCAATCGGCAAAGGTGCCGTCGGCGCAGGCGACGGCTTCGTAGTATTCGGGCATCAGGTCCTTATACTGGTTCATGTCCAGGAACACGCCGTCATCCACGGAAGCCTGGGGGCCGTCGGGGTATTCGATGCAGTAGATGAGATCGTAGAAATCATCGTTGTTCATCATCAGGCCGAACTGCTGCTCCATCTGCTCCCAGGAGGGATGGATGAAGGTGATGTGCACGCCGGTCTGCTCTTCCAGCCAGATGTAGAAGGGATGCTCCTCCAGGGAGGTGTAGTGCTGGGCGTTGGTGGAGCTGATGGGCATCCAGTAGGTCAGCTCGTAATCGCCGATCCACAGATCGCCCTTCTCTTCTGCAAGGGCGGGGGTCAGGGACAGCGCCATGAGCAGGGCGAGCAATAGGCTGAGAAGCTTGCGCATCTTCATGAGTGTCAACTCCTTTGGATTTAGTTTTTGTTACTATCAGTATAGAGGGAAAAGGCAGTTTTTGTAAATCGTCGGTTTTATAAGGAAAGGATGTCAAAAAAGGCAGGGAGCGGGCATTTTTTGAAGCGTGGCACAAATTGATATATAGGCTGTTTTGCGGAAGAAACGGGTATAAAAAAACGGCCTCGCAGCTTGATTTTTCAGGAAACTGCGGGGCCGTGGAAGGGAAAGATGGGAAAGCGTCCGTGCATAGCGGGGCCGCGTGCGCCCTGCGGCGTGGAGGATACGCTTTTTGCACAGGATGAAGGGGTGCGCACAAACCGACACAGCCTTGTCAGTGTTCGCCCGCCTGCTTATGGATGCGGCGGTATTCGCTGGGCGTCATGTTGTAGCGGGCTTTGAAGGCGCGGTTGAAGGTGAGGGTGGAGGCGTAGCCCACCTGGGTGGCGATGGCGGCAATGTTGGTATTCTCATCCGACAGAAGCAGATGGCAGGCGTTTTCGATACGGATCTTGTGGATGTACTGCAAAACGCCCATGTTGGCCTTGCGGGAGAACAGTTTGCTCAGCGCATTGCTGGACAGGTGGAAGGCGTCCGCCACGGAGGATACGGACAATTGCTTGTCCCAGGAGTTGTTGCGGATGTAGGTTTTGATTTCATCGATCTGCATATCGTGTTCCTCGCCCTGTACCTTTGGCATGGAATCAATTTCGCCGATGATCTTCTGCATGAGCGCCATCAGCTCGCGGTGCGTTTTGCAGGAGATGATGTCGCGGGCGTTGGTGCGGTTGAGCTCGTCCGCGTCCGCCAGAGGCGCGGAGATGGAGTTCAGGTCATGCAGGAACTGGAACTTCAGCGAACTTAAATGCAGCTGGGACAGGGTGGACGTATTGTCGTCCAAGAATTCGCCGGGGAATAGAGAGGTAAGGGTGTTCAGCGCCATCTCATACTCCTGCTCGCCCATCTGGGTGGCAAAGGTCAACTGCTTGTCCAGATGGTGGAAGTCGCGCAGGAAGTATTCCGGGCTGTAGCGGATGGTATCAAAGCGCAGGATGGGAAGATCGGACTGGTTGAACAGGCTGTCAAAGGCCATGGAGGCTTCCCGATAGGCCATTTCCAATTCGTCCGATTGGTGGTGCACCAGGCTTACGGCGCAGCGCAGGTTGGAAAGGCCCATATCGTCCAGCGCCTGCAGGGTGTTTTCCAGCAGAATATTCACGCTGTCTTCGTCCATGTCTCCCGTGTGGCGGCGCAAAAGAAGCATCAGGTCGCCGGAGAGGAACACGCAGCGGGAAATATAGCCTGCGGGGAAGGAATGGGAAAGGGCGTTTTTCAGCTGTTCGGCGTCATGATCGTCCGAAAGCTGGAAGCAGACCACCACGTAGGGGGAGGTATCGTCCCCCGTGGGGGGCAATTCCTTGTTCAGCCCCAGGAAGGCGTTGCCCAGAATGTGCATTTCCTCCCTTTCCTGGTATTGCTGCAGCTGCTGCTTGTGGTTTTCGTGCTCCTGGAGCATCTGCTCCACCGAGCTCTGGATGAGATTAAGGCCTGCTGCATTCTCCTCATCGTTCTGGATCTGGTAGTTTTCCCGGATGTAGGAGATCAGCTTGTTGATGGGCATGGCGTTGCGCCGCGCCAGAGAGAAAATGAGCACGGCGGAAATGATGAGCGTGGCTACCAGCATGCTGATGTAGAGCACGCGCAGCATATCGGCATGGTTGTAGAAATAGGCGTTGGGCACATAGGCGTTGAGCACGTAGGTGCCGGCATTGGAGGGCAGGGTGAAGGTGACCGTGTCCTCTGCGGGCTTGTTTTTGCTCTGGTAGATCAGCGCGCCGTCGTCCGTATAGAGAGAATAGGCGATGTCCGGCAGATCAAACCCGGTAAACAGATTGGCAAAATAGTTTTCCGCCAGTACAACCACCAATTGCCGGGTGGGCAGATTGGTTTTCATATCCCGGCTGACGGTCAGCAAAAACACCGGCCTTGCCTGGTTGATGGACAATATGGAGCCTGTTTCATGGCGCAGATGGAGCAGGGAAAAATCCTTTTCCGAAATGCCGTAGGGCTTCCAGTAGCGCTCGTAGAGAATTTTGCGAGAGATCACGGCGGCGGGGGATACGGCGTAATCCGCATCCGGGCGCAGGAAGTAAATATCCTTCACCATGGAGGTGGCCAGGTTGCGCGCGTCGCGCAGCACCATGCGGGTTTCATACAGCAGCATGCGGTGATCGGGGGTAAAATCCTCCTCGTCGGGCATGGGCATTTTGCCTACGGTCTTGCGCAGGTTGAGCGTCATGTTGATCACGCTGGTCAGATCGGTATCAAACTGATGCATGGTCAATTTCAGCGACTGCTCCACCAGGTTTTCCTGCTGCTTGTGAGCCTGGGCGCTGGAGCTGGCATAAAACACCCAGCCGCACAAAAGCGGCAGGATGGATACCACCAGCATGCTCAGCGCAAAGGCCACGCTGGGCTTTTTGGAAAACCAGTTTGTGTGTTTACTCATGTTCTTACTTCCCTTTATTTTTCTGCCGCCGGGAAAGACGTGCCCCCAGTGGGACACACGGTTGACCGTCCGATCGCGAAAGTGTTCAAAAAATCAGTCCTTGAGGCCCCAGAATGCCATGGCGTTATCGTAAAGCACCTTGTCCACGGTTGCCTGATCGTATCCGGCCGCAAGGAGCATTTCGGTATCGTTCCTGGCCCAATTGGCGATAAAGGCGCCGTCGAAGGTACTGGTAAAGGCGTCCGAGCCAAAGAGCATGCGGTTTTCAATGCCCCAGTAAGCGGTATCGTGGATGGTGGTAAGCACTTCCTGACGGTAGCACAGGGGGGTGCCGGGGGTCAGGTCGATGTGCATCACCTGGTTCTGATAGCTGGGATGATCCCACATCATGGTGAACTTGCCGTACACGGACAGGCATTCGTCCGTCCAGGGCCAGGAGATGTGGGCCAGGGCAAACTTGGCGTTGCGGATATTCATCATGCATTCCCAGTTGCAGGGACGGTTGTAATTGCCGTTATCGCCCCAGTCCCAGAGAATACCCGAGTGGAACAGGATGCTCTTTCCCATGTCCGCAATCAGCTGATATACGGGCATGGCGCGTTCATCGCCGGGATAGTGGGTCTCGCAGATCACCTTGAAGCCGGCGCAGCCTGCATCCACAGCCTTTTTGGCCTGATCCATGGCGTCCCGCTCCACGGGGTTGATGTAGTAGATAGGCACCAGGCGGCCGTCGCTGCCGTCGCACCATTCCTTCAGGCGCTTCAGGCGCGCTTCGTTGTATTCGCGGCACTTGTTCAGATCCTTTTCCATGGTGTACTCAGGGTCTTCGGCAAGCAATGCCACCTTGTCGATCTTGTGCTCATCCATGCTGCGCAGCAGGCGCTCAGGCTCGGGCACGGCATATTTATCGATATGCACATGGGTATCAAAAATGCGGCTCATGATATATCCTCCCTGTCAGGTCAGTCCTTGAGGCCCCAGAAGTCCATGGAGTTCTGATACAGGATCTTGTCCACGGTCTCCTGCGTGAAGCCGGCCTTGAGCAGAAGCTCGGTATCCTGCTTTGCCCGATCCACGATGCGCTTGGCGGCGTCCGGGCCGTCATGGAAAATCTCTGTGCCAAAGTCGGTGCCAAAGAGCAGATGCTCGTTCATGCCGTCGTAGCACACGTCATAGTAGGTGTTCAGCATCTTCTGGCGGTAATTGTCCGGCGTGCCGGGGGTCAGGTCCAGGTACATTTCCTGACCGCTGTATTTGGGATGCCACTTGAGGGAATTGAACTTGCCGTACACCGCCAGGCATTCGTCCGTCCAGGGCCAGGAAACATGGCCTGCGGCAAACCGGGCATGCTCCACATTCATCATGCATTCCCAGTTGCAGGGACGGTTGAAGTTGCCCATGTCCGCCCAATCCCAGCAGATGCCGGTATGGAAGAGGATGCTTTTGCCTGCATCCGCCATGCGCTGGTATACCTGAAGGGCGTGTCCGTCGCCGGGCATGGTGGTTTCGGTGATCACCTTGAAGCCCACAGCGCCCCGGTCCAGCGCTTCATCCACCTGCTGCATGGCGTCGGGATCGGTGGTGTTGACCCACCAGATGGGCAGCAGTCTGCCGTCGGAACCATCGCACCACTGGAAGAGGCGATCCATGCGGCCCTTGTTATGCTCGCGGATATCGCGGTAGCTTTTCAGCGTGTAGATGGGCTCTTCCGCCAGCATGGCAAGCCTGTCTATACGGTACTTGTCCATGCCCAGGAGGGCGGTCTTCTGATCGGGCTTATCGAAATTGAGAACATGGAAATGGGTATCAAAAATACGGCTCATGGCGTCACCTCCCAAGAAAAGAAGAGAATCAGTCCTTCAGGCCCCAGAATTCCATGGCGTTGTGGTAGAGGATCTTGTCCACGGTTTCCTGAGTAAAGCCGGCCTTCAGCAGACGCTCGGTGTCCTGCCTGGCATATTCCACAATCCAGTTTGCGTCGAAGTCGCCGGTGAACAGGTCGGTGCCAAAGAGCAGGTGCTCGCAGGTGCCTTCGTAGTCCACGTCGTGGATGTGGTTAATGACCTTCTGGCGGTAGTTGTCCGGGGTGCCGGGGGTCATGTCGATGTAGATCTGCTGGTTGCGGTAGCTGGGATGCCACTTCATGTTGGCAAACTTGCCGTACACCGCAATGCATTCATCCGTCCAGGGCCAGGAAATGTGGGCCATGGCAAACTTGATGTTTTCGACATTCATCATGCATTCCCAGTTGCAGGGACGGTTGTAGTTGCCGTTATCGCCCCAGTCCCACAGGATGCCGGTGTGGAACAGAATGCTCTTTCCCATATCGGCAATGCGCTGGTAGACGGGCAGGGCGCGCTCGTCGCCGGGCATGTGGGTATCGCAGATCACCTTGAAGCCCACGGCGCCCTTTTCCACGGCTTCTTCGGCCTGTTCAATGGCGTCTGCTTCGGTGGGGTTGAGGAAGTAGATGGGAATCAGGCGGTTATCCGTGCCGTTGCACCACTGGAACAGACGTTCCATACGGCCCTTGTTGTGTTCCTTGACCTTACGGAAATCCTGTTCAAAGTAGGCAGGTTCTTCGGCGAACAGGGCTACTTTATCCACCTTCGCTGCATCGATGGCATTCAGGATGCGCTTGGGTTCGGGGGTGGAAAAATTGTCAATGTGAATGTGGGTATCAAAAATCTTGCTCATGTTACACCTCACGCAGCGCGTCCAGCAAAATATTACGGGCGTTCACATAGTCGCTGTTTTCGTGGCTCATGTACTTGGTGCGGCCGTGGTAATCGGCAAAGTCCCACTTGCGCACGTCCGTTTCGGGCAGCACGCAGGCCATGGCCTTGTTGATGATCTCGTCGGCGTTTTCACACTTTTCCTTCACCATCTGGCACAGCTCAAAGTCCTCAATGCCGCGGCGCAGCGCCAGATAGCGCAGAGAAGGCAGGCACTGACCGCCCTTGCCGGGGTACACAAAGCAGGTATCGCCGGCCGGCCAGCCGGGCGCAAAGAAGCGCACATCGCGGCGGGGGTCATCGGGCCACACGGTAAAGTTCCAGCGGAGGAAGCCGTCCATCTTGATATGCTCGGTGATGAGACCGTGCAGGCGCACTTCGTTGAGGTTGCAGTAGAGGAAGGAGTTCATCACCGGCGGCCAGCAGCAGACGCTCCACAGCTTTTTGCCGTCCTTTGCCACCCGATCCATGGCGGCTTGCCACACTTCGGGCTCTTCCGTGGGGATGCCGTCGATCTGGGGGGTGTAGATGTCCACTCGCTCGTCCTTGTAGGTATCGCTCATCAGCACATGGGGCAGCATATCCCAGTCGCGGCGGATGTCGGGAAGCAATTCCTTCAGGGTTTCCAGCACAGCCGTCCAGCCCTCGGTTTTGCCGGGCAGGTCCACTTCGTCGCCCATCAGGTAGGAGGTGGAAAGCAGGTTGCTTTCCACGATCCACTTGTAAATGGCGCGCAGGTAATCCTCAATTTCTTCCCGCTCGCGCATAAAACGGATGCAGCCGTCCTTTTCGTCCAGATAGCTTACGCGGATGGCGTCCGCCCAGTTGTTGACGATGACGCCAAAGCCGATCTTGGCATCCTCCCAGATGCCGTAGAGGCCGGTGAACATGACGTCGGTGGCGCCGTATTCCTTCATCAGGGCGATGTACTTTTCGGCAAAGGAGAAATCATAGGTAAAGGCGCCGTCTGCCTTGCGGCGGATCTGCACATAATTGTATTCAAACAGGTCGCTGGGGTTGTTCAATTCCGTCCAGCAGCGCTGACCGGCCCAGGGAATATCGCTGAGCAGCACGGTGATGGCCTTGTTGCCCAGGTCGCCCAGCGCCTTGGCATAGGGGCGCAGCGCTTCCAGATGCTCATCCGTAAAGGGGCGCACCTCGTGCTTGCGGGCGATGTTGAACACATGCTGCCACAGATTGAGGTAAAACTTGCCGTCCCTGGCGTCGGGCAGCACGGTATCCTCCACCTGGATGGTGAAGGTAAGCTCCCGGGCCAGCGTTTCATCGTAGAACATGCTGTGGGCATAGAAGCGCACGCGGCCCTTGTAGGTGCCGGGCGTGAGATCGCGGGGAACCGGGATGAGGGCGGTCACCTGATTGACCTGATAGGGGACAGCTTCCATAAAGGGCTGCTCCAGCACCACGTCGCCGCGCTGGCGGCCGTCGTCGTCCATCAGGGTGTCGATGAGGTGCAGCTTGCCCTCCATGCCCTCCACTTCCAGCGCAGCACGCACGATCATAAACCGGCTGGGATCGTTGCGGTAGCCAAAGGCGATGCGCTGATCCAGCTGGATGATGGCGTTCTCCGGGAAGGACATGGCCATGTTGATCTGCACAAAGCTGTTGCGGGGCGTGCGCACGTCCATGTGGTTGACCTGGTTTTCAGGGAGCAGGGGCGTGCCGCGCACCACGCGGAAGCTTTCGTCCATCAGGGAAAACAGATATGCTTTACGGATGTAGGTGGCAAAATCTTCCATGGTTACCTCACACGTACTTCTTCAAAAAGTCGATGGCCAGCTGGATATCGTGGGCGGGATCTTCGCCGCACTCGCGTTCGATGGTCAGATATCCGTCAAAGCCGATTTCCTTCAGCGCGGCGATGTAGCCGTCCCACGGTACCTGACCTTCGCCCAGAGGCACTTCGGCGTAGCAATCGTCCTCGCTGTAGTCTTCGGGCCAGGGCTTCATGCCGTAGGAAATTTCCAGATCGGTCATCTTATAGAACACGCCGTCCTTGGCGTGGGTATGCACGATGTAGTTTTTCAGGGTGTGCACGGCGGCCACGGGATCGTCCTTGGTGGACATGATCAGGTTGGCGGGATCCAGGTTCACGCCGATGCCGGGGCTGTTCACATAGTCCAGCATCTTGCACAGGGTGACGGCCGTTTCGGGGCCGGTCTCGATGGCGAAGCGGGCGCCGCGGGCATGGGCATAATCGCCCAGCTCCTTGAGCGCCTTGGCGATCACGGCAAAGCGGGGATGGTTTTCATCCTCGGGCACCACGCCAATGTGGGTGGTGATGATGCGGCAGCCCAGATCCAGCGCCAGATCCACGATCTGCTTGGTGTAGGCGATCTTGCCTTCGTTGCGGTCTTCAAAGGCGAAGCCGCCGTCGCCCAGGTCGCCGCAGATGGCGCTGATGACGAGGCCGTTCTCTTCGATCAGTGCCTTGGCCCATGCGCGCTTTTCTGCGCTCATGTTTTCGGGAGCCAGTTCGCCCTCCACGGCGTACAGTTGAACGCCGTCCACCTTCATTTCAGCAGCCTTTTTGATGCCCATTTCGAAGCCCAGACCGAAGCAATCTGCCAAAATACCGATTTTCATAGAGAAAACCTCCTTCATCTATATATACAAATTGATGTGTCCAAGTATAATATATCAAATCTGGTCGAAAAAGTATTATAAATATGTATTTCCATACAAATTCATCGGGCGCGGAGCCGCGCCGGGCAATGTCGACCGGCTGGACTTATTGCATAACGCCGTCCCGCGACAGGGAACAAGTTGCGGGCAGGGAGCGGCCGCGCCGGGCAATGTCGACCGGCTTGACTTATTATATATCTCCGTCACCCGACATGTCGCAGCCAATATTCATCGACTACATACCAACCACTCCCGATAAAGCCTCCCTTGTGGTGGGGGGATTCTTAAGGAACAATTTATCCAATAGCAAACAAGCGAGCATCCGACATTCGGATGTTCGCTTGCTTATGGATCGGCATGCTTATCTATTCGGTTTGCGAACCGTAGAAACGCAATGCACCAGAACGGTGCGTATAATTGCGCCCTCCCAAATCGATGGGAAAGAGGGATTTCGTCTGCTCTGCAAATTGGAACTGAATCAACTACTGCGTTTGAAATCTATATCAGCTTTTCTTGCTTGAACACACAGATCCTTTGTTTGCAACTTGTATTCCATACCGTTCTTGATAAAATGCGTTCCGCATTGTCTGAATTCGAAAGATACGTTTTTCCTGATGCACTGCTCTCTGATCTTGAGCACCCAATCGTAGTCAAGCGGTCTTGCATTCGTGTCCGATTCACCGCCGACAACCACAAGTTCAATACCGTCAAGATATCGTTCTATATCAATGGCTTCGATAAGTGGCTGAGCCGTTATACACTTATGCTTGATCGGAAGTTTTTCAAAAATTCCAAGCTTATAGTCTGCATTCTTTTGATTCTCAACCGTACAGCAAACGACCACGTTTTCATAGCCGTCATCCCAATCATCGGGAATGCAGTCCATAAATCTGTCGATGCGCTTGGTGAGAAAGAGAAAGGTACAATCCTTGCGCTCCTTTATCATCTTCCAGCATTCTGGGCGCCATGCATCTGCTTCCTCAATCAGAAAATCGGTGGAAAAGCAGGTATATACAATGCCAGATTTCATTTTATAATTGCCGTTCTTTAAGTGTTCTATGGGCTTTGCAAAGTCCTTTGTTTTTTCAATGATACTTGTATCAACACCACGCTTTGCGTCGCCCTTGTGGATATAGCAATAAAGGCAGCCGTCGCTGCACTTTTTGCAACCTCTCCACGGATTCCACATCGCCATATTCTTACCTCGTCAAATTCCAGTTTGCCACTTTCATTCTATCACAGCAGTGCATAGAACCGCAAGCCGACAAAAGCTTGCGGTTTCGTTATTTGCTCGATGTAATAATGTAAGATAACTCCCTCCTTCACATCACCCTTACTGGGCGGCCATTTTTGCTTTCTGTGTTGGCATCGGCAGCAAAATGCGGTCACTTACTGCTATGTAAGCCCCCTTTTTTGCCGCCTTGACTTGCAAGGTTTGTCTCAGTCTGCCAAATCATTGACTTTATCAATGATTTGAATCCCTGCCAAAATGCAGGGATTCTTTCTTGTATTTGCCAGATCAGTACATATTGAGCAGATCTTCAATGCCGCCGCCGATCAGCCATTTGCGGCCCTGCTTCACCATGGGCAGCGTGGTGGCCTCGCTGGCGGATTCGCCGTACATATTCAGTTTCATTACGATATCCACGGTGGCG
The DNA here is from genome assembly GCA_015056175.1 of Clostridiales bacterium. Classification (GTDB taxonomy): domain Bacteria; phylum Bacillota; class Clostridia; order Christensenellales; family Aristaeellaceae; genus SVGT01. Next base: position 2,320 of record SVGT01000008.1, on the reverse strand, counting down.
GTATCGCCGTTGATGGAGATATTCTTGATTTCGATATCGCAAAAATCCCCCATCAGGCCCGCCAGGCCGAACATATCGCTCATGCCGATATCGAAGCCGATCATATCGCTCATCAGATTATCCATCAGGCCCATGGATATTTCGGTGGCCGCCCGCATGCCGCTGTCCAGGCAATCCAGCATGCCGTCGTAATCCCCGTCGTTGTAGGCTTCTTCAAAGGCTTCGATCCGCTCCCGGATCAATTCTTCGTCGGTCTTGGGGGTGAAGCTGCCGCCGTTGACCACCACGACCACCACCACCACCGTCATCACCACGGCCAGCAGGGAAATGATCCATTTTGCGGCGGATGCGCCGCCCTTGGCCGCCTTGGCAGCGGCACGGCCTGCGGTGCCGGCAGCGGAACGGCCGCCCCGGCCCCCGGCATTTCCGCCGCCTCCGCCGTAGGCCTGGGTGGGCTGAAGGGAGGGGGTACGGCCTGCCTGCATGGGCTGGGCAGAGCTGCCGGGGAAGCTCATGGGAGGATACTGGGGCTGCTGGGGCGGGGGCACATAACCCTTATAGGGCTGATAGCCCGGCTTGGGCGGGGTAATCTGCTGGGGCTGGAAGCTTTGCTGGGGCTGATAGCTTTGCGGAGGCTGATATCCCTGCTGGGGTTGATATCCCTGCTGGGGCTGGTAAGACGGCTGGGCCTGATACCCCTGCTGGGGCTGCCGGGCAAATTGCTGAGGCTGCGTTCTGGCGATCTGGCGCATGCCGCATACGTGACAGAAAATATCCCCCTCCGGCATGGGTGCGCCGCACTGAGAACAATATACCATGTGATTTCCCCCTCTTTTATCCGATGCTGCGATGGGCCGGCCGCCGCAGCGGAAGATCCCTGGATACGATTATTTTCCATTATATCACAGATTCTGCATTTTTACAGAGGGGAAATAAAGAAAAACAAAAAGAATGAAGCGCTTCTGTGGGGAAGCACTTCATTCCTTTACTGCATTTGCATTTTCTTACTGATCGCAGATCAATTGGGTGCCATCCGGCAGCAGCGATTGCAGCAGCAGGGAAAACCCGCTTTTATCCTGGCCCAGGATGACGGCCCGGGCCCCGTGGGCGGCGGCATACCGGGCGATGGCCTGGGGGGCATTGCCGTCATAGAGGATATTCATTTCCGCATCCGCTTCCCGTGCCAGGGAATAGAGATAATTCATGGCCTCTGCCGCATCGGAATTGCCCAGCAGATCCTTTCCGGCGCTCACATGCAATACCCTCAGGGGCATGCCTGCCTTCAGGGCGTGGGCGCGCCCCTTTTCAATCAGCCGGCCGCAATCCTTCTGAACCGTGACGCAGACCAGCACACAGCATTCTTTATTCATATTGATTTCACCTCAGGCCCTTTCCCACTTGCCCAGGGCCTTATCGTGATAGGTGATGGTGATCATTTCCCCCTGCTTCCAGTCGGGACGGGGCAGATTGGCGTCATAATAGAAAAGGCGGTCATCCTCTTCATCATCCATCCGGCCCACATTCATCAGCATCCCGAAATATCTTACCCCTTCCCGCAGGACGGGCAAATCATCCATTTCCTTGAAAGCGGCGGTGAGGGTATGCACCCGGCCGTGCATTACCTGATCCATATGCCGGCGGTATGCGCTGACCGGCTTGATAAACAGCCCGTGCACAAACAGCCAGATCAGGCCCATCAGGATGGTAGCGGCCACGGTGAGGGCCTCCAGACGGATGATCAGGGAATAGATCAGCACTGCAAATAAAAGAACCAGGGGAATGGTGCAAAGAATGATGCGCTTTTTTCTCTGAGCGCAGATATCGGCATAATCCTGTTCGGTATACAAGGCAAGGACCTCACTTTATTCTGTCTGAGAATTGCTTCCTATCCCATCATACCGCATTTTTCCCCGATTGTACAGCCCCAAACGCAGGACTTTTATGGCGGGAATGTGACAAAATACCCTAGAATTTGGTAAATTTTCTGCGCTGCGCCCTCCCCTTTCCTTTTTTCTTACAGCAGGATGCAGATCATTCCGCCATCCCCTTCATTGAGCATTTTGGTCAGTGCGGACTGCATCTTTTCCTGGGCATCGGCGGGCATCTGATGCAATTTTCCGGACAGCCCTTCCTGGATCAGATCCTGCAGGGAACGGCCGAAGAAATTGGTATCCCATAAGCTGTCCGGATCCTTTTCATATTGCTGCTGCAGGGCTTCGACGAATTGCTGGCTTTGATCCTGGGCGCCCAGGATGGGGGCGATTTCCGTTTCGATATCCGATCGGATCAGATGCAGCGTGGGGGCGGACGCCCGGAGCCG
>SVGT01000050.1 GCA_015056175.1 Clostridiales bacterium | reverse complement strand
AGGCGGTGTGCTGGTGTACGGCATTCCCGAATTCCGTCTGCCCAAGCGTATCGTGCACAGCGAAGTGGAAAATCTTGCCCGCATGGGCGTTGAGATCCGCACCGATACGGTGATCGGACGAACGCTGACGGTGGATGAGCTGTTTGAAGAAGGATACCGGAGCGTATTTATCGGCACCGGCGCAGGTCTTCCCAAGTTTATGAATATTCCCGGCGAAAACCTGCGCGGCGTGTATTCCGCCAATGAGTTCCTGACCCGCGTCAACCTGATGAAGGCCTATTTGCCCGGAAGCAAAACACCGGTACGCAAGGGACAGAAAGTGGCCGTTGTGGGCGGCGGCAATGTGGCCATGGACGCCGCACGCTGCGCACTGCGTCTGGGTGCGGAAGAGGTATCCATCATCTACCGCCGCTCGGAAAGCGAAATGCCTGCACGCCGGGAGGAAGTGGAGCATGCCAAGGAGGAAGGCATCATCTTCCGTATGCTGACCAATCCCACGCAGATCATCGGCAGGGAAGATGTGGAAGCCATCCGCTGCATCAACATGCAATTGGGCGAGCCGGATGCATCCGGCCGACGCAGACCGGAGGAAATGCCGGGCAGCGAACACGATATCCCGGTGGATGTGGTGATCATGGCGATCGGTACCTCGCCCAATCCGCTGATCAGAACCACCACGGAAGGCCTGGAAACCAACCGCTGGGGCTGCATTGTGACCAGAGGCGAAAGCGGACTGACCAGCCGCGAGCATGTTTACGCAGGCGGCGACGCCGTGACGGGCGCTGCTACCGTGATCCTGGCCATGGGAGCTGGAAAAGCCGCCGCCGAAGCGATGGATGAAGAAATCCGCAATGAACGTTAAATGACTGTACGAAGCATATTTGACCGCAGTAGATCCCTTTGATGTATACGCATGGAACGAAAGAGAGGTGTATCCACATGGAGAAGCGCTTGCTGCCCCAGATCGAACAGATATTTACAAGGCTCAATACGCCCGTAATGCTGCTGGATGCGCTGGGCAACAGCCTGATCCCCAAGGAGAGCATTCGTTTTACGCTGCCTACGCTGGACAGGCCCGGAACCCCTGTGGAAAAGGAAGGCCGTCTGTATCAGCTTTCTGCATATCAGAACGATCTGGTGCTCATGTCGCCGCTGGGGGACAATGCACAGGTGCGGGATGCATTTTTGCTCTGTGATACATTGATCGCCTCCATGATGACGGTGTATTCCGTCAATAACGACGCCAATTACGCCTATCAGCGCATTCTGCAGAATGAAATGACACTGGCGGAGATGGACGCCATGGTGGATGAATATCACATCCCGGCCAATATCAGCCGATGCGTGCTGCTGCTCCATATGGTACAGGTGCAGCAGAGCAGTGCGCTGGATATTCTCAACGAGATCACGCCCCGTATTCCCAACGACGTAATGGTGGCTATGGATAAGCATACCGTGGCGCTGATCAAGGACGTAAGCGGCATGGAGGATGCGGATGAACTGCGTCAGTTTGCCCTGGCACTGCAGGAAACGCTGCTGGGCGAAACGGCGCTGAACGTGACGGTTGGCATCGGTGAAGTGGCGGAAAATGTGGGCGAATTGCACAACAGCTACCGTCAGGCCCGCCGCGCCATCGAGATCGGCAGGCTGTATTCGCCGGAGCGCAGCATTCATGTATACCGCAGCATGCTGCTGGAGCGCTTCCTGTCCGATCTGTCTCCCGAAATGGCGGAGCATTATCACGGCCTTTTGTTCAACCGCAATACGGCTAGGCTGTTCAGCGAAGAAATGCTCTATACCATTGAAATGTTCTTTAGGAAGGATCTGAACCTTTCCGATACCGCAAGGCAATTGTACATCCACAGAAATACGCTGGTGTACCGTCTGGACAAGGTGCAGAGGCAGCTGGGATTGGATCTGAGAAAGTTTGAGGATGCGGTGACTTTCAAAATGCTGCTTGAAATGCGCCGCTGCGGGAATAATAAAGCAAAAGCGAAAAAAGTCCGCTGATTGCGGACGGCAACGCGGAAAGTGTGAGATATGAAGAAAAAAGCGTGGATCGTGGCGACGGCAGCACTGCTGATCGCATTCAGCGTAACGCTGACGGCCAATGCAGGCGGGTTGTTTGATTATTTCAGCAAGGGCCAGCAGCAGGAAACGGTCACCGTTCCCAAGGCTGAGTATGAAAGCCTGAAAAAGTACCAGAAGCTGGATGAGATCATCGCCTACATCGAGCAGTATTATTATCAGGAGCCGGACGTGGACGCCATGGTCGAGATGGCCACCCGCGGGCTGCTGGCCGGGCTGGAGGATCCCTACACCTTCTACTACAATGCGGACGAATGGGCCGAAATGTGGGAGGATGACGAGGGCGAATACGGCGGTATCGGCATTCAGCTGCTTGGCAATTATGTGGATAATACGGTGTTTATTACCCGTGTGTTCAAGGATACCCCAGCAGAGCGTGCAGGTCTTCTGCGCGGCGATAAACTGATCCGCGTGGCGGATATCATCGTGGACGCCACCACCATGCAGAATGCCGTCAACCTGATGCGCGGCGAATTGGACAGCGAAGTGGAGGTTGAAGTGCTGCGCGGTGAGGAGACGCTGGTGTTCAGCATTCCCCGTGCCATCATCCATGTAAACCGCGTGGAATACATGATGTTGGAAGACAATGTGGGTTATATCTGCCTGTATGAATTTGCCGGCGATTGCGCCGTGGCCTTTGAAAATGCGTTGAACAAGCTGATTGAGCAGGGCGCCAAATCTCTGGTTGTGGATCTGCGAGATAACGGCGGCGGCTGGGTGGAAGATGCTGAAAGGATCGCCGATCTGTTTGTGGATGAGCAATTGCTCTTCTACAGCGAGGATCGCTACGGCAATCAGGATAAGTGCTACACCAAGGACGGCAAAACAGATATTCCGCTGGTGATGCTGGTCAATGAGTTCAGCGCATCCTCCAGTGAAATTCTGTCCGGCTCCCTGCAGGATATCGGCCGTGCCACGCTGGTTGGCACCAATACCTACGGCAAGGGCGTCATTCAGTATGTGATCCCGCTGCAGGAGGGCGGAGACGGCATCCAGTTTACGGTTGCGCAGTATTTCCTGTCCAGCGGTACGGCGGTGCATCAGGTGGGCATCGCGCCGGATATCGTGGTGGAGATCCCCGAGGATATGACCGGAGCCTATATGCAGACCGGCGATATGACCGACCCGCAGCTCTATGCCGCCTGGGAGGCCGCAAAAGAGGCTGTAAGCGCGGTGGAATAAGAAAACGGATAAAGAGAAGCCCGGCTGAAAAGCCGGGCTTTTTGCGCAAATTTGGGGCGATTTCAAAGGGGATCAATACTCGATCTCGGCCTGGGGCTGCAGGAAAAACATGCGGGCGCCTTCGTCGTTGACACCGGCGGTAGGGGAGAGAACGTTGAGGGCGTCAAGCAGCAGGTAATTGGCATCGACGTTCAGGGCGTTGGCCAGATCGATGAAGGTTTCCAGCGTGGGCGTACGCTCGCCGATCTCCAGATTGCCTAAGTAGGCAACGGTGATGTTGGCGCGCCTGGCCACTTCTTCCCGCGTCAGTTGACGGGTCGTGCGGATATGATGAAGGCGAATGCCCAGCTTCTTGGAATCGAACATATTGATAACCTCCTTACATGATAATACAAATATAGCATTTTTGAATGATTTTGTAAATCGGTTAATGCAACCGCGGGTGATAATTTCAAAAAAAGGCTATGCAAAGCGTTTATTCTGTGCTATAATATGCGGGCAGACCAAACTAAGGTGTATCTCAGGTATTTATCCCGGCTTTGTTCATCGTCAAGCGACGGATGCGTAGAGACCACGGAAAAAACCTAAACGTATCCCAGTTTGGCGAAAATAAAGGAGGTTCTGAGATATGTATCAGGACAAGACGCTGACCTGCCGTGAATGCGGCCAGGAATTCACCTTCACCGCTTCCGAACAGGCTTTCTACGCCGAAAAGGGTTTCCAGAACGAGCCCAGCCGCTGCCCCGCTTGCCGCGCTGCTCGTCGTCAGAACGCTAACAACGGCGCCCGCCCCGAGCGTCAGATGTACGAAGTCATCTGCGATGGCTGCGGCTGCACCACCCAGGTGCCCTTCCAGCCCCGTGGCGACCGTCCCGTCTACTGCCGCGACTGCTTTGCCAAGTTCCGCAATCAGTAATGCTGTGGTACGCGTGACAAGCGCGTAAATAGGGAATATCGGCCGGAGAATATATGTTCTCCGGCTTTTTGTTTGCATTTTTGCGCAATCAAAAACAGGCACAGAGTTCTGTGCCTGTTTTGTGTTTCGTTATTCCACGGTGATGCAGTTGCAGGGGCACACCTTGGCGCAATCGCCGCAACGGGTGCACTTTTCGTGGTCGATACGGGCGTAGCCGTTCTCGATGATAATGGCGTCGTACTTGCATTCCCGCTTGCAGCGGCCGCAGGCAATGCAGGCACGCATGCAGCTTTCGCGGGCGGCACGGGCAGTTTCCTCATTACGGCAGCGGACGATGACGTTCTGGGACACGCGCAGGAGCTTGATCACAGAGCGGGGGCAAGCGTCCACGCAGGCGCCGCAGGCGGTGCAAAGGTTTTCATCGATGTGGGCGATACCGTCCTTCATGGTGATGGCGTCAAAGGCGCAATGATCCATGCAGTCGCCAAGGCCAATGCAGGAGAAGCGGCAGTCCTTGGGGCCGCCGGCGATATCGGAAGCTACCACGCAGCTGCGGTAGCCGTCATACTTGTAGGAGTTTTTGGCAAGGCCGTGGGTGCCGGCGCACAGCACGCGGGCAACGCGGCGTTCTTCCACTTCCACGTTCAGGCCCATGATCTCGCCGATCTTGCGGGCGCCTTCCGCGCCTGCAGGACCACAGCCGGTGGCTTTGGCTTCGCCTTTGACCACAGCCTGGGCAAAAGCCTCGCAGCCAGCATAGCCACAGGCGCCGCAGTTGGCGCCGCCGGTGCATTCCTTCACCTTTTCGATGCGTTCATCCACATCCACGTGGAATTTCTTGCTGGCAAAGGTCAGTATTGCGCCGAAGATCAGGCCCAGAAGACCCAGCGTCAGAGCAGCATAAAGAATTGTCATGATTATTCCTCCTTACACCATTCCGCTGAAGCCCATGAAAGCCATTGCCATAAGACCGGCGGAAACCAGGCTGATGGGGAAGCCCTTCATGCACTTGGGAATCTTGCTGCTTTCCAGACGCTCGCGCACGCCGGCCATCAGCACGATCGCCAGGGTGAAGCCCAGCGCGCCAAAGAAGCCGTTGAGTACGCTGTAGAGCATGTTGTATTCGGCAGACACGTTCAGCGTGGCAACGCCCAGCACAGCGCAGTTGGTGGTGATAAGCGGCAGATAGATGCCCAGTGCGCTGTAGATGGCGGGGCTGGATTTCTTGAGGAACATTTCAACGAACTGCACCAGCGCCGCGATGACCAGGATAAAGGCAATGGTACGCATGTACAAAAGGCCCAGGGGCACCAGTACCCACTGATCCACCATGTAGCACACGAAGGATGCAATGGTCATGACGAAGGTAACGGCGAGACCCATGCTGGCGGCGGTGGAAACCTTGCCGGATACGCCCAGGAAGGGGCAGCAGCCCAGGAAACGGGAGAAGATGAAGTTATTCGTCAGGATACAGCTGATCATGAACAGGAAGATATTCATTATTCCGCCTCCTTCTGACGATGAGATTTCTTACTTTCGGTAAGCAGATTGATGATGCCAAGCAACAGACCGTAGGTCAGGAAGCCGCCGGACGCCATCACGATGAGCAGCATGGGTTCATAGGAGGAACCCAGTACCTGGAAGCCAAAGGCGGTGCCGGCGCCGATAAATTCACGGATCACGCCGATGAGGGTCAGCGCCAGGGTGAAGCCCAGGCCCATGCCCAGGCCGTCCACACCGGAGGCCAGCACGGGATTCTTGCCTGCAAAGGCTTCGGCACGTGCCAGGATGATGCAGTTGACCACGATCAGAGGAATGAACAGACCCAGGCTCTCATAAAGAGAGGGGATGTAGGCCTGCAAAAGCAGCTGTACCACGGTCACGAAGGTGGCGATGATCACGATGTACGCAGGGATGCGCACCTTGTCGGGAATCACCTTGCGCAGGGCGGATACCACCATGTTGGAGCAGATCAGCACGAAAGTGGCTGCCAGACCCATGCCCAGACCGTTGATGGCGCTGGTGGTGACAGCCAGCGTGGGGCAGGTGCCGAGAACCAGGCGGAAGGTGGGGTTATCGCTGATCAGGCCGTTGGTGAAGACCTTTTTGAGACGGGCGGGAGAATTGCCTTCATGCATGATTACTTCGCCTCCTTCTTACGGGAATGACCGTACACACGGTTGGGCAGCATGCGGTCCAGCAGGGGAGTGAGGATGTTCATAAACAGGATAGCGTAGGTCACGCCTTCGGGATACGCGCCGAACTTGCGGATCAGCACGGTCAGGCAGCCGATGCCGATGGCGTACAGCACGCGGGCCCAGCGGTGCATGGGGCTGGTGGCATAGTCGGTGGCCATGAACACGGCGCCAAAGAGCAAGCCACCGCTGAGAATGGTGGTGACAGGATCCATGCCCAGGAGATAGCTGAGCACGAACGCGCTGGCCACGGTGATGACGGGAATTTCAAAGGTGATGGTTTCCGTCAGCAGCAGATACACAAAGCCCAGGATGATGGCGATCTTGCAGGTCTCGCCGATGGCGCCGGGCACATTGCCCATCAAAAGTTGCATGATGGAAGCTTCTGCACCCACCAGGGGCGTGGCGCTTGCAGCGATATCCACGCCGGGGAAAGCGGTGACGGCGATGTGGGCGGTCATGCGGGCAGGCCAGGAGGCCAGCAGCACGGCGCGGGCAGCCAGTGCGGGATTGAGGAAGTTATCGCCAATGCCGCCGAAAAGCTGCTTGACCACGATGATGGCAAAGATGCTGCCGATCATCACCAGCCACCAGGGCGCGGTGGGGGTCACGGTAAGGCCCACCAGAAGGCCGGTCACAAGGGCGGAGCAATCGCTGATTTTGACGCGCTGGCGGGTGGCTTTCTGCCAGATGAATTCAGAGAGCACCGCAGAGAGCATGGAAACGGCCAGCACGATGGCGGCGCGGTAACCGAAATAGTAGATGCCGGCTGCAGCGCAGGGCAGCAGGGCGACTACCACGTTCAGCATGATCTTGCGGGTGGTCAGGCTGGAACGTACATGGGGCGCGGTAGAAACGATCAGGCTCATTTCTTGCTGCCTCCTTTCGCTTTATCTTTGGCGGCGATCTTCTGCTTGGCCATCTTGAAGGATGCGGTCAGCCAGCGGCGGGCGGGACAGGTGAAGGAGCAGCAGCCGCAGAGGATGCAGTCCTGCACGGAAAGCCTGCGGGCTTTCTCGATATCGTCCTTATCGGCGGCCAGCTTGATCTCAAATGCGTTCAGGCCGATGGGGCAGACGGACACGCACTTGCCGCAGCGGATGCAGGATTCTTCCTCCACGCTGGCAGCATCTTCCGGGGTATAGACCACGATGCCGTTGGTGGATTTTGCCATGGGCAGGGTAGGATCGGGCAGGCAAAGGCCGGTCATGGCGCCGCCGAAGCAGATCTTACCGGGGCTGTCCAGGAAGCCGCCGCATTCGCCGATAATATCCTGCGTGATGGTGCCGATGCGCAAACGCAAATTGGAAGGCTGCGCCACAGCGCCGGTGACGGTGGTGATGCGGTCGATCAGCGGACGGCCGTCGATGATGGCGTCGGCGATGGCGGCACAGGTGCCTACATTCAGCACTACAACGCCAATATCCAGAGGCAGCTTGCCGCTGGGAACCTGCTTGCCGGTGACAGCCTGGATCAGCTGCTTTTCACCGCCCTGAGGGTACTTGGTGCGCAGCACCTGCACACGCACGTTTTCACGGCCGTGGCAGGCCTTCTGCATGGCGGCGATGGCGTCGGGTTTGTTATCCTCAATGGCGATGATGCCTTCTTCTGCATCCACTGCACGCATGGCGGCGCGAAGACCGTCCACAATGCGGATGCTGTTTTCCAGCATCAGGCGATGGTCGGCAGTCAGATGGGTTTCGCACTCAGCGCCGTTGGCGATGATCACGTGGCACTTCTGACCTTCACGGGGAGAAAGCTTCACATGGGTGGGGAAGGAAGCGCCGCCCATGCCGCAGATGCCGGCGTTCTTGATGGCAGGCACGATGAGAGCGGGATCCACGTGTTCCACGCTGCCGAGAGGATGAAGTTCTACCCAGGTATCGGTAAAGTCATTGCTGATGGTGATGCACTGAACGGGCTCTGCGCCAAGATAAGAAATCTTGTCCACAGAGACAACTTCGCCGGACACGCTGGCGTGTACGGGAATACCCAGCGCGCCCACGGGCTCGCCGATCACCTGACCGACCTTCACCTGATCGCCCTTTTTGACGCAGGGGACAGAGGGAGCGCCGATGTGCATGCTCATAATGATGCGCACGGTATCGGAGACGAAATCCTGAATGGGCTGATAGCGGGTCGGGCGTTTGCTGTGATGCGCAGGATGCACACCGCCGCGGAAAGAGGCTTTCAAAACAGATCCCACCTTTTGATAAGATTTGATGATACTTGGTATGGGTAGATCATGCCCAAGGGCATGAAATAAACATGTAGATAGGGGCGTCAGCCAAGGCGCGCTTCCTCGTTCTTGATCTCCCAGTGGATGAGGAAGGTAATGGCAGCGCGCAGCACCACGATGGCTCCGGCAATAGCCAGTTCCTCAAAATCACGGACGATGGTCGTACGCAGCACCTCGCTGCCGAGCTTAAACTCCAGCGCCAGCGCAATGCCCTTGGCAAGGTCCAGACGGACGCTCTGGCGGTGACGCAAATAGGAAATCAGGGCTTTGGCTGCAGCAACGATGATGATTGCTACGCCCACAAACTCAAGGCCGATGATGCAGAACTGAACAACCTGCGTAAACAGGTTTTCAATGACGTGATACATAGGGTCACCTCATTTGTTTGTTATTCACCGGTTCCGGTGGCGGAGGTGGAAGCGTCCGCAGCGGGAGCTTCGCCCTTGCTGAAGGCGATGGCGTCGTTGATGGCATTGG
>SVGT01000049.1 GCA_015056175.1 Clostridiales bacterium | reverse complement strand
TGTATCATTGCTTTCTAGCACCGCTTCCAGTTCGCCGTCCAGCAGGTTCAGCGAAACAAAGGGCTGGTCGCACACCGCCGTCCACGGCCCGTTGGATTCAACGCGGAAGGTTTTCCTGCCCTCCGCATTGCTCCACGCATGCAGCGTTTCGCCCTCCACAAAGATCACGTCCGTGACCCTGTCCATGTACTCCTCCCGCTCCATGGGGAAGGTGTTGCTTTGATATACCGTAACGACCCGCGTCAGATTTCCGGCACGCAGGGTGATCTCGCCCTCGCGGGGCATCTTTCCGTTGTTTTCTTCGACGCTGAACGCCAGCTGATCGCCGTTTACACCGCAGGCACTGTGCAGCGTCACAAATGCAGCATCCGTTTCCGCCTGCCACACGCCGGGCGCTTCGATCTGCCACAGACGCATGCCGCCTCCACCGTGGAAAGCGCCCGTATCGCCGCTTATCCCGATACCCGGCGCATCCTCCACCGTCAGGGCATATTCCGCCGTGCAGGCATGGCCGCCCTTGTCCGTGACCGTCAGATGCAGCAGCACCTGCCCTTTTCCGGCAGGCGTGACGGAAAACTCAGGTTCCCCGGTGATCACCCGATCTACGCAGGCATTTCCAACGATCACGGTACATTCATAGGTAAAATCGCCCGTGCCGCCCGTCACCTGCGCGGTCAAATGTACGCTTTCTCCAAAGGCGATGCGCTCCCTGTCGCACAAAAGCTGACACACGGGCACTTCACATACTTCAAAGCTCTTTTTCGCTTCCCGCACAGCGCCGCTTGCATCCGTCAGCACAGCCTTCAGGGTATATGCGCCCGCTTCGTCCGGCTGATACCAGCCTTCCCCGGCCGTGGTGGGAAGCCCTTCAAAGAGCATCTCCCCGTCCCTGTACATGCTGTACACAACGGTTTCATTTTCCCCCACGTCCGCCCCGGCGCAGATCCACTCACCCAGGACGATTTTTTCACTGTCTGTCCATACCTCTGCCTCCGCCAGTGCGCACACAGGCAGCAGCATCAAAAACAGGAGCCATGCTCCCAGTATCTTTCGCAAAACCAATATCCTCCCATCGCGGCACAAACCGCATACACAAGCATTATACAACCTTTATTGGTCTTGTGCAATAACGAAGCGCCTGCGGCCCATCCGCAAACATGTAAAAAAACACCGCCCGTAAAACGGACGGTGCTTCTTTTCGCTTTGGATTATTCTTCGATGGGAGCTTCTTCCGCGGGGATGTCCAGTTCTTCACCGGGGATTTCCACGGACAGATCATCGGCGATGGCTTCGTCGGCCAGCGCTTCACGGATGCTCAGGCTGATGCGCTTGGCTTCGGGATCCACGCCCAGAACCTTCACGCGCACGATCTGGCCTTCAGACAGCACGTCTTCCACCTTGTTCACGCGGGTCAGCGCGCACTGGGAGATGTGCACCAGGCCGTCCACGCCGTTTTCCAGTTCGACGAAGGCGCCGAAGGTACGGATGCGGACAACGGGACGCTCCAGGATCACGCCGATGGGATACTTTTCTTCGATGTTATCCCAGGGCTTGGGCTGCAGCTGCTTGTAGCCCAGCTGGATGCGTTCGCGTTCCTGGTCCAGAGACAGAACCTTCACTTCCACTTCCTGGTTCACGGCCAGCACGTCGGAAGGATGGTTCACATGGCCCCAGCTCAGATCGGTCACATGGATGAGACCATCCACGCCGCCCAGATCCACAAAGGCGCCGAAATCGGCAAAGCGACGCACAACGCCCTTCACCACTTCGCCTTCAGCCAGCTTTTCCCAGGCAGCAGCCTTCTTGGCGGCGGATTCTTCAATCAGCACGTCCTTGCGGCTGGCCACGATGCGCTTCTTCTGCTTATCCACGTCGATGATCTTCAGCTTCATGGGCTGACCCACGAACTGGTTGATCTTTTCAACATAGCGCAGAGCCAGACGGGAAGCGGGCACGAAAGCACGCACGCCGTCCACATTGGCAATCAGGCCGCCCTTGACGGCTTCCTTGCCCACGGCTTCCACATATTCGCCGTTTTCGAACTTCTCCATCAGCGCTTCCCAAGCCTTGCGGTTGATGATGTTGCGCTGAGAGAGGATCACATTGCCCTCGCCGTCGTTGACCTTGACTACTTCGACTTCGATTTCGTCGCCCAGCTTAACGTCCTTATCCACAAGGTCATCACGCTTGACGATACCGTCAGACTTGTAGCCGATGTTGACGCAAACTTCATCCTCGGTGACCTGCACCACGGTGCCGGTGAGGGTCTGACCGTTGTGGATGCGAACAAAGGACTTTTCGATATCAGCCATAAAGTCCTGCTTGCACTGTTCTTCTTCCGTCAAAGGCGTTTCGGTGACGGTTTCTTCCGGGAGGGCGATGCCCTTCTCCATGTCGTTCATGTGTGTGACAACCTCCTTAAGTGACCAATCCGGTGTTGATGCGCCGGCGGTTATTCCTATGTATTCCGTGTGGATATGATATAAGTGCGGCGGTATATCCGCCCCACGTTCCACCAAGATGGTGCGCGGACACAGTTTCAGACAGGCTTCGTACAGCTTGCGGGTGTTGGCGCTTTTTTTGCCGCCTACAACCACCATGCCGTCGCTCTTTGCAGCCAGCTTGCGGGCTTCTTCCTGCCGCTGCGCCGTAGCGCCGCAAATGGTCTTTTTCACTGCCAGGTCCGCAGTTTTTTCCCGGATTTTTTCAAGGATCCTTTCCCAGCTTTCCACCGGGAAAGTGGTCTGGCTCACAGCCAGCGCCTTTTCAAGGTTGGGCATCCGGGACGCCTGCTCCTCGTTTTCAATGATCAGACACTCGCCCAAGCACCAGCCTGCCGTGGCCTGTACTTCAGGGTGGTTCCTGTCGCCCACCAGGATGACGGGCGTTCCCATCCTGCTGTACTCGCGCACCACAGAATGCAGCGCCTGTACATAAGCACATGTGCAGTCCCGCACAATCAGCTTGCGCTTTTCGCATGCGGCCATAATATCCGGCCCCACGCCATGGCTGCGCAGGATGATCATGCTGTTTTCGGGTACGTCCTCCACGCGTTCTGCCCGCGTGACGCCCGCCTCCCGAAGCTTTTCCAGCGCCTGATCGTTGTGGATCAGATCGCCCAGCACATAGCAGGGAATATTCCTTTCCCGGGCTTCCTCCGCCGCGGAAAGGGCATTTTCCATAGCTTTCCGCACGCCGATACAAAAGCCGGCATGCTTGGCCAAGGTCAAAGGCATAGCGACCTCCAAAACCAATGTGGGCGATTATGACCTGTTTCGCCGTCCCCCCTCCGTTTTCCTGCAATGTCTTAAAAAAAATTTTATTTTTTTCACCTGTACAGCAACTGGCGTGCAAAATGCCCCCGCAGAACACTTTATGCACACAAATCCGCCCCTTTTGCGGCTTGACGGCAGGGAGGAAGAAAAGTAAAATGTAGTTGGTAGAGCTTGATCTATTTTTTTGAAGGAGATATTTTGATATGCCGCTTACAATTGCCATGGACGGCCCCGTGGGCGCCGGCAAAAGCACCATTGCCGATGCCGTCGCCCAAAGACTGAACATCCTGCACCTGGATACCGGCGCCATGTACCGCGCCATCGGTGTGGGCGTAATGGACCGGGGCGGCAATATTTATAATGAAGAAGAAGTCTGCGCTCTCCTGGAAAAGGAACTCCGTGTTTCCGTCGCCTACGAAAACGGCTGCCAGAAAACGCTGCTCTGCGGCGAAGACGTATCCCGGCGCATCCGCACCCAGGAGGCAGGCACCGCCGCATCCGCCGTCAGCCGCTACGCCCGCGTGCGAAAGGCCATGGTGGCGCTGCAGCAGGACATTGCAAAAAAGCAGAGCATCCTGATGGACGGGCGGGATATTGGCACGGTGGTACTGCCCAACGCCACGGTAAAAATTTACCTCACCGCATCCGATGAAGTCCGTGCCACGCGCCGCATGAACCAGCTGCGCGAAAAAGGCGATGAAACGCCCTTTGAAACCATTCTGGAGGAAGTACGCGCCCGGGATTATCAGGATATGAACCGGGAAGTAACGCCCCTGCGTCGCGCGGACGACGCCATTTTGGTGGATTCCTCCCTGCTGACTTTTGACGAAACCGTCCAGGCCATCCTGGATATCGTGGAGGCTCATCATGCAGAATAACATCCCTCAGGATCCCAACAATTGGGTCTATTCCTTCGTCCGCGGCGCCTTTGCCGTGATGACCAAGCTGGTATACCGTGCCCGCTACCACAACGTGGAGCGACTTAAAACCATTCAGGGGCCCTGCATTCTGATGGGCAACCACCAGACCTGGGCCGATCCCGTGCTGCTGGCCGTGCCCGCCAGGCATCAGCAGTACCGCATCATGGGCAAAAAGGAACTGACCAACAACTTCATCATGAAAAAGCTGGCGCCCAAGATGCACATGATCTCCGTAGGCCGCGGCGAAAGCGATATGGCCGCCATGCGCAGCTGCATGCGGGCGCTCAAAGATGAGCGCGTGCTGCTGATCTTCCCCGAAGGCACCCGCCATCAGCCCTCCCTCATGCACGAGGTGGAAACCGGCGCCGCCGTGCTGGCGCTGCGCGCCAAAGTTCCCATGATTCCCGTATACATCCACGGCAAGCCCAGCCTTTTCAAGCGGGTGGACGTGTATGTAGGCGCGCCCATGGATAACGCCGATCTGTATGCCGAAGGCCCCAACATGGAAACTGCCGGCAAGCTGGCCGACCGCATCCGCAATACCTACTTTGCCATGCGCGACGAAGCACAGAAAGAAGGAAAATGATCATGAAAAACCGTCTGCAGCCCTTCATTGACCGCGTGGAGCGCGAACAGTTGCCCGTGGAAGGCATTCTGTGGGCAAACGGGGAAGAGATCCTCTTTGAGCACCGTTTCCGGCCGGACAATCCCCGTATCATCTACTCCCACACCAAATCCTTCACCGCAACGGCCGCCGCTTTTGCTATCCAGGAGGGCAAACTGCACCTGGACGATCAGATCGTCCCCATGTTCCCCGAGCATGTGCCGGACAACATGGATCCCAAATGGATGGATGTAACGGTGCAGGATGCGCTGACCATGTCCTCCGGCACCAATGTGCCGCTGCTGATGATGGCAGAGCGCAGCAAGGGGATCGGCGCGCCCGATTTTCTCAAATTCGTATTCTCCCATCCCATCGAAAAGGAGCCCGGCAGTACATTCTGCTACTCCAACGGCGATACCTACATGGTCGGCCGCGCTGCGGAAAAGGCTATGGGCATGCCCATGGAAAAGTTGCTGGCTGAAAAGCTGTTTGCACCCCTTGGCATGGACGTAAATCCCGTGTGGGAGCACTGCCCCATGGGCCACGCCTTTGGCGCCAGCGGTCTGGAACTGCGGCTGTCTGATATGTGCCGCCTTGGCATGCTGTACCTGAACGAAGGCATGTGGAAGGGGCAGCGCATTTTGAATGAGGAATGGGTGCGCGAAGCCCGCAAGGCACGCATTTCCACCAATCCCGCCCCCAAGGCCCACGACTGGAACAACGGCTACGGCTTCCAGTGCTGGAAGATGCCCTACGGCGACAGCTACCGCTTTGACGGCGCGTACTGCCAATTCTCCTGCATCTGCCCCGAAAAGAACGCCGTTATCGCCGTCCAGTGTGCGGAAAACGATCTGACATCCGTGATCATCAACACCCTGCACGAAGTAGTATTTGCTCCTCTCTACGCAGAATAACGGAGGCTTTATGAAACCGGAATTCAATCCCACCTATCAGCGTTATCCCTCCCAGCGCTATCCCCTGTACGCCCGGGGCGGCATGGTCAACTGCTCCAGTCCCCAGGCTGCGGCGGCAGGCCTTGAGGTGCTGCGCGCAGGCGGCAACGCCATGGATGCCGCCGTGGCAGCTGCTGCCGCGCTCACCGTGGTGGAGCCCTCCGCCAACGGCATCGGCGCAGACGCCTTTGCACTGGTCTGGTCCGAAAAGGATCAAAAGCTGTATGGCCTCAATTCCAGCGGCCCCGCCCCCATGGGCATTTCCATCGAAAGGGTGCTGGAGGACAAAAAGGATAAGGACGGCAAAATGCCCGTGATGGGCTGGACGCCCGTCACCGTGCCCGGCGCGCCCATGGCCTGGAAGGAACTGAACAACCGCTTTGGCCGCCTGTCCCTTGCGGACGACCTAGCTCCTGCCGTGCGCTATGCCCGGGACGGCTATCCCCTGGCCGCCACATTGGCTCAGGGCTGGAAGAACGCTGCCGCCCGCTACAAACAGGTGCTCACAGCGCCCGAGTTTGAGGAATGGCACCGCACCTTCAACCCCGAAGGCTGCGTACTGGAAGCCGGCGCTCTGATGAAGCTGCCCAACCATGCCAACACCCTGGAGCTGATCGGCAAAACCAACGCCGACGCCTTCTACACCGGCGAACTTGCCCGCAAAATCGACGAAGACAGCCGTCGCCACGGCGGCTATATTCGCTATGAGGATCTGAGCGCCTACCGCGCCAGGTGGGTGGAGCCCATCCGCGTCAACTACCGCGGCTACGAAGTGTGCGAGATCCCGCCCAACGGTCAGGGCATCGTGGCGCTGATGGCGCTGAACATTCTCAAGGAATTCACCTTCACCGAAAAGGAAAGCGCCCAGACCTACCACCGCCAGCTGGAAGCCATCAAGATGGCCTTTGCCGACGCCTTCCATTATGTGACCGATCCCGATCATATGGAAATTGACTATCAGCATCTGCTGGATCCCGCCTACGGCGCACAGCGCGCAAAGGAGATGACCGACCGCGCCCAGGTGTACACCCATCAGGTACCGCCCAAGTCCGGCACGGTGTATCTGTGCTGCGCCGACGGCGAGGGCAACATGGTCTCCTTCATCCAGAGCAATTACATGGGCTTTGGCTCGGGCATCGTGGTCAGGGATACGGGCATCGCCCTGCAGAACCGCGGCAGCGATTTTTCGCTCAATTCTGCGGACGCCAACTGCTTAAAGCCCGGCAAGCGCACCTACCACACCATCATCCCCGGCTTCCTGATGAAGGACGGCAAGGCTGTAGGCCCCTTTGGCGTGATGGGCGGTTACATGCAGCCCCAGGGCCATGTACAGGTGGTCATGAACTATGTGGATTTCCATCTGGATCCCCAGCAGGCGCTGGATGCGCCCCGCTGGCAGTGGATGCGGGATCATTCCGTCACCGTGGAAACCCGCTTTGATATGGAAATGGCCCGTCTCCTGCGCCAGAAGGGCCACATGATCCGCCCCGATCTTTCCACCCCCTCCTTTGGCCGCGGCCAGATGATCGTCAAGCTGGATAACGGCGTGCTCTGCGGCGGCACCGAAAGCCGTACCGACAGCAACATCGCCTGCTACTGATTTTTCACAGACAGATGCCCGGCATCTGTCTTTTTCTTTACAAGCTGCCTTGCTCCATGTTATACTGATTGCAGCAAAAAAACGATATATCCAAAGGAGAATTTCATGAACACGCACGAAGTAAAGGCGCAGATCTGCGACGTTTGCCATAAAATGTGGCAGCTTGGGTGGGTTGCGGCCAACGACGGCAACGTATCCGTCAAAATGCCGGACGGCACCTACTGGATCACGCCCAGCGGGCTGAGCAAATCCTTCATCACGGAGGATAAGCTGATCCGCGTGGACGGAGATATGAACGTGCTGGAAGGCCCGGAAGGCTATAAGCCCTCCAGCGAAATGAAAATGCACATGCGCTGCTATAAGGAGCGTCCGGACGTGGGCGCCGTGGTGCATGCCCATCCGCCCACGGCCACCGGCTTTGCCGTGGCGGGCAAGCCGCTGGATGAATATTCCATGATCGAAACGGTCATCGCCATCGGCTCCATTCCCGTCACGCCCTACGGCACCCCCTCCACCTACGAGGTGCCGGACCATATCGCCCCATATCTCCCCGATCATGACGTGCTGCTGCTGGAAAACCACGGCGCACTGACGGTGGGCTGCGATCTGATCACCGCCTATTACCGCATGGAAACGCTGGAATTGTACGCCAAGATCTCCCTCACCGCCCATCTTCTTGGCGGCGCCAGGGAAATTGAAAAAACCGAGATCAACAAGCTGCTGGACCTGCGCAAGAATTACTACAAGGTGACAGGCCGCCATCCCGGCTACAAAAAATACTCTGACAAGCATCATGAGGAGGAATAACATGCTTTATCCCAAAATCGGCATTCGTCCCACCATCGACGGCCGCTGGGGCGGCATTCGCGAAGGTCTGGAGAACCAGACCATGGGCATGGCCCGGGCTGCCAAGGAACTGATCGAAACCCTGAAATACCCCGACGGCACCCCGGTGCAGGCCGTCATCAGTCCCTGCACCATCGGCGGCGGCGCGGAAGCCGCCCGGTGCGAAGAATATTTCTCCACCCAGAACGTGTGCGCCACCCTGACCGTCACCCCCTGCTGGTGCTACGGCATGGAAACCTTTGATATGAATCCCCACACCATCAAGGCCGTCTGGGGCTTCAACGGCACCGAGCGCCCCGGCGCTGTGTACCTGGCCGCCGTACTGGCTGCCTATGCGCAAAAAGGGCTGCCCGCCTTCTCCATCTACGGCCATGACGTGCAGGATATGCAGGATACCTCCGTGCCCCAGGACGTGGCGGAAAAGATTCTCCGCTTTGCCCGCTGCGCCGTGGCGGTCGGCTGGATGAAGAACAAGAGTTACGTCAATATCGGCGGCGTGTCCATGGGCATCATGGGTTCCTACTGCGATACCAATATGTTCCAGAAATACTTTGGCATCCGCGCCGAATGGGTGGATATGACCGAAATCCTGCGCCGCATGACCCTGGGCATCTATGACCATGAGGAATACGAAAAGGCACTTGCCTGGATCAGGGAAAACTGCCATGAGGGCTTTGACAAGAACGCCGGCAAACTGTTCCAGGAGATCATCACCAGATCCAAGGTGGTGCCTGCAGACAAGGATTGGGAGTTTATCGCCAAGCTGACGGTCATCGTCACCGATATCCTCTACGGCAATCCCAAGCTGGCTCAGATGGGCTGGCATGAGGAATCCCTGGGCAAAAATGCCGTTGCAGGCGGCTTCCAGGGTCAGCGTCAGTGGACGGACTGGCTGCCCAACGGCGATTTTACCGAGGCCATCCTGGCGTCCACCTTCAACTGGAACGGCCCCAAGATGCCCACCCCCTTCGCCACCGAAAACGATACCTTAAACGGCGTATCCATGATGCTGGGCACCCTGGTCACCAATACCGCCCCCTGCTTCCATGACGTGCGCACCTACTGGAGTCCCGAAGCCGTGGAGCGGGTCACCGGCTATCAGCCTGAGGGCAAGAGTGCCGGCGGCTTCATCCACATGATCAACTCCGGCGCCACCGCGCTGGACGGCACGGCTGCTGCCGTCAACGCACAGGGCGTGCACTGCCACAAGCCCTTCTGGGAGATGACAAAGGAAGATATCTCCGCCTGCCTGAACGCCACCGACTGGTGCCGTGCGGATTATGAATATTTCCGCGGCGGCGGCTTCTCCAGCCACTTTAAGACCGTGGCCGAAATCCCCGTCACCCTGATCCGCATGAACATTGTGGAGGGCGTAGGCCCGGTCGTCCAGATCGCCGAGGGCGATACCGTGACTCTGCCGGACAATGTGCACGCCAAGCTGGACAAGCGCACCGATCCCACCTGGCCCACCACCTGGTTTGCGCCCCGCCTGACGGGCGAAGGCGCCTTCAAGGACGTATACTCCGTGATGGCCAACTGGGGCGCCAACCACGGCGTCACGGTGTACGGCCATGTGGGCGCGGATCTGATCACCCTGTGCT
>SVGT01000048.1 GCA_015056175.1 Clostridiales bacterium | reverse complement strand
CTGTGCGACCGCATTCTGGTCATCAACTCCGGCAGAATCACCGGCCTTGTGGACGCCCGCAGCGCCACCAAGGAAGAAATCGGCCTGATGATGACCCAAACCGATACCCCTGCAAAGGAGGCTGTGCAATGAGTGTAAAAAAAGCAAACACCGTGCAGGAACCCCTGTTCCATCTGGCCAAACGAAGCGATCTGGCCACCTGGAAAGCCTGGGTGATCCGCCTTGCCATCATTCTGCTGGGCTTTGTGGTATGCGGTCTGGTCGCCTTCGTGCTCATCGAAAAGCTGCAGGACGACCCCGAAAAGATCGTTGACTTCTACCGCTGCTTCTACAAAGGCACCTTCTCTACCAAGCGCAAGCTGTGGAAATTTCTGAAGAACATGGCCGTTCTGCAGTGCATTTCCCTGGCCGTCACCCCTGCCTTCCGTATGCGCTTCTGGAACATCGGCGCCGAAGGACAGACGCTGGTTTCCGTGCTGGGCTGCATCGCCGTAGCCTTCTATCTGGGCGGCACGCTGCCCGCCTGGCTGCTGCTGGTGCTCATGTTTGTCGCAGCCGTCATCTGCGGCACGGTCTGGGCGCTGATCCCTGCTCTGTTCAAAGCCCGCTGGAACACCAACGAAACCCTTTTCACCCTGATGATGAACTATGTAGCCACCTTCGTGGTCAGCTACTTCCTCATCGTGTGGGTTCCCAGCGGCTCTTCCACCCTGGGCAAGCTGAAGTACGGCAAGCTGCCCTCCTTCGGGCATGATTATCTGGTCATTATTCTGATCGCGCTGCTGCTGACGATTGGCCTGTACATTTACCTCAAGCACAGCAAGCACGGTTATGAAATTTCCGTGGTCGGCGAAAGCGTACGTACCGCGCAGTACAGCGGTATCAATGTGAAGAAGGTCATCATCCGCACCATGGCGGTCAGCGGTATGCTCTGCGGCCTGGCCGGCTTCCTCATCGGCGCAGGTCTGGACCAGAGCGTGACCACCGAATCCGTGGGCGGACAGGGCTTCACCGCCATCATGGTCTCCTGGCTGGCCAAGTTCAATCCCCTGGTCATGCTGCTGACCTCCGGTCTCATTTCCCTGCTCAATTCCGGCGCAGCGCAGATCTCTCAGGACCTGAACGTGAACGGCGCCTTCCCCGACGTTATCACCGGCATCATCCTGTTCTTCATCATCGGCTGCGAGTTTTTCATCAACTACCGGATCGTTTTCCGCAAAAAGAGCCAAAGCATCCTGAATAAGGAGGGCGTCAAATGAACGTTTGGCTGAATTTCCTCATTGATTCCCTGGCCTTCGGCGCCACCTTCATGTACGGCTCCACAGGCGAAATTCTCACCGAAAAGGCCGGCCATCTGAACCTGGGCATTCCCGGCATCATGTGCATGGGCGGCGCCGGCGGCTGCCTGGTGCTGAACCTGATCGGCGCCAGCAATCTGCCTGGCTTTGTGATCGTCATTCTGGGTATTCTGGGCGCTTTCGCCATGTCCATGCTGATGGGCCTGATCTACAGCTTCCTGACCATCACGCTCCGCGCCAACCAGAACGTGACCGGCCTTGCGCTGACCACCTTCGGCGTAGGCCTGATGAAGGTGATCTTCAGCAAGCTGGATTCCGTGGTGTATCTGGTAGGCCCCAAGGCGCTGTATCGCTGGCCTTTTGCCGAACGTACCGACGCACTGCAGTGCCTGGGCGTGATGTTCTTCCTGGCCGTGATCGTCGCCATCGTGGCGTCCTATGTGCTCTACCGCACCAAGGTGGGTCTGCACCTGCGCGCCGTGGGCGAAAACCCCGGCACCGCTGACGCCGTGGGCATCAACGTGACCCGCTACAAGTACGTTGCCACCTGTCTGGGCAGCGGCATCGCAGGCCTTGGCGGCTTCTACTACATCATCGACTACATGGCCTCTCAGGAAGCCTATCTCAGTCTGGAAGCCTTCGGCTGGCTGTCCATCGCGCTGGTCATTTTCGCACTGTGGCGTCCGCACATGACCATCCTGGGCTCCACGGTGTTTGGTTTCCTGTTCAGCTGCTCCAGCTACATTACCAATATTTCCTGGATCAACGTGACCATGGCAGCCAAGCCTCTGCTGAAAATGCTGCCCTATATCGTCACCATCCTGGTGCTGATCTTCACCAGCATCCGCAACAAACGTGAGGATCAGCCGCCCCAGAGCCTGGGTCTGCCCTACTTCCGCGAAGAACGCTGACACAAACATCAAGAACCGCTTCGGCGGTTCTTTTTTTATCGTCATACGATAATATTTGGGGCCAAATTATTGACAAACGATAATTTGCATCCTATAATGATCCCGTGAGGTGATCCGATGAACAATAAAACGCTTCGATATGTGCTGATCGCGGTCGGCATCCTGTCCATGCTGTTTGCGGCTCTTTACGGAGAAAGCACCGGCGCATTGGCAGGCGCAGCCGCCTTCCCCTTTGCGCAGCTGGGCGCGCTGCTGCGTTTTTTATCTCTGCACAGCACGGGCGGCAATATCCTTGCCATCGCGCTGTATGTGGTTGTTTCCCTGCTTCCCCTCCTGCTGCTTCTGATCCGTTTCCTGCGCGGCCGGTGCAAGGGGGAGGACGTGCTTCTGCCCCTGCTCAGCGCCGGATTGTTTGCTTCCCTGTATCTGTTTGTCAATCCCGGGCTGCTGGGTACATTGAACCATCCCGCAGGCAAAGCGGTGCTGGGCGGCGCGCTTTATTCCATTCTCATCGCCTGGGCAGTGCTGACGCTGGTACGCAAGGTACAAAGCGGGAAGACGGACACGCTCTACAGGCTTTTGCAAATGCTGCTCACCTGTCTGTGCATCGTGCTCACGGCCGCTGCCGCAGGCGGCGCCCTTGCTTCTGCCCTTTCAGAGCTGCAGGCCCTGCACAGCGGCAATACCGATCACAGCGCCCTCTTCGTCAGTTATCTGGTGCTTGCGCTCCGTGCACTTGTCAATGCACTCCCCTGTCTGCTGGATATTTACGTACTCTTTGCCCTGCGGCAGCTCGTAAACGCCCTGATGGAAAAGGACGATGCGCAGGCGCTGCTCCATGCCCGCTCCGTTTCCCGCAGATGCGCCTTCACCCTGACGGCAGTGGTGCTCTCCTGTGCGCTGTTCAATGTATTGCAGGTGCTTTTGTCCGCAGCTGCCCGGCAGATCCACGTATCGCTGATGCTGCCGCTTAGCAGCATGGCGCTGCTGCTGGGCGCGCTGCTGCTTTCCCGCCTGATCGGCGATATGAAGCGCATCCGCGAAGAAAACGAAAGCTTTATCTGAGGTGCAAGCATGGCCATTGTGGTACATCTGGAACAGAAGCTGAAGGAAAAGAGCATGACCGGCAAGGAGCTGTGCCGCCTGGTGGGCATCACCGAGGCCAACCTTTCCATCCTGCGCAGCGGCAAGGCCAAGGGCGTGCGCTTTTCCACCATCAACAAAATCTGCTACTATCTGGGCTGCGACGTGGGCGATATTCTGGCCTTTGACGGCCAACTGGAGGATGACGATGAAGAATAAGCTGTGTTTGCTTGCCATACTGACGGCCTGCATGCTTTTGCTCAGCGGCTGCCAACTAGCCCGTGAGGAAAGCGGCGATGCTGCACCCGATACGCTCATCGGCGTGTTTCTCACCTGGGATTATCTGGATCTTTTTGACAGCGAAGCCTATCTCAAGGACAATCTGGACGCGATCGTCCGGGGCAAAAATGTGCAGACGGACGGCGCCCCCTATCAGGGCAGGCTCTATGCCACCTACCTTGACAAGCGGGATTTCGTCTTTGAAAACGTGGCGGGCATGAACTACTTTGCTCCCGTCGTTTCCGATGAGTACGGCACCTATCATCTGCTGTGCACCGATGAGGGCGTCAGCGGCGGCGACCGCCATATCCAAACCACGGACGAAGGCACCCATGTTACCATGAGCGGCACGATCTACGTCGCGCCCCGAAAGGGCGACCGCACACTGTACCAGAATTATGTATATCAGACGCCGGAGGGCGACGTATACGTCACGTCCGGCAGCGGCATGAGCTTTGGCGAAAACGTGGGCGAGTTCTCCTTCACCACGGACGAAAACGACACCGTCACCAACAGCGACGGCAAAAAGGAAAGCTACTCCTGCTCAATCGAGATCACCGTCAAGGAAATGGCGGAAACAGATACGATCACCGTCCTGCAGCTCGACAGCAATCATGCCGTGATCAGTCAAAGCACCCATTCCCCGGATACGCTTCCCGATTCCGTCACCCCCGATATATCCTGCGCCTATATCCTGATGGAAGCCGCAGGCGAAAGCGGCATCACCCGCACGCTTTTCCAGCCATCGGATGAAGGCATGACCGCCTACCGTCCCCGGGAGGACGGCGTGATGGTGGGGCATTACATCCAGATTCTCTGGCCTGAGACGACTCCCTGACACAACAAAAAAAGACCGGTATGACCGGTCTTTTTTCATTTTCTCTTATCCGATCATGGAAAGCAGCGTGGCCTCGTCGATCACGGGAACGCCCAGCTTCTGCGCCTTATCCAGCTTGCTGCCGGCTTTTTCGCCGCAGACCAGATAATCCGTCTTCTTGCTGACGGAAGAGGCCGCCGTGCCGCCGTGCTCGCGGATCAATTGCTCCGCCTCCTGGCGGGACAGCGTGGGCAGCGTACCCGTGACCACCAGCGTTTTGCCCGTCAGCGCGCCTTCCGCACGGGCCTTTTGCGCTTCGGGGCTGACGCCCGCCTCCAGCAGCCTGTCGATCATCTGGATGTTTTCCGGGAAGGAGAAAAATTCCACAATGCTGCGGGCCACGATATCGCCCACCTCGTCAATGGAGATCAATTCGTCAAAGGTAGCACTGCGCACCTTTTCCAGGGTTCCAAAGCGCTCTGCCAGATCCCTTGCCGTGCGCTTGCCGATGTTGGGGATGCCCACCGCCAGCAAGAAGGCGTCCAGCTTGCAGTGCTTGCTTTCCTCCAGCGCATCCAGCAAATTCTGCGCCTTCTTTTCCTTAAAGCCCTCCAGGGTCAGCAGCTGCTCCATGTCCATGCGGTACAGATCCGCCGGATCGCGCACGTCCAGTTTGTCGTACAGCACGTCCGCCGTTTTTTCGGAGAAGGAGGTAATATCCATAGCGTCGCGGGATGCAAAATGCTTGATGCGCATCACCGCCTGAGGCTTGCAGGACTGCCGGTTGAGGCAGAACAGATGCGCGCCCCGCTCGGTCAGCACGCCGCCGCAGGCAGGGCACCTGTCGGGAGGAAGAATTTCCTCGCCTTCGGGCTCATCCTCCACGCACCCCATGATCTCGGGGATCACGTCATTGGATCTGCGGATCCATACCTCCGCGCCCAGTTTCAGCTTTTTTCTGCGGATATCGCCCAGGTTGTTCAGCGTAGCCTTACGCACGGTAACGCCGGCAAAATCCACCGGCGATACATGGGCAAGGGGCGTCAGTTTGCCCGTTCTGCCCAATTCCCAGGTGACGTTTTCCAGCACGGCGGTATTTTCCTCAGCGGCAAACTTGTACGCCACCGCCCAGCGGGGGAATTTGTCCGTATAGCCCATGGCGCTGCGGGTTTCATGATCCCGCACCTTGACCACCGCGCCGTCGATCAGGTAATCCAGATGGGGTCTGCTCTCCTCGATCTCCCGGATGGCTGCCAGCACTTCCTCCCTGCTGTCCGCACGGCGGAAGAAGGGCGACAGGGGAAAGCCCTGCTCCCGCAGGAAGGCAAGCATGCCCTCCTGATCGTGATAGGGCGCATTTTCGATGGTACCCACCTGATAGAAATAGGCGCTCAAATGCCTTTCCGCCGTTACTGAAGCGTCCAGATTGCGCAGACCGCCGGCTGCGGCATTGCGGGCGTTCTTGAGCGGATCGTCATGGGTCTCGTTATACTTTTCCAGTACGGAAAGGCGCATGATGCATTCGCCCTGCACCTCCAGCAAGCCCTGATAGGGAATGGACAGGGGGATCTCCCGGATGGTGCGTGCTTGGGGCAGCACGCCCTCTCCCACCTCGCCGTTGCCTCTGGTGGCAGCCTGCACCAGCACCCCGTCCCGGTAGGTCAAATTGATAGTCAGGCCGTCAAACTTATACTCCACACCGTACCGGGGCGCAGACATATCGTTTTGCGCAGCCAGCTTTTCGGCACGGTCCAGCCAGGCGGAAAGCTCCTGCTCGTTCTGACTTTTGTCCATGCTCCACAGCCTGGTGATATGGGTGTGCTCCTCAAACCCCTTGAGCACCTCGCCGCCCACGCGATGGGTAGGCGAATCCTCCATGACAACGCCCGTTTCCTGCTCCATCTTCAGCAGCTCGTTGTACATTTTGTCCCATTCCGCATCGGAGATCAGCGGTTTATCCAGCGTGTAATAGGCACGGGCCGTTTCGTTCAGCCGGTCCACCAGTGCGCGCATTCTGTCCATGCTCATAGAGGATATCCTTTCCCAATAGGGCAAATGGGCCCAAAATAGAGCCCATCTGCGTATTTGTCAGTCTTCGATTTTCACAATCGGCGCAATAGCCAGCGAGAATTCCTTTTCGCCGTACGCCGTAAAGGCGATGCGGATGCGGGCGTCGCCGCCTTCTCCGGTCACGCTGAGCACCGTACCCTTGCCGAACTTCAGGTGCAGCACCCTTTCGCCTACCTTGTAGATCTGCCCCATCACATTGGCGCTCTTGCGCGCAGGAGAGGCCACAAAGCCCTTCGTGACGCCGGGAATGGCGGTAAGATCTGCCTTCTGCCCCATGCCGGGGGTGCCAAAGGACAGATTTCTGGGCTTGGAGGGGTTGATGCGGCCCCGCTCCATCTGGCGGGCCTGCTGGGCATGATGCTCCGCCGCCACAGGGTTGCGGCGCACGTCCGCCCATTCATCGTGCAACAGACGGTCCGGGATCTCCCTGAGGAAGGGCGAGGGCGCGTTATGGGTGATCTGGTTAAACAGCATGCGGCGGCGGGCGTAGGACATAAACAGCTTTTCCCGCGCGCGGGTGATGCCCACATAGCACAGTCTGCGCTCTTCTTCGTAGCGGCTTTCCTCGGTGACCGAGCGCATGGAGGGGAAGATGCCCTCTTCCATACCGGCCATGAACACCGCCTTGTATTCCAGACCCTTGGCGGAATGCAGCGTCATCAGCGTCACATACTGAGGCGCCTCCTCCTGCCTGTCCATATCGGTGACCAGCGCCACGTTCTCCAGGAAGGCTTCCAGTGTCTTTTCCTCGCTCTTGCCTTCAAATTCGCGGGCGGCGCCCACAAATTCCATCAGGTTGTCCACGCGTGTCTTGGCTTCCTCGGTATCTTCTCCCGTAAACTGGCCCTTAAGTCCCGTTTCGTTCAGGGTATACTCCACAAACTCCGCAAGACCCATGGTATCTTTGGCAAAGGTCAATTTCATCAGCAGCATGGCAAACTCGCCAATGCATTTGCGCGGACGGGAGGACAGGCTTTCCGGCGGCGCCATCACCACGCTGTACAGGGGAATATCCATTTCCCTTGCATATTCCTGCAATTGGCTCACCGTACTGTCGCCGATGGAGCGGCGGGGCGTGTTGATGATGCGGGTCAGGGAAATATCATCCGTAGGATTCATCACCACGCGCAGATAAGCCAGCGCATCCTTGATCTCCCTGCGGTCGTAGAAGCGGGTACCGCCAAACACGCGGTAAGGGATGCCTGCGCGCATGAACATTTCTTCCATCACACGGCTCTGGGCATGCATGCGGTAGAGCACGGCCATCTGGGAATAGGGCACCTTGGCGCGGGACAATTGCAAAATCTGCTCGCAGATCCAGGCTGCCTCCTCCCGTTCATCGCCTGCGGCAAACAGACGGATCAGGTCGCCTTCTCCCTCGTCCGTCCACAGCGCCTTTTCCTTGCGGCCCGTGTTGTGGGCGATCACCTGGTTGGCGGCGTCCAGAATATTGGCGGTGGAGCGGTAGTTCTGCTCCAGCTTGATGACGGTAGCGTCGGGGAAATCCTTTTCAAACTCCAGAATATTGCGGATATCCGCGCCGCGCCAGCCGTAAATGCTTTGATCGTCGTCGCCTACCACGCACAGGTTGCGGCTTTCCTGGGTCAAAAGGCGCACAAACTGGTACTGGGCCACGTTGGTATCCTGATATTCGTCCACATGCACATATTCAAAGCGGCGGCGGTAATAATCCAATACGGGAGGATGATCCACCAGCAGCTGCAGCGCTTTGATCAGGATATCGTCAAAATCCAGCGCATTGGCGCTCTTGAGCTTGTTTTCGTACCACACGAAAATATCATGCAGCTTCTGGCTGCGGAAATCCCGGGGGCTTTGCATAAACCATTCGTCGGGCGTGAGCAGCTTGTTCTTGGCGTCGGACAGCTTGCTGCTGACCTCCCGGGGAGAAATCACCTTATCGTCGATATTCAGCGCCTTGAGCGCTTCCTTGATCACGCGGGTGGAATCATCATCGTCATAAATGGTAAAGGAGCGGCTGTAGCCGATCTTTTCAATATCCCGGCGCAGCATGCGGACGCACACAGAATGGAAGGTACCCAGCCACATATCGTTGGCGGACGCACCCACCAGCTTTTCCACACGCTCGCGCATCTCGCGGGCAGCCTTGTTGGTAAAGGTGAGCGCCAAAATAGCCCGGGGAGATACGCCCCGGGAGATCAGATTGGCAATACGATAGGTCACCGTGCGGGTTTTGCCGCTGCCCGCGCCGGCCAGAATCAGCACAGGGCCCTGCAAAGTTTCCGCGGCCTTGCGCTGCATGGGGTTCAGATCTGCTAAGTTCATCATGCTTCCTCTTCTTTTTTCATCCGTTCAAGCGCCTTCACATACCCCTGCGCACCGTACACCAGACTGCGGTTCACGCGGCTGATGGTGGCGGTGCTGGCGCCCGTCTGCTCGGAAATGACCGCATAGGTCAGCTTCTTTTCCAGAAGCTGGGCCACCTCATACCGCTGCGCCATGCTCTTAAGTTCCTGAATGGTGCAAAGATCCTCCAGAAACGCCAGCATTTCTTCCCTGGTTTTGAGTGTCAGCAGTGCATCGGCCAGGCAAATGATCTCGTCGTTGATCATATCGAAGTCTCCTTTGCGCATGGTTGGTCACCTTCCCCGGTAGGTCACGGCGGTATGGCAAAAAAACAAGTCTTTTCCTGTTTACATTATAGTACAAAACGGCTTGCTTTTCAAGGAATCAGGCGGCTTCCGGCGAAAATAATATCCCTTGACGGAATGACGGACTCCTCCGTATAATGAAGCAGAAAGGAGGTGCTTTTCCATGTGCGGACGGTATTATCTCAAAAGCGATGATATGAACGCCGTTATCACGTCCCTTTTGCGTTCTCTGGATGCAGGCAGCGTGCCCCGCGCCAAACCGGAGGGCGAAATATACCCCGGCGATACGGCGCCGGTGCTGGCCAACAACCGCGCCCGCATGCTGCGCGCCTTCTTTATGGACTGGGGCTTTCCCCTGCACAACAAACGCGTCATCAACGCCCGCAGTGAAACGGCGGCGCAAAAGAGCATGTTCCGGGAAAGCATGCAGCTTCGGCGCTGCATCATCCCCGCCTCCTTTTATTACGAATGGGCAGTGGACGATCACACCCGGTATGATTTCCACCCCGAAACGGGCAGATCCCTGCTGCTGGCCGGCATCTACCGCCCGGAGGGCAACGGCCGCTACAGCTACACCGTACTGACGCGGGATGCAGCGCCCCACATGCGCCATCTGCACCCCCGCATGCCGGTGATCCTGCCTGCCGACAGCCTGATCCCCTGGCTGACCCCGGGGTATGATCCGGACACATTGATCAAAGCCGCGCGCACGGACATCCGCTTTACGCCCGCGCCGCAGCTGCCTCTTGACAAAGCGCCGTCCGATACGTTATACTGACTTTTGCGCATGGAGACGTATCGAAGTGGTCATAACGAGGCTGACTCGAAATCAGTTTGCGGGCAACCGCACGGGGGTTCGAATCCCTCCGTCTCCGCCATCAAAAGGCTACAAAAAAGATATAGCCACAGAAAAACTCTGATTTTATCAGGGTTTTTTCTGTTTTTATGGGGGAAATTTTAGTTTATGGTTTACTTGTACAAAAAAATATTTTTCTCAAGCAAGACTTGAACTCTCACCAATTGCTTTTTCTTGCGTGTATGTTTTCACATTTTCAACTCCTATATTGAATGCAACCCTGCTATTCTCAAAAATAGCAGGGTCTTTTCATGTCTGTCGGGGAACATATAAGGTCTATTAGGA
>SVGT01000047.1 GCA_015056175.1 Clostridiales bacterium | reverse complement strand
GTATTCCAATCTATCAGGCCATGCTGATGGATTGGAATACCCGCATGGATCTGACCAGCGTCCGGGACGGAGATATGGCATCCCGCCATTTTGTGGATTCGCTGCTGCCTATGAAGACGGAGGGGCTGATCCCCAAAACGGGAAGGCTCATTGACGTGGGTACGGGCGCGGGTTTTCCCGGCATGCCCCTTGCCATTGCCAATCCCGAACTGAAGGTGGTGTTGCTGGACGCACAGGAAAAGCGCTGCAGTTTTCTACGCGCGGTGAAGGAAGAATTGCACCTTGACAATGTGGAGATCCTCCACGGCCGTGCGGAGGATGCGGGACGCGACGGGAAATTGCGCGAGCAGTTTGACCGGGCGGTGGCCCGCGCGGTGGCGGCGCTCAATGTGCTCAGCGAATATCTATTGCCCTTTGTCAAGGTGGGCGGCAGGATGCTGTGCTGGAAAGGGCCGGGCGCTGTGGAAGAGGTGCCGGCCGCCAAATCCGCCATCGCGCAGCTTGGCGGCAAAAACGTGTGCACGCTGCCCATGGCCTACGAAAACGAGCATCATGTGCTGGTCTGCGCCGATAAAAAGGAAAAAACCCTTCCCCAGTTTCCGCGCAAAAACGGCATTCCCTCCAAGCGTCCGCTGAAATAAGACAGAGGACGGGCGCGGATCGTGCCGGACGGACTTCCTTTGGAGAAAAATATGTCAAAACCTTCTGCGTATACGGATGCAGGAGGTTTTTTGATTGCGGAGAAATGCACACACGGAGCGGGTAAAAATGCGCCCGCCCTATTGCGCAAGGAAGGAGGCGGCCTGATGAGCGAACCCTGCGCGCCGCTTGCGAATACGGGAAGAAGAAGCTGCCTGATCCCCATTCGTCTGATCTGTCCCAATCCCGATCAGCCCAGGCAGCACTTTGACGAAATGCGCCTGATGGAGCTGGCGGCCTCCATCAGCCAGCACGGGCTTTTGCAGCCCGTTACGGTGCGGGAAAAGCAAGGCGGGTTTGAACTGGTGATGGGGGAGAGGCGGCTTAGGGCATGCAAAATGCTGGGGATGAAATATATCGACGCCTTTGTGCTGTCTCCCGGTGCGGGCGACGGCGCCATCCTGGCGCTGGTGGAAAATCTGCAGCGGGAGGAACTGCATTTTCTGGAGGAGGCGGAAGCATATCTGGCTGTGCTGGAAACGGGGGTCACGCAGGAAAATCTGGCGCGGCGGCTGGGCAAGAGCGTAAGCTCGGTCGCCAACAAGGTGCGCCTTTTGCAATTGGAGCAGCCGGTGCGGAGAGTGATCCTGGACGAGGCGCTGACCGAGCGCCATGCGCGGGCGCTTTTGCGTTTGCCAAGGGGCGATATAAGGCTGCGCATCGCGCAGGATGCGGCGGAAAAGCACCTGACCGTCCGGGAAACAGAGGAGCGCATCAAAAAAGAACTGAGAGTACTTCCTCAGTCCTCTGCACCCAGACGGGTGATCTCTTTGGCCAGCGACCCGCGGCTGTATGTAAACGCCATCCGCAGCGTGGTGGACAAAATCCGCCTGATGGGTGTGGATGCGGCGCTTTGTGTGGATGACGGGGAGGAGCAGGTGACAGTGACGGTAACGCTGCCCCGCAGACGCGGATGAAAATAACAAAATCCTTTCACTTTTTGTTCAAAATTCATTCACATCCGGGTGCTATGATCAGTGCGTGGACGGGAAACCGCCCATCCTCTCTCCCCTTCTTATAGGCGGGCCTGCGAGCGATCGCGGGCCTCGTCTTTTTTATTTTTCTGAAACGATGGTAAGAATATCGCAGGGCGCTTTGGCGATATGCTTTGCGCCGCATTCGATGAGCTCCTGTTCATCCCGGAAACCCCAGGTGACGCCGATGGTCTCCATGCAGGCGGCATTTCCGCAGCGCATATCCGTGTTGGTATCGCCGACGTACCAGCAGGCGGCAGGATCGATCCCGTGTGCGCGGAGGATGGCAAGCGCCCCGTCGGGGGCGGGCTTTACGGGCACGCCGTCCACCCGGCCGCGGACGGCATCGAATGCAAAATCCGGGAAATAATGGGCGCAGACCGTTTCCACGTCCTGCTGATCCTTATTGGAAAAAACAAATACCTTCATGCCCGTTTGACGGAGGGTGTGCAGAAGCTCCCGGATGCCGTCATAGGGATGGGTGCGCACGGCGCAGTTCAAAGCATAGTATGCCCGATAGCAGCCAAGCACCTGTTCCATGCGGTCCTGCGTTTCGCAAACGGCGCGCTTTGCCAGGTTGATCACGCCGTCGCCCACCATATAGCGGTATTTGTCCACATCGTGAATGGGCAATTCGTTTTCTGCCAGCGCGTGGTTCATGGCATGGGCAATATCCGGCAGGGAGTTGATCAGCGTACCG
This sequence comes from Clostridiales bacterium, assembly GCA_015056175.1. Lineage (GTDB taxonomy): Bacteria > Bacillota > Clostridia > Christensenellales > Aristaeellaceae > SVGT01. The sequence continues at coordinate 7,944 of SVGT01000047.1, read as the reverse complement.
TCCAGGTCGAACATGATGGCTTTTTTCAAAACAATGCGCCTCCCGAAAAAATGGACTGAAACGATTGTAGCACAGGCATCAAAAAGGCGCAAGGCGGGCAGAATAAGCGCTGACAGACACAGAATCTGTAAGGGAGGCGGAAAGAATTGAAGGAAAACGGCAAAAAATATATGCCATGGCTGCTGGTAATGTGCGCACTGCTGATCGGAGGGATCACTTTGGGGATCAGCACCCTGGGACAGGAAAAAGCAGGCGCCGCCCGGGGCGAAATGCTGGATGCGGCTAAGGATCAAGTGGTAACGGAGGAAAACTGCGTGCTGGTGCAGACCTTCCGTTTTGTGCCCTGCGCACATCAGGTAACAAGGCGGCTCACGCTCCCAAGTGAGCTGGTGGGCGCGGATTTTGACAGCGTTCTTGCCCACTATGAAAACTGGCAGGTGGACACGTTTTCCGCCGAATATATCAGCATGAGCCGGGATGAAAACATCTATTGCCCCATGCACCTGGTGCTGATGCCGGATGAGGCCGGCAAGGTGTGCATGTTCCGGAACGTGTACGGCGACGGTCTGGCCTTTGAAAAAGAAACGGACTATGCCATGGATGCATTTGACGAGGACACGCAGGCGCAGTTGTTTTCCGGCGTGGGGTTTGAAAACGAGGAGGATGTGGAGCGCTGGCTGCGCAGCCGGGCGGGCGCCTGAGTTGACAATTTTTGCGGAATTTTAGTATAATATCCCCGGTACATATACCGGGGAGGTTTGTTATGCGGAAAAACGGACGTGCAGGCGGCGCGATGCTTGTGTTCCTGCCTTTGGCGGCGCTTTTGATCGTACTGGCGCTGCTCTTTGGCATGCGCGCGCTCAATACCTGGTCCGAATATGAATATGAAGCGCAGGTCACCCCTGTGCCCACGGCTACGGTGATGGCCATGTCCGTTACCCGGGATCCTGCCCTTGTGACGGCAACGCCTGCGCCCACGGCTTTGTATATGGCCTCCGGAAGCCAGGGCGACGGCGTGCTGGAATTGCAGGAGATCCTTTTGTCGCTTGGGTATTATACCGGTCAGGTGGACGGGCAGTTTGGCTCCGGTACCCGGGATGCGGTCAAAATTTTCCAGGCGCAGCACGATCTGGAGCCGGACGGCATCGTGGGGCAGATGACCTGGGATAAACTGCACTCCGGCGATGCGCACCGGATCGAGATCACCCCAACGCCGCCCGCTACGGATACACTTTCCGCATCCGTTCCCATGCTGGTCAACCGGCAGCACCCGATCCCCGAGGGCTTCTATCCTTTGGATCTGGTGCTCATTGAGGATGTGGCGCCGGAGGGGCTCTTTATCTACAAGCAAAAGAACCTGATGGCCGTCCGGGAGGCGACCGAGGCGCTCATTCGTATGGTGCAGGACGCCACCGCCCAGGGTATTTCTCCCTGGCAGATCAGCGAAAGCTACCGCACGTACGAGGATCAGAAAGATATTTTTGACAATTACGTCAGCAACTTTATGAAGGACGGCTTCAGCCGGGACAACGCCGTTTCCGCCACCCGCCAGACGGTGGCGGACCCCGGGCAGAGCGAGCATCACACCGGCCTGGCCTTTGATCTGACCGTGCCGGGCGAGTTCTTTTCCGATACGGCGCAGTACGCCTGGTTGGCCACCTATTGCTGGGATTACGGCTTCATCATGCGCTATACGGATGAAAAGCAGGATATCACCGGCTTCCTTGGAGAAGAATGGCATGTGCGCTATGTGGGCATCGAGCACAGCAAAAAGATGCAGCGCATGGACATGTGCCTGGAAGAATATCTGGAATACCTGGGTCAGTGAACCTCTGGCAGCCCGGCAGAACATGCCCGGCTGCTCTTTTTTTGTGGGAGAATTCAAAGGATTGTAATAAAAAAAGCGAAAAAGAGGGAGAAAACCTATTGCTTTTTGCGAAGGTGCTGTGATATAATTTCACGGATCACGCACGCGTACCCATGTGCCGCTTGTGCCGCAAACGCGGTGGCTTGCACCAAAGAGGTACGCGGTGGAAAAACAAGGAGGAAAAAACTCATGGCTGTCATCTCTATGAAGCACCTGCTGGAAGCAGGCGTCCACTTCGGTCACCAGACCCGTCGCTGGAACCCCAAAATGGCCCCCTACATCTTCACCGAACGCAACGGCATCTACATCATCGACCTGCAGAAGACCGTTCGCAAGGTTGACGAAGCCTACATGTTCATCCGCAACCTGGCCATGGAAGGCAAGACCGTGCTGTTCGTCGGCACCAAGAAGCAGGCTCAGGAAAGCATTCAGTCCGAAGCCGTGCGCTGCAACATGTTCTATGTGAACAACCGCTGGCTGGGCGGCATGCTCACCAACTTCCGCACCATCCGCTCCCGCGTGGAACGCCTGAACGAAATCGACAAGATGGAACAGGCCGGTCAGTTCGAAGTGCTGCCCAAGAAGGAAGTCATCAAGCTGCAGCATGAACGCGAAAAGCTGGAAACCAACCTGGGCGGTATCCGCGAAATGAAGAAGCTGCCCGGCGCCCTGTTCGTGGTTGACCCCCGCAAGGAACACATCGCCGTGGCCGAAGCCCGCGTGCTGGGCATTCCGATCGTGGCTATCGTGGACACCAACTGCGATCCCGACGAAGTTGACTACGTCATCCCCGGCAACGACGACGCTATCCGCGCTGTCAAGCTGATCGCCGGCAAGATGGCCGACGCTGTGCTGGAAGGCCGTCAGGGCGAACAGAGCGGCGAAGAAGCTCCCGTCGAAACCGTGGAAGCTGCCGAATAATTTCAATATATTCTCACTGAAAAATATAGGAGGGAATTTACCATGGAAATCACTTCCGCAATGGTTAAGGAACTGCGTGAACGTACCCAGGCCGGCATGATGGATTGCAAAAAGGCTCTGGTTGCCTGCAACGGCGATATGGAAAAGGCTATTGACTACCTGCGCGAAAAGGGCCTGGCGGCTGCCGCCAAGAAGGCCGGCCGCGTGGCTGCCGAAGGCGCTGTGACCAGCTACATCCACATGGGTGGCAAGATCGGCGTGCTGCTGGAAGTCAACTGCGAAACCGACTTCGTTGCCAAGACCGATACCTTCCTCAACCTGTGCCATGACATCGCCCTGCAGATCGCCGCTGCCAACCCCATCTGCGTGAGCAAGGAAGAAGTGCCCGCCGAAAACCTGGAACGCGAACGCGAAGTGCTGCGCGCTCAGGCCATCAACGAAGGCAAGCCCGAAAAGATCGTGGACCGCATGGTGGAAGGCCGCATCGAAAAGTACTACAAGGAAAACGTGCTGCTTGAGCAGGCTTTCGTCAAGAACCCCGACATCACCGTGGGTACCCTGGTGAACGAAGCCACTCTGGCTTCCGGCGAAAAGATCTCCGTGCGTCGCTTTGTGCGCTATGAGTGCGGCGAAGGCATCGAGAAGAAGGAAAGCGACCTTGCTGCCGAAATCGCTGAAATGACCAAGAAGTAATCAAAACCCAATAGGCGGCCTATGCCGCCTATTTTTTTGAGCCAACAGATTGCAGGAGGAGAAAAACATGAACTACAAGCGCGTGCTGCTGAAGCTCAGCGGCGAAATGCTGGGTGAAAACGGAAAGCTTTTTGACCATGAAATGATCGATCGCGTGGCCGCCACGCTGTGCAAGGTTGTTTCCTCCGGCGTGCAGCTGGGCGTGGTGATTGGCGCCGGCAATATCTGGCGCGGCCGTCAGGGCAAGGATATGAACGCCGTGACCGCCGACCAGATGGGCATGCTGGGCACTGTGATCAACTGTCTGGCCATGCAGGACGCCATCCGCCGTGCAGGCGGCAAGGCGCAGGTGATGTCCGCCATCGAAATGAACCGGGTGTGCGATCTGTACCGCGCTTCCAAGGCCGTTGAAAACATGGAAAACGGCACCATCATGCTGTTTGCGGGCGGCAGCGGCAACCCCTTCTTCTCCACGGATACCGCCGTGGTGCTGCGCGCTGTGGAAGTGGAAGCCGACGCCATCTTGCTGGCCAAGAACATCGACGGCGTGTACGACAGCGACCCCAAGAAGAACCCCGACGCCAAGCTGATCCGCGCCCTTTCCTACGAAAAGGCGCAGGAAATGCGTCTGCGCGTGATGGATACCGCGGCCTTTGCCCTCTGTGCGGATAACAAGGTGCCCGTGGTGCGGGTGTTCATGCTGGACGAACCGGACAACATCCTCAAGGTGCTCTCCGGCGACGATATGGGTACGACCCTGACGTCCGAAAAGTAATCAGGCTTTCAGGCGGCGCTTTTACAGGCGCCGCTTTTTTACTGCGGAAGATTTTGCTTTTTCCTTTCGTTATTATTGAATGTCGGGGCGAAAGTTGATATAATAAGCAAAGCCCTTGAGACGGAAGGAGGAATTGGCATGAAGTTTGTGCGCAGGTTTGTCTGGTACATCGCCGGAAGGCTGCTCATCATCTGCTGCATTCTGGGCGTGATGACCACGGCCTTCTATTTTGCCATGAACGCCGCCAATATCCAGATCATCCTCAAGGACGGGATGGCCAAGCGTGCCCAGGTGGTGATGATGGGGGAAAGCGAAAGCGCTTTGACCAGCTACTTTTCCTCCGCCTATATCAGCCGCGATCCGCTGCTGGCACAGGCGCGCAACGGCGAATCGGTCTACCAGAACCATTACAGCATCACCGGTATCGACCACCGTATCAGCATGGACTGGGTGTGGTGCTGGCCCTGGGAGGATACGGCCCGCGCCACCATGCAGGAGAGCATACCCCGCATAGACGGCAAGGTGAAGAGCGCCTCCAGGGATGATGTGGAGGCCATGGGTCTTACCTCTGCGCCGCCCAGATGGCAAAGCTGCGAATACGACGTGCTTTTGTCCCGTGAAAACGGACGGTGGATCATCAAAAATATGACGGTGACGGAAATAATCAATGAATAAATGCAAGCAGGTGCCGCTGTACCTGGCCCCCATGGCAGGCATCACGGACAAGGTGTTCCGCAGGCTGTGCTGTGAAAAGGGCTGCGACGTGGTCACCACGGAAATGATCAGCGCACCGGGCGTGCTGACGGCGCCCAAAACCTCCCGGGCGTATACCCAGCTGCTGGACGTGGAGCAGGCGGAAGGCCCCATCATTGCCCAGATCTTTGGCCATCATGCAGATCTTATGGCCGACGCCGCCAGAATGCTGACCGATATGGGCAAGTATTCCGGTATCGATATCAACATGGGCTGTCCCGCGCCCAAGGTAACCAGCGGCGGCTCGGGCAGCGCTCTGATGAAAACGCCTGATCTGGCGGCGCAGATCATCCGCAGCGTGTGCAATGCCACGCTTCTTCCCGTGACGGTCAAAATGCGCCTTGGCTGGGATGACCAACATATCAACTGTGTGGAATTTGCCCAAATGGCGGAGCAGTGCGGCGCCTGTGCGGTGACCGTGCACGGACGCACCCGCCGCCAGCTGTACAGCGGCAAGGCGGATTGGGAAAAGATCGCCGAGGTGAAAAACGCCGTGGGCATCCGGGTGATTGCCAACGGCGACGTGGTGGACGCCGACAGCGCGGAGGAGATCCTGCGCGTTACGGACTGCGACGGCATTGCCATCGGCCGCGGCGCGCTGGGCAACCCTTGGCTGTTTGGGGAGATCAAGGCCCGCATGCGGGGCGAAAGCTACACGCCGCCTTCCTATGCAGAAGTGGTGGAAACGGCCATGCGGCACGCCAGAGACATGGAGGCCTGGAAGGGCAACCCTGCCGCTGTGATGGAAATGCGCAAGCACTTTGGCTGGTATGTGTCCTTCCGCCGCGGTGCACGCAAGCTGCGCACGGACATCAATGTGGCGGAAACCTTTGAAGAAGTGGAAAAGTTGCTGCGGTCTCTGGAAGAATAAGCAGCGAAAACTATATCTTGTGTCCGAGTGATGAAAAAGCGCTTTTCGTCGCCTTATTTTGAGAAAAAAAGGTTGACAAAGGCATCGTGTCGGCGTATAATATCATTCGGTCACGATTGGAGAGATGTCATGTATCTGGATGTTTCCAAGGCGCTGCGAGCGCCTGGCGAAGAGATTGCCTTTACCCATCGTGATGAGATCCCGCCTCAGGAGATCTTCGGTGATACGGTCACCTTTGATCCCGTGGTGATGACCGGCTTCTACTCCATGATGGAGCACAACCTGCGCATCCGCGGCAGGCTGCAGACGGTCGCGCACGGTACGTGCGCCGGGTGCTTTGCCCCGGTGGACTATCAGGTGGACGTGCCCTTTGACGAAACCTTCCTGCGCATCAGCAGGGAAAAGACGTACGCCGGCATGCCTGAAGAAAATGAGACGGATGATGATGAACGCCTTGCCTTTGAGGGCTCCAAAGTGGAGCTTCATCAACTGGCGTTGACCCTGACGCTGCTTGAACTTCCCATCCGGTTCGAATGTGAACCCGAATGCGAAGTGATGAAACAGGCGCGGCAGGATAATGAATCGCATGCTTGCCAGAAGGAATTGCCCGACCAGCATCCTTTTTCGGCATTGCAGCAATTGCTGACGAAGGATCAGGAGGTGTAACTCATGGCTCTGCCTAAAGAGAAAGTATCCAAAGCGCGCGGCCGTTCCCGTCGTGCCAACTGGAAGCTGACCGCTCCCACTCTGGTGGAATGCACTCAGTGCCATCAGATGAAGCTGGCCCACCGTGTTTGCAAGCATTGTGGCTACTATGCCGGCAAGCAGGTTGTCGTCGTTGACGAAGCGAAGGCCAACGCCTAATTAAAGAACCCATCCCAAGGAAGGGAAGGAGTACGCATGCCGCGCCATTAGAGAGGGCAGCCCACCGGCTGAAAGGCGGCCTTGGAAGGCGATGTGCGGAAAGTCGTCCCGGAGGGTGACAGGTGAAACCAAGTAGTCTGTCCGTTTTGCGCACGATACAGCGCTCATAAGGCAATGGGCAACCATTGCGAAGTCAGGTGGTACCACGGGCCGCTCCGTCCTTTCGGATGGGGCGGTCTTTGTCTATTGATACAGGAGGAACTTTTCATGAGCGAATTCAACATGGAAAAAACCTATAATCCGCAGGCGATTGAAAAAACGACCTACGAAAAGTGGGAAAACTCCGGCGCGTTTACGGCCCACCGCGTGGAAGGCAAAAAGCCCTTCACCATCGTGATGCCCCCGCCCAACGTGACGGGTCAGCTGCACATGGGCCATGCCATGGACGGCGTTTTGCAGGACAGCCTGATCCGCTACCATCGCATGAAGGGTGATCCCACCCTCTGGCTGCCCGGCACCGACCACGCCTCCATCGCCACGGAGGTGAAGGTGGTGGAAAAGCTGCGCAAGGAAGGCCTGACCAAGGAAATGTTGGGCCGCGAAGGCTTCCTTGAGCATGCCTGGGCCTGGAAAAACGAATACGGCGGACGCATTACCCGTCAGCTGCGCAGCCTGGGCTCCTCCTGCGACTGGAGCCGCGAGCGCTTCACCATGGACGAGGGCTGCTCCAGGGCGGTCAACGAAGTGTTTGTGCGTCTGTATGAAAAGGGTCTCATTTATCAGGGTAACCGTCTGGTGAACTGGTGCCCCTGCTGCAATACCTCCATTTCCGACGCCGAAGTGGAATATGACGAGAAGGACGGCAACTTCTGGCACATCCTGTATCCTGTGAAGGAAACGGGCGAAATGCTGGAATTGGCTACCACCCGCCCCGAAACCATGCTGGGCGATACCGCTGTGGCCATCAACCCCGATGACCCCCGCTATCATCATCTGCATGGCTGCCACGTGATTCTGCCCCTGATCAACAAGGAAATTCCCATCGTGTGCGATGAGCATGCCGATATGGAAAAGGGCACGGGCGTTGTGAAGATCACCCCTGCCCATGACCCCAACGACTACGAAGTGGGTCAGCGCCATAACCTGCCCATCGTGCGCGTGTTTCCCTACGACGGCTATATGACCGGCGCCAAGGAAGCT
>SVGT01000046.1 GCA_015056175.1 Clostridiales bacterium | reverse complement strand
AAGCAGGCTGGAAAAGGCCAGCGCGCGGATCATACGGGCTTCGCTCATGCGCTTTTCCCGGGCGTAGACGATGATGGGCACGGTGGAGGTAATACCCTGATTGCCGCTGCCGGAGGTGATGATGACCGGCATATCGCAGCCGTCCATGCGGGCTTCCGAGGCGGCTGCTGCATAGGCGCGCACCTTGGCGATTACGCTGTCGGGATAGGTGTGCAAAATGGCCTGACCGATGCCAAGGCCGTAGCCGCCCTCCATGCCCTTTTCTGCGATGGCCATGTTGCATTTGATCTGGGTCTCCGCAAAGGGACGGATGTCGGCCAGATCCACTTCCTCCGCAAAGGCCATAATGTTTTCCACCGTCAGCTGACTGCGGTCGGCGGCGGGCTGGGTTTCGGGGACGTTATCTGCACGGAAAATATCCTGCCCGTTTTTGGAAATGCGCACCACATTGGTATGGCTGTGGCACACCTCCACTTCCACTTCATCGCTGCCCTTTCCGGCGGTGATGATAAAGTGCAGCGGGTGGGGGGATTCCAGGAAGGAAACCTGACAGCCCTTGGCGGCGATGAAATCGCGGGTCTCCCTGCGGCCTTCGTCCGTCACGCTCTCCAGCACTTCCATGTTGCGGGAGGCGTCGCCGCACAGTGCGCCCAGCACACAGGCCGCTTCAATGCCCGTCATGCCGCCGGAATTGGGGATGCGCACGCAGCGCACGTTTTTGATAATGTTGCCGGAGCATTGGGCGCGGATATATTCCGGCTTGCTGCCAAGCTCCACCGTGGCCTTGGCGGCTGCCAGCGCCAGGGCGATGGGCTCGGTGCAGCCCATGGCGGGGATCAGTTCCTCCCGGAGGATCTGCAGAAAATTGTCCTTGATATCTTGTGGGAGCATGGAATCCTCTCCTTTGTGCGACAGGATGCAGGGATATAGAATGGTTCTATTATAGTACAAGTGCAGATAAACTTCCAGTAAAATGTGAGGAAAACAGAAAAAAGATGGCGAAACAAAACAAAAACCCCGGAATCCGCAGGGATTCCGGGGTACCGATTCAGTTGCCGGTAAACAGGCTGGAAGTGGCCTCGTCCTCGTACTGACGGGTATAGAGGCTGTAGTAGTGGCCCTTGGATTTGAGCAGTTCATCATGCCGTCCCTGCTCGATGATCTTGCCGTCGCGAACCACCAGGATGAGGTCGGCGTTCTTGACGGTGCTCAGGCGGTGGGCGATGACCAGGGAGGTGCGGCCCTTGATGATGGTCTCAATGGCGCTCTGGATCTTCTGCTCGGTGAGGGTATCCACAGACGCGGTGGCTTCATCCAGCACCAGGATGCGGGGATCGGCCAGAATGGCGCGGGCGAAGGAGATCAGCTGCTTTTCGCCGGTGGAGAGCATATCGCCGCCCTCGCCGACGTCGCTGTCCAGCCCCTTTTCCATGCGGGCGACCACTTCTTCGGCGGAAACCAGCTTCAGCGCCCGGTTGATCTCTTCCTCGGTGGCGTTGGGATTGCCGTACAGCAGGTTTTCACGCACCGTGCCGGAGAAGAGGTGGGGCGTCTGCAGCACGTAGCCGATGGCGGAATGGAGCCACAGCTGGCTGCGCTCGCGGGCGTCGCGGCCGTCGATCAATACCTGACCGCGGGTGGGCTCAAAGAAGCGGCACACCAGGTTGACCAGGGTGCTCTTGCCTGCGCCCGTTTCGCCCACGATGGCGATGTTGGAGCCGAAGGGGATCTTCAGGTTGAAGTTCTCCAGCACATATTCATCGCCGTCGGGATACTTGAAGTCCACGTCCTTGAACTCGATATCGCCCTTGATGGGTTCCCAGTTTTCCTTTTTGGGTTCAAAGGCGTCGCCGTACTTTTCGATGACTTCCTGGCTGTCCGTCACGTCGGACTTGGTTTCCATCAGGCGGGAGAAGCGCTCGATGTTGACCTGGGTGGTGATGAGCTCGGAAATGGCGTCGATCAGCCAGCGCACAGGCTCCATCATGCCCTGGGCATAGGACATGAACATGGAGAAGGTACCCACCTCGTTCTGGGCGATGTAGCCGCCGCGCCAGAGCACGATGGCCAGTGCCATGGAGGAAGCGATGTTCAGCGTAGCGGAGAACAAGCCGCGCAGATGGGAGGCGCGCACGCTCTTTTTGCGCATGGCGTTGGTATCGCTGAGGAAATCATCCGCCATTTTCTTTTCGATGACCAGCGTCTTGATGGTCTTGGCGCCGGTGATGCCCTCGTTAAAATCGCTGGTGATCTTGGAGTTCAGTTCGCGCATCTCGCGGTTGACGCGGATGAGCTTGCTCTGGAACAGGGAAAAGAGCACCACGATGAGGGGCAGGATGGTGATGACCATCAGCGCCAGCTTGGTGTTGACCACCAGCATCACGCACACGGCGCCCACCAGGTAGGAAAGGTGCCATACGCTGTCCATCAGCGTCCAGGATACCAGGGAGCCGATACGGGAGGTATCGGAAATGACGCGGGCGTGGATGTAGCCTACGCTGTTCTGGTTGTAGTAGGAAAAGGACAGCGTCTGCAGATGGGTGAAGGCGGCGTTGCGCAGATCGCGGTTGACGCGAACTTCGGTCTGCATGGCCCACGCGCAGGAAAAGTAGTTCAGCGCGCCCATGCAGCAGATGGTGACAAGGTAAAGGATGATAAAGTAAGGCAGCGTGTCCAGCGTACCCTCGCCGATAAAGTGGTTCAGGGCGTAGCGCTGGAACTGGGGCACGATCAGGTCGATGCCGGTGGACATGAGGCCAAAGAGCACCATGAAAAACATCATGCGCTTATACTTGACCATGTAGGGCACGATCTTGCCAATGCCGAAGAAAGGAAGGCTGCGCTTTTCTTCCTGCTGCTGATGCTGCTGCATTATGCGTCCACCTCCTCTTTGGACAGGGACTGGATTTCGTAAATCCTCTGGTACAGACCGCCCGCCTTTTCCAATTCCTTGGGGGTGCCCATTTCGGCAATGCGCCCCTTGTCCAGCACGATGATCTGGTCACACTTGGAAAGGGTGGTGATGCGGTGGGAAATCAGGATGATACTGGCGCTGCCGAAGCGCTTTTCCAGCGCCTTGCGGATCTTGGCGTCCGTTTCCGCGTCCACGGCGGAGAGGGAATCGTCAAAGATCATGATGGGGGTCTTTTGCGTCAGCATACGGGCGATGGCCGCGCGCTGCTTCTGACCGCCGGACAGCGTCACGCCGCGCTCGCCCACAAAGGTATCATAGCCCTTGGTGAAGCCTTCGATGGTTTCATCCAGGCAGGCAGCCCTTGCGGCCTCGCGGATATCGGTGAGGGTCAGGTTTTCGTTGGTGATGGACAGGTTCTCCTGCAGCGTGCGGGAGAAGAGGAAGGGCTCCTGCAGCACGATGCCGATGTGCTTGCGCAGGTGCTCGCGCTTCATGTCCGCAATGTCCACGCCGCCGATGGTGATGCGGCCCGAGTCGGCAGGCAGATCATACAAACGGTCCAGCAGCAGCATCAGCGTGGATTTGCCGCTGCCCGTGCCGCCCAGGATGCCCAGCGTGGTACCGGCCTTCATGGTGAAGTGGATATCGTGCAGCATCTGGGGGCAGCCGTCGTAGGCAAAATTCACATGCTCGAAGGAAATATCGCCGTTCATATCGGGGGTCAGGGCGTTTTCCTTATCCTGCTCGGGCTCGGAATGGATGATGTAGCCAATACGGTCGATGGCCACGCCGGCCTTGCTCATGTCCGAAATCATGCGGCCCAGCTGGCGGATGGGCCAGATGAGCAGGGAGTTGTAGGACAGGAAGGCGATGTATTCGCCGGCGGTCATGCTGCCGCGCAGGCAGAACACCACGCCGAATACCACCACCAGCATGATCTGCGCGCCGCTGAGCATATCGGAAACGCTCCAGAAGCGGCTCATGATATTGGCCAGACGCACCCATAGACCAGTGTATTCTTCGTTGTGCTTTTCAAAGCGGTCGCGCTCATAGCGCTCGCGGCCAAAAGCACGCACCACACGCACGCCGGTCAAATTCTCCTGCACCATGGCGGAGAGGCGGCCTTCGCTTTCGTCTACATCCCTGAAGCCGGAGCCGATCTTGGAATGGAAGTGCAGGGAATACAGGACGATGAAGGGCATGGGGAGGAGCGAAATCAGCGCAAGGCCCACGTTCATGGAGAACATGAACACCATGGACAGGATGATCAGGATCGTGATGCGGCACAGACCCGTCATCTGACCTGCCACAAAAAAGCGGGTGGTATCAACGTCCGAGGTGCAGCGCTGGATGATATCGCCGGTATGGTTCTTCATGTGCCAGGAAAAGGGCAGCTTTTCGATATGGGTATAAAGCATATCGCGCATGGTTTTCGCCAGCGTTTCACTGGCGCGGGTGTTGATCACCATGAAGCCGTACTGGGAGGCTACCTTGATCAGCGCCACGCCCAGGATGGCCAGCGCCATGATCCACAGGTGCTGCCCCAGGTATTCAAAGCCGCCCACGGCGTTGACGATCTTCATGACCGCAGGGCCGAAGGTGCTTTCGTTTCCGCCGATGGCGTTATCCACGGCGGCGCGGATGATCTGCGGGGAGACCATATCCGCCAGTGCGGTGATGGCGGCAAGGATGATCCCTGTAACAAACAGGCCCTTGCTGCCCTTGAGGAAGCGCCAGATCAGCGCTGCCTTGTGTACAACAGGCTCTTGCCTTTGCATAATCGTAACCTCTCTGTGTACATAAAATTTGTTGATACAATGCGTTTTTGCAAAAAAAGCCGGACAAGCATCAGGAGCGACCCTGACATCTTATCCGGTGCAAAACACGCTACCGTTTCGACCCTCCGATGTATCTCTTACATTATATACAACCCGGATTCATCTGTCAATCACCGGGCATAAAGTGAACAAAGGATTTCAATCATTCTTTTGACGCATAACGCATGTATATTTTGTATTAAAAGTGTATAAATATAAAAATTTGTTTGACATTATCCATCAAACGGGGTAGGATATGTATGATATGATTTTTTTCGGTGAAAGGAGGATATTTTATGGACATGGAAAAAATGATCCGTAAATATGCATACACCCTGGCGCGGGTGGGCCTGAACGTGCAAAAGGGCCAGAGCGTGCTGGTGGAAGCCGCCGTCGAAGGCGCCTATTTTACCCCCATTTTTGCAGAGGAATGCTATAAGCTGGGCGCCGGCAATGTGATCGTGCATTATCTGGACGAAGCCAACCTCAAGATCGCCGCCAAATACCGTAGCGACGAAGACGTGCGCAAGGTGGAGGAATGGGAGAGGCTGCAGAACCAGCAGTACCTGGACGAGGGCGCATGCTTTGTGCGTCTGGAGGGCGTGAACCCCAAATTGATGGAGGATGTGCCCGAAAAGCAGGCCAACGCCATCTTTGCCCATGTGGACGCCGTGCGCAACATTACGCGCAAGGCCAGCCGCGAAAAGCACTGCCACTGGCTCATCGCCATGATCCCCACCCAGGAATGGGCGGAGTTCATCCTCAAGGACGTACCCAAAGAACAGGCGCTGGAGGAGCTGTGGAAGATCCTGCTGAAACTGTGCTACATCACCGAGGATAACGACGTGGTGGCGGCCTGGGAAGAAAAGAGCGAAAAGAAGTCCGAGCGCGGATTGAAGATGGATTCCTATCATTTTACCCAGCTGCACTATACCGCCGGGAACGGAACGGATCTGATCGTTAAATTGACGCCCTATTCCCGCTTTGGGTTCAAGCGGCCTGCCAACATGCTGCCCCATCAGGCCAACATGCCCACCGAGGAGATCTGCACCTCTCCCGAAAAGTACGGCACCGAAGGCGTGGTATATGCCTCCAAGCCCCTGGTGCTGGGCGGCAAGGCCATTGAGAACTTCGGCTTCCGCTTTGAAAAGGGCAAGGTGGTGGAGGTGATCGCGGACGAGGGCAAGGAAATGCTGGAAGCGCTGGTGAACACCGACGAGGGCGCCGCATACCTTGGCGAATGCGCGCTGGTGGAATATCATTCGCCCATTTCCATGTCCGGCATCGTGTATTACACCACCCTGATCGACGAAAACGCCTCCTGCCATCTGGCGCTGGGCCGTGCGCTGGGCCGTCCTCTGCCCGAGGATGATCCCTGGACGCTGAACGACAGCCAGATCCATATCGACTTTATGGTGGGTACGCCCGATCTGAGCATCGTGGGCACCACGGAGGACGGTCAGGAAGTGCCTGTGTTTGTAAACGGCGATTTTGCCATCTGATCAACGAAACTATTTGAAGGAGAGATAAAAATATGTCTATGTGCAAAAAACGTGCCTGGGAACTGCTGGAAGAAATGAGCTTTGTCCGCGTGGCGGGCAGCCCCGAAGATCTGAAGTGTGCCGAAATCCTCAAGGCTCACTGCGACAAGGCCGGCGTGCCTGCCGTCATTGAAGACTTCGAAGTGGACGTGGTCAACGTGACCTGCGCTACCCTGGAAGTGCTGGAGCCCGAATACCATGCCTATCCCGTCATCGGCATCGGCAAGACTCCCGATACCCCCGACGAGGGCGTGATCGGCGGCTTCAAGTACATCGAAGAAGCCCGTGAAGCCAATCTGACCGACGTGGAAGGCAAGATCGTGCTGGTGCAGGGCCGCGTGATGCCCGACGTATTTGAAAAGCTGAAGAAGAAGGGCGCCGTGGGCTACATTCAGCTGCAGGGCAACATGTATGAGGACGAAAGCATCAAGAACGAGCTGCGTCCCTCCAACGCCTTTGGCAAGAACAATCCGCTGCCCGGTCTGAAGATCCACATTTCCGAGGCGGAAAAGCTGGTGCTGCAGAAGCCCACCAAGGTGAAGATGACCCTCAAGAGCGAAGTGAAGAAGGAAAAGGCCCACAACGTGGTGGCCACCCTCGAAGGCACCGATCTGAAGGACGAAGTGATCGCCTTCTCCGCCCACTGCGACTCCGTGCCCTACTCCAAGGGTGTGTGGGATAACGCCACCGGCTCCGTCACCATCATGGAATTGATGCACTACTTCAAGGAAAAGGGCAGTCGCAGAACCATGAAGTTTATCTGGTGCGGCGCGGAAGAAATTGGCCTGGTGGGCAGCCGCGAATACTGCAAGGCCCATGAAAAGGAACTGGAAAACTACATTTTCAACATCAACTTTGACATGACCGGCGTGACCATCGGCCACGAAGTGTGCTGCGTATCCGCCAGCGAAGATACTGCCCATGCCATCGAATACACCGCCATGCTGAACAACTATCCCGTCAAGGTGGATCTGGGCACCTATTCCTCCGACTCCACCAGCTTTGCTTCCGCCGGCGTGCCTGCCTGCACCTTTGCCCGCCTTGCTCCCATGGGCGGCGCGCAGATCCACAACCACAACGATACCATCGAGCATCTGGATCCCGATTCCTTCATGATCACGCTGAACTTTGTGGCCTTGTATGCCGAGCAGATCGCCAATGCGCCCGTCAACCCCATTCCCCGCAAGTTTGCGGATCCCGTCAAGGAAAAGCTGGAAGAGGGCAAGAAGCGCCGCGCAGCCATGGAAGCCAAGGAAAAGGAAGAAAAGAAGGACGAAGAAAAACCCGAAGAAAAACCCGAAGAAAAGAAGGAAGACAAGTAAGCTTTCCGATACGGACAGCCGGAGCGAAATGCCCCGGCTGTTTTTGCGTGCGTTGACATTGGCGTAAGAGAAATGTTAAAATACGGGCAGCGAACAAATCATCCGGAAACGGAGGCATCATATATGACGCAGGGCAATATCCGGCATCTTGCCGTCTGCACGGAAGGGGCGATATTTGTAACGCCCTTTGTATTCGGGCATAATCTGGAGCACACGCGTGCATGCGTATCCGGCGGGCTCAGTGCGCAGCTGCTGCGCAACCGCAAGTTTGCCGGCCGTCCGTCAGCCAGGCGCGGCGTGGCGGCGGAGTGGTTTGGGATCGGCAAGCGGGCGTTTTTCTGCACCGATCAGGAAAGATACGTGCGCCATTACAAGGAAAACGGCATGTGGCGGCGCAACGAAACCAACGGACAGACGGTGCAGAACCCTGTAGAAGGCGAGAAGGCCGGTATCGGGCAGGAGAAATTGTATCTGCTCAAAAGTCAGGCATACGAGATCGCGTTTGTGGCAAAGTGCGCACAGGATACGCCGGTCACCGTAACGCTGACGGACAGGGACTGCGTGCAGGTGTATGCCCGTGAAACGCTGCTTGTGCCGGGCGGCGACTGGCAGCGCGTTCAATGCACATTGACCGCGCCCAAGGAGGATCCTTGCGGTGTGATCACGCTTGAATTTACCGAAAAACGGGAGATCCATTTCGGCGCTGTTTCCATGCTGCCAAAGGGACATCTTCACGGCATGCGCAGCGATGTGGTGCAATTGCTCAAAGAGATGGGCGTATCGCTGCTGCGCTGGCCCGGCGGCAATTTTGCCGGTGAATACCGCTGGCAGGATATGTTTCTGCCGGTGGATATGCGTGCGCCGCTGCAGGCCTACACCGAGGATGAAACCCAGCCCTACACCCACGGCTACGATATGCACGAGATCGACACGGACAGCTTTGTGGCGCTGTGCAGGGAGATCGGCGCGGAAGCTTACATCACCCTCAACCCGCAGTGGGACACGGTGGAGGATTGCGCCGCCTGGGTGGAATATTGCAACGGGGACGAAAGCACGCCCTACGGAAAATTGCGGGCGGAGCGGGGACACAAAGCGCCCTACAATGTAAAGATGTGGTCCCTTGGCAATGAATACGGTTACGGACACATGGAAGGCCCCATGACGCCGGAAGGGTATCTGGAGCACTGCATGCCTGTGGCGCAGGCCATTTTGAAGGTGTCGCCGGATCTGAACATCTGCACCGCAGGGCCGTATAACTACGAAGAGCGCATGGACACGTGGATCGAAAAATCGGCATTGGGATTCGCCGGGGTCGCGCCCATGGTATCCTTCCACACCTACCAGAACCTGATGTTTGATTTTGCACAGGATGACGCCTATCTCCGCATGTACGGGGATGCGCTTGCGTTTGCGGAGGATAACAGACGGATTTTGCATAAGCTGCGGAGCAAGCTGCCCGGGCACATCCGCATTTCCTGGGATGAGTGGAATGTGTGGGCGGCGTGGTTCAGGCAAAGTTGCACCATCGAAGGGATGCATGTGGCGGCCATGCTGCACATGCTCCTTTCTGAGTGCGAAAAGATGGGCGTGCAGTACGTCTGTTATTTCCAGCCCGTTGGCGAAGGCGCCATTGACGTGCTGCCCAACGGCGCCAGGCTGTCCGCCAACGGACAGGTGTTCAAGCTGCTCTGCGCCCACAAGGGCGGCAAACTGTGCTCTGTTACGGGTGCAGCGGATCCGGAGGCTGTGGCCACGGAAAAGGACGGCGTGGTGACCCTGTCTGTGATCAACCGGGATTTTGACAGGGATATGATGTACCGGATCCGGAAAACGGGCAGCGTGATCGATGCAAGATGCCTTGCGGCCAGGGACTTGCTGCCCGGCTCTCTGTTTGATGAGGAAGCTGTGCGCCTTCTTGACTGCGGAGATGAATACGAATTTGTGCTGCCGCCCAGATGTGTGTTCCGGGTGCAGATGAAGGCGTAACGCAATCAAAAAGCTCTGATGCAAGGCATCAGAGCTTATTTTTATCCGGATGGAAGGATCAGATATTCAGCAGATCGCTGTAGACCTTGAGAGCGCCGTCGGTTTCATGTGCCAGCACCTTCTTGGCCAGCACCTTGCCCAGCTGCACGCCTTCCTGGTCGAAGCTGTTCAGGTTCCAGGCAAAGCCCTGGAACATCACCTTGTTTTCAAAGTGGGCCAGCAGCGCGCCCAGCGCTTCGGGGGTCAGCTGTTCGCCGATGATGATACTGGAGGGACGGCCGCCTTCGAAGTTCTTATTGCGGTTTTCGTCCGCCTTGCCGCAGGCAAAGGCCACGATCTGGGCGGCCACGTTGGCGCACAGCTTCTGCTGGCTGGTGCTGCCCTGGATGACCACGTCGCTGCCGCGCTGGCTGTTCTTGAAGCCCACGAACTGCAGCGGGATCACGTCGGTGCCCTGGTGCAGCAGCTGATAGAAGGAGTGCTGACCGTTGGTGCCGGGCTCGCCGAAGATGACGGGGCCGGTGAGGTAATCCACGGGCTCGCCAAAGCGGTTGACGGACTTGCCGTTGGATTCCATATCCAGCTGCTGGAGATGGGCGGGGAAACGGCTGAGCGCCTGGGAGTAGGGGAGCACGGCGGTGGTGGCATAGCCCAGCACGTTGCGCTCGTACACGCCGATCATGGCGTCAAGCAGGGCGGGGTTCTGGAAGATGCATTCGTTCTTGGCGGCGGCATCGGCCTCGGCAGCGCCATTGAGGAAGCGGGCAAACACATCGGGGCCAAAGGCCAGGGAAAGCACCGCGCCGCCCACGGCGGAGGTGGAGGAATAGCGGCCGCCGATATAATCGTCCATAAAGAAGGCGTTCAGATAATCGGGGGAA